>DATADX010000039.1:0-2895 GCA_036258315.1 Solirubrobacterales bacterium
GCTGCTGATGGCGGCCGAGTACGTTGCCAAGGAAGGCAACGAGCGGATCATCCTCTGCGAGCGCGGGATCAAGACTTTCGAGTCGTCGCTTCGATACACGCTCGATCTCGGTTCGGTGGCAGTGCTGAAGGAGGAGACGCACCTGCCGGTGATCGTCGATCCCTCGCATGCGGCGGGGCGGCGAGCGCTCGTGCTGCCCCTGGCACGGGCGGCGGTCGCCGTGGGCGCCGACGGGATCATCGTCGAGGCGCACCCGCGGCCCGAGGAGGCGCTCTGTGACGGGCCGCAGCAGCTGCCGACCGACGAGTTCGCGGAGTTTGCTCGCGAGGTCGGTGGGCTCGTCGCCCTGATGGGCAAGCAGATCGGGTAGGCCTGTGCGGGTTGCGGTGATCGGCACCGGGCTGATCGGCGCCTCGGTCGGCCTGGCGGCGAAGCGCGGCGGTGCGACGGTGGCAGGGTTCGACCAGGTCCAGGCGACGGCCGCGCTGGCGCAGGAGGTCGGGGCCGTCGACGAGGTCGCCGCGACGCTGCGCGAGGCGCTGGCCGGCGCCGAGCTCGCCGTCGTAGCTGTTCCCGTCGGCGAGCTTGCCGCGCAGGTGCGGACCGTGCTCGAGGCGAGCGACGACCGCTGTACGGTCACCGACGTCGGCTCGACGAAGTCGGCGGTCTGCGCGGCCGCGCAAGGATCGCCGCGGTTCATCGGGGGGCACCCCGTCTGCGGGTCGGAGGCGCGCGGGCCCGAGCATGCGAGCGCCGACCTGTTCGAGGGCGCGACGTGGTTCCTGTCGCCGCTCGCGCAGAGCGACCCGGAGCGGTATCGCCTGGTGCACGGATTCGTCGCCGAATTAGGCGCGACACCGGTCGCGGTCGATCCGGGCGCCCACGATCGGCTCGTCGCGCTGACGAGCCACCTGCCGCACGTGATCGCGAACGTCCTCGTCAACCAGGCCGGAGCGACGCGGATCGACGGCCACGAGCCGCTCACGTCCGCGGGCGGCTCGCTTCGGGACATGACCCGCGTGGCCGGCGCAAACCCGCGGATCTGGGTCGACATCTACCTCGAGAACGCCGACTCGCTGCGGGCGACCCTGGCCGAGCACCGCCGCGGGCTTGAACAGGTCGAGGCGGCGCTCCAGTCCGGCGACGCCGGGTTCCTCGCCCGCTGGATCGGCGAGGCGGCGCTGAACCGGCGGGGGATGATCACCGAGGCCTACGGCGATCCGGGTGAGCTGCACAGGCTGCGCGTTCACGTTCCCGACCGGCCGGGGGTGCTCGCGGGCATCACGCAGGCGCTCGGCGCCGAGCGGATCAACATCGAGGACTTCGAGCTCCAGCACCACTCGCCGGAGCGGGGCGGCACGCTGGCCGTGCTCGTCGCGGGCCAGGACGAGGCGCAGCGGGCGGCGGCGCTGCTGGAGGCTCAGGGCTACGGCGTCGTCGTGGCGCCGGCGCTCGACGAATGAAGATCGAGCCGGCGGCGGCGATCGACGGCGCGATCGCGGTTCCCGGGGTGAAGGGGATCTCGCAGCGGGCCATCCTGCTCGGCGGGCTGACGGACGGCGAGAGCGAGATCCACGGCTTCGGGCGGGCGGCGGACACCGAGGCGGCGATCTCCGTCGTGCGCCAGCTCGGCGTCGAGGTCGAAGACGAGGGCGGCGAGACCGTGCGGGTGCGGGGGGTCGGGCTGCGCGGCCTGCGGCAGCCGGATGAGCCGCTCGACTGCGGAAACGCCGGGACGGTCCTGCGGCTCGCCTCGGGCATCCTGGCGGGACAGGAAGGACGGTTCGTCCTGAGCGGCGACGAGTCGCTGTCCCGGCGACCGCACGAACGGGTGGCGGAGCCGCTCCGGGAGTTGGGTGCGCGGGTCGAGACGACGAACGGCGGCGCGCCGGTGCTGGTCGAGGGGGGACGGTTGTCGGCGATCCGGTACGAGCTGCCGGTCGCGAGCGCGCAGGTGAAGTCGGCGGTGCTGCTCGCCGGGCTCTTCGCGGAGGGTGGCCCGACGACCGTGGTCGAGCGTGTGCCGACGCGTGACCACACCGAGCGGCTGCTGCGCGAGCTCGGGGTCGGGGTTGTGCGGCGGGGCGCGGACGTTTCGGTGTCGGCGGTGGAGCGCCTGCCGCGGTTTTCGCTCGACATCGCGGGCGACTTCTCCTCGGCGGCTCCGTTCATCCTCGCCGCGACGCTGCTCCACGGCTCGGAGCTGGTGGTGGAGGGCGTCAACGTCAACCCGTTGCGGGCGGCGTTCCTCGACGTGCTCGAGCGGATGCGCGCCAACATCGCGGTCTTCAATCGGCGCACGGTCGGCGGCGAGCCGGTCGCGGATCTCGAGGTACGGCCGGCGGAGCTGGTGGCGACGACCGTCCGCACGCGGGAGGTGCCGGCGCTGATCGACGAGCTGCCGCTCTTTGCGCTGGCCGCAGGGATGGCGCGGGGGGAGAGCATCGTCCGCGGCGCCCGGGAGCTGCGCGCAAAGGAAACGGACCGGATCGAAACTGTGACAACTGCGCTCCGCGCCCTTGGCGTGCGCATCACGCCGAGCGATGATGGCTTCAGGGTGAGGGGGGTCCCAACCCGCCCTAAGGGTGGGGGTGTGGTTGAGGCTGCCGGCGATCATCGGATTGCGATGCTCGGGGCGATCGGCGGGCTGGTCTCGCGCGAAGGCAGCCGCATCGAGGGCGCGGAAAGCGTCGCTGTAAGCTTCCCCGGATTCTTCGACCTGCTCGACTCGGTGACCCAGCGATGATCGTTGCCATCGACGGGCCCGCCGGAGCCGGAAAGAGCACCGTTGCGCGCCGGCTCGCCGAGCGGCTCGGGTTCCGGTATCTGGACACGGGCGCCATGTACCGGGCCATCACCTGGCTCGCGGTCGAGCGTTCGCTCGAGCTGGAGGAC
>DATADX010000040.1:0-124189 GCA_036258315.1 Solirubrobacterales bacterium
GAGGGCGGTTGCGACGCCGTGGCCGAAGACGTCGCCGATCAGGGGCTCGAGCAGGCTGGCGATCGCCGGCTCGCCGAGGAACCCGATTGCGATCGAGGCCAGGGTGATTCCGACCTGGCACGCGGCGACGTACTCGTCGACATGGTCCATCTGGTGCAGCGCGAGCCGGGCGCCGCGGACATCGTCGTCCGCAAGCTCCTGCATGCGCGAGTGGCGCGAGCGGACAAGGGCAAACTCGGCAGCGACGAACATCCCGTTGACGAAGATCAACAGGACGACGAGGACAAGGAGCAGAGCCTCCATTGCGATCAGCCCTCAACCCGCTCGGCCGGGGCTGAGCCGAGGTGGGAACCGGTACTCGAGGGGTCGTCGTCGTCGAACACTGGCGACCGACTCAGCCTAGCAATCAGGCAAGCGCGTCGATCTTCCTCGCCAGCTCGAAGTCGTTGGCGGTCAGGGCTCCCTCCGCGTGGGTGCTCAGCGAGACCTGCACCTCGTTCCACGAGATGCTCAGGTCGGGGTGATGGTTCATCTCCTCGGCGGGATTGACCAGCGAGTCGACGAACTTGACCGAGCCGACGAAGTCACCCCGGTCATAGGACTTCACGATCGCCTCCCCCTCCCTCTCCCAGCCCTCGAGCTCCGACAGCCTCTCGCCGATCTCCTCTTCGCTCAGCGTCGCCATTTCCTCCCCTTTCCGCAGTGACCTGACATATTCGAGGGGTGCGCATCGCCAGCCTCGTCCCCTCCGCCACGGAGATGCTATTCGCGCTCGGCCTCGATGACCAGGTGGTCGCGGTCACCCACGAATGCGACTACCCGCCCCAGGCGGCGTCCCGCCCCCACCTGACCCGGAGCATCGTTCCCGAGGGCCTCGCGGCGGGGCAGATCGACGCGGCGGTCCGTGAAGCGGTCGGCGCCGGGCGCGCCCTCTACGAGCTCGACGAGGTGGTGCTGCGTGAGCTGGACGTGGACCTGATCGCCACGCAGGCGGTCTGCGAGGTCTGCGCGGTCTCATCCGACGACGTCCGCGCGGTCGCGGCGCGACTCCCCTCCCGGCCCGAGGTTGTCTCGCTCGACCCCGGCAGCCTCGACGAGGTGCTCGCCGACCTCCCGCGGCTCGGTGAGGCGACCGGCGCCGCCGAGGCGGCGAACGCTCTGCGGGCGCGGCTCGACTCTCGTCTGGACGCGGTCCGGGAGAGGGTGGCGGGCGCCCCTGCCCCGCGCGTGCTGGCGCTCGAGTGGCTCGACCCGCCCTTCGTCGGAGGCCACTGGATCCCGGAGATGATCACGATCGCCGGCGGCGCCGACGCGATCGGGACCGCCGGTGCCAAGTCGCGCACCGCCGGCTGGGAGGAGCTGCGAGCAGCGAAGCCAGAGGTCGTCGTCGCGATGCCGTGCGGCTGGGACTCGGCCCGGGCCAGGCAGGAGGCGCTCGGGCACTGGGAGGAACTCGCGGACCTCGGCGCGGAGCGCGTGATTGCGGTGGACGCCGCCGCCTCGTTCTCCCGTCCCGGCCCGCGGTTGGTGGAGGGGACCGAGCTGCTCGCGCACCTCCTCCACCCGGATAGGGTTGAGCCGCCCGACGGTGTCAGCTTCGAGGAGGTCCGCCCGCATTATCTCGCGACGCGCTAGGAGCAAGGCGTGGGGATGAGCTGGGCCGAGCACTCGGTCGAGATCGAAGCCCCGATCGAGGTCTGCTTCGACGCGATCGTCGACTACGAGAGCTTCCCCGGCTGGCAGAACGCGGTCGACTCGGTCGAGGTGATCGACCGCCACGGCGACGGCCTCGGGCGCGACGTGAGGCTGTTCGTCGACGCCAAGGTGCGCAAGATCGACTACGTGCTCCGCTACGGCTACGAGCGCCCGACCCAGATCGAATGGGACTTCGTCGAGGGCAACGGGATGCGCGACGTCGACGGCATCTACACCTTCGAGCAGGTCGGCGAGAACCGTACGCGCGCCACCTACAAGCTCGGGGCCGACCCCGAGATCCCGCTCCCGGGTGTCGTCGCCCGCCGGGTTCACAAGCAGCTGGTGAAGCGCTCGGTCGAGGACCTGAAGGCGGAGGCGGAGCGCCGCGCGGCTGCAGCCGCGACGGGCGCCGCCGAGCCGCCCGCGGAGGCCGAGAAGCCGCAAGCGTCCCGGCGCGCCGCCGAGGCCGCGGCCCCGAGCGGAGACCGCTCCGCCGCCGCATCCGGCTGGGTGCCGAAGGCCGAGCGCGACCGGGTCGCCACGGCCGCCCGCTCCCAGCGGACCGGCGGCCGCTCCGGCGCGGTTCCGGATCTGTCCGGCGACGTCGCCGGCAGGGCGGCTTCCGCGGCCGGCGAGGCCGTGAGGACGGGGCGCGGGCTCGCGAAGGGCGCGCTGCGGCTTGGCCTCGAGCTCGGGCGGGACGCCGTCGACCGGGTCGACCGCGTGCTCAGCGGGCGCGGCGAGGACGAGCGCCGCTAGGCCGCCAGCCCGGTGCTCTCGGCGCCGGCGACGATCAGGGCTCCGGCGACGGAGGCGACGGCGATTGCGAGGATCCCCGCCACCTCGATCAGCTTCGCGGTCGTGCCGCCGGCGCGCCGCTCGGCGTAGGCGACCGCGAGCGCGGCGAGGGCTCCGCCGATCAGCCCGCCGATGTGGCCCCCGATCGAGATCCCCGGGATCGAGAACGTGAAGACCAGGTTGAGCACGACGAACAGGCCGATCTGGGAGGCGACCTGGTCGACGCCGCGCTGGCGGGCGATCACGAACGCCGCCCCCATCAGCCCGAAGATCGCGCCGCTCGCGCCGACCGTGACCTGATCGGGATCCGAGAGGAGGAGGGCGCCGAGCGAGCCGGCGAGCAGCGCCGCGAAGTAGATGCCGAGGAAGCGCGGCGTCCCGATCGCGGGCTCGAGCAGGCTCCCGAGGAAGTAGAGGGCGAACATGTTCAGGAGCAGGTGGAACGGGCCGGCGTGCAGGAAGGCGCTGGTGACGATCCGCCAGACCTCGCCGCCGTCGGAGACGATCGCCGTGTTCTCGATCCCGCAGATGCCGCCGTCACCGATCGCATTCGCGCACAGCCCGCCGTCGGCGATCAGGTCCCCACCTCCGCCGATCGAGCCGGAGCCGCCCCCGCTCATCAGCTCGGCCAGGAGAACGATCGCGTTGATCGCGATCAGCACAAAGGTCGCGATCGGGGTCCCGGCGCCGACGCCCGCGGCGACCGAGGCCGCCGTGCGGACCCGCGTCCGCTGGTTGGCGCACTCTGGGCAGCGCATCCCGACCGGGGTCGAGGTCATGCACTCAGGGCAGATCGGGCGCCCGCAGTGCGAGCACGAGACGCCCGTCTCGCGGTTGGGGTGCCGGTAGCAGGTAGCCATCGCGGCCCGTCAGCCTACGGCGCGCGGCCACTCGGGCGACGCGAGGCGGATCAGTTGAGGGTCGCGTCCAGCACCGACGGCAGCGTCGGCCGGGTCGCGCCGGGGCGGGCCTCGCGTGTGACCGCCACGGCTTCGGCTCCGGCTGCAGCCTCGGGGACGGCCGCCGTCGCCGTGCCATCGTCGTCCGGCACGAACGCCGCCGAGGGAGTCGCCACGCCGCCCTTCGCGACCCATACCTGGTAGACGCCGCCCTTCGAGACCGGGGGCAACCCGTACACGTGCAGCGTCGCCTGGTCACCCTGAACCACGAGAGATCCGCCCGCGCCGGGCATCTCCGCGGTCACGGGGACGGTGGTCGCCCTGTCGCCTTCGTCGTCGCCCGCGACGAGATAGCCGGCGAGGGCGGCGATCGCGACGGCGGCCACGGCCAGCCCTGTCGCCGGGCGCAGCAGCAGCAGCCCGCGGAGGCGAGCCGGCCGCGACCGCCCCCGGGACGCAGCTGGCTCAGGCGCAGCGGCCTCCTCGTTGACGACCGCCATCAGGCGCTCGCGCAGGCCCTGGGGCGGCTCGCGCTGCTCGACCGACTCGGCGAGCACACCGACGGCGGGTGCGAGCGAGCGCAGCTCGCGCTCGCAGCTCGCACATTCGGCGCAGTGGGCCGCGACCTCCCGCTCCTCGGCGGAATCGAGGGCGCCGAGGGCGTGCGCGGTCAGGTCCTCGCGGCTGGGGTGGCTCATGGCTGCACCACCCCCTTCGCCAGCGCGGACCTGACCTTGTCCATCCCCAGCCGCATCCTGCCCTTGATCGTGCCGAGCGGCTCGTTCAGCATCGCGGCGATCTCGGAGTGGCTGAAGCCGCCGAAGAAAGCGAGCTGGATCACACGAGACTGGTCGTCAGGCAGCTCGTCGAGGGCCCCGCGGACCTCGCGCGCGGTCTCGCGCCGCAGCGCCTCCACCTCGGTCAGCTGGGCGGCGGGCTCGCTCTCCAGCTGCTCGGCCGAGTCGAGGGCGAGCTTCGGCGCGCGGCCGGAATGGCGGCGCAGTTGATCGATCGCGCGGTTCCGCACGATCCCGAGCGTCCACCCGCGAACGCTGCCGCGGGCGCGGTCGAAGCGGGCACCGCTGCGCCAGATCGAGAGCAGCGCCTCCTGCGTCACGTCCTCGGCCGCCTGGCGGTCCCCGACGATGCGGTAAGCAAGCGAGTAGGCGGCACCACCGTGGCGATCGTAGAAGACCTCGAATGCCGCAGCGTTCTTCGCCCCGAGCAGAGGCATCAGGTCCTCGTCGGCGAGCCGTTGCAGCTCAGCCTTGTTCACCCGGGGGCCCCATGATCCAATTGGTCCGCGCCCACGCTAATGCCTACGACCGACCCAGCGATACGGATCAGCTGGGGCTCCCACGAAGGAGGTGCCACGGATGGAAGCGTCAAGTCCCGCCCGCCTCTACTGCCTGCTGGTGGGCGGCGTGCTCGTGATCGCGGGGATCATCGGCTTCTTCTATGAAGCCAGCTTCGCGGCCGGCGACGAGGTCGTGGCCGACGACGTGTTCGGGATCCTCGCCGTCAACGGCTGGCACAACCTCGTTCACATCGCGATCGGAGCGCTGCTGCTGCTGGCGGCCGGAGGAGCGGCGCGGAGCGCCGCCTTGTTCGTCGGCGCCCTCTACCTCGTGCTCGCGATCCTCGGGTTCATCGCGACCGGCGACAACGGAATCGGCTTCGTCGCCGAGAACGGGGTCCTGATCGACCTCGTGCCGGTCAACAACGAGGACAACTGGCTGCACGTGATCCTCGGCGTCACCGGGATCCTGGCCGGCCTCGCGAGCGGCCGCAAGGTGCCCGCGGTCGCCCCCTCGACCTAGGTCAGGGCAGCCGGGACCGCAGGGACTCGGCGAGCGCGGAGGCGCCGTGGGGGCGGCGCCTCCGCCGCAGCTCGATCAGCACGAGCGCCCCGCCGGCGACCCCGCCCGCGGCGGCCGCGACGGCCGGGCGCACCCAGTTGCGTGGGTCGCGAAGCGCCCTCAGCTCAGAATCCGACAGCTCCTCGGCCCAGGCCGAGAGCTCCTCGGCGGCCGCCTCGGTGACCGCGCTGAGCGTGTCCTCGACGCGATCGGGCAGGCTCTCGGGCGGCTCGATCGGCCGCAGCGCCGAGCGCAGCAGCTCCTCGACCTCGCTGCGCGGGCCCTGGGGTTGCGACTGCTCATTCATCGTCACCCAGCTCCTGTTCGAGCTGCTTGATCGCCCGGTGGATCAGGACCTTGGTGGCGCCGTCGGTGCGCCCCAGGGCCCGGGCGATCTCGCGGTTGTCCATGCCGAGCGCGAAGCGCATGATCAGCGCCTCCCGCCGGTCGTCGGGCAGGTGCTCCAGGTTCTCGATGACGCGCTGCAGCTCCTCACGGCCCTCGACGATCCGCTCGGTCCCGTGCGGCGCGGCGATCGGGTCGGTCTCCTCGAGCACCTTCTGCGGGCGCCGGGCGCGGTCGCGGTGGTAGTTGGAGGCGAGGTTGTGCGCGATCCGGATGAGCCACGGGCGAAGCGGGCGGCCGTTCGACTCCCGGCGGGCCCGCTCGAAGTGACGATAGGCCTGGAGAAATGCCTGCTCCGTGAGGTCCTCGGCGTCGTGGTGGTTGCCGACCCGGTAGTAGGAGTAGGAGTAGACGTCACGCAGGTGGTCGCGGTAGAGCTGCTCGAAAGCGCGGTCGAGCTCGGCCTTGTCGGCGCCGTCGGGGACAGATGTCTGCGCGCCGTCAGCCACGGACCAAGGCTACCCCTCCTCATGCCGCCTCCCTGCGTGCCCGCTCCGCGCGGCGCAAACCCGCCATCCACTCGCCGGGCGAGATCTCGGCTGCCATCAGCCTCGCGAGCCCGTCGATCCCAGGGGCGTCGATGCCCGCGTTCGTCAGGGTGGTCGCGATCAGGGGCACGGAGTCGAGGCTTTCCGAGGCCTGGCCGATGATCGCGGGGATCTGCTCGACGGGGGTGCCCCGGCCGAGCAGCTCGCCGGCGCGGCGGTTGCGCGAACCGGGGGCGAGGATCGTCGCCGTCAGGTCGCCGATCCCGGCCAGCCCCGAGAAGGTCTCGATCCCGCCGCCGCGCAGCTGCGCGTACTCCATGCACTCCCGCCAGACCTCGGCGGTCGCGATCCCCGCCGCGTTCATCCCGTGCGGAACCGCGGCGGCAGCCGCCATCGCCGCGGCGTTCTTGGCGACGCCGGCCATCTCGACGCCGGCGACGTCGCTGGTCCGCTCGCAGACCAGGCCGGCCTCGTCGAACACCTCGCCGAGCTGTGCGCGCAGGTCGGCGTCGTCGCTGCCGAGCACGAGTGCGGCCGTGCCGGACACGGCCTCCTTTGCGTGGGCCGGCCCGCCCAGGCAGGCGATCGCCCGCGCGCGGACCCGCTCGGCCACGTACTCGGAGGGGAGGGCGCCCATCGGCGCGACGAGGCCCTTGCTCAGCATCAGCACCGCGGTCCGCTGGCCGACGCGGTCGCCGATCGCCCCCACCGCCGCGGGCAGGCCCTTCGACGGGACCCCGAGGCAGACGAGGTCCATCCCGGCCAGCTCGATCTCGGAGGCGCGCTTGACCTGGATGCTGTCCGGTAGCTGGATGCCGGGCAGATAGCGCTCGTTGGTGCGCCTCTCTGCGATCTCCGCAGCCTGCTCCTCCGTGCGGCAGCCGAGCTGGACCTCGAGCCCGCCCCGCGCGAGCAGCACGGCGACGGCGGTTCCCCAGCTCCCGGCGCCGATCACCGCCGCCTTGCGGAGCGGCGGCAGGCCGCCGAGCCATTCCCACTGAAGCTCGATCACCGGCCAGATTCGGGCTCCGACCGAGTTCGCGAGCTGGGGCGAGGGATCGTCCGTTCGCGGGAACGTGAGGGCCCGGCCGGCGCGCACCCTGACCTTGCGCGGGCGGATTCGCCAGCCGTCGCGGATCCGCTCTGTCCCGTGCACGGCGACCGGAAGCACGGCGGCGCCCGTCTCGAGCGCCAGCCGCCCGAAGCCGCGCTTGGGGCGGCCGAGCGAGCCGGTGCGGATCCGGGTGCCCTCCGGGAAGATGCAGATCGCGCCGCTGCGATCGAGCACGCCGCGGGAGGTGATCAGGGTCTCCTCGTCGGACTGGCCGCGGCGCACCGGGTAGGCGCCGAGCCGGTTCAGGATCCAGCCCTGCCAGCGCGGCTCGAACAGCTCCACCTTGGCGACGTAATGGAGGGGCCGGCGCCCGGGCAGGGTGGCGCCGATCACGAACGGGTCGAGGAAGCTGCGGTGGTTGGAGGCGACGATCAGCGGCCCGTGCACCTTGGCGTGCTCGCGGCCGATCCGCGACAGGCGGAAGTAGACGAGGAGGAACGGCTGCAGGACCAGCCGCGCGACCACGTACATCAACCAGTTCACCCCGTGCTCCCGCGTGAAGCGGTGGTAGCTGAGCAGCCTCTCCTCGTCCATCGCCTAGATGGACAACACGGGGGCGCCCGGCCAGTTACAGGGCGCTGCCGGGCCCTCGGCGCTCACCAGGCGGCGTTGATCAGCTCCCGCAGGTCCGCCGCGCTCACCTCGCCGGGGGTCATCTGGTTGAGCTCGGGCCGCAGCATCGCGGCCTCGATCGCCGGCTCGACGCACTCGCGCTCCGCGCCCAGCTCCGCGAGCCCCCGCCGCCCTCCGCCCAGCTGCTCGATCCGCGCGCGGATCGCGCCCGGCTCGGCGCCGATCGCCTCTCCCAGCGCGGCGATCTGGTCGGGCGCTCGCCCGCCCATCACCTCCATCACCACCGGCAGCACCGCCGCGTTGGTCTCCGCGTGGGGTGTGCCGCAGACGCGAACGAGCGTCTGGCTGAGCACGTGGTGGAGCGCGAGGCCGGCGGAGTCGATCGCGGCGCCGCTGAGCAGCGCCCCCATCGCCAGCTCGGAGCGGTCGCGCCGGTCGCGGTCGCCGTCGAGGGCGGCGGCGATCATTCCCGCTCCCTTCAGCGCGGTGTCCCGGGAGAGCCCGTCGGCGAGCGGTGTATAGAGGGAGTCGGCACCGTGCGCGAGCGCGTTCATCGCCGAGGCCCGTAGCTGCGGCTCGGGGGCACTCGTCATCAGCTCGGGATCCGCGAGCACCAGCGAGGGGCGGACACCGGTCAGGTCCGAATGGCCCGCCGGAAGCCGGTGGATCGCCGTCATCTCCGCGCCCGACAGCGTCGTCGGCACCGCCGCCACCTCCCCGCCCCGGACCGCCGCGATCGCCTTCGCCGTGTCGATCACCCGCCCGCCGCCCAGCGCGACGAGGCGCTGGGAGCCGACGTCGTCGAGAATCGCGGCGGCGGCTTCCGGGACCTGGCCGGACGGGACGAGATGCGTTCGTGCCGCGGCATCGGCGAGGCCCGGTGCGTCGGCCAGGGCGCGCTCGGTCGAGAGCAGCTCGAAATCCGTCCAGCCTTCGGCGGCCAGCACTCCGGCGAGGTCCCTCGCCAGCCCCGGCCGCAGCAACAGGCTCCTCCCCGCCGCGGCATCGCGCCACCTCACATCGTCCGGCATAAGCCCGGGGCGGGACTCGAACCCGCAGCCTCCGGTTTACAAAACCGATGCTCCACCAGTTGAGCTACCCGGGCAGCTCGTACTCATGCGCCCAGTGGATGCCACTTTCCTGGCCATTCTGAGTTGGTTCAACCCGGAGGTAGCCATGGCCCGCCGGCGCTTCGTCGACGGGCACAGCATAGATCCGGCCGGTCTCAGGGCAATACACGAGAAATAGATCGGCCTCCCCGCTATAGCCGCGCGTGAAGTTTCGGCGAGTGTTCGACCTGATGCTTACGGTCCGAAAGGCGACAACGCCGTTGCGCAACCTCCCTGTCTTGCATTGAGCTCGAACAAACTTCCCGCTCAGATCGAGAACAAGGTCATAGCGCTGGTTCACACCGAAGGGAGCAACACGCTGTAGCCGCGTCGAACCAACTCGGAGAGGATGTGCGCCTCCGTACGTAGCCCGACATCGACCGGATGCGTGCTCTTCCTCGGCGGTGGCAGGCCCATGGAGCTGCAATCAACTGTGCCTAGAGGACCCTGCCGCATCCAACTGGATTTGTCACGCAACCGCCGCGATTCTCCACCCAGAGTGCTCCTTTGCATGGAGGGAAGCGTTTCGAACTGGCAGTCGGCTTCAATGTGCCCATGTCACCCCCGTGGCAGTTGCGCCGGTTCTTCACCGGTGTAGGCGTGGGTTCAGCTCTGCTTCTTACGGCGAGCCCGGCCGGTGGGGACGTGGGAGTAACGGGAGTCCGTCCGACTGCCGGCGCTCCCGGCCAGTCCGTGGAGGTCGATGCCGCTTGTGGAGGACCATGCGGGTCGCGGCTGCCGATATCGCTGGTGCCCCTTGCACGGGCACCGACGCCTCAACAATGTCGCGAGGGGACGGCGGAATGCAGCCCGATGGCGGCAGAACCTCCGCGGGCGCCACCGTACGTGTTCCTGGGCTGGGCGAAGCAGAACTCCGCGTCGTCGGCCGTCGCGCATTACCGACTGCGATTTCGCGTTCCAAGCGTCACGCCCGGGGTCTACGCGTTTGTCATCTGTATTTGTGTCCCGGGTCGTCGGGGCTCCCTGGTCGTCAACACGAGCGAGCCGGGAAATTTGCTGCGCGTGCGCTCTGAGCAAGACCCGGTCGCGTCCAAAGGGTCGGGCACGGACGCGCCCTGGTTCATTGCGGCTGGAGCCGTGGTGGCGGCTATCGCAGGAGGCGCGGTAGTGCTGCGCCGACGCCGAGCGTAATGAGCGTCCAATTCGGGGATGGACATCTAGACTGACCGCATGCCCGCCCTGGACCAAGTTCGCGCCGCCGTCTCGGGCCCCGCCGCCCGTGGCAAATGGCTCGCGCGCGGCGCCTGGCTGCTCGCGATCGCCGAGGGGCTGGTCGCCGTTCGCAATCACCTCGCCGACCGGCTCAGCGACAAGGAGCGGCGGCGGCTGGTCGAGATCGTGAAGAGCTCGAAGGGCCTGCCGACGAACCTCGACGACCGCGAGCGGCGCGAGCTCCAGCAGCTGATCGCGAAGATCGAGCCGAAGGAGTTGGTCAAGACGGTCGCCGGCTCCAGCCTCGGCCGCCGGGCCCGGCGCCGCTAGAGAGCGGACGCCGCGCAGCCCGCGACAGATCGCGTCAACGTCATCAAAACGCGACGGCCGCCCCCTCGCGGGACGGCCGTCGCTGCCGTGCCGCGCGAAACTAGATCTTCACCGCGCGCGAGGAGAGGTGGATGCCGACCTTGCGCTTGACGCGCTGGAGGGCGTTGTCGACCGTCTTCGTGTCACACTCCAGCCGCTCGCCGATCACCTCGTAGGAGTGCCCGTCGAGGTAGAAGGCGAGGACCTGGCTCTCCAGCTCCGAGAGGACGCTGGTCAGGCATGAGACGAGGCTCTCCAGCTCCTCGCCCGCGATCACCTGGTTGACCGGGTCGCGAACGTCCGGGCCGGGCAGCACCTCCTCCAAGGTCGTGTCGGAGTCGGGGCCGGCCGCCGCCGGGGTCTGGCTGAACGAGACGTACTGGTTCAGGGCCGTGTGCTTGTTGCGGGTCGCGGTCTTGACGGCCGTGATGATCTGGCGGGTGATGCAGAGCTCCGCGAAACCGCGGAAGCTCGACTCGCGCTCGGGGCGGTAGTCGCGAATCGCCTTGAACAGCCCGAGCATCCCCTCCTGCATCAGGTCGTCGGCGTCGCCGCCGAGCAGGAAATAGGACGAGGACTTGACGCGGACGAAGCGGCGGTAGCGCCGCACCAGCTGGTCGTACGCGTCTGCCCGCCCGTTCTTCGCGAGCGCGACCAGGAACTCATCATCAGGACCCTGGCCCGGGTGCCTGGCGCCGTCCGGGATCGCCCGGGCGGGTACGGCAGCCTGCTCTTCAGTGCTGGGGGTCGGTATAGCCACAGCAACCTCCTGAAATCACTCGGATGGTTTGTCCTGTGGCGCTCCGCTCCTCCCCAGGGGGGCGCCCCTCCCAATCGAGGGTGGTTTTCCATCAGGCTCGACCTGAGGTTCACCCTCGGCCGGGACACTAGGGCGCTGCGCCCTCCGTGTCAATCAACGTTCGTGACCGATGCAATTCGGGTTGCAGGATCGACGCCTGGACCGCGGCGTTCAGGCCCTTCCATCCGCGCCGGCTGGTAATCCCCACCTGCCCACACCTACGAGAGGAGACCATGGAAGCGAGTGCAAACCGCATCGACGCGGGCCGCGTCATCAGCGAGGCCTTCGCGACCTACCGCGAATACGTCGGGCCGCTGCTCGGGGGAGCGTTGGTCCTGATCGGCGTCGCCGCCCTCGTCAGCGGGCTGCTCGGGTCCACGGACAGCGTCGTCTTGTCCCTGCTCGGCTCCGTGGTCGTGATCGCCGCGCAGTTCCTCTACACGGGCTACGTCGTGAAGCTGGTCCAGGACGTCCGGGACGGCCGCCGCGACCAGACCGTCGGCGAGCTCCTCTCCGCGGCCATGCCCTACATCGTCCCGCTGGCGCTGAACGGGATCCTGGCGGGAATCGGAATCTTCATCGGCTTCCTCCTCCTGATCGTCCCCGGCCTGATCCTGCTCACGATCTGGGCGGTGGTATCGCCCGCGATCGTGGTCGAGAACCGCGGCGTGATCGAGGCGTTCGGCCGCAGCCGCGAACTGGTCCGGGGCCAGGGCTGGACGGTGTTCGCCGTGATCGTGCTCGCCTTCCTGATCGTGGTCGCCGTCTCGATCGCGGCGGGCCTGATCGGGGACGCGATCGGTGACGACGCCGGGCGCGTGATCGTGCAGGCGATCGGGAGCGTGGTGACGGTCCCGTTCGCGGGGCTGGTCGCCAGCATCCTGTTCTTCGATCTCGGGGGCGGAAGCGCGGCACCGGCGGCGCCGGAGCCTCTGCCCTCCGCTTAGGAGCTCGACTCCTCGGCGGGCGCCTCGCCGCTCGATCGGCCGACCGGCTTCTCGGCGGCCTTGGCGGCTCCCGGCCCGGCGCCGTCGCCCGACGGCGTGCCGGCGAGGTTGTCGCCGCTCTCAGGGTCGAACATGTGGATGCGGCGTGTGTCGAGCGAGAGCTCCACTTCCTGGCCCTCTTCGATCTCGCTCATCTCGTCGAGGCGGGCGACCATGGAGACGTCGCCCGCCTTGGCGCTCGGGATCTCGCCGAGGCCGGCGTCGGCGGCGACCTCGCTGAGGTGCTCCGAGTCGACTCTGGTCCCCTCGAGGTGGAAGTAGGTGTAGTACTCGGCGCCGAGCGACTCGACCAGGTCGAGCTTCGCCTTGAAGGTGGCCCCGTGTTCGCGGGCCTCGCTGTCAACGAGCTGCGCATACTCGAAGTGCTCGGGCCGGATCCCCACGATCACATCGCGCTCGCCTTCGCCGGCTCCGGCCTTCACCCCGTCGGGGACCGGGAGTTCCCCGAACGGGGTCTTCACCTTCGATCCGGAGAGCGTCCCCGGGGCGAAGTTCATCGCCGGCGAGCCGATGAAGCCGGCGACGAACAGGTTGGTGGGATGGTTGTAGAGCTCGGTCGGCCGGCCGACCTGCTGGACGACGCCGGCCCTCATCACCGCGACCCAGTCCCCGAGGGTCATCGCCTCGGTCTGGTCGTGGGTGACGTAGACGGTGGTCGTCCCGAGCCGGGCCTGGATCCGTGCGACCTCGGTCCGCATCTGCACCCGCAGCTTCGCGTCGAGGTTGGAGAGCGGCTCGTCCATCAGGAAGGCCTGCGGGTCGCGGACGATGGCGCGGCCCATCGCCACCCGCTGCCGCTGACCGCCGGAGAGCGCTCTGGGCTTGCGGTCGAGGTGCTCGGTGAGGTCGAGTGTCTTGGCGGCCTCGTTGACCTTCTTCTCGATCTCGGCGCCGTCGACATGGGCGAGCTTCAGCGGGAAGGCCATGTTCTCGCGGACGGTCATGTGGGGGTAGAGCGCGTAGTTCTGGAAGACCATCGCGATGTCGCGATCCTTGGGGGCGAGGTCGTTGACGACCCGATCGCCGATCTTCAGCTCACCCTCGGTGACATCCTCGAGCCCGGCGATCATCCGCAGCGCGGTCGACTTCCCGCAGCCGGAGGGACCGACCAGGATCACGAAATCGCCGTCGGGGATGTCCAGGCTCATCTTCTTGACGGCCTCGGTCCCATCGGGGAACCGCTTGGTGACTTCGTCGAGAACGATTTCGGACATTTGCTTCTCCTATTCCTTGACTGCGCCGGAGGTGAGTCCGGAGACGATCTGTCGCTGGAACAACAGTACGAAGACGATGATTGGGATGGTGACGATCACCGCCGCGGCCGCGGTGCTGCCGGTCGGCTCGGTGAACTGTGACTCCCCGGTGAAGAAGGCTAGCGCCGCGGGGACCGTCCGCGAAGCGTCGGAGGAGGTGAGGGAGATCGCGAAAAGGAAGTCGTTCCAGGCAAAGATGAAGACGAGTATCGCGGCGGTGAACACCCCGGGGGCCGCCAGCGGCACGATCACCTTGCGGAAGGCCTGGAACGGGGTCGCCCCATCGACCTCGGCCGCCTGCTCGAGGTCCCAGGGGATCTCGCGAAAGAAGGCGACGAGCACGTAGATCGCCAGTGGCAGCGAGAAGGTGAGGTAGGGAATGATCAGCCCCGGCCAGGTGTCGTAGAGCCCCAGCGTCCTCCACATGTCGAACAGGGGGCCGACCGTCGAGATCTGCGGAAAGATCGCGATCGCCAGGGTGCCGGCGAGAATCAGGGTCTTGCCAGGGAAGTCGAGCCGGGCGATCGCGTAGGCCGCGAGGGCGGCGAGCACGATCGAGATCACCGTGGTGATCAGGGCGATCCCGATCGAGTTGATCAGCGGCTTGATGAACGGGCTGTCGTCGATCCCGCCCTCGAACAGGGTCTCGTAGTTCTCGAGCGACCACTCCTGCGGGATGAAGCTCTGGTCGGCGACCGTCGCCGGGGTCTTCAGCGACAGGGAGATGATCCAGAGCACAGGGATCAGCGCCCCGGCGACGATCAGGAGCTCGCCGATCGCCCAGAGCGAGTATTCCCTGATCCCGCGCCGCATCAGGCCACCCTTCCATCCTGGGTGCGGGCGCCGAAGCCGCGGATGAAGATGAACGCGATCAGGAGCACGCAGATGAAGATCAGCACCGAAACCGCCGAGCCGAGGCCGAGGTTGAGGCGCGAGATCAGCTGGTTGTAGCCGAGGATCGAGACCGACTCGGTGTCCTGTGCCCCCCGGGTCATGATGAAGATCGTGTCGAAGACCCTGAAGCCGTCGAGGGTCCGGAACAGGAGCGCCACCAGGATCGCCGGCTTCATCAGCGGCAGCGTGATCCGGAAGAACCGCTGGACGGCGTTGGCGCCGTCGACCTTCGCCGCCTCGTAGAGCCCCTCGTCGATCGTCGTCAGCCCGGCGAGCAGCAGCAGCGCCATGAACGGGGTCGTCTTCCAGACCTCGGCCATGATGATCACCGCGAGGGAGCTGAAGCGCTCGCCGAACCAGGCCTTGTCGTCATCGATCAGGGGCAGGTTGTTGACGAACCCGGTCGCGGGGTCGAATGCGAACTGCCAGGAGAGGGCCGCGACGACGGTGATGACCCCGTAGGGGATCAGGACCGCGGCGCGGACCACCGCGCGCCCGAAGATCGCCCGGTACATGACCAGGGCGATCGCCATCCCGAGGACGAGCTCAACCGAGACCGAGATCACGGTGATGAACAGGGTGTTGAAGAGGTCCGTCCACCAGAGGCTCGAGCTCAGCACGGATGCGTAGTTGTCGAAGCCGACGAAGCCGCCTTCCTCGGGAAAGCGGAGATCGAGGTCCTGGAAGGAGAGGACGACCGCGTAGGCGATCGGGTAGGCGGTGACCAGGAGCATCGCGATCACCGCCGGGGCGCAGAGCATCCAGCCGAGGCGGCGCTCGGAGCGGGTCCGGCTGGTCATTGCAGGCCCTCCCGCTTGACCGCGTCCTCGGCGTTGGCGCGAAGCTCGTCGTAGATCGAGCCGGGGTCGTCGGGGTCGATCTTCCGCGGCGGGTGGAGGGTGCGCTGGATCGCCAGGGAGAGATCGGTATAGGCGGGGGTCAGGGGTCGGACCGCGGCGTCATCGATCGACTGCTTGACCAGCGGGGCGAAGCCGGGATAAGCCTCGGTGACCACCGGATCGCTGTAGAGGGTCTGGTTGGACGGCGGCAGCCCGTCCAGCTCGGTGGCAGTGAGCTGGCTCGCGGGCGAGGTGATGCAGGTGGCGGCCTCGAAGGCGATCTCCGGGTCATCGGAGAAGGCGCTGATCCCGATGTTGAAGCCGCCGAGCGGCGGGCGGCTCAGCGTCCCCGGGATCACCTCCGGATAGCGGGCGACGCCGGTGTTGGCCTGGATGTCGGGCGCGTTCTCGCCGGCGCTCCCGTAGGCGAAGGTGTAGTTGATCAAGAAGGCCGAGGCCCCCGACTCGTATCCGAGCCGCGCGGAGTCCTCGTCGGAGGTGTCGATGTCAGGGGCGGCCGCCGAGGAATGGGCCAGCGTCCCAATCACCCGGAGCGCGTCCTCGGTCGGTCCCTGCGGCAGGTCCACTTCCTCCGGCCCCGAGAGGATCTCGCCGCCCGCCGACGCGAGCAGCGTGTTGAAGAAGACGACGTAGCCCTCGTAGCGCTGCGCCTGCACCTGGATCGTGGTTCCCAGCTGCTCGGCCTGTTGGATCATCTGATCCCACGTCGTCGGCGGCTGCGGCGCCAGGTCCTTGCGGTAGAAGAGCAATTGGGTGTTGGAGTTGAACGGCGCCCCGTAGAGCTTGCCCTCGAACGAGGCGGCCTCAACCGCGCTGTCGAAGGCGTCTCGGCTCACCTGCTCCGCCTGGGCGCCCTCCCAGGGACGGAGCCAGCCCGCGTTCGCGAACTCGGCGGTCCAAGGGATGTCCATCCCGATCAGGTCGACCGAGGAGTCCTCGGCGCCGAGCCTGCGAACGAGCTGCTCACGCTGGGAATCGGCGTCGGTCGGGAGCAGCTCGAGGTTGATCTCGTAGCGTCCGCCGGCCTGCTCGGTGCAGGTTGTCGCAATCTCCTGAATCGAGCCGCCGGGCTGGATCGCGACGAACCAGTTGATCGAAGCGGGCCCCGCTTCTTCGTCGCCTCCGCAGCCCGCAACGAGCGCGGCGGCGCAGAGCACCACGGGTATCGCGAGGCGGCCTCGCCTCAACGCTGTCCTCAACTCTCCTCCGGTCTTGCGTTCCTCGCTGCTTGCCGCACGTATGCCCTGGAACCGAGGTGTCGCAAACCCTCGGATGATGGCGCGCCCCGTGGCTCAGCCGCGCGCCCGGGCCGCCTCGAACAGGATCACCGCGGCGGCCACGGATGCGTTCAGCGAATCGATCCGTCCCCGGACCGGGATCGAGACGAGCTCGTCGCACGCCGCCGCGACCCGGGGGCGGAGCCCGGCGCCCTCCGAGCCGAGCACCACCACGGCGCGCCCGCTCCAGTCGACGTCGGTGTATGCCCGCTCGGCGCCCGCAGCCGCGCCGTGGATCCAGGCGCCGGCCTGCTTCGCCTCCTCGAGCCAGTCGGCGAGGTTGCGGACCCGCGCCACGGGCAGATGCTCGACCGCGCCCGCCGAGGCCTTGCAGACGGCCGGCGTGACGGCGGCCGCCCGGCGCTCCGTGATCACGGCGCCGGCAGCGCCCGCGACCTCGGCGCCGCGGCAGATCGCCCCGAGGTTCTGCGGGTCCTGGATCTGGTCGAGGGCCACCACCAGCGCGTCCTCGGCCGCGAGCAGCGTGGCGGGGTCGGCGTAGGGATAGGGATCGACCTCGGCGACCACCCCCTGATGGTCGGGCGAGCTGCAGAGCCTCTCGAGCTCCTCCGCCGTCGTCTCGGGCGCGCGCCAGATGCGGTGCACCGCCCGCCGCCCCCGCTCGGCCTCGGCGACCGGGCGGCGGCCGTAGATCAACTCCCTGCCGCCCTCGCGGTTCGCCGCCGTCACCTCAGGCCCGGCGCACCAGCCGCGCGCCCCCCGCCTCGTCGCGGACCTCCCAGCCGAGCTCGGCGAGGCGATCGCGGATCTCGTCCGCGCGCGCGAAGTCCTTCGCAGCCCTCGCCTCCTGCCGGTCGGCGAGCAGGGCCTCGGCCTCGGGGTCGGCCCTCTCCTCCTCCTCCAGCAGCGACGTCAGGCCGAGCAGCGGCAGCATCTCCTCGAGCACCGCGCGGGCGCCGGGCAGCTCGCGGCGGTTCCCCTCGGAGACGATCGCGGCGATCGCCGCGTACGCCCTCGGGGTGTTGAAGTCGTCGGCGAGCGCATCGAGGAAGGCGTCGCGCTGGTCGGCGAGAAACGGATCGGGGTCGCCGCCCGGGGCGTCCCTGAGGTAGTTGCGGATCCCCGCCACCCGCGCCCTGGCCTCCTCGAGCAGCGCGTCGGAGAAGGCGAGCGGCTGCCGGTAGTGGCCCGAGGCGAGGTAGGCGACGACGGCCTCCGGGCCGTATTGGTCGAGCGCCTCGGAGAGCTGGAAGATGTTCCCGACCGACTTCGACATCTTCTCCTCGTCGAGCTGGACCATCCCGTTGTGCATCCAGATCTCGGCGAGCGGGACGCCGTGAGCCGACTCGCTCTGGGCCAGCTCGTTCTCGTGATGGGGAAAGATCAGGTCGGTGCCGCCCCCGTGCACGGCGAAGTCGAGGCCGAGCTCCTTTTCGGCCATCGCCGAGCATTCGATGTGCCAGCCGGGCCGGCCGGCACCCCATGGCGAGGGCCAGGAGGAGTCCTCGCCCTCCTTGTGTCCCTTCCAGAGCGCGAAGTCGAGGGGGTCTTCCTTGAGCTGGGCGCTGCCGGCCTCCTCCCCCTGGTCCATCTCGTCGGGGTTGCGGTTGGAGAGCTTCCCGTAGTCGGCGAAGGTGCGGACCCGGAAGTAGACGTCGCCGTTCGCCTGGTAGGCGTGGCCGGACTCGATCAGCGCCTCGATCAGCGCCACGATCTCCGCGAGCGTCTCGCTCGCGAGCGGCTCTGCATCCGGGCGGCCCAAGCCGAGACGGTCGGTGTCCTGACGATAGGCGGCGGTCATTCCCTCCGCCCACTCTGTCGAGGCGACGCCGGCGTCGCGCGCCGCGTCGTAGATCTTGTCGTTGATGTCGGTGACGTTGATGACGAGCCTCGCCTCCAGCCCCTCGTGCTCGAGGAAGCGCTTCAGAAGGGTGAAGATCACGTACGGACGCGCGTTGCCGATGTGGATCCGCCCGTATGTGGTCGGCCCACACGCGTAGATGCCGACCCGCCCGCCTTCGCCCGGCTGGAGCTCCTTCGGCCCGCCGCTGAGGGTGTCGGTGATCGCGACCCTGCGCACGCGGCCATCCTAGTCGCGCCCGGCGCGCCCAATTTGCGGCGTCCGGCGCACGCCACGGTGTTGAGGACCAGCGGACGCGACGGGTTCGGCCGATAGGCTTGCGGCGCCTTGTCCGCCAGGTCGCCAGAGCAGATCAGGCTGCGCGCGGTCGAGCGAGCGTTCGCGTCCCTGCCGGAGCGCTACCTCGGGGCGGAGCCGGGCTTCAGAGCCGGTTACCGGATCGAGCTCGAGGATCTCGGGATGAGCTGGGGGGTCGAGCTCGACACCGAGCGCTGCGAGGTGCTCGCCTCGCCGAATCGCGACGCCGACATCGTGATCGGCACCGATTCCGCCACCTGGCTCGAGCTGCGCGAGGGGAGGCTCTCGGGACTCGACGCGTTCCGCTCGCGGCGCCTGTGGGCGCGCGGCAACCTCGACCTCGCGATCGCCTTCGAGGGCTACTTCCGGCTCCCGAGCGGCCGTCCGCCGCTGCTGCGGGTTCACGAGGTCGCGGCCGGCAAGGCCCGGATCTCGACGCTGACCGCCGGCAAGGGCCCCGAGACGGCCGTGCTCATCCATGGCCTCGGCGGCACCAAGTCGAGCTTCTACGAGACGGTCTCCGCGCTCGCCCCGCACTACACGGTCCACGCGATCGACCTGCCGGGCTTCGGCGCCTCGTCGAAGCCGGCCCGCGCCCCCTACGACGCCGCCTGGTTCGCGCGCGCCGTCGTCCGCTTCCTCGACGCGATGAGCATCAGGCGGGTCCACCTCGTCGGCAACTCGCTGGGCGGACGGATCGCGATCGAGGCCGGCCTCCACGCGCCGGACAGGGTCGGCAGCCTCAGCCTGCTGACACCGTCGCTGGCCTGGCGCAAGCGCCGCGAGCTCGTCCCGATCGTGAAGCTGCTCCGCCCGGAGCTTGCGGCGATCCCGCACAAGATGAACTCCGCCATCGTCCGCCGCCAGTTCTGGACGATGTTCGGGCGACCCGAGCGGCTCCACCCCTCGGTCGCCGACCTCGCGGTCGAGGAGTTCGTCGCCGGCTACCGCAGCCGGGCGGGCCGGGTCGCGTTCTCGGCCGCGGCCCGCAACATCTACCTCGAGGAGCCGGACGGCCCGGACGGATTCTGGACCCGGCTCGCGGGTCTGGAGCCCCCGGCGATGTTCGTCTGGGGGGACGCGGACCCGCTCGTCCCGCTCGCCTTCTGCCACCACGTGATGGAGGCCCTGCCAGCCGCCCACCAGGTGGTCCTCAACGACTGCGGGCACGTCCCCCAGATCGAGCTGCCCGAGGACACAAACGGGCTGATCCACGACTTCATCGCCTCGGCCCCGGTCACGACCCGCGGCCGGGCCCTGGCGCACATCCACCGCGCCCGCAGACGCCTCCGCGCCGCGGCCTAGGTTCGGAGCCTCGGCTAGTAGGTGCGGAGGCGGCGGCCGCCGACGTACTGCGTGCCGCGGGGGTCGTGCGGCGACGGCTCGGCCGGGACCGGGAGACGCTCGACGTTCCCCTCGCCGGCCGTCTCCACCAGGAGGGCATCGCGCCGGGCGCGGTCCACCTTCTCGCTGACCTCACGCTCTGCGCGGCGGCGGGCCGCCTCGACGCGCTCGTCGGCCTCCTGCTGGAGCTTCACCGCCTCACGGCTGACTCCTGCCTCGGCCTCCGCGCGTGCACGCGCCTCGGCCTCCTCGGTGACGCGGTCGGCGAGCCGCCGGATTCGCTGCTCGGAATCCTTACGCGCCTCGGCGGCGGCGGCGCGGGCCTTCCCATCCATCTCAGACCGGATCGCCTCGATCTCCGTCCTCGCCCCCTCGACCGCCGCCTCTGCGCGGTCCTCGGCCGCGATCACACGCTGCTCCGATTCGTTCAGATCGGCGGTCGCCTGCTCCAGCATCCGCTCGGCTTCGCGGGCACGCTGCTCGGCGATCCCGAGCGCCTCCGCCGAGCGCGCGCTCGCAGCGCTGATCGCGTTCTCGGTGCGGTCGCGAATCTCACCTTCGAGGCGCTCGATCACCTGCTCAGCGTCGCGACGAGCCTGATCGCGCTGCTGCTCGGCCCGCGCCGCCCGTGCCTCCGCTCGCTCCAGCCGCTGCTCGAGCTGTGCGACCCGCTGCAACTCGTCACCGCGCCGCTCCTGGAGATCGGCGAGCGCGTTCTCGGTCGCGATCGCGCGGCGCTCCGCCGCCGCGGCGAGCCGGCCGGCCTTCTCGATCGCCGCCTCGGCGCGCGCGATCGCGCCCCGCTCGGTCTTGCGGGCGATGTCGATCGCCTTGGCCGCCTCGCGCCGCGCGCTGTTCGCGGCGACTCGGGCGCGAGCGGCGGCTTCGCGCTGGGCGGCCTCGCGCTGCTGCAGCTCCTCGATCACGGCGGTCGACCTGGCACGAAACCGCTCGTTCGCGGCGCGCGCGCTCTCGATCTCGGCTCGGCCCTCCTCCTCGAACGGCTGCAGTGACCCGGTTTCCGGCAACTCGCCTCCCGTCGTCGGTTCGGGCTGGCCTCGCGCCGTTCAGTCCGCTGGGCGCCCCTTCTCGCGCTCCGCGTCCGAATCGCCGTCAGCCAGCTCGCGTTTCATGACCTTACCTGTCGCATTACGCGGAAGAGTGTCGAGGAAGACAATCTCGCGAGGGACCTTGTAACGAGCGAGGTTTTTCTTCACGTGAGCCTTCAGCTCGTCCTCCGAGACCTCGGCGCCGCCCCGGGTCACGACGAACGCCCGCAGGCGCTGGCCGAACTGCTCATCGTCGACCCCGAGCGCCGCCGCCTCGGAAATCGCCTCGTGATCCGCGAGCAGGTCCTCGACCTCGCGCGGGAACACGTTCTCGCCACCCGAGACGATCATCTCGTCGTCACGGCCGTCGATGAACAGCCGCCCCTGCTCGTCGAAGTGGCCGACGTCTCCCGAGGAAACCAGTTCTTCGAGCCGCTCCTTGTCGCCACCGCCGGTGTAGCCCTCGAACGACATCTCGTTGCCGACGAAGATGCGGCCGGTCTCGCCCTGAGGCAGCTCCCGGCCGTGGTCGTCGACGATCTTGACGACGGTCCCTCGCGGGATCCGCCCGGCGGTCCCCGGCGCGGATCGCATGTCCTCCGGCGTCGCGATCGTCGCCCACGCGACCTCGGTCGAGCCATACAGGTTGTAGAGGTTGTCGCCGAACTCGTCCATCCACCTGTTCGCGAGCTCGCCCGGCAGCGCCGAGCCACTCGCGGCGGTGACCCGCAGCGACGAGAGGTCGTGGCGGGCGCGGACCTCGGGATCGAGCTCGAGAATCCGCTGCATCATCACCGGCACCACGACCAGGGTCTGGGCGCGGTGCTCCGCGACCGCGCGGATCGCGTCCTCGGGCTCGAACCTCCGCCGCAGCACCATCGTCGCCGCCAGCGGCAGCCCGAGCACGAAGTGGCTGAACCCCCAGGAGTGGAACAGCGGCGCCGAGATCACGGCCGTCTCGTGAGCGTGACGGGGAATCTTCGAGAGGAAAGCGGCAAGCGGGGTGATCCCCTCGGGAGCGCCGCGCCGCGCGCCCTTCGGCGTCCCCGTCGTGCCCGAGGTGAGGATCACGTAGCGCCCACTCTCGGGCGGGGGCGACAGCTCCGGCTCGCCGGGAAACGCGTCGAGCAGCTCCTCGACCGAAGGGGCGTCGTCCTCCCCGTCCTCGCCCCAGGCCACGATCCTTCGCACCTCGTTGCGGCCGCCCGCGTCGAGCAGCCCGGCGAACTCCTCGTCGTAGATCAGCGCGACGGTGCTCTCGCGCTCCATCACCTCCGCGAGCTGGGGGGCAGCGAAGGCGGTGTTGAGGTAGAGCGAGACGGCCCCGAGCTTCGCGCACGCCATCGTCGCCTCGACGAAGTAGCGGTGGTTCCGGCACATGATCGCGACGCCGTCCCCGCTCCTCACCCCCTGGTCGGCCAGCGCTCGCGCGAGCGCGTTGGAGCGGGCGTGGGTCTCGGCGAAGGTGAGCGTCCCGAGCTCGTCGACGATCGCCGCCTCGTCCGGGTGCTCGATCGCGGTGGCGACCGAGCCGAGCGCCGGGGTCGTGCCCCAGCGCAGGTAACGCTCGGCGACGCGAACCGCCTTGTCGGGCCGAATCGGCCCGAGCACGCCACGCTCGCGCAGCACCTTGAGCGCCCAGATCAGGTCGCTCACACGCGCCGCGACCCGCGAGGTGATCGACTCGAGCATCCGCCGAAGCCTATGCGGGCTCGCCCGTCTCCACGATCGCGACGGCGATACAGGCGATTCCCTCGCCGCGCCCGATCGCCCCCATCCCCTCGTTGCTCGTCGCCTTGACGCTGACGGGAGCCCCGAGCGCCTCGCTCAGCTTCGCCTCCATCTCCGCCCGATGGGGAGCGAGCTTCGGCTGCTCGCAGATCACCGTCGCGTCGACGTTGATCGGGCTACACCGCAGCATCCCGAGCACCGTCCGCAGCAGATCGATCGAGTCGGCATCCCGCCACCGCTCGTCGTCGGGAGGGAAATGCTCGCCCAGGTCGCCGAGCCCACCGGCACCGAGAAGCGCGTCGATCACGGCATGGGTGAGGACGTCGGCGTCGGAGTGGCCGGCGAGGCCGCGGTCGTGCTCGATCTCGACGCCGCCGACGATCAGCGACTCGCCCTCGACCAGGCGGTGGGAGTCGAAGCCGATCCCGGCCCTAGGAGCCAACCGAGGCCCCCAGCGGCTCGAGCCGCCGCTGCCGATGCTCGAAGGCGCAGATCCGCTCGACGCCGAGCTC
The DNA here is from genome assembly GCA_036258315.1 of Solirubrobacterales bacterium. Taxonomy (GTDB): domain Bacteria; phylum Actinomycetota; class Thermoleophilia; order Solirubrobacterales; family 70-9; genus DASSYK01. The sequence continues at coordinate 23,328 of DATADX010000040.1, forward strand.
GGCCAGGAACTCGAGTGCCTGCTCGTAGCCGAACCCGACCTGATCCGGCGCGTGCGCATCCGACGACAGCGCGAACTCGGCCCCGGCCTCGACGCACATCTCCGCGAACCCGCGCGCCGGGTAGATCTCCCCGACGGGCTTGCGGAGGCCGGCCGTTGAGATCTCGACCGCGATCCCCGACTCGGCGATCGCCTCGATCGCGGGTTCGTAGTAGTGGCGCGGGTCGCGCTCGGGCAGCGGTCGGTCGGCCCCCCAGACCTTGACCAGGTCGGGGTGGGCGAGGATGTCGAACAGGCCCGAGCCCGCCGCCGCGGCGGTCCACTCGAAGTAGCGCTTCCAGACCCGGTCCGGGTCGCCGTCGCTGGCCCAGACGTCGTAGCGCCGGTCGTCCACCGCCCCCTTTTCGCCGAGGAAGTGGACCGAGCCGACCACGTAGTCGAGATCGCACGCTTCGAGCAGCGCCGCGGTGCGGTCCTCGGCGCCGCGGATGAAGTCGGCCTCGATCCCGAGCCGCAGCGGCGTCGCACGGATGAACTCGCAGTACGCGTCGAGGTCGTCGCGGGCCTGGCTCTCCCAGTAGGGGTGCCTCCACAGCTCCAGCGCCGCGGTGAACCGGTAGATGTGCTCGGAGACCCCGAGCTCGTCGATCACCTGCTCCTCGGCGGCGGCGAGGTAGCGGTCGACGTTCTCCTCGGTGAACGCCTCGTCCGCCCGGCCGACGTCGTCGGTGCGCAGGTGGACGTGGTAGTCGGTGAGCACCGGGACAAAGCTAGCGCTCCGGCACTCTGCTAGAAGCAGGCCATGCAGAGCTCGCCGAGCCGGCAGCGGAGGGACCGCGTGGTTTTCTGGCTCGCCTGGTTCGTGGCGCTAAACGTCCTCTGGCTGGCGCTGATCTCCGCCTTCGTGTTCGAGGAGGCCGTGCTCGGCCTGTTCGCGTCGGCGCTTGCCGCCACCGCCGCGGTCGCGGTCCGCGAGCAGCGACTCGTCCGGTTCCGGCCGCGGATGCGCTGGCTGCTCGGCATCCGGCGGCTGCCCTGGGATTCGGTCCGGGAGAGCGGCTGGGTGCTCGGCGCGCTGTGGCGGCTGCTGCGCGGGAAGGAGGTGCGCGGGCGCTTCCGGACGCGGCGGGTGGAGCTTCCGTACGACGCGGCTGAATCAGAGGCGAAGCGCGCCCTGCTGATCGTCGGTGAGTCGTTTGCGCCCAACACGTACGTGCTCGGGATCGATGAGCGCAACGGCGAGATGCTGTTCCACGAGCTGATCGCGAGGCCCGACGAGTGACCGTCTATCTGGTCGCCGCGGCCGTGATGCTCGCCGGCATCGCGCCGCTGATCCTGTTCACCCTTCGCGCCTCCCCGCCCGACGGGCTGGTCGCCCTCAACATCGGGGGGGACATCGCCACCCTGGTGCTGTTGCTGCTTGCGGCCGGGACCGACCGCCAGCCGTTCTTCGACCTCGCGCTCGTCTCGGCTGTGCTCAGCTTCGCTGGCGGCCTCGCGTACGCGCGCTTCCTGGAGCGCTGGCTGTGAGCGGCACCGAGGTCGTGGTGGCAGCGCTTCTGGCCGCCGGGGTCCTGATCCAGCTCACCTCGGTGATCGGCATCCTCGCCGCCCGCGACGTCTACGACAGGCTCCACTTCACCGGCCCCGCGTCGATCTTCACCCCGCTCGCGATCGCGGTCGCCGTCGCGATCGACTTCGGGCCGCTCACCCAGGCCGGCATCAAGGCGGCGCTGACAGCCGCAATCGTGGCCCTGCTCGGGCCGGTGCTCGCGCACGCGACCGCGCGCGCGGCGAGGATCAGGGAACGCGGCCAGCTCGACTATCGCGAGCCCACCAGGCCGATCGGGGGGGGCGAGCGATGAGCGCTCTCGAGGCCTTCCAGATCGTCGCCCTGCTGCTCGTAGGGCTCGGCGCATGGGCCGTCGTGATGGCGCGCGACCCGACCCGCCAGGCCGTCGTCGCGAGCCTCTACGGACTCTGCCTGGGGATCCTCTTCTTCGCCTTCCAGGCCCCCGACGTGGCGCTTTCCAACATCGTGATCGGCGCCGTCGCGCTGCCGACGATGATCCTGCTCGCGATCGCGAAGACGCGCCAATGAGCGCCCCGCAACGCCGGCCCGGTGAGCTCTCGTTCGAGGGGCGGCGGCGGATCTTCCTCACCGGCGCGGCCGGCCTCGCGGCACTGCTCGCGTGGGGCCTCGCCGGGCTGCCGAGCTTCGACGGGTTCACGCCGCGCTACGGCCAGGTCGTGAACCAGATCGGCGTCGAGGATGCGGGCACGACCGCGGTCGTCGCCGCCGTCAACTTCGACTACCGGGCCTTCGACACCCTCGGCGAGGAGTTCATCCTGTTCGCGGCGGTCCTCGGGCTGGCGCTGCTGCTTCGCTCCCGCCGCGACGAGCGGCGGATCGCGGCAGACGACGACGCCTGGGGCCGCCAGGTCCCACCCTCGAGCTCGGCGGTGCGACTGACGACGGTCCTGATCGCAGGGCCGACCGTGCTGCTGGCGGTCTACATCACGGCGCATGGACATCTCACACCCGGGGGTGGCTTCCAGGGCGGTGTGATCGCCGCGACCGCGTTGCTGCTCGTCTATCTCGGCGGGGAGTACATCGCGATGAGCAGGGTCCGCCCGGTTGCCCTGGTGGAGGTCGCGAAGGCGAGCGGGGCCGGCGCGTTCGTCCTGATCGGGATCGGAGGCCTGATCTTCAGCGGCGCCTTCCTCGAGAACTTCCTCCCCAAGGGGGAGCCCGGTGAGCTGGTCTCGGCGGGGACGATCCCGCTCCTCAGCGTCGCGGTGGGATTCGAGGTCGCGGGCGGCTTCGTGCTGCTCCTCTCGGAGTTCATCGAGCAGCTGCTGATCATCAGGCGCCCGGGAGAGCGAACGTGATCGGCGTCCTCCCCTACGTCGTCTGCGTCTGGGTCCTGTTGATCGGGATCTACGGTGTCGTCACCAGCCGCCACCTGATCCACCTGATCGTGTGCCTGTCGGTCGCCCAGTCCTCGACCTACATCCTGCTGCTGGCCGTCGGCTATCGCAAGGACTTCGCGGCGCCCGTCTTCATCGACATCCCCCGCAAGACGCAGGCCGTCGACCCCGTCGTCCAGGCGCTGACGCTGACCGACGTCGTCGTCGGGGCGACGGTCACCGCGCTGCTGCTGGCGATCGCGGTGCAGATGCACAAGCGCCTGCACACGCTCGACCCGGACGAGCTCGACCCGCTCCGAGACTAGGCACGTGGAGGAGCTGGCGCCGCTCACGGTCGCGATCCCGTTCGGGGTCGCGGCACTGCTCGTCGCCTCGGTTCCATGGCGGCGCACGCCGTCGGACGTGCTCGCGGTGTCGGCGGCGAGCGCCACCCTCGTCCTCTGCCTCCTCCTGGTCCTGGACGCGAACGAGTCCGACGGGCCGCTGACCAGCTACCTCGGCGGGGTCGAGCCGCGCGCCGACGACGTCGTGCTCGGGATCGCGATGGCGATCGACCCGCTCGGCGCGGCGCTGGCGACGCTCGCCGCGGTGCTGATCGTCGTCGCGGCGCTGTTCACCTGGCGCTACTTCGAGGAGCCGGGGCCCGTGTTCCCGGCGCTGATGCTCGTCTTCCTGGGCGGCCTCGTCGGCTTCTCGCTGAGCGGCGACCTGTTCAACATGTTCGTCTTCTTCGAGGTGATGAGCGTGTCCGCCTACGCGCTCACGGCCTACCGGATCGACCGGCCCGGCCCGCTTCAGGGCGGGCTCAGCTTCGCCGTCGTCAACACGATCGGCGCGATCATGATCCTGTTCGGGATCGCGCTGCTCTACGGGCGGACCGGGGCGCTGAACCTGGCGCAGGTCGGCGACGCGCTTGCCGGCGAGCCCGTCGACGGGCTGGTCGTCGTGTCGTTCGCGCTGCTGGTCGGCGGCTTCCTCGTCAAGGCCGCGGCGGTGCCGTTTCACTTCTGGCTCGCCGACGCCTACGCCGTCGCCCCGACCCCCGCGGCGATCGTGTTCACGGGGGTGATGAGCGACCTCGGCATCTACGCGATCGCCCGGATCTACTGGACGGTGTTCGAGGGGCCACTGGCCCCGCACGCCGAGGAGGTGCGAGCGGTGCTGATCACGTTCGCGATCGTGACGGCGCTGCTCGGGGCGGTCATGTGCCTCGTCCAGGAGCATCTGAAACGGCTGCTGGCATTCGCGACGATCAGCCAGATCGGCCTGGCGCTGATCGGCGTCGCTCTGCTGACGCCCGCGGGAGTCGCCGGCGCCGCCCTTCTCGTCCCGGCCGACGGGCTGCTGCGCGCCGGGCTGTTCGTCTGCCTCGGCATCCTCATCCACCGCTGCGGGAGCGTCCACGAGCTCAGCCTGCACGGCCGCGGCCACGAGGTGCCGCGGATCGTGATGTTCCTGTTCGTCGCCGGCGCGCTCGGGCTCGCCGCGCTGCCGCCGCTCGGCGCGTTCACCGGCAAGGCGGTGGTGGAGGAGGCGGCTGCCGACGTCGGCTACGGAGGGGTGATCGCCGTCTTCTTCGTCGCCACCCTGCTCACGTCGGCCGCGCTGCTGCGCGCGGCGGGCCGGATCTTCGCGGGCTGGGGCGACACGGAGGAGATCGAGGACGAGGTCGAGGAGAGCGAAGTCCCGGGGGCCCGCGGCTACACGCCGGTGGTGATGATCGCCAGCGCCGCGATCCTGATCGTCGCCGGCCTCGCCTTCAGCGCGATCCCCGGCATCCTCGATCAGGTGAACGAAGCCGCTGCCCGGTTCACGGACCGCCCCGTCTACGCGGCCACCGTGCTCGAGAACCCGGTCCCCGAGGGTCGCGAGGTGGAGAGCGTTCACGTCGGCCCCCGCGCGGTCGCGGTCGGGTTCGTGACCACCCTCGGAGCGATCGCGGTCGCTGCGGCGCTGCTTCGGTTCGGCAAGCTTCCCTTCCTCCTCACGCTCGACTCCGGCAACGTCGCCGAGCGCGCGCTGGTCAGGCTGCGGCGGCTGCACTCCGGCCAGATCGGCGACTACGTCGCTTGGGCGATCCTCGGGTTCGCGCTGCTCGGCGGCGGAATGGCGGTCGCGACATAGTGTCGGCGTGCTGACGAGCGTCGCCATCGTGATCGCGGCCTTCGCGGTGGGCACGGGCGTCGCGGAGCTGTTCGACGCCGCGAACCTCGGGGTCGCGTTCGGCGTCGGGCAGATTGCCTTCGCGATCGCGCTGGTATACGTGTTGCTGAAGCGATGAGTGAGCGATTCGACGCGATCGTGATCGGCGCCGGCCCGGCGGGGGAGGTCTGCGCCGGGCATCTCGCGGAAGCCGGGATGAGCGTCGCGGTCGCCGAGCGGGAGCTGGTCGCCGGCGAGTGCTCCTACTGGGCCTGCATGCCGTCGAAGACCCTGCTGCGCCCCGGCGAGGCCGTCGCCCAGGCTCGCCACGCTCCCGGCGCCCGCGAGGCGGTCACGGGCGAGATCGACCGAGACGAGGCGCTCGAGTGGCGGAACAAGGTCGTCTCCGGCTGGGACGACTCGGGCCATGTGGATTGGCTCGAGCAGAGGGGGATCACCCTGCTTCGAGGTGACGCCCGGATCGCCGCCGCCGGATCGGTCGAGGTCGGTGGCGAGGCGCACGAGACCGACCGGATCGTCGTCGCGACCGGCTCGGACCCGGCCTTCCCCCCGATCGAGGGGCTCGATGGGCTGGAGGGCGTCTGGACCAACCGCGAGGTGACCGGGATGAAGCGGGTTCCCGACAGCATCCTGATCCTCGGCGGCGGCCCGGTCGGCGTCGAGATGGCGCAGGCGCTGACCCGGTTCGGCGCCGACGTGACCGTGGTCGAGGCCGCCGACCGCCTGCTCGGCCGCGAGGCGCCCGCGGTCGGCGAGGCGCTTGCCGACGCGCTCCGCGAGGAGGGGGTCGAGCTGAGGCTGGGAGCGCAGGCCGAGGCCGCGGACAAGCAGGGAGACGGCTACGCGCTGCGGCTGGCCGGCGGCGGCGAGCTCAGCGCCGAGAAGCTGCTCGTCGCGACCGGGCGAAAGCCGCGCCTCGACGTCGGGATGGACAACGTCGGGATCGAGCCGGGCAAGCGGGGGATCGAGGTCGACGAGCGCCTCCGCGCGGGCGACGGCGTCTGGGCGATCGGCGACGTGACCGGGATCATGCCCTTCACCCACGTCGGCAAGTACCAAGCCCGGATCGCCGCCGAGGACATGCTCGGCAACGAGGCGCGCGCCGACTATCGCGCCGTCCCGCGAGTGGTGTTCACCGACCCGCAGGTCGCAGCCGTCGGCGAGTCGGACGGCAAGCGGACCGGGACCGCCGAGCTGTCCGGCCTCGCGCGAACCTCGACCTGGGCCCGCAACGGCGAGGCGCGCGGCTTCCTCACGCTCGTCTCCGACGGCGAAATCCTGACCGGCGCCTACGCGCTCGGCCCCGAGGCCGGCGACTGGCTCCAGCAGGCGACGCTCGCGATCCGCGCCGGCGTCCACCTCGACCTCCTCCGCGACACGATCCAGCCCTTCCCGACCTTCTCCGAGGCCTACCCGAGCGCCCTCGCGGACCTGTCCTAGCTGAGCAGCATCTCCGCGACCCTGAGGTCGAGCGGAGTGGTGATCTTCAGGTTCTGGGGCGATGCCTGGTGGATCAGGACGTCGCCGCCGGAGCGCTCGACGAGCGCCGCGTCGTCGGTCGCCGAGGCGAGGTCGTCGGCGTGAGCTGCGAACGCCTCGCGGAGCTGCTCGGTCCGGAACGCCTGCGGCGTCTGGACGGCCCAGAGGCGCGAGCGCTCGGGCGTGCGCAGGACGCGCCGCGAGACCGACGCCTCCTTGATCGTGTCGGTGACGGGCGCCGCGGCGACGACCCCGACCATGTCGCTGTTCGCGGTCAGCCGGGTGACCACCTCGTCGATCAGGGTCGGAGCCACCAGCGGGCGAGCGGCGTCGTGGACCACGACCAGGTCGGCCTCGACCGCCTCGAGCGCGTTGGCGACCGACTGCGACCGGTACTCCCCGCCGCGAAGCACGGAGACGTCGACGCCGGCCTTGTCGGCGATCTGGGAGACCCGCGCCTCCCCGCCCGGCGGCGCGGCGACGACGATCGCCCCGATCGAGCCGGCGCCGCCGAAGGCGGCGAGCGACCACGCCAGCATCGGCCTGCCGGCGAGGTCGACGAAGGCCTTCGGGCCGCCGGCTCCAAGTCGCTCTCCGGAGCCGGCGGCCGCGATCACGGCCGTTGCGGGGACCAGCTCAGGCAGTCGCCTGAATTTCGCCGAAGCGCTCCTCGAGCAGGTTGTCGAGGTACCCCTCGGCGCCTTCCTCGTCCTTGTCCAGCGCGTACATGAACTCCGACGCGAGGATCTTCTTGGCGCGGGTGTACATCTGCTTCTCGCCCGTGGAGAGGCCCTTCTGCATCTCCCGGATCGCGAGATTGCGCACGACTTCGGCGAGCTCGTAGACATCTCCCGTCTTGATCTTCTCGCGGTTGTGCTTGAAGCGGCGATTCCAATTCTTCGGCATCTCGGAGACGTCGTCCGTGAGCACTCCGATCACCTTCTTCACCTGCTCCTCGTCGATGACCCGGCGGAGCCCGGCGCGATGGGCGTTCTCACAGGGGACCATCACGGTCATGTGGTTGTGGAGGATGGTGATGGTCAGGTAGTCGCGCCTCTCTCCCATCAGCTCCTTCGACTCGCGCTTCATCACCACCCCCGCACCGTGGTGCGGATATACGACGTTGTCGCCGACCTCGAAGTTGCACTCCTGAGGCTCGATCTCGAGATCGGCAATCGTCGCCTCGTCTTCTGCGACCTCCTCAACTAGCTCGGGAATTGGTCTCTCCTTTCGTCGTGACGGCGGACACGAGACTGGCCGTCAGCTCTGTGGATAACGATCGATCGGATCGATCTCCTGCAGCCTGCGGACGCCCTCACGGATGTCCTTGGCGCGCGTGGAACCGACCCCGTCCACTGCCTCGAGGTCCTCGTCGCTCGCGGCGAGGACCTCCTCCAGTCCCCCGAACTCGTGGATGATCCGCTGCACCACCAGCTTCGGCAGCCGCGGGATCCGCCCGAGCACGCGGTAGCCGCGCGGGGAGACCGGGAAGTCGAGCGTCGAGACCTTGCGGTCGTAGCCGAGCAGCTCTGCGAGGCGACCGAAGTCGAGCAGGTCCTGATGCGGAAGGCGGGCGATCTGGGCGAGCGTCGTCGCGAGGTTCTCCTCGGTGTCCTCGACCGAGTAGTCGCGCATCAGCGCCGCCTTGTCGGCGGCCACGCCGACCATCGTCTCCTCGAGCTGCATCTCGATCAGGCGGCCCTCGGTGCCCAGCTCGACGATGTAGCGCTCGACCTCGACCGCAATCCGGGTGACCAGCTCGGCGCGCTGCAGCACCGACAGGACGTCGTAGAGGACGACGCCCCCCTCGAACTCGAGCCGGGTCAGCCGTGAGGAGACGGAGTCGAGCCGCGCCCGGTACTTGTCGAGCGTCGCCAGCCCCTGGTTCGCCTTCGCGAGGACCGCCGGTATGTCCTGGAGGATGTACTTCATCCCGCCGAGGTACAAAGAGACGACGTCGCGCCGCTCGGAGATCGCGACCACGAGGGCGTCGGTCTGCTTCGAGACACGCTCGGCGGTGCGATGCCGGGTTCCCGTCTCGGTCGAGAGGATCGTCGGGTCAGGCATCAGCTGCACGTTTGCGCAGACGATCTTGGTCGCGCCCTCGCTGAGCACGATCGCGCCGTCCATCTTCGCCACCTGGTAGAGCAGCGCCGGGGTGTAGTCGACGTCGAGATTCAGTCCGCCGGAGAACAGGAACGAGACGTCCTCGGGATCGCCGATCAGGATCAGCCCTCCGGTGCGCGAGTGGACGATGTTGTCGATTCCCTCCCGCAGCGCGGTCCCCGGCGCGACCATGTCGAGGGCGCGGAACAGCCGCGGGTCCTGACGCGCCTCCAGCTCGTGAAGATCGTCGCCGGTGAGCGCGGACTCCATGACGACTGATGGTGCCAGAAAGACCACGCCGCTGATTTTCGGGCAAATCCGCGTGGATAGCTCGGAAAAGCGCTTGTCAAGCCCGCGCTGCTAAGCCGCCCGGCGGAGGGTGCGCTTCGCGCCCGCGCCGCGGAGCGCTTCGGCAATCGTCCCGCCGCTCTCGAGCCCTTCGATCCTGCCCTCCGCAGGGCGCGGCCCGAGCACCCCGTCGAGGCCGAACTTGCGGGCCTCGGCGACGCGTCTGTCCGCGTGGGCGACATAGCGCAGCTCGCCGGTCAGCCCGACCTCGCCGAAGCAGGCGAGCGGCTTGCCGTCGGCCTCGATCGCGTTGCCGCTCTGGGCCGACGCGACCGCGAGCGCGATCGCGAGGTCCGCCCCCGGCTCGTCTACCCGGACGCCGCCGGCGACGTTCACGAACACGTCCGCGCCGGCCAGGTCGACGCCGGCGTGGCGACTGAGCACCGCCAGCACGAGGGCCAGCCGATTGCGATCGATCCCGGTCGCGGTCCGGCGCGGCGGCACGATCTCGGTCGGGGCGACGAGCGCCTGGACCTCGACCAACAGCGGCCGAGTCCCCTCCATCGCGCAGAGGATCACCGAGCCCGGGGCCGGCCGCGCCTCGCCGACGAAGCGCGCCGACGCATCGGCGACCTCCACCAGCCCGCCCTCGCGCATCTCGAAGACGCCGACCTCGCTGGTCGCGCCGAACCGGTTCTTGAGCGCGCGGACGGTGCGGAAGGTGCGCTCGCGCTCGCCCTCGAAGTGAAGCACGCAGTCGACCAGGTGCTCGAGCGCGCGGGGCCCCGCGAGCGACCCCTCCTTGGTGAGGTGCCCGATCAGGAGCATCGTCACGTCGAGCCGCTTCGCCAGCTCCATCAGCGCCCCGGTCGCCTCGCGGACCGCCGCGACGCTGCCGGGAGCGGCGTCGCCGACGGCCAGAGTCTGAACAGAGTCGATCACGCACACCGCCGGCCGCTCGGCCTCGATGGTCGCCAGCACGGAGTCGAGCGCCGGCTCGGCGAGGACGGGGACGTCGAGGGCCGCGTCGCCCAGGCGCGCGGCGCGAGTGCGGATCTGGGCGGCCGACTCCTCGCCCGACACGTAGAGCACCTTCGCCCCGCCCGCCGCGCAGTTCGCGAGCGCCATCGAGGCGAGCGTGCTCTTGCCGATCCCCGGCGCGCCGCCGAGCAGCACGACCGAGCCGGGGACCAGCCCGCCCCCGAGGACGCGGTCGAACTCGCCGATCCCGCTGGGCAGCCGCCGCGACCGTTCCGCCTTCACCTCACGCAGCGGCTGCGGCTTCGCCGCGGCGCCGGCCTCGCGCGACCGCCTGCCCCCGCCGCTCGTCGCCGCCGGCGCCCGCTGCTCGAGAGTGTTCCAGGCCCCGCAGCCCGGGCACTGGCCCTGCCAGGCGAGCGCGACGTGCCCGCACTGCGAGCAGACGTGCCCTGTCCGAGCCTTCGCCACCGAACGATCCTCGCAAGCGCGCCCGACGACAAGCACGCGGTTGTTCACGCCTTCGCCAAAACCCGCACGTCCTCCGCTTCGCGTCCGGGCGTTCGGGGTCGCGACGCCGGCCGCCGGGATGCTGAGGCCCCGCTCTATTCCACCAGCGGGCCGAACAGGAGGTCGTAGAGCGGCACGTAGAGATCGAGCGGAACGGCATCGGGGTCGACGAGGTGCTGAACGGCGAGCCCGATGTCGAGTGCGATCATCGCGGTCGCGATCTGCTCGGTCGGCAGCGGCGGCTTGCGCCCCAGCTCCTCGTACTCGGACCTGCCCTCGGCCGCCATCGCGGCGCGGTTGCCGTTCCAGAACGTCGCCGCGAGCGCCCGGAACTCGTCGTCGCGCGCGGCCTTGGCCAGGCACTCGAGCCAGAGCCGGAACAGCCAGCGCCCCTGATCGCGGGCCTGGACGTCCCGGATCCGCGCCGCCCCCCAGCGCAGCCGTTCTCTCGGCGTCGCACCGGAGTCGGGGATCTGATCGAGCACGCGGCGGTAACCCCGGTAGACGCGGTCTTGGAGGAGCTCGACGAACAGCTGGTCCTTGCTCTCGAAGTTCGAATAGAAGGCGCCGCGGCTGAACCCCGCCTCGGCGGTGATCTCCTCCACGCTCGAGCCCTCCAGGCCGCGGCGCAGGAAGACGCGCTCGGCAGCCTCGAGCAGGCGCTCGCGCGTCTGCGCCTGCTTCTCCTTCCGGCTCAGCCGCCGGGGAGTCAGCTCCTCCACGGTTCCCGAGCCTGCGCCGCTCATTGAGCGGGAAGCGGCGAGCCGGCGAAGAACACGTACCAGACCTGGAAGGCGACGAACCCGACCACCGCGGTGGTCATGAACAGCCGCTCGATCGGGTCGCTCTTGTGGGCACCGGGCCGCAGCCGCTCGTCGCGGAAGCTTCGGTTCCACGAGGAGCGCTGCGCCGCGTGCCGGACCGCGTCCTCCCCGACGATGCGGGTGCGGATCCAGCTGGCGGCCAGGAGGATGAGCCAGTAGCTGCCGAGGATCGTGACGACGATGAAAAGCGCGATGGGGATCGTCAGCCGGCCGCTCGGCCCTGCGATCCTCGACGCCACCCAGACCCACAACAGCGGGACGCCGAAACCGACCAGGGGCGCGACCACGACCACGATCGCCCACTCCGCCGTGCTGTGGGCGGCGCGCCTGAGACCTGCCATTCGCCACCTCCATCTCGGATTCAGTCCTGCATTCCCATACAGGACTGTATCTGAAATTACGAGTTCGCGGGGAACGGGGCGCCCGCGAAGAAGGCGAACCAGATCGCGAACCCGATCATCGAGATGATCGCGGTGGCGACGAACAGGCGCTCGATCGGGTCGCTGCGGTGATCGCCGGGCCGCCACGAGCTGTCACGCATGCTGCGGTTCCAGGAAGCGCGGGTCGGCCGCGTGGCCTCACGGTCGATCATCCGCGCGCGGGCCCAGGACGCGATCAGGAGCAAGCCCCAGTAGGTGGCCAGGATCCCGACGCCGATGAACAGCGCGACCGGGCCGGTGACCGCGCCGGGCTTCCCGTAGAGGCTCGACGCGATCCAGATCCAGAAAAGCGGCACGCCGAACCCGATCAGCAGGGCGCCGATCAGGGTGAGCGCGGTCGAGCCGGTCCCGACCAGGGCTCTGCGGATCGCGTGCAGGACTGCGGCCATCGGCCCTCCGGCGACGTTGACGGAGCCTCAACCGGAGGTTACAGCGGTGAGATCGCGCTCGGGATTGATCCCCCAGCGCCGCCCCGCCTCGACCAGGCCGGGCTCGAGCCCCCAGCGATCGGGGCGCTCCTCGCCGCTGTGATCGGGGCTCGCGCCCTTCAGCGCCATGCAGCCGGCGTTGTCGCCGATCCGCCTGATCTCCTCGACCTGCTCCTCGCCGAGCCGCTGCTCGGGGGGCAGCCTCTCGAGCTCGGCGCGCTTCGCCTCGATCGGGCGCGCGTCCGGGCCCAGCTCCTGAATCAGCGTCGGCACCACGCACACGACGGCATCGTGGGCGAGGTTCCACTGGCAGGCGAGCTGCATCGGCGTCAGGCCGGCGCGCTCGGCGATCGGCCGCAGACGCTCCAGCTTGGCGCGCCCCGCCTCGATCCAGCCCGCCGGGCGGAAAGCGCGGTGATCGCCCTTCGGCAGCTCGGTGGCCGGCGTCACGTCGTCCCAGAAGAGGCCCCCATAGTCGACCACCCGGGTGATCACCCCGACGTCGTTGCCGGCCGCGGCGGCGAGGCTCAGCTCCGCCGGCCAGGGCTCGAACGGATTCAGGATCACCATCGCCCAGTCGATCCGGTCTCCGAACCGCTCCAGACAGTGGATCAGGTCCAGCGTGAACCCATTCGCCGGGCCCGGGGCGACACCGATCTGCGCGGTGATTTTTTGCTCGCGCAAAGCCGCCATCGCGTCCCAGACGGCCTCGCTCTCATAACCCGTCCGGTCCGGGTTGTGGAGGAGCAGCACGTCGAAGGCGCCGGCGCCGATCCGCTCGAGACTGCGCTCGGCCGCCATCCGCAGGTACGCGGCGTAGCCGTCGGGGCCGCGCAGGCTCGGATCGGTGAAGCGCGGGAATCCCTTCGGCCCGTCCCGCTCGCCGTCGTAGAAGTCGTGCCCGACGGCGCCGACGAGGCTGTAGCTCTCGCGGGACACCCCCGCGAGCGCGCGGCCGAGCAGCGCGTCCGCCTCTCCCTGGCCGTAGGCGTCGGCGGTCAGGACCGTATCGATCCCTCCCGCGCTGGGACGCAGCAATGCCTCGAGGCGCCCTTCCTCGATGGCGTCGCCGAAGCGCAGGTAGCGCCCTCCGCTCCAGGTTCCGATCGCCGCTCTTCCGGGCGCGCTCACCGCGCAAACGCTAGCGAGCGGCCGTGGTCGCGCGGCGCTCGTGCTGAGCGTCGGCACGAGCCGGCTGAGGCGAGCAGCTAACTTCCGGGTGATGGCAGACACCGCCGCGACCGCGCTCGAGGACGTCACCTGGGACCTCTCCCACCTGCTCGACGGTGAGGCGACGGATGGCGACGACGAAGCGGCGGTCGGGGCGCTGCTCAACCGGGCCGAGCAGCGCGCAGCGGAGTTCGCCGAGCGCTACGAGGGGAAGGTCGGCGAGCTCGACGGGCCCGGGCTCAGGCAGGCGATGGAGGCGCTGGCGGAGATCTCGGAGCTGGCCGGCCGAGCCGCGAACTACGCGCATCTGCGCTTCTCGGCCGACACGGAGGACCCGGCGAACGGCGCCTTGGTGCAGATGGTCAGCGAGCGCGGCACCGCGATCCAGACGAAGCTGCTCTTCTTCGAGCTCGAGTGGGTCGAGGTGCCCGACGAGCGTGCCGAGGCGCTGCTCGCGACCGAGGGACTCGAGTTCGCGAGCCACTACCTGCGGATGGAGCGGCGCTACCGGCCGCACCTTCTCTCGAAGCCCGAGGAGACGATCTCGACCGAGCTCTCGGTCAGCGGCCGCGGTGCCTGGACGCGTCTCTTCGACGAGCTCACCTCGGCGATCCGGGTCGAGCTCGAGGGAGAGGCCGAGCCGGTCTCGCTCGACGTCGCGCTCTCACGGCTCTTCAACCCGGACCGCGAGGTGCGCCGCAAGACCGCCGAGTCCGTCACCGGCGCGCTCGAGCCCGGCCTCCGCACCCGGGGCTACGTGTTCAACACGCTGCTCCAGGACAAGGCGATCAAGGACCGGCTGCGGCACTACCCGCACTGGCTCGCCTCGCGGAACCTCGCCAACGAGGCCTCGGACGAGTCCGTCCAGGCGCTCGTCGAAGCGGTCAAGGGCCGCTACGACCTCGCTCGCCGCTGGTACGCGACCAAGGCGCGCCTGCTCGGGATCGAGCGGCTCGCCGACTACGACCGGATGGCGGCGGTGACCGCCGACGAGGAGGAGATCCGCTGGGGCGCCGGGCGCGAGCTCGTGCTCGACTCGTTCGGCTCCTTCTCGGACCGCGCCGCCGAGATCGCGAGCCGCTTCTTCGCCGAGCGCTGGATCGACGCTCCGCCCAACCCCTCCAAGCGCGGCGGCGCCTTCAGCGCCTCGACCGTGCCCTCGGTCCACCCGTACGTGATGCTCAACTACACGGACCGTCGCCGCGACGTGCTCACCCTCGCCCACGAGCTCGGTCACGGCCTCCATCAGACGCTCGCCCGCGAGCAGGGCATCTTCCACCAGGACACGCCGCTGACGGTCGCCGAGACGGCCTCGGTGTTCGCCGAGGAGATCGTCTTCGGCCGCCTCCTCGAGCAGGCGACCGAGCCCGGCTCGCGGCTGGGCCTCCTCGCCGAGGCCGTCGAGGGTCAGATCGCGACCGTCTTCCGCCAGATCGCGATGAACCAGTTCGAGGACCGCGTCCACAACGCCCGCCGCAGCGAGGGCGAGCTCGCGGTCGACCGGATCGGTGAGTTCTGGGCCGAGACCCAGCACGAGCTGCTCGGCGATTCCGTCGAGCTCACCGACGGCTACCGCTTGTGGTGGTCATACGTCCCCCACTTCATCGGCTCGCCGGGCTACGTCTACGCCTATGCGTTCGGCCAGCTGCTCGCTCTCTCCGTCTACCGCCTCTACCTCGAGCGCGGCGAGGAGATGGTCCCCTCCTACCTCGAGATGCTCGCCGCCGGCGGCTCGATGTCGCCGGAGGAGCTCGGCAAGATCGTCGGCGTCGACCTCACCGACCCGAGCTTCTGGGAAACTGGCCTCGACCTCGTCGCCGAGCAGGTCGACCAGGCTGTCGAGGCCGCCGAGGCCGTGATCGCCGAAAGAGAACGAGCCGCGAAGCAGTAACCGCCCCCGGCCGTGGTCAAGGAAACAGTCGGCTGGCCCGGCGCAGCGGCGGGAACGAGCTGCTAGGACTGGTCGCCGTCGCCCGAGGGGGGCTCGGGCTCTGAGCCGCCGTCGCCCTCGCGCGGCTCCTCGCCGTCGCCCTTGGCGGCGACGCCGACCTTCTCGGGCTCCTTCTTCTTCGGCCCGGGCTTGCGGCGAGGCTTGATCAGCTTCAGCTTCAGCGGCTTGTCCTCCTCGTCGCCCTTGTCGTCGCGCTCGACGTTGACCGTGGTGCCCGGCGCCATCTCGCCGGCCTTCAGGACCTCGTCGGCGAGCGGGTCCTCGATGTAGCGCTGGATCGCGCGACGCAGCGGGCGCGCGCCCATCGTCGGATCCCAGCCCTTGTCGACGAGCAGCTCCTTCGCCTCTTCGGTGAGGTCGAGCTGCAGCTCGTGCTCGGCGACCTGGGCCCTGACCCGGCTGATCATCAGGTCGACGATCTCCTTGATCTCGTCCTTGGCCAGCTTGTGGAAGACGATCACCTCGTCGATCCGGTTCAGGAACTCGGGGCGGAAGACCTTCTTCAGCTCGCCCATGATCTTCGACTTCATGTCGTCGTAGGTGATGCCGGTCTCGTCCGAGACCGCGAAGCCGAGCGGCGTGTTCCGCGCGATGTCGGCAGCGCCGATGTTCGAGGTCATGATCACGATCGAGTTGCGGAAGTCGACCGTGCGCCCCTGGGCGTCGGTCAGCCTGCCGTCCTCGAGGATCTGCAGGAGGATGTTGAAGACGTCGGGGTGGGCCTTCTCGATCTCGTCGAGCAGCAGCACCGAGTACGGCTTGCGCCGCACGGCCTCGGTGAGCTGGCCGCCCTCGTCGTAGCCGATGTAGCCGGGAGGCGAGCCGACGAGGCGGGAGACGGCGTGCTTCTCCATGTACTCGGACATGTCGATGCGCACCATCGCGTCCTCGTCGCCGAACAGGAACTCGGCGAGGGTCCGCGCCAGCTCGGTCTTGCCGACGCCCGAGGGGCCGAGGAAGATGAACGACCCGGCCGGCCGCTTCGGGTCCTTGATCCCCGCCCGCGAGCGGCGGATCGCCTTCGAGACGGCGGTGATCGCCATATCCTGCCCGATCACGCGCTTGTGCAGCTCGTCCTCCATCCGGACGAGCTTCTTCGACTCGGCCTCAGTCAGCTTGAAGACCGGGATCCCGGTCCACATCGCGACTATGTCGGCGATCTCCTCCTCCCCGACCTCGGGACGCTCGCCGCCCTCGCCCGCGCTCCACTCGTGCTCGAGCTCCTTCTTCTTGTTGGTCAGCTTGCGCTCCTGGTCGCGGAGGTTCGCGGCCTTCTCGAACTCCTGCGCCTCGATCGCGGCCTCCTTCTCGCGCCGCGTCGTCTCGATCTCCTCCTCGAGGTCGCGGTAGACCGGGGGCTGCGTCATCGACTTGATCCGCATCCGCGACGCAGCCTCGTCGATCAGGTCGATCGCCTTGTCGGGCAGGAAGCGATCGGAGATGTAGCGGTCGGCGAGCTCGGCGGCCGACTCGAGCGCATCGTCGGTGATCTTGACGCGGTGGTGCTGCTCGTAGCGTTCGCGCAGGCCCTCGAGGATCTTGACGGTCTCCTCCTGGGAGGGCTGCTCGACCTTGATCTGCTGGAAGCGCCGCTCCAGGGCGGAATCGCGCTCGAGGTACTTGCGGTATTCGTCGAGCGTGGTCGCGCCGATCGTCTGCAGCTCACCCCGAGCGAGGGCAGGTTTGAGGATGGAGGCTGCGTCGATCGCGCCCTCGGCGGCGCCGGCGCCGACCAGGTTGTGGAGCTCGTCGATGAAGAGGATGATGTCGCCGCGCTGGGTGATCTCCTTCATCACCTTCTTGAGGCGCTCCTCGAACTCGCCGCGGTACTTGGAGCCGGCGACGAGGGCGGCGAGGTCGAGCGTGTAGATCTGCTTGTTCTTGAGCAGCTCGGGGACCTCGCCGTTCGTGATCCGGGCCGCGAGACCCTCCACCACGGCGGTCTTGCCGACCCCGGGCTCTCCGAGCAGCACCGGGTTGTTCTTGGTCCGGCGCGAGAGGATCTGCATGATCCGCTCGATCTCGGTCTCGCGGCCGATCACGGGGTCGAGCTTGCCGTCGGCGGCGAGCTTGGTGAGGTTTCGGCCGAACTGGTCGAGCAGCTTCGAGGACTTCTTGCCCTCGCCGGTGCCCGCGCCACCACCCTGGCGGCGGCCGCCGGGGCCGGACAGCATCCGGATCACCTCGTTGCGGATCTTTTCGGAGTCGGCGTCGAAGTCGAGCAGGATGCGGGCGGCGACGCCCTCGTTCTCGCGGACGAGGCCGAGCAGGATGTGCTCGGTGCCGATGTAGTTGTGGCCGAGGGAGAGCGCCTCGCGCAGCGCCAGCTCCAGCACCTTCTTGGCCCGCGGCGTGAACGGGATCTGGCCCGCGGTGACCTCCTCGCCCGACCCGACGATCCGTACGACCTGGGAGCGGACGCGCTCGACGGTGATGTCGAGCGACTCGAGCACCCTTGCTGCGAGGCCCTCCTCCTCCCGGAGGAGGCCGAGCAGGATGTGCTCGGTACCGATGTAGTTGTGCTTCAGCGTCCGAGCCTCTTCCTGGGCGAGGACGACGACCTGACGCGCTCTTTCAGTGAATCTCTCGAACATCTCGCTCTGCCTCTGGTCTATCAGCCGCTCCGGCTGTCTGGTCTGGGCTCTGGTCGGGTCGGGTGGCTTTCCAGTTCTTGTGTCTGCGGGAACGCAGACTGTCCGGGGGCCCTATCGGTATCGGCTCCTGGCTTGCCGAGGTTGACGTGACCTCCGGTTTGTCGGGGACGGCGAGAGGCCAGTATAGCCGGGGCGTTTCCCGGGCCGGCCACCTCGAAAGCCGCGTTTCAGGATCTCCCTGCAATCTGCGAAATTCACATTCGGGCCCGGTCCGGCCGCTGACTCGCGTCCCCTGATCGCGGTAGCTTGCCGCGCGTGAATCCCCTGCAAGAGGCGCGCAACCGAGCCGCTCGCTCCTGGCGCACGGCTCGCGACGGGACCAAGCGCACCACGGGCTGGGTCACGGGCGGGCTCCGCGGCGCCTTCCGAAGAGCGGGCGGGGCCGTCCCCCGTGCGGGCTTTCCGGGGAGGATTCGCGCCCGTCCTCGGGCGGCCGCGGCGTGGGCCGGCGCGGCGCTGCTCGTCGCGGCGTGGATCGGGTGGACCGTCTACGCCTGGATCGAGAACGGCGCCGCAGCCGGCATCGGCGTGCTGATCTCGTGGCCCGCCGTGGCCGTGGCGCTCGCCCTGCTCGCGTCTCCGTTCGTCGGCGCCGGCCTGCTCGTGCGCCGCCACCGCAGAGCCGCGGACGGTCCCGCCGTGGCGGCGGGCGACGCGACCGAGGCGGCGGACGGGTCGGACGCAGACTCGGAAGCGGAAACGGCGGACGGCTCGGACGTAGACTCGGAAGCCGAGACGGCAGCCGGCGACGAGACGCCGGCGGAAGACGAGGAGACGCCAGATGACGGGCGGACGGCGGACGGCGACGCGACAGCGGACGGCGACGGACCGCGGGCCGAGGGCGAGGCGCGCGAGCGCGACGAAGCCGAGGCCGGCTAGCCGTCCCCTCCTCTCGACGCCCGAGGCGCGCGAGGTTCTGCGCCGGGCCCGCTCGGTCCCGGAGGGCTTCGTGACCACGTACGGCGACCTCCGTCCCGAGGCGCCGCGCTTCGCCGGAGCCGTGATGTCCGCCTGCAACGAACCCGACGTTCCCTGGCACCGGATCGTGCGCGCCGACGGCACGCTCGCCGTCGGGGAGCCCCAGCGCCGCCTGCTCGAGGCGGAGGGAGTGCCGTTCAGGGGGAAGCGGGTCGACCTCGCCGTCGCCTGGGTGCCGGCCGTGCGGTAGGCGGTGAATCGCGACCGTAGGGAGGCTCAGGTCGCTTCGGGCTTCGCCCTTCGCTCCGAGATGGTGCGGCCCGGCGGCTGTTCGGTCCTCATCGCCGGGAACAACACGACCTCGCGCAGCGTCTTTGCGCCGGTCAGAATCATCACCAGGCGGTCGATGCCGAGCCCGGCGCCGCCGGTGGGGGGCATCCCCTGTTCGAGCGCGTGGACGAATCCCTCGTCGTAGGGCTGGGTCTCCTCGTCGCCGCGGGCGATCTCCTCCCGCTGGGCCTCGAAGCGGCGGCGCTGCTCGTCGGGATCGTTGAGCTCGGTGAAGGCGTTGGAGATCTCCATCCCGCCGACGAATGCCTCCCAGCGCTCGACCAGTCCCTCCTCGGAGCGATGGCGCTTCGCGAACGGCGACAGCTCGACGGGGTAGTCGATGATGAAGGTGGGCTGGATCAGGGTCGGCTCGACCTCCTTGGAGAGGAGCCCGTCGACGAGCTTGCCCCAGCCCTCGTGGGGATCCGCCTCCGTGCCCATCGCCGCGGCGAGCGCCTCGCGCGATGGGTGCTCCATCACGTCGATGCCCATCCTCTCTTTGATCGCGTCGCGCAGGGTGACGCGCCGCCACGGCGGCGACAGGTCGATCTTCTCTCCATCGCGCTCGACCGTCGTCGTGCCGAGCACCTTCTCCGCGACGTTGCTGACCAGCTCCTCGAGCTCGGCGGCGACGTCGTTGTAGTCGGCATATGCCTCGTACCACTCGAGCATCGTGAACTCGGGGTTGTGCTTGTGCGAGAGACCCTCGTTGCGGAAGTCCTTGCCGAGCTCGTAGACGCGGTCGATGCCGCCGACGATCAGGCGCTTGAGGTAGAGCTCGGTCGCGATCCGGAGGTACAGGTCGCGGTCGAGCGCGTTGTGGTGGGTCGTGAAAGGCCGCGCCAGGGCCCCGCCGTAGAGCGGCTGCAGGACCGGCGTCTCGACCTCCACGAAGCCACGGTCGTCGAACCAGCGCCTCACCTCGGCGATCGTCTGGGCGCGCCTCAGGAAGAGCTCGCGCGTCTCCTCGTTGGCGATCAGGTCCAGCTCGCGCCGCCGGTAGCGGGTCTCCAAGTCCTCGAGACCGTGGAACTTCTCCGGCGGCGGCCTGAGGCTCTTCGAGAGCAGCTCCCAGGACTCGGCCCTGACGCTGAGCTCGCCGCGCTTGCTGGCGAACACGGTGCCCTCGATCCCGACGATGTCGCCGATGTCCAGGGCGAGCAGGCCCTCGTAGGTGTCCCCCAGCTCGTCCACCCGCGCCTGGACCTGGATCTCCCCGGTGCCGTCGCGGAGATCGAGGAACGAGGCCTTGCCGTGGCCGCGTCGCGCGGTCAGCCTGCCCGCGAGCCGGTAGCGGTGATCGGTCTCGGCGCCCGGCTCGAGGCCCTGGTGCGCTTCCCGGATCACCGCGATCTCGGTCCGGTCGGGGAACCCGTGGGGGAACGGCTCGATCCCCTGCTCACGCAGGCGCTCCAGCTTCGCGCGGCGGTCGTCGAGTGGGCTGCCCGCTTCGGGCGCGTCGGCCATGGGGGGCAACCCTAAGGAAATCGGCGGCGAAGCAGGCGAAGCTAGGCGCGGGCTACTTCTTCTTCTTCTTCTTGCACTTGCTCCTCGCCGCCGCGGCCCCCTTCTTCCCCTTCTTCTTCTTGCACGGCCTGCTCAGCAGCCCGACGTCGTCGACCGCCGTGTTCACGAGCCGGTTGCCGGCGTTGTCGGTCGGGTTCGTGAAGCTGAGGGTCAGGGTGTGGGGCTTGCCGTTGGCGAACCTCGACACGTCGCGGCTCACCTCGCCGTACGCGGTCAGGAACCCCGGCGTGTCCTTGGTCGCCGTGAAGACCGTGGTCGAGTCGATCGTGGCGCTGAACACCTCGTCGCCGTCACCGCCCGTGGTCGGCTGCTTGAAGAAGAAGCTCAGCTTCGCCTTCCCGCGCGGAATCGTGATGCTCTGTGCGAGCGAGCTCGACTGCGCGGCGCCGTCGGGCGCGCCGCCGAACCACGCGAACCAGAGCCCCGTTCGCGGCGCCATCGGCCCGTCGCCGAGCGGCGGCGAGGGGTTCCCGTCACCGCAGAGCGCGGGCTCGCCCTGGGTGCAGAGCGGGCTGCCGAACACGGTGTCGGCCTCGAACCAGCTCGGGCTGTTGCCCCCCTGACCGCTGACCGCGGACGAGCCCTCGAAGCTCGGATCCTTGAGCAGCTGAGCGGCGCCGGCCGGTGACGCCCAGGCCAGCATCGCCAAAGCAACGGCAATCAGGATTCCCCGCCTCATCGGCGCGAATTTACACCGAGCCGAAGCGGCCGTCAATCAGCCGCTCAGGCCGCCTCGATCTTGGTGACCTTGAGCTTCCGCTTCGGGCCGCGCGGCACCTCCACCGTGACGACCTCGTTCTTCTTCGCACCGATCAGCGCCTTCCCGATCGGCGACTCGTTCGAGAGCTTCTGCTCGGCGGGGTCGGCCTCTGCGGCGCCGACGAGCTTGAACTTCTGGGACTTGCCGGACTTCTGGTCCTTGACGTGGACGACCGCTCCGACGGTGACCTGCTCCGTGTCGACGGCCTTGTCATCGATCACGGTGGACCGGCGGAGGCGGTCCTGAAGCTGCGAGATGCGCTGCTCGAGCATCGCCTGCTCGTTCTTGGCATCGTCGTACTCGGCGTTCTCGGAGATGTCGCCGAACTCACGTGCGTCCTTGATCCGGTCGGCGACCTCGCGCCGCTTGTCCGTCTGGAGGTAGTTCAGCTCTTCCTTGAGCTTCTCGAGGCCCTCCTCGGTGATCAGTGTCTCGCGCACTCCTACCTCTTCCTGCTAGTCGGGTTGGGGACAAATCCCTGCTGATAAGCGAAAACGAGCCCGCGCCGCCGTTTTCTGCTGCCACGACGACCCGGGCGAAGCGCGGCATTATAGCGACGCGCGAACACCGGCCTTTCAGGCCGGCAGCGAGCCTCTCAGCGCCCTCGCGAGCCGCCGCGGGTCCTCGATCTGGGGGTAGTGACCGAGCCCGCCGAGCTGGGTGAGCGGGGCGGCCGGGCGGAGCGCGCGGACCCCGTCGAGGACGCGCCCGGTCGCCACCGGATCCTCCATCCCCCAGGCGAGATGGAGGGGCTTCGGCCACGCCCTCAGGGCCCCGTGCCAGCGCTCGGCCTTCGCCTCGCGCTCGTCCATGTAGGAGATCAGCCGGTGGCCGAGTCGCTGCCCGCCCTCGGACGCGATCAGCGACCACTGGTCGGCCGCCTCCTCGTCGCTGAGCGGGTGCTGTTCCGAGAAGACCGAGCCGAACTGGTGGCGGAAGAAGCGCTCGCTCGAGAGCCGCGCCACGATCGGGCCGAGCGGGCCGCGCAGCAGCTTCTGTGCGACCGTCGGGCTGGCCGCGCCCTGGATCATCGAGCCGTTGAACAGCAGCGCCCCGACGACCTCGATCTTCAATCCACCCTCGAGGTCCCGCGACATCAGCTCGGTCGCGACCGAGGTGCCCATGTCGTGGCCGACGAGGAAGATCGGCGCTCCGCCGCCGTGCCGGGCGACGAGCTCCTCGGCGATATCCGCCTGCTCGGCAAGCGTGTAGTCGTGATCGGCGGGCTTCTCGGAGAGGCCGAAGCCGAGGCAGTCGAACGCGAGCACGGCGTGATCCGGTTCCTCATCCAGCAGGAAGCGCCAGTCGTACGAGCTCGACGGGAAGCCGTGCAGGAGGAGGAGCAGGGGAGCGTCCCCAGCCCGAGCGAACACGTGGATTCGGTGGCCGCCGGCCTCCTCGCTGCGGCCGCGGTCACGCCAGGCGACCACGCGCGGGGTGAGCGTCATCGCGCCGGCCCGTGCCGCGACCGCATCAGGCCGCGGTGCGCACGAGCCCGAGCTCGCCCACCAGGGCGCGCGCCGACTCGAGCTCGTCGGTCGCCTGGAGGGCGGCGGCGTCGGCCTGCTCGGCGCCGAGCCGCTCCAGGTACCAGGGGTAGAACTTGCGCAGGTAGCGCGCAGCGCGGTCCGGGCCCATGTGCTCCTCGGCCCCGTCGATCACCCAGAGCAGCTCCGCGACGATCTCACCGCGGCTCGGGGGCTCGGTCCGGGTGCCCGTCAGCTCCTCGAAGATCCACGGGTTCCCGAGCGAGCCTCGCGCGATCATCACGGCGTCGGCTCCCGATTCCTCATAGGCGCGGCGGGCGTCATCGGCGCTGTCGAGCCCGCCGCTGATGACCAGCGGCGCCTCGATCGCCGCCGCGAGCTCGCGCGCGAGGGCGTAGTCGGGTTCTCCCTTGTGATGGGTGGCCGCCGGGCGCGGGTGAAACGCGATCGCGGCGACGCCGGCCTCGCCTACGAGGCGCAGGGCAAGCTCGAAACCGGATCGGTCCCCGGCGCTGAGACCCGAGCGGAGCTTGACCGTGACGGGCACCCCGCCGCCCTCACGGGCCCCCCGCGCGATCTCCAGCGCCAGCTCCTGGTCGCGCAGCAGCGAGGCCCCCGCCCCGGTCTTGCAGACCTTGCGGACCGGGCAGCCCATGTTGATGTCGATGATCGCGGCGCCCGCCCCGGCCGCGATCGCGGCCGCGGAGCGCATCACCTCGGGGTCCTGCCCGAACAGCTGAATCGCGACCGGGTGCTCGTCGGGGTGCAGGCGGATGAGCTCGCGCAGCGTGCGCTCGTTTCGGTAGTGCAGCCCGAAGCTCGAGACCATCTCGGAGACCGCCAGCCCGGCCCCGTGACGGCGCGCCTGCAGGCGCACGAACCAGTTGCCGATCCCCGCCAGCGGCGCGAGCAGCACGCGGTTGGCAACCGCGACGTCGCCGATCCGGAACGGCTCTGTCAGCGGGGGCTGGGCCATGCGAACAAGGCTAGGCGTTGCGCTCGTGGATCAGCCTCAGCCCCTTGAGGGTGAGCAGCGGGTCGACCGAGTCGATCGTCTCGCAGTGCGGGGCGATCGTCCCCGCGAGCCCACCGGTCGCGATGTATCCCGCCCCCTCGCCGAGCTCCTCTGCGATCCGCCGGTTGATCCCGTCGACCAGGCCGGCGAAGCCGTAGGCGAACCCGGACTGAATCGCCGCGACGGTGTGCCTGCCGATCGCCGCCGGCGGGCTCGAGACGTCGATCCGGGGAAGCTTGGCGGTCCGGGCGGTGAGAGCCTCGAGCGAGATCTCCACCCCCGGTCCGATCACCCCGCCGAGGTACTCGCCGGCCCCGGAGACGACGTCGAAGTTGGTCGAGGTGCCGAAGTCGACCGTCACGCACGCGCCCTTGATCTGATCGTGCGCGGCCATGGCGTTCACGAGCCGGTCGGCTCCGAGCTCGTGGGGGTTGTCGACCAGGATCGGCATCCCCGTTTTCAGGTTCGGCCCGACCTTCAGGAAGCCCCCGCGCGTATGGCGCTCGCACAGCTCCCGGTACTCGGGGCCGAGCTGCGGGACGACGGTCGACACGATCGAGGCGTCGATCGACTCGAAGGAGAGACCGGCGAGGCCGAGCAGCCCCGCCAGCGTCACCGCGAGCTCGTCGGCGGTCACGTGGGGGTCGGTGCCGAGGCGCCAGTCGTGCGCTAGCTCGGTCCCGTCGAAGGCGCCGAGATGGGTCTGGGTGTTGCCGATGTCGACCGCGAGCAGCATCGCGCGATTATCGGCCAGCGCCTGCCCGCGCGGCGGGCGGGGTCTCGCATACACTCTGTATGTATGGCTGAGGCGAAGCTCTACGTGATCCCCGGCTCGCACCCCTCGACCACGGCGAAGCTGATCCTGGAGCGCAAGGGGATCCCCTACAAGCGCGTCGACCTGATCCCGGTGGTCTCGAAGGGCGTCGTCCGGGCCCAGGGCTTTCCCGGCGTCACCGTCCCGGCCCTGAAGATCGAGGGCGACAAGGTCCAGGGCTCGCGTGAGATCGCGCGCGCGCTGGACCGGCTGCGACCCGAGCCGCCGCTCTTCCCCGCCGACGCCGGCGAGCGCGTCAAGGTCGAGGAGGCGGAGCGGTGGGGCGACGAGGTGCTGCAGGCGAAGCCCCGCCGGCTCACCTGGTGGGCGCTCAAGCGCAACCGGGCGCCGATGGCAACCTACTCCGAAGGCGCCAAGCTCGGCGTCCCCGTCGGCCTCGCCGTCAAGACCGGCGGCCCGATCGTGGCTCTGTCCGCGCGGTTCAACGGCGCGACCGACGAGCGCGTCCGAAGCGACCTCGCGGCGCTGCCGGCGGACCTGGACAAGATCGACGCCTGGATCGAGGAGGGCGTCCTGGGCGGGGCGCTGCTGAACGCCGCCGATCTCCAGATCGCCCCCAGCATCCGGCTGTTGATGAGCTTCGAGGACCTCCGCCCGGCGATCGAGAAGCGCCCGGCCGGCGAGCTCGCCGTCCGCGCCGTCCCGGACTTCCCCGGCCGCACCCCCCCTGTCATCCCACCGCAGTGGCTGCCGGGCTTGGCAAAGGAGGCCTGAGGGTCCGTTTTGGACGCTTTTCGGCCTATAGGCCGGTGAATCGTCCAGAACCCGCGACCCGCCTGACATGCTGGCCGGGGCCCAGCGCCTCCAGAGCGTCCGCAAGCCGCGTCCCGTCGGGGAGCGTCAGCCCGGGATCGAGCTCGAGCAGCGGGACGAGCACGAACCGCCGGGTCGTCACCTCTGGGTGCGGGAGGGTGAGCCGCTCGGTCTCGAGCTCGACGTCACCGAGCAGCAGCAGGTCCAGGTCGATCGGACGCGGGCCGTGGCGGGGCCCGGCGAACGCGCGGCCGTGCTCGGCCTCGATTCCCTTGCTGACGCCCAGCAGGGCCTCGGGCTCGAGCGACGTCCGGATCCGGACGACGGCGTTGAGGAAGTCGGGCTGGTCGAGGATCTCGCCGACCGGCTCGGTCTCATACAGGGATGAGGTCTCCTCGACCTCCACCCCATGCCACCGCAGATCCGCGACCGCCCTGCTGAGGTGCGCCTCGCGGTCACCGACGTTCGAGCCGAGCCCGATGTAGCCGACCCGCACGCCCCGGGACTCGCTCAGACGCCCTCTCCGTCGTCGTCGATCTCGCGATCCGAGGCGCGCTCGACGCTGACCTCGACACCGGCCTCGTCGACGGGATAGTGGATCGGAGGCTCGGGCTTGGCCGCGCGAACCCTGACGCTCTCGCAGTCGAAGCGCTCCATCAGGCGCTCGGCGAGGACCTGGCAGAGGCGCTCGAGCGTGCGGTAGCTGCGCTCGGTCGCCGCGAGCGCGACGATGTCGCAGACCTCGGCGTAGTCGACCGTGTCCTCAACGCGGTCGGTGAGCACCGCATCACAGTCGGGCACGTCGAACGAGAGGTCGAACTCGAGCCGCTGCCCGATCTCCTGCTCGGCTTCGGTAACGCCGTGGTGCGTGTAAATGGAGAGTCCGCGCAGCTCGACCTCGACGCTCGAGTCGTTGGAGCCGTGACCATCCATCACTCCAAGGTAGCTGCAAAGCTGATCTGAGAGAGTCCCGGGCATCAGCAGCGAGGACGTGCTCATCGAGCGTCGCTTCCGCGGGCCGGCCGACAGCGCCAACGGCGGCTACGCGTGCGGCGTCGTCGCGGCCGCCCTGGAGCCACGGCCGGCGGTCGAGGTGACACTTCGCGCTCCGCCCCCGTTGGACCGGGCGCTGAGCGTGGCCGACGCCGACGGTGGGGTCGAGCTGCGCGACGGCGAGCAGCTGATCGCCGCGGCCCGCCCCGTGGCGGCGCTCGACCTCGCCCCGCCGCCGCCGGTCACGCTCGAGGCGGCCGCCCAGGCGCGCCGGGACTCTCCCCTTCAGGAGCGCCACCCCTACCCGTCGTGCTTCGTCTGCAGCCCGGAGCGCGTGGCCGGCGACGGGCTGCGGGTGATCTGCGGGCCGGTGCCGGGGCGCGATCTGGTCGCGGCGCCCTTCGAGACCGCCGACTGGATGGCCGCGAACGGAACGGCCGTGCGCGACGAGCTGATCTGGTCAGTGCTCGACTGCCCGAGCGGGATCGCCGGGATGCTCGAGCCGGAGGTCGGGGTGACGATGCTCGGACGGCTGACCGCCGAGCTGCGCTCCCCGGTCGTCGCGGGAGAGGACTACGTGGCGGTCGGGTGGCTGACGGGGCGCGACGGCCGCAAGGTCCACGCCGGGTCCGCGATCCTTGACCGCGCGGGGGAGCCGCTCGCGCTGGCCGCAGCGACCTGGATCGAGCTGCGCGACCAGCGATCGGCGTGAGCGCGATGTCCGCGCTGGAGCTCGATCTCAAGCACCGCTACACCGTCCCGGGCGCGGGGGCCGCGCGAATCCACTACGTCACCCGCGGTGAGGGCAAGCCGATCGTGTTCATGCACGGCTTCCCCCAGTTCTGGTTCCTGTGGCGCCACCAGCTCGCCGACCTCGGCGAGGACCACGCCGTGTTCGCGCCCGACATGCGTGGCTACAACCTCTCCGACCGCCCTGCCGAGATCGAGGACTACCGGATGCGCAACCTGCTCGGGGACCTCCGCGGGCTGGTCGAGGAGCTCGGGCTCGCTCCGCTCACCCTCGTCGGTCACGACTGGGGCGGAATCGTCTCCTGGGCGTTCGCGCTCAAGCACGCGGAGATGCTCGAGCGGCTCGTGATCATCGACTCGCCGCCCCCTTTCACGTGGAACCGCGACCTGCGCGAGAGCCCCCTGCAGCGCCAGGCGGTCAACTACATGGTGGAGCTCTCCAAGCCCTCTCCGAAGCCGGAGGAGCTGCTCAGCGCGGGCGACTTCGCGATGCTGGACCGCATGCTCGAGCGGGTCGGCGGCGCCGGGGCGCGGCTGACCGACGCCGAGCGCGCCGCCTACCACCAGGCCTGGTCGCAGCCCGGCGCGCTGCGGGGCGGCCTCAACTACTACCGGGCCGCGCGGATGGGCGACCAGGTCGCCGCGGGGGGTGTCGCCGAGGAATACGAGGCGAAGATCCGGGCGCAGCAGCTTGAGGTCCCGACGCTCGTGATCTGGGGCGAGCGCGACCCGGCGCTCCTCGTCGGCCTCACCCGTGGTCTCGGCGAGTGGATCGCGGATCTCCGCGTCGAGCTGCTCGCCGACGCGGGACACTGGGTCCCATACGAGCGGCCCGATGCGGTCAACCGGCTGATTCGGGAGTTCGTGAGCGGATAGGAGAGAATCGGAGAGAGCAGCGTCATGGCGATCGTCGATCCGTGCACACGCTGGGAGCAATACGGCGAGAAGCCGGATTTCGCCGGGCTGCTGACCTTCGCCGGCCTTCCGTACGGCGAGGACCCGTCCGACCTCGACGGGGTCGACGTGGCGATCGTCGGCGCCCCCACCGATGACCTGGTCAGCGACCGGCCTGGCGCACGCTTCGGCCCGCGCGGGATCAGGGCCGCCAGCGGCCCCTACGGACCGCACCTGGAGGCCAACGTGAACGCTTTCGATCGGCTCACTGCTGTGGACTACGGGGACGCGCCGGTGCTGCCGGCTGACCCCGTCCGCAGCCACGAGGCGATCGAAGCGACGGTGGGAGAGGTGGTGGAGGCCGGCGCGATCCCGATCGTGCTCGGCGGAGACCACAGCATCGCCGAGCCCGACGTCCGCGCGGTGGCGAAGAGACACGGCCCGGTCGGGCTGGTCCACTTCGACACCCACACCGACACCGGCGCCAAGGTGTTCGGAGTAGAGCTCTCACACGGCACGCCGATGTACCGCCTCGTCCAGCAGGGCCATGTGGACCCCAAGCGTTACGTCCAGCTAGGCCTGCGCGGTTACTGGCCTGGTGAGGAGGAGTTCGGCTGGCAGGACGAGAAGGGCATCACTGCGATCTTCATGCACGACATCCGCGACCGCGGCATCCGCACGGTCGTGGAGGAAGCTGTCGAGGTCGCCGGCGAGGGACAGACCTTCCTCACGGTTGACGTGGACGTGCTCGACCCGGTGCACGCGTCCGGGACCGGCACCCCCGAGCCGGGCGGGATGACCTCGGCGGACCTGCTCTGGGCCTGCCGCGAGCTGAGCGCGCGGCTGGAGATCGTCGGAGCCGACGTGGTCGAGGTGATCCCGACCGGGGTCGGCTCCGCCGACCTCACCTGCCTGGTCGCCGACCGGATCGTGCGCGAGATCGCGACCGGGATCGCGCTCCGCCGCGGTAGTCTCGACTCGTGAAGCAGCGTCGGCTGGACGCACTCTAACGCCGAGCTCGGGCTCCGCCTGGGCGGCGCCGCCCGCGAGGGCGGCATCAGCGGTCGGTGAGCGAAGCGGCGCGATCCGGGTCCAGGATCGCATCCGCCACCGTCAGCGCCTCCCGCATCGGGCGGACGTCGTGCACGCGAAGCACCGCGGCGCCGTTCACGTAGGCGATCACGCTCGACGCGATCGTGCCTCCGACGCGGCGGCCGACGGGCGCCCCGCTGACCTTTCCGATCAAGCTCTTGCGCGAGCTGCCGACGACGATCGGGCGCCCGAGCTCGGCGAGCACGGCGAGCTGGTCCAGCAGCTCCAGGTTCTGCCGGACCGTCTTTCCGAACCCGATCCCGGGATCGACCCAGATCCGCTCCTCGGCGACCCCCGCGGAGACCGCGAACTCGATCCGCTCCGCGAGGAAGGCCTTGACGTCGGCGACGACATTCTCGTAGACCGGGTTCTCCTGCATCGTCCGCGGGTCCCCGAGCATGTGCATCAGGATCACGCCGCAGTCCCGCTCCGCGCACAGCCCGGCCAGCTCGGGGTCGCCCCGGAGCGCGGTCACGTCGTTGACGATCTCCGCCCCGGCGTCGAGCGCCGCCTCCGCAACCGCCCGCTTCGAGGTGTCGATCGAGACCGGAACGCCGGCGCCATCCTCCCCTGCGAGCCCCGCTACGACCGGCGCGACCCGCTCGCGCTCGATCTCCGCCGGGACCGCCTCCGCCCCCGGCCGCGTCGACTCCCCACCGACATCGAGGACGTCCGCTCCCTCCGCGGCCAGCTCCCGTCCATGCGCGATCGCGCGCTCCGGATCGAGGAACTCACCCCCGTCCGAGAACGAGTCGGGCGTCACGTTGACGATCCCCATCAGCTTCATCGATCCAGCTGAAGTATCAGCCCGCTGGGCGGGGGGCGCCGCGGGGGGGCCCCCGCCCGAGGACGACGCCGTCGCCCGCAGGGGCGGGGGGCACCGCGGCCACAGGGCCCGCCCGCCTAGCGGTCGGAATCTCGCCGCATCTCTGCGGTGCCGCCGCCCGCAAGCCCGGGCTTCGGCTGCACCCGCGGCCTCGGCCCCTCGAGGGCCGACTTCTTCTCCGCCTCGGTCTCGGCGGGCTTGGCCTCCTCCTCGTCCGGTGGGAAGACCTCCTCCTCGGCCTTGCCCTCGAGCAGAGCCACGAACTCCTCCGCCTCGATCGTCTCGCGCTCGAGCAGGATCTTCGAGATCCGCTCCAGCTGCTCGCGATTGTCGACGAGGATGCCGCGAGCCGTCTGGTGCGCCTCCTCGACGATCCGCCGGATCTCGTCGTCGATCTCTCGCGCGACCTCGTCCGAGTAGTCGGGCTCGGCGGAGAACTCGCGGCCGAGGAAGGGCTGACCGCGATCGTGTCCGAACACGCGCGGGCCGAGGCGCTCGGACATCCCGAAGCGCATCACCATCTGCTTCGCGGTCTCGGTCACCTTCTCGAGGTCGTTGGAGGCGCCCGTGGTGATCTCGGAGAAGACGATCTCCTCGGCGGCGCGGCCGCCGAGCGTCATCGCCATCGTGTCGGTCAGCTCCGCGCGCGTGGTCAGGAACTTGTCCTCGGAGGGCAGCGAGATCGTATAGCCGAGCGCCTGGCCGCGGCTGATGATCGAGACCTTGTGGACGGGGTCGGAGTTCGGGAGCGTGTGCCCGACGATCGCGTGGCCGAGCTCGTGGTAGGCGGTGACGAGGCGCTCCTTCTCGGACATCACCCGGCTCTTCTTCTCGGGCCCGGCGATCACCCGCATGATCCCCTCCTCGAGCTCCTTCATCGTGATCTCGCGCTTGTCCGAGCGCGCGGTCAGCAGCGCCGCCTCGTTGATCAGGTTGGCCAGATCGGCGCCGGTGAAGCCCGGAGTCTGGCCGGCGAGCGCGTCGAGGTTGATCGCGCTGGCGAGCGGCTTGCCCCTGGTGTGGACCTCGAGGATCTGCTTGCGGCCCTTGCGGTCGGGGCGATCGACGACGATCTGGCGGTCGAACCGGCCCGGCCGCAGCAGGGCGGGGTCGAGGATGTCAGGGCGGTTGGTCGCGGCGATCAGGATGATGTTGTCCTTCATCTCGAAGCCGTCCATCTCGACGAGCAGCTGGTTCAGGGTCTGCTCGCGCTCGTCGTGACCGCCGCCCATCCCGGCGCCGCGGTGCCGGCCGACCGCGTCGATCTCGTCCATGAAGATGATGCAGGGGGAGTTCTGCTTCGCCTGCTCGAACAGGTCGCGGACGCGGCTGGCGCCGACGCCGACGAACATCTCGACGAAGTCCGAGCCGGAGATCGAGAAGAACGGGACGCCGGCCTCGCCGGCGACGGCGCGGGCGAGCAGCGTCTTGCCGGTGCCGGGCGGTCCGTACAGCAGCACTCCCTTCGGGATCCGGGCGCCGAGCGACTGGAACTTCTTCGGGTTCTCGAGGAACTCCTTGATCTCGTGGAGCTCCTGGACCGCTTCGTCGGCCCCGGCGACGTCGCGGAAGGTGATCTTGGGCGCGTCCACCGACATCCGCTTCGCCCGGGACTTGCCGAAGCTCATCACCCGGGAGCCTCCGCCCTGCATCTGGTTCATCAGGAAGATCCAGAACGCGAAGAAGAGCAGGAAGGGCAGGATGTAGGTGAGGAGCGAGAGCAGGCTCGATCCCCCCTTGCCCTTGACGTTGTACTCGACGCTCTCGCGCTGGAGCTGGTTCTGGAGCTGGACCTGGGAGTCACCGGAGTCGAGGAAGCCGGTCTCGAACTTGTCGCCGTTCGTCTCCTCGACCTCGAGCGTGTTGTCCTTGGTGTTGAAGGTGACTTCCTTGACCTCACCCTGCTCGACCATGGTGATGAAATCGTTGTAGGTCGGCTCTTCCTTCTTCTCGCCGGGGCTGATCAGGCGCTGGGCGAAGAACGCCAGCACGACGACGATCAGGATGGGAAAGGCGGCGCTGCGGAAAAAACGTCTCAAAGGTCGGTCCCTCGCCTGGAATTACGCGGAATTGGCGGCCGCGGATCTATCGCGAGGGTACCAGGGCACATTCGGCACGATCACAAGCGCCGCCCCAGGATCAGGGGGAATCGAGGCGGCTGGGGATCGCTAGTTCCCCCGCGTGTTCTCACGCAGCGCGGCGACGTAGGAGAGGTTGCGGTAGCGCTCGGCGTGGTCGAGCCCGTATCCGATCGCGAACCGGTTCGGGATCTCGAACCCGACGTAGCGAATCGGCAGGTCGACGCGCCTGCGGTCCGGCTTCGTGAGCAGCGCGCAGACCTCGACCGAGCTCGGCTGGCGGGCGCGGAGGTTCTTGAGCAGGTAGTGGAGCGTCAGGCCGGAGTCGATGATGTCCTCGACGATCAGCACGTCCCGGCCGGCGATCGAGGTGTCGAGGTCCTTGAGGATGCGGACGACGCCCGAGGAGTCGGTCGAGGAGCCGTAGCTCGACACGGCCATGAAGTCGAGCTCGCACGGCACCGTGAGCTGGCGCATCAGGTCGGCGAGGAACGGAACCGCTCCCTTCAGGATCGCGACGAGGAGCGGGTTGCGGCCCTCGTAGTCGGCGCTCACCTCGGCCGCCAGCTCCGTGACCCGTCGCTGCAGGTCCTCCTCGGGGATCAGCACCTCCCCGATCAGCTCGTCGCCCTCCACGCGCAGGAGTCTAGGACGACGGCCTGGACCCGGCGCTGAGGACCGCCGCGCGCGCCGCGTCGGGCGAGGCCGCGAACTCACCGGAGACGGCGACGCCCGCGACCCACGCGATCCGGTCGCCCGAGGTGACGACGGGAAGCAAGCGGCGCAGCGAGCGCGGGATCTTGCGATCGGTGAACAGGTCCTGCAGCGACTTGGAGCCGTCGAGCCCGACGGGCCGCATCCGGTCGCCGTCGCGCCAGGAGCGGACCACGAGTGTGTCGGGCAGAGCGGCCGGATCGAGGAACGCCTGCTCGGAGCCGTCGGGGTCGACCGGCCCCTCCCGCAGCTCCGCGCGCACCTCCCAGGGGCCGAAGCGGCAGCTGCCCGGCACGGTGAGCAGAGCGTCGGCAGGGACCTGCTCGGGGCCAAGCAGGAAGCGGACGTGCCCGTGCTCGACGCGCGCCTCCACGCCCTCGCCCAGCTCGATCGTTCCGCCTTCGGGGCGGGCGGTGAGCGCGACGATCTCGGCGGCGCGCCGCCGCCCGAGCGGGACCGGTCTGCCAGCAGCGAGCTCGGCGAGTGCTCGCAGCGCGAGCCGGCGCAGCGCCGGGTCGAGCGCGGTCAGCGCCTCGACGGGGATCGCCCCGGCGGCGGCGGCGCCGCTCGCCTCGAGCGCCTCGGCGGCGAGGCGATCGAGCGTCTCGGACTCCTCGGCCAGCTCGGCCCGGGTCTCGGCGATCGTCGCCTCGGCGGCCGGCCCCAGCTCGCGCAGCGCCGGGAGCACCTGGCTGCGGATGCGGTTGCGCGCGTAGACGTCGAGCGCGTTGCTCGAGTCGTCGCGAAACGGCAGGCCCGCCTCGAGGGCGAGGGCGCGGACGCGCTCGCGGTCGAGACCGAGCAGCGGGCGGACGATCGCGCCACGGCGGGCGGGGAGGCCGAGCAGCGCGCGGCGGCCCGGCGAGGTCGCGAGCCTGTAGAGGACCGTCTCGGCGAGGTCGGTGCGGGTGTGCCCGGTCGCGATCCAGTCCAGCCCGCGGGCTGCGCGGACGCGCTCAGCCGCGGCGTAGCGAGCGTCGCGCGCGGCGGCCTGCAGATTTCCGTGTTCGCTGAGCTCCGGTCGCTCCGCCACCAGCTCCACGCCGAGCCGCGCGCAGAGCTGTTCAGCGCGGCGCTGATCTTCGTCCGCGTCCGGGCGGAGCGCGTAGTTGAGATGAAGGGCCACGACCCGCTCGGGGCCGACGGCTCCCGCGAGGCCGGCGGCCAGCGCTGCCGAGTCGGCGCCCCCCGAGCAGAGGGCGACGCCGGAGCTCTCCGGGTCGACCAATCCGCTCGATTGGACGGCCGCGACCAGCGCTGCGAGCGCAGACTCGCTCATCGCCTCGATCTTACGAGCCTCCGCGAAGGCGATTGGACCACCTACCAAATTCTTCCAACGGACGCGCGGCCAGCCCACCGAGCGACCGCTAAAGGACGCGCGGACGGGTATGCGCCGGTCGCCTTGACGCCCGCCGGCGGCGGTCGATCCACGAACGCATGCCCTCGGCTCTCCGTGTGATCTCCCTCGTCGCAGTCACCGCCGCGCTGCTCCTCCCGACCGCCGCGGCCGCGTCCGCGAGGTGTCCCGGCGAGGAGGCGGCCGCTTCGGCGCAGAGCGAGACCGCGCTCGAGCAGTCGCTGCTCTGCCTGATCAACGCGCGGCGCGCCGCGGCGGGGGTCCGGGCGGTGAGCCCGAACGGGAGGCTGCGTGCGGCGGCACTCGGGCACTCGCATGACATGGTCAGGTCGGGCTACTTCTCGCACACCGCTCCCGGCGGCGTCACCTTCCTCGACCGGATCCTCGACAGCGGCTACGTCGGGGGCGCGCGCAACTGGCAGGTCGGAGAGAACCTCGTCTGGGGGAACGGCCGGCTCAGCTCTCCGGCCGAGCTCGTCTCGTCGTGGATGCGGAGCCCGCCCCATCGCGAGAACCTGCTGCGCGGCAGGTTCCGCGAGATCGGGATCGCAGCCGTCCGGGGCACCCCGGTCGCGGCGGGCGACGACGGGGGCATCACCGTCACCAGCGAGTACGGCTTCCGGGGGAAGCGCGGCGCCAAGAAGCAGTCGCGGCGCGCCCGCCGCTGAGCGCCTAGCTGATCGTCGCCCGCGCGACGTGCAGGTGGATCGGCTCGGGGATGCCCTTCAGAGTGACCTCCCCGATCGTGTCGAAGGTGAGATAGGCGGATCCCTCGACCAGGTCCAGCACGGGCTGGGTGACCAGCACCTCGCCGCCGAGGGCCCGGGTGACGACGCGGTGGGCAAGGTTGACGTCGCTGCCGAAGTAGTCGCCGTCGCGGAAGACCGCGGCGCCGTAGTGGATTCCGACCCGGGGCTGCGGGCGCTCCTGGAACAACTGCAGGAAGCCGACGGCCCACTCGGTCAGCGTCGCGGCGTCGGGCGAGACCATCATCACCTCATCGCCGATCGTCTTCACGATCGTGGCCTCATTGGGCAGCGTCGCCTCGACCGTGTCCACGAACCGCTCGATCAGGTCGAGGGCCTCCTCGTCGCCCTCCTCCTCGGTGTAGCGCGTGAAGCCGGTCAGGTCGACGAAGCAGAACGCCATCGAGACCCTGGCAAGGCCCTGCCCGGCGCTGCCGACGTCCGCCTCCATGTGGCCGACGACGTCCTGCTCGATGTAGAACCGCAGGTAGCGGTTGTGCATGTACTCCATCAGCGGCGCGGTCACGGGGAGCAGCTCGGCCGCGAGCTCCCCCATCTCCTCGGCGATCTCCAGCGGTGGCACCTGGTCCTGCATCAGCGGCTCGTGCACGTAGAGGTGGAACAGCCGCACCTCGGCGTCGGCGACCTTGCGGATCGACTGCGCGTAGACGCGGACGAGCTGCAGGAAGGCGACGAGCGGGAACCCCGATGCGAGCACCTCGGCGCAGTGGCGCATCGCGCCCAGGTCCTCCTCGTTCAGCCTCCCCTCGCGGCCGACCGGCGTCCCGAGCAGGGTCATCAGGCGCTCGATCAGCTCCGGCTCGAGCCCGGTCTCGGCCGCCGCCTCCTCTTGCGTGTAGCGGCCCTCCGGCACATCGAACAGGTCCTCGGCGTAGCCGAAGGCGAGCCGGCCGCTGCGCGCGGCGTCCTTGACCGCCTCCAGCGAGTAGCCGCGCTCGCGCATCCGCGCGATCACCCGCGCCTGCGCCGCCGAGGCGCGGGTCCAGCGCCCCGCGTCGATCGGGATCAGCCCCTCCTCCGCCCAGCGCTTCAGGGTCGATGCCGAGACGCCGGAGAGCCGGCTGGCCTCCTTCAGCGAGATCCGCTCGGTGTCACCGGGGCTCATCGGAGCGCCCTCCGGAAGGATCCGATCGGTGACGAGGCGACGGGGTCCGTGGACCCCGTCGCGTGCGGGCTAACGGCCCGCGGCGTCGGCCACCGGCGCCGGAACGCCTTGCGGGCCCGGTGCCGCCGCCCCAGTCGCCGGGAGGCGGCGGACAGGCGGGCCCACTCTTGGCCCAAGCCTTGTTTGATCCGCTTCAGACTACGCCTCGGAGATGGGCCAAGTCAATGGCGGGTGCCAGAGCAACGGGTGGGCCTCAGCCGATCGCGAGGTGGGGGTACTGCTCGACGACGATCTCCCGGTAGCGCGCGAACAGGGGCTTCGCGGTTCCGAAGAAGCAGAGCGCGGCGCCGGCGTCGCCGACCTTCGTCTTCAGTCGGCCCCGGGCGATCGCGATCGCCGGATTCTCGCGGCCCTGGAGCACCCTGTTCGCGACCGCCGAGTCCATCCTGAGGCGGAGCTTGGGGGTCGTGCTCGCGCGGGGGGCGAAATCCCACTCCAGGCCGCGCGCGGCCTTCCGGACGTTCAGCGCCAGGTGCAGGTCGGGGAAGTCGAAGCGCAGCGGCGCCGCGCCCGCCCGCAGCCGCGGGCCGGCCTCCGGATCGGCGTCGACGGCCGCCATCATCGCGTCGAGGATCTCACGCAACTCTTCAGCGGAGCGGAACCTGGCCTCGGCGGTCGCCTTGCGAGGCTTGGTGGCTACCACCCTCTGACCCTCCACCTCAGGGCGAGCCTTGGTCACGCCGGAGGCTCGCCTCGAGCTTCGCGAGCCGTTCGCTGATCGAGCGCAGCTCGTCCTCGACGCGCCCGACGACGTCCGCGCTCGCCTCCTGCCCCTTGCGAACGACCTCCTGCCGGGCCCCCTGACCGCGCCGCACGACCTCCTCGCGGGCCTCCTGGCTGCGGCGGACGACCTCCTCGCGGGCCCCGCGCCCGCGCCGCGCCACCTCGTCGAGGAGCTCCGACGCGCGCTCACGCGTATCGCCGGCCGAGCCGAGCGTGGCCGCGAAGGTGCTCTCGATCGCTTGCCGCAACGAGTCCGAGACGCGTTTCTGGTCGTCCTGGCTGGAAGGGGTCACGGCGTTTCGAAGCGTAGCGTTAGCGCAGTGACCATCCACCTGCGACCGAGCGCGCCGATCGCGCCCGACGTGCTCGTGCCCGGTGACCCGGCGCGGGCGATGGAGCTGGCGCAGCTGCTGCTCGTCGAACCGAAGATGCACAACCTCCACCGCGGGCTGTGGGGCTACACCGGCGAGACGCCGGGTGGCCGGCCGCTCAGCGTGCAATCGACGGGGATGGGCGCCCCGAGCGCGGCGATCGTCCTGCACGAGCTCGCCGCGCTCGGGGCCCGCCGGGCGATCCGGACGGGGACCTGCGGTGCGCTCGACGAGAGCCTGCGGCTGGGCGAGCTGCTGCGCGTCGAGGCGGCGCTGCCCGAGGACGGGGTGAGCCGCAGCGCCGGCGCCGACGGCCCGGTCCGCGCCGATCCCGAGCTGTTCGCCCGCCTCGCCGCCGCCGGCGCGGGCGAGCCGGTGACGGTCGCGACGAGCGACGTCTTCTACGAGGACACGGATGAGCCCCGCCGCCGCTGGGTCGCCGCGGGGGCGAGCGCCGTGGAGATGGAGACCGCGGCGCTGTACGTGCTGGGCCGCCGGCTGGGGGTGGCGACGGCCTGCCTGCTCGTCGTCAGCGACGTCTTCCCCGGCGGGGAGCGCCGCCGGATCACCGATCCGGAGCTGGCACGGTCCGTCGAGGCGATGGGCCGCGCCGCGGCCGCGGCCCTGGCGGACTGAGGCCGAGCCTCGGACCGAGGCCTAACCTCCAGATGGGGTCGAGGGTCTGCGGTCACGGAGCTCCCGGAGCTCTTGGGTGAGGGCGTCGAGCTCGTCCTCGACGGACTCGAGCCGCTCGGAGACGGCCCGCAGGCGCCGCTCGAGCCGGTCGACGTCCCCCGCGCTCGGCACGTTCAGGCCGCGCATCGCCTGCGCACTGGCAGCCGAGGCACGCTCGCGCGCCTCCACGGCCACCTGCAGGGCCTGGTGGAACCACGGGTTGTCGAGCAGGATCTGGGCGAGCTCGCCGAGCGCACTGTCGGGGCGCGAGGGCTCGGGATCTCTGCTTCCTTCGACGGGTTCGTCCATCGCGTCGGCGCCAGCCTAGAGCAGGAGCGGCCGGGTCGAGTAGTGTCCCGGGCATGCAGGCTCTCGCATGCAGGTTCCCCGTTGCGCCGGGGGAATCCAGCCAGTAGCGTTCTCCATGCCTGTGGGCGGGGACTCGGAGAGATGACGAAGAAGCTTCTACTAACTCTGTCGCTCGGCATTTCGCTTGCGGTGATCGCCGCGGGCACGGCAATGTCCCTCGACCTCGGGAACGGGGTGGCGGTCGACGTTCCGCCCGGCGGCGTCCTCCCCCAGTGCGCGGACCTGAGCGACAACGACGGCGACGGCCTCGTCGACCTCGGCGACTCCGGCTGCTCGGGCCCCCTCGACACGAGCGAGTACAACGCGGCGGCTCCGCCCCCGAGCAGCGGCGGCGGCTCCACCGGGGGCGGCGGCTCCACCGGCGGCGGCTCCACCGGCGGCGGCGGCGGCTCGACGGGCGGCGGCGGCCAGCTCGGCCCCGGTGTTCCCGGCGGCAAGGGCGGCGTCAAGCCGGCCCCGGGCAAGACCGGAGCCAACGCCCCGGGCAAGGGCCTGTTCGGCCAGAAGGTCCCGAAGGGGGGCAAGGGAACCGTCAAGGCCGAGCGCGAGAAGATCGAGGCGCCCCCGCTCCGCAATCCCGACGGCACGCCCTCCAACAGCAACCCCGGGCTGACCATCGCCCAGTTCGGCGCCGCCCCGATCGGCGTCCCCAACTTCGTCATCGACCAGTTCGAGATCCCGCCGTTCCTGCTGCCGATCTACCAGGCCTGCGGGACCGAGTACGGGATCCCCTGGCAGGTGCTGGCGTCGATCAACCGGATCGAGACGGCGTTCGGGACGAACCTCAACGTCTCCTCGGCCGGGGCGCTCGGTTGGATGCAGTTCATCCCCTCCTCGTGGCAGGCCTATGGGGTCGACGCCAACGAGGACGGCCGCAAGGACCCCTACAACCCTGTCGACGCGATCTGCGCCGCGGCCCGCTACCTGAAGGCGGCCGGCGGCTCCGAGAACCTCCGCGACGCGATCTTCGCCTACAACCACGCCGACTGGTACGTCGACGAGGTCCTCCTCTACGCGAACCAGTACGCGAAGCTCCCCGACGACCTCGTCGGCTCGCTGACCGGGCTCACCGAGGGCGCCCACTTCCCCGTCGCCGCCGACGCCCGCTACGCCGACGACATCTCCGAGCGCGAGGCGATGAAGCGAGCGACCACCGGCCGCGCCACCGCCGGCAACGCCGCCGACGTGATCTCCGACTCCCCGACCCGCCGAGGTATCGACATCTACTCGAGGGTCAACGCTCCAGTCGTCGCCGTGAACGACGGCGTGATCCAGAAGATGGGCGAGAGCCCGAAGCTCGGCAAGTTCATCGTCCTGCTCGATGCGTACGGCAATCGCTACACCTACGCCCAGCTCGGCCAGCTCTCCGATGCCTACCCCGTCCCCAAGCAGCGCGCGCTGACGGCGCAGGACTTCAAGCTGGTCAGCCCCAAGCAGGACGCGGAGCCCTCGGCCCCCGCCAGCTCCGGTGACAACGGCGCGGCGCCCCCGAAGGCGGCCGCCGATCGAGCCGGCCCGAGGAGGCCCGTGAACAGCGAGGAGCTGCGCGAGCGGCTGTTCGCGCTTCCCGAGCGGCCGGCCAACGTCGACCGGGCGAGCGTCTCAGGCCAGCTCGACAGCCTGCTCGGCGCCAAGGTGCCAGCGTACGAGACCTTCAAGAGCTACTTCTCCGGCGTCTTCAAGTTCGACGCGAAGACGATGGAGCTGCGCCGGCTCAAGGTCGGCTCCAAGGTGACCGGCGGCACCGTGCTCGGCCGGATCGGCCGGACGAGCCCCGGCGCCCCACACGTCAACTTCGCGATCCAGCCGGCCGGGCGCGGCGCCCCGAAGATCGACCCGAAGCCGATCCTCGACGGCTGGAAGCTGCTCGAGACCACGGCGATCTACCGCGCCGCGGGCAAGGACCCGTTCGGGGGCACCGAAGCGACGATCGGCCAGGTGCTGTTGATGAGCAAGGCCACCCTGCAGCAGCGGGTGCTCGCCGACCCGCGTCTCGAGATCTATTCCTGCGGGCGCACTGACATCGAGACCGGCCAGATCGACCGCCGCGTCCTCGCCTCGCTCGAGTACCTGGTCGAGCGCGGCTACCGGCTCACGATCACCTCCCTGAAGTGCGGGCACAGCTACTACACGAGCTCCGGCAACGTCTCGGCGCATTCCTCGGGCAACGCGGTCGACATCGCCCAGGTGAACGGGCTGCCGATCCTGGGCAACCAGGGGAAGGGCTCGATCACCGAGGCCGTCGTCCGCGACCTCCTGCAGCTGCAGGGGACGATGCTCCCCGCGCAGATCATCACCCTGATGGACCTCGGCGGCCCGACCTTCGCGATGGGCGACCACGACGACCACATCCACGTCGGCTACACCCCGACCGCCGGGGCCGGCGAGGGCTTCCAGCAGCTCGCCCAGGTGCTGAAGCCCGAGCAGTGGGAGCGCCTGATCGACCGCCTCGGCGAGATCGAGAACCCGAAGGTCCCGGCGAAGCCGTCCGACGCCTCGCTCCCGGCCGACCGCGGCTCGGCGGCGCACCGCGGCGAGTAGCGCGGCCCGCTGGCGCTCCTTCCCTTCGTCCAGCTCGAGTTCGCCGGCCTGATCGGCCTCCCCGACGGGCGCTTCCTGGCCCGCGACGATGACATCGAGCGCGTCCTGATCGTGCAGGCGCTGGGGGCGCCGCGGCCGCGGCGCTCGCGGCGCCGGCGCCCGCGCGCGGTCGAGCCCTCCGAGGGAGCCGTGTCCGTGCCGGTCACGCGGCTCACGGTCACCGCGGGCGTCGCCTTCGAGGGCCGCGCAGCCGCGACGGCCTGGCTCGAGTCGGCGACCGGCGACGCCGCCGGGCGCGCGGCCGAGGTCCGCGCCGCGATGAAGCTCGTCAACCGCGCTCTCGCCGCGCTGCGGGCGGGAGCCGGCGACCCGCTCGTGCAGGACGTCGGCGCCACGCGCGCGCTCGCGATCAGGATCGGCTTCGGCGAGGGCGAGCAGTTGGCCGAAGGCGAGTGGAGCGAGGCGCGCGAGCTGCCGCCGCCGCGCCGGGGCCGGCTCGAGGACGTCGGCCCGCAGTCGCGGGTGGCCGCGGTGCTCGCCGGGCGGGATCAGGTCCACCCCGCCGAGACGCTGCTCCTGCGGGCGCGCCTCGACGCGGAGCTTGGCCGCGAGGCCGAGGCGAGGTACGGGCTCGGGGCGGCGCGCGCGGCGCTCGCCGACCACCCGCCAGGCGAGGGCGACCGCATCGCCGCTCAGATCGCGGAGCTCGAGCGGCGGCTCGGGTGACGAGGGGCAAACCGAAGCGTCACCGGAGGAGCCCGCGTGGCGCGCCGTCCAGCTCGCGCCGTAGGCTCGCCGGTCGATGAGCGCTCCTCCCCCTCGGAACCCGACCCTGTTCGGCGAGCAGGAGGAGGCGCAGCGCGCGCTGCACGGCCTCGAAGGGCTCCTCCCCGTTTCGCGCCCGAGGCGCACCTTTCAGGGGCCGCGCGAGCCCGAGGCGCTGCTGGCCCACTACGGCCTCGCCGGGTTTCGCCCCGGGCAGCGCGACGCGGTCGCGGCAGCGCTCGCCGGGCGGGACGCCCTGGTCGTGATGCCGACCGGCGGCGGCAAGAGCCTCTGCTACCAGCTCCCCGGCCTCGCCGGCGAGGAGCTGACGATCGTCGTCAGCCCCCTGATCGCGCTGATGGCGGATCAGGTCAAGCGGCTGGCGGCGGGCGGCCACCCCGCGGTGATGCTGGCCTCCGGCCTCGCCCAGGAGCAGTCCAGGGCGGCCCTCGAGGCCGTCTCCAACGGCCGTGCGCGGATCGTCTACTGCTCGCCGGAGCGCTTCGGCTCGGTCGCGTTCCTCGAGGCGATCGGCCGGCGCCCGGTCGACCTGTTCGCGATCGACGAGGCTCACTGCGTCTCCGAGTGGGGACACGACTTCCGGCCGGACTACCTGCGCCTGCCGCGGGCGGTCGAGCGGCTCGGGCGTCCGGCGATCATGGCCTGCACCGCCACCGCCACCCCTCAGGTCGCGACCGAGATCGAGCAGCGGCTCGGGCTGCGCGATCCGCTCCGGGTCAGCTCCGGCTTCGACCGGCCCAATCTCTCCTTCGACACGGTCACCTTCGAGGGCAAGGGGGCGAGGGCGCGCAAGCTCGCCCTACTCGCGCACGGCCTCGCCGACCCCGGCAACCGGACCGCGATCGTCTACTGCGGCACGCGCCGCGACACCGAGGAGGTCGGCGAGGCTCTCCGCGGCCGGGGGCTCGCCGCCGTCGCCTACCACGCCGGAATGGAGCCCGACGAGCGCGCCTCCGCCCAGCACCGGTTCATGTCGGGCGACGCCGACGTGGTCGTCGCGACCAACGCCTTCGGGATGGGCGTCGACAAGGCCGAGGTCCGCTCGGTGTGGCACTGGGCGATCCCGACGAGCGTCGAGGCCTACTACCAGGAGGCGGGGCGCGCCGGGCGCGACGGGCTCCCGGCGCGGGCGGTCCTGCTCGCGATGCGCTCGGACCTCGGCCGGCTGGTCCGGTTCATCGAGCTGCGCAGCGTCGACCCGGCGGCCGTCGAAGCGAGGCTGGCGGCGATGCGGCGCGAGGCGGGCGCCGCGGGGGAGCTCACGATCGAGAGCCCGCGCCGCGACGAGGACCGAATCGCACTCGCCGTAGCCGAGCGCGCGGGCGCCTGCTCGGTCGAGCCCGCCCCCGGCGGCAGGCTCGTCGTCGACCTCACCGGCGAGCCGAGCACGGCCAAGATCGGCGCGGCCTGCCGGCTGGCGCGCGACCGCAGCTGGCGCGCCTATCGCGCCGTCGAGGCGTTCAGCTTCTCGCGCACGTGCCGCCGCCGCTCGCTGCTCGACCACTTCGGCGACTCCTCCCCGGGGCAACCGACGGGGCGTTGCTGTGACGTCTGCGAATCCGCTTCCTGGCTTCCCGAC
This sequence comes from Solirubrobacterales bacterium, assembly GCA_036258315.1. Lineage (GTDB taxonomy): Bacteria > Actinomycetota > Thermoleophilia > Solirubrobacterales > 70-9 > DASSYK01. The sequence continues at coordinate 66,554 of DATADX010000040.1, forward strand.
CCGGCCACGATCCCGGCGCTCGGCGGCCGGCGGCGGGCGAAGCGCACGCCCGCCCCCGCCGCGGAGCTGACGACCGCCGACGCGGAGCTGCTCGAGGTGCTGCGCTCGTGGCGGCTGCGCGCCGCCGCCGGCAAGCCCGCCTACACGGTCGCCAACAACGCGACTCTGGCGGCGATCGCCGGCTCCCGCCCCGCGGATACGGCCGCGCTGGAAGCGATCAAGGGCATCGGGCCCGCCTTCATCAGGCGACATGCCGACGACGTGCTCGCGCTCGTCGCCGAGGCCGCCTAGCTAGCAGCTGAGCTTCGTCGCCGTGCCGTCCGGGCAGCGGTCCCTGCCCGAATCGCCGCGGAGCTCGTCGTGCCCCGAGCGGCCGTCGAGGACGTCGTTGCCCTCGCGCCCGATGATCAGGTCGATGCCGCCGTTGCCGGTGAGGACGTCGGAGTTGCGCGATCCCTCGAGCACCTCGAGATCGTTCTGAACTCGCGTCGGGTTGCAGCCGCCGGCGCCGCGCCGGACGGCGGTTCCGCCGAGCTTTGCGATCACGCCGGCACCCTCGCCGGCCTGCGCGAAGCCGGCGACGTCGGCGCCGCCGGCGCCGCCGGCGTAGGTGTGTCCCGCGCAGGCGTCGTCGGTGGCGAGGTTGTCGTTCCCAGCGCCGCCGCTGAGCAGATCCCCGCCGCCGGGCCGCCCGGCGAGCGCGTCGTCGCCGCGTCCGCCCATCAGCCTGTCGGCCCCGGTCTCGCCCGGGAACAGCAGGTCGGCGCCGGGGCCGCCATTCAGCACGTCGTTGCCGGTGCCGCCGTCGCCCTTGACGCCGGTCGTCAGCGACAGCCCGGCGCCGACGCTGAACAGGTCGTTGCCGGGACCGCCCCAGAGCAGCACGTAGCCGAACTCCGGGCCGCCGCTCGAGCACGCGACGCCGCCTCCCGCCGGCGCGCAGCCGGGGCCCGCGCTGAACAAGCTCCCAGCCACCTGGACGCTGCCGCCGCTGGCGCTGACCGTGAGGCTCTCGTTGCCGCTGCCGCCGATCAGCATCAGGCCCGGGTCGGGGCTGCCGCTGTCCGCGACGAATGCGACCGGCGCGGCTGGGACGCCGCCGCAGGCGATGCTCGCGAATCCGCTGCATGCATCACCGCCGCCGTTGCCGCGCACGAATCCGATCCCGGCCCCCTTCAGGGCGTCGTCGAAGGCGGAGCCGATCAGATTCTCCATCCCGGTCACGGTGCCTTCCCGCGAGTCGTCGCCCGCCGCGACCCCGCCGGCAAGGTCGACGCTGACCCCGTCCAGGGTGGGGAGTGGCCCGGGCGGCGTCGCGGTCGCGAAGCTGAGCGTGTCGGTCCCCGCGCCGCCGAGGTACTTGTCCTGGTTCGTGTCGCCACGGACCCAGTCGTCGCCGGAGCCGCCGTCCAGGCGGTCGATCCCGTGGCCGCCGACGAGCAGATCGTTGCCCCCGTCGCCGAACAGGTCGTCGTCCTGGATCTCGCCGAACAGCCGGTCGTCGCCCTCGCCGCCGTGGATGCTCTCTCCGCCGCCGCCGCCGATCACCCCGTCGGCTCCGGCCCCCGCGAAGACCTTTCCCGAACCGGGGCCCTCGTCGATGAAGTCGTCGCCGCTTCCGCCGAACACCTTGTCGCGGCCGGTGCCGGCGGAGATCCGGTCGTTGCCGGGTCCGCCGCAGACGATGTCCTTGTTGCGCTTGGCGATGATCACGTCGTCGCCCGCGCCGGCGACGATCACCTGCGGGCCCTTCTTCCCGGCCTTGATCACGTTGTCGCCGCCACCGCCGACCACGTCCGCCTTGCGCCCGCCGCACTTCGCCGCCTGAGCCTGCGCGGGCCCCACGGTCCAGACAGCGAAGATCGCGATCGCCGCGACCGCCGCCGCGCAGGCGGCGGTCGCACTCGATCTACTTGAAGTCTGTCCCGCCACCGGTTCCCTCCTGTTCAACCCGGCCACCGCTCGCTTGTCTCGCCCATTGCCCTGATCGGCATCCGCCGAAACTCGCTTTAACCGCTGGACGTCGCGCTCGCGCCTAAAGGGCGGCCAGCACCGCCTCGAGCTCCGCGACGACGTCGCCCTCGAGCCTCACGGTGGCGTCGCGATCGAACGGCGTCGGGCCCTTGGTCACGATCGCCACCGCTCCGCCGCCGGCGAGCGTGATCGACGGCAGCCCCGCGACCGGATGGACCTCGAGCGAGGAGCCGACGCAAAGCAGCAGCTCGGCGCGTGAAGCGAGCGACTCGGCCTCCGCCATCGCCGCGGCCGGGAGCAGCTCGCCGAACAGGACGATGTCGGGCTTGACGTAGCCCTGACAGATCGCGCACGCGGCGACTCCCTCGTCGTCGAACAGCGCCTCGAGCTCGGTGACCTCGTAGGTGGCGTCACATGACTGGCAGCTCGCGGTGCGAATCGAGCCGTGCACCTCGACGACTCGGCTGGAGCCGGCCCGGGTGTGGAGCCTGTCGATGTTCTGGGTGATGACCGCCTCGAGCAGCCCGCGACGCTCGAGCTCGGCGAGGGCCTCGTGGGCGGGGTTCGGATTGACGCCGCCGAGCCCGCGCAGGCGCGGGCGGTAGAAGCTCCAGAAGCGCGCGGGGTCTGCCCGGAAGGCGTCGACGTGGGCGACCTCCATCGGGTTCACCTTCTCCCACAGGCCCTCGCCGGGGGTGCGGAAGTCGGGGATCCCGGACGGCACGGAGATCCCGGCGCCGGTCAGCGCAACCGTGCAGGACGAATCGCGGATCAGCTCCGCCAGCCGCTCGGCTCCGAGCGGCCCCGGACGCGAAGCCGAGGAGCCGCCGTCGTCCGTGCCGGCTACTCGCCCTTCCACTTCGGCTGGCGCTTCTGCAGGAACGCGGCGATGCCCTCGCGGCCGTCCACCGACAGGAAGACCTTGGCGAAGCCCTGCTTCTCGGCCTCGATGCCCTCATCGAGATCGGCCTTGTTGGAGACGGACTTGATCTGCTCGACGGCGAGCGGGGCCTGTCCGGCCAGCTTCTTCGCCCAGCGGACCGCGACGTCGAGCAGCTCCTGGTCGGGCACCAGGTCATCGGCGAGGCCCCACTCGTGAGCTTCGCGCGCGAGCACGGCGTCGCCGGTCAGGTTCATCTCGAGCGCCTTCGACTGGCCGACGAGCCGCGGCAGCCGCTGGGTTCCGCCGAACCCGGGGATGATCCCGAGGTTGATCTCGGGCTGGCCGAACACGGCCGACTCGGCGGCGACGCGGAAGTCGCACGCCATCGAGAGCTCGCAGCCGCCGCCGTAGGCGATCGCGTTGACCGCCGCGATCGTCGAGATCGAGCTCTCACCGAGCTCCTTGAGGAGCGCGTGGCCGTTGTTGATCAGTTCCGCGCCCTTCTCGGGGCTGTCCATCGCGGTGAACGCCTTGATGTCGGCGCCGGCGGAGAAGACGACGGGCAGCGACGAGTGGATCACCATCGCGTTCAGCCCGTCGTCGGCCTTGACCTCCTCCCAGACCTTGCCGAGGTCCTCGATCACCTGCGGCGAGATCGCGTTCATCGGCGGGTTCGCGAGCCACGCGATCGCGATCCCGTCGTCGCGCTTCTCGAGCTTCACCGTCCCCTCGCCCTCCGCCTGCGGATAGGCGTAGAAGCCCTGCCCGGCCTTGAGGCCGAGCCGGCCCTGGGCGACGAGGCGCTTCAGGATGCGGGGCGGCGCGAACCGGTCGCCGTGCGTCTCGGCGTAGCGCTCGAGCTTCTCGAGCATCGTGTCCAGGCCCTCGAGATCGGCCTTCCAGAACGGGGGAAAGAGGCCGCGCCTCGGGTCGAGCCCCGCACCGGCCATCATCCCGAGGTCGATCTCGCGGACCGTCGACACGCCCTCCTCGAGCAGCTTGCAGGCCTCGACCAGCGCCTTGAGCACGAACAGGTCGGCGAGCTCCTCCCCGTCGGGGTCACCCTCGCCCGCGATGTTCGGCTCCCCGTTCGAGTAGAAGCCTTCGCCGCCCGACTTGGCCCCGAGCTTCCCCTCGGCGACGAGCTTCTGCATCCCCTTGTGGACGTAGAAAGAATCGCCGTAGGACTCGTTCAGGTACTCGGCGACGTGGAGGACGGTGTCGAGGCCGAGCATGTCGATGAGGATGAACGGGCCCATCGGCGACACGTTCGAGCCGGCGACGGCCTCGTCGATCTTCTTGATCGAGAGTTCCTTCTCCTCCTGCTGGCGCCAGACCTCGCCCGCGGCCGAGTTGAGGATCCGGTTGACGACGAACCCGGGCACCTCGGAGCACGTGATCGGCTGCTTGCGGATCGCCTGGGCGAAGTTGAACGCCGTCGTCACCGTCTCGCGCGAGGTGTCCTCGCCGCTGATCAGCTCGACGAGCGGCATCACGGACGCTGGGAAGAAGAAGTGGAAGCCGACGACTTTTCCTGGCCGCAGCGTCTCGCGTCCCATCTCGGTGATCGAGAGCGAGGAGGTGTTGGAGGCGAGGATCGCGTGTCCCGGAGTCACCTCGTCGAGCTCGCGGTAGACCGACCTCTTGATCTCCATCTTCTCGGGGACCGCCTCGATCACGATGTCCACGTCGCCGAACCCCTCGTATTCGGTCGTCCCCGCGATCCGGCCCATCACCTCGTCGAGCCGCGCGCCTGCGGCCTCCTGCGTGAGCTTCTCCTTGGCGACCAGCCTGTCGAGCTGGGTCTTGGTCACCTCGCGCGACTTATCGAGCGCGTCGTCGACGAACTTCTGCTCGACGTCCTTGACGATGACCGGGATGTCGGCGGCCGCGATCACCTGCGCGATCTCGCCGCCCATGGTGCCGCCGCCGAGCACGGCGGCCTTGAAGACGAACATCAGAGAGGCTTCCTCCGAAAGTCGGTTGGCCGGGGAAGGCTATAGATAGGGCCATGCTGGCGACCTGTCATCGCTTCGAGCTCGAGCTCGAGCGGGATATCGCCGAGGTGGTCGAGCGGTTCGACGGCGGCGTCGCCGTGCTCAACACACGGCTGCCGCTGATCTGGTCGGCGAACTACCTGCTGCTGGACGCGGGCGCCCGCCCGGAGCCGGCCAGGATCGAGCGACTCGTCGACGAGCATCTGGACGCGCGCGGGATGCGCCACGGGGCCGTGGAGACGGTCGCGGCCGGGAACGGTGAGCCGCTTGCCGCGGCGCTCGCCGAGCGGGGCTGGGACCGCGATCAGACCCTGTACAAGGTCGCTCGCCGGCCTCCGGACCGAGGCCCCAGCGCGGATGCCGAGGAGATCCCGCGAGACGCGCTCGCACCGCTGCGGCGCGAGGTCGCGGAGGAGCTTGAGCGCGGCGCGGGGGTGGCCGACCAGATGCTCGAGCGCGATCGGTTGCTCGACTCCGTCGCCGGCGGCCGCTGGTTCGCCGCGATGCACGAAGGCGTGCCGGGATCTTGCTGCGTCCTGCTCAGCCGCGGCGGCGTCGGCCAGATCGAGACGGTGATCACCGCGCCCCGCGCCCGCAACCGGGGGCTCGCCCGCGCGGTGCTGCTCGCGGCACTGGAGGCTTCGGGCTCGGCCGGGAACGACCTCACCTTCCTCGGCGCTGACGCAGACGATTGGCCCGAGCGTCTCTATGCACGGCTCGGCTTCGACCCGGTGGGGGTGGCGACCGCGATGATCCGCAAGCCGTCCGGGTACCCCGCCGACGACATACTTCCGGCATGACTCGGGAAGTGTCCGTGCGCCGCGCCTCGGAGGCCGACGCGGGCGACGTCGCCCGGCTCCTGCACGACTTCAACACCGAGTTCGACGACTACGTCCCCGAGCTCCCGGTCCTGACCGAGCGGGTGCGGAGACATGTGGAGAACGAAGAATCGACGTTTCTGCTGGTCGGCGCCGGCCCCGACGGTGTCGCGCAGCTTCGCTTCCGCGCATCGCTGATGCTCGACGGACTCGAGGCATACCTGCAGGAGCTCTACGTGGCCCCGGCGCTGCGCGGCAAGGGCCTCGGCCGGGCGCTGCTCGAGGCGGTGATGGAGGAGGCGCGCAGCCGTGGCGCCGTCTGGATGGACCTCGGCACGAGCGAGGACGACGCCGCCGCCCGCGGCCTCTATGAGAGCCTCGGCTTCACGAACCGCGAGAACGGCCCCGACGCGCCGATCATGTACGTCTACGAGCGCGCGCTCTAGGCCCGCGCTCACCCGTCGCCGTACACCTCGCGCTTGATCAGGCTGACGGATCGGATCACCGAGTCGAGGAACGGCTCGACCTCCTTGACGAGGCGCTTGTACTCGCGCCTCCCGGCGGGCGTGATCGAGTAGTAGCGGCGGGTGCGGCGGTCGGGCAGCTCCCAGCGCCCCTCGACGAGCCCCTCCGACTCCATCTGGCGAAGCAGCGGGTACATCGTGTTCGGGTTCACCGAGATCACCCCCTGGGTCATCTCCTCGATCGCCTCGATCAGCCGGTTGCCGTAAGCCGGCTCCTGGGCGACCAGATGGAGGACCAGCAGCGGGAACACGTCGCGGCGCCGGATCTCGCCGCCGAACACGTCCGACGGCCGGCCCCGCTGGCGCGCCGCCCCCTTCGTCGTCGCCTCGGCGACGGCCTCGGACACCGGCTTGCCCGCCGCCTTGCGCTTCTCCTCGGCCACCCGGGCGAGTCTACGCCGCTACTTACGCGTAAGTGGCCGCGGCGTCGCGCCGGCGCACGCCCATCACATCGGCGATCAGCTCGTAGGAGCGGAGCCGGTCGGACTGGGCGTGGACCATCGTCGTGATCATCAGCTCGTCTGCACCGGTCCGCTCGGCGAGCTCCTCGAGGCCCTCGCGGACCGTCTCCGGGCCGCCGATCACGGCCGAGCCGAAGACGGCCGCGACCGCCGCCCCCTCCTGGGCGCTGAACCTGTGCGCCGCGGCCTCCTCGGGGGTCGGGAATCGCGTCGGGCGCCCGGCGCGGAGGCGAGCGAACGAGAGCCGCGAGGGGCCGGCGAGCCAGCGCGCGCGCTCGTCGTCCTCGGCGCAGATCGACGCGACGGCGACCATCGCGTGCGGCTCCGAGAGCCAGTCGGAGGGCTGGAAGCTGTCGCGGTAGAGCTGCAGCGCCGGGACGGTGTTGCGAGGGCTGAAGTGGTGGGCGAAGGAGAAGGGCAGCCCGAGGATCCCAGCGGCCTGTGCGCTGTAGTCGCTGGAGCCGAGCAGCCAGACCTCGGGGCGGGCGCCGCGGCCGGGGACCGCGGTGATGTGAGAGTAAGGATGGCCCTCGGGGAACTCGCCGTCGAAGAAGCCGAGCAGCTCGCCGAGCTGCTGCGGGAAGTCCTCGGCGGAGAGCGGGTCCGCCGAGCGCCGCAGCGCCGCCGCCGTGAACGGATCGGTGCCCGGGGCCCGTCCGATCCCGAGGTCGATCCGGCCCGGGAACAGTCCCTCGAGCGTCCCGAACTGCTCGGCGACCATGAGCGGGGCGTGGTTCGGCAGCATCACGCCGCCGGACCCGACCCGGATCGACGACGTCGCGGCGGCCAGCGCGGCGCTCAGCACCGCGGGGGCCGCGCTCGCGATCCCGGGGATGTTGTGGTGCTCGGCGACCCAGTGGCGGCTGTAGCCGAGCCGCTCGACGTGCTGGGCGAGATCGACCGAGTTGCGGAGGGCCTCGCCCGGTTCGGAGCCCTCGGCGACGATCGCGAGGTCGAGGACAGCGAGGGGCGGCCGGCGGGGAGTCATCGGTGGCCGCTCGTGGCCGCGACCCTATCCTTACGCGGTTGCCGCTGCCTTCTCGGCGGCCTCGCCCATGCCGTTCTCGGCGCTGGCCTTCTCGCGGGCGGCCTTCGCCTCGGGGGTCTCCTCCTCGGCCTGGCGGCCCATCAGGATCTCCTTGGCGATCACGAGGCGCTGGATCTGCGACGTGCCCTCGTAGAGCTGCATGATCTTCGCGTCGCGCATCAGCTTCTCGACCGGGTACTCCTTGATGAAGCCGTAGCCGCCGTAGACCTGGACGGCGTCTGTGGTCACCTCCATCGCGGAGTCGGCGGCGAAGCGCTTCGCGTGCGACGCGGCGAGCGTGTTGCGCTTGCCCTGGTCGAGCAGAACGCCCGACTGCCAGGTGAGCAAGCGAGCCGCCTCGACCTTTGTCGCCATGTCGGCGATCATGAACGCGACCGCCTGGTGCATCGCGATCGGGACGCCGAACTGGACGCGCTCCTTCGAGTACTCGGCCGCGAACTCGAGCGCCGCGCGGGCGATACCGACGGCCATCGCCGCCACGCCGGGGCGGGTGCGGTCGAGCGTCTGCATCGCCAGCTTGAAGCCGTGGTTCTCCTCGCCGAGCAGGTTGCCGACGGGGATCTCAGTGTCGTTGAACGTGATCGTCGCGGTGTTGGAGGCGCGCTGTCCGAGCTTGTCCTCCTTCTTGTCGACCGTGATCGTGTCGTCCTTCGGGACGACGAACGCCGAGATCCCGCGATGGCCGGCGTCCTTGTCGGTCTTCGCGTAGACCGTGAACCAGTCGGCGTAGCCGCCGTTGGTGATGAAGCACTTGGAGCCGTTCAGGACCCACTTGTCGCCCTTCTTGCCCGCGGTCGTCTTCATCCCGGACACGTCGGAGCCGGCGTCGGGCTCGGTCAGGCAGAAGGAGGCGAGCTTCGGGGCCTCGGTCAGCATCCCGAGGTACCTCTCCTTGACCTCCTCGGAGCCGCCCAGCGCGACCGGCGTGCTGGCGAGCCCGTTTGCCATCAGCGAGGTGCCGATTCCCGAGCAGCCCCAACCCATCTCCTCCTCGATCAGGCAGCCGGACAGGAAGTCGAGGCCGGGGCCGCCGTACTGCTCGGCGACGTGGACGTTCATCAGCCCGATCTCCCAGGCCTTGTCGATGATGTCCTGGGGCCAGGTCCCGTCCTTGTCGTACTCCCAAGCGACCTTGCGGATGTCCTTGTCGGCGAAGTTGTGCGCGAGCTCCCGCAGGTCCTTCTGCTCGTCGGTGAGGGTCAGATCAACCACGAATTGGCTCCTTGTAGACGTGAGGAAGTCTTCTCGGAGGCGAGAGCCACACGGGCGGCGTCGCGACCGAACCGATTGACTGGTCAGTCAGCCAGGCCCCGAAAGGGTACCAGCCACGGGTCTAACCTGGGACCCGTGCCCGTCGCCGAGATCGACTCCGGGACGATCCTGATCCTGATCGTGCTCGTCGCGCTGCCGGTAGGGGCGATCGCCTTTGCGGCCGGCGCCGGCAATGCCCTCAGGCAGATCGGCAAGGGCGACCTGGCGATCGAACAGGACGTGCCGCAGCAGGGCTCCGGCGGCGCTCCGGCGCCGGTCTCGGCCGCGGTCCGCGAGGAGGAGATCCGTCAGATGGTCGAGGCGCGCTCCTACAGGGCCGTTGCGCGAGGCGATCAGGCGCTCGACGTGGACGCCGAGGTGGAGAGGCTCCTCGCGCCCCCGCCGGGCGGCCAGCTCGGCGCCGACGCGGGCCTGCGCGACGAGATCCGCCAACTCGTCGTCGCCCGCAACGAGCGCCGCCAGCGGCAGGGCAAGCGGGCGCTCGACGTGGACGCCGAGGTGGAGCGGCAGCTGCGCGAGCTCGAGAACCTCGGGCAGTAGGGGGCCGAGGGAGAGCCGCCCGGCGCGGCATCCTCGATACATTCGAGCGATGGGCGAGAACGAGCAGGACGCCAGCGGCGAGGAGACCGCCCCCGACGCGGAGCAGACGATCGTCGAGCTCGACGAGCTGTTGGTCTCCCCGGGCACCTACTTCAACCCCCAAACCGAGGTCCTGGTAGTCGTCGACGACTCGAGCTCGATCGACCAGGAGATCTTCAACATGGAGGCGTACGAGGGGGTCGACTGGGTCCGGATCTCCGACGACTTCCCGGTCGACGAGGAGCAGCGCGACGAGCTGCTCGAGCGGTTCCAGACCCACTACCACCCCGGCGCCGGCGCGTCGCTCTCCGAGACTGCCCTCGAGCAGGGCGACGGCGAGCACGACGAGGACGAGGACGGGCAGGAGCCCGGCCGCGAGGACTAGCGGGTGGCGTTGCGGGAGCAGGGGGAGGCGGCGCCCGACTTCACGCTGCCCGACCAGGACGGCAACGAGGTGACGCTCAGCGATCTGCGCGGCTCGCCCGTGGTCCTCTACTTCTATCCGCGCGCCGACACCCCGGGATGCACGACCCAGGCCTGCGGCGTGCGCGACCATCGCGACGCCTACGCCGAGGCGGGCGCCCGCGTCCTCGGCGTCTCACCCGACTCCGTTGCGGCCCAGAAACGATTCGCGGAGGAGCATCGGCTCGACTTCACGCTGCTCGCCGACGAGGACCATGCGATCGCGGACCTGTACGGGACCTGGACCGAGAAGGACATGTACGGGAAGCGGTACATGGGGGTGCAGCGCGCGACCTTCCTGATCGACCCCGAGGGCCGGATCGCCCGCGTCTTCCCCAAGGTCTCCCCGAAGACCCACGACGAGGTGGTCCTCGAATCCCTCGGCGACCTCGCCGGGGCCGCGTAGCGGAGCGCTCAGCAGCCCTCGCGCCCGCGTCGCACCCGCGTATCCCGAGGCGAAGCCGAGGGATGGGCGCTGATCGCGAAGCCGTCGGCCGCACGGCCAGGCAGCTACACCTCCGCAGGGTCTACACGGCCACCACGACGATGAAGGCGGCATAGAGCCCGAGCCAGGCGAGCACCGCCGGCAGCTCGAAGCGATCGCGCAGCCGCAGCGCCCAGTAGGCGACCACCCCTCCTGCGAGACCGAGGGCGACCGAGACGGCGGCGTTGCCGCCCAGCTCCCAGCCGGTGAAGATCAACCCGATCCCGACGGGAATCGTCGACTGGAAGACCATCGCACCGGTGATGTTGCCGAGCGCGAGTGCGTCCTTCCCCTCGCGAACCCAGAAGAAGCTGTTCACCTTCTCGGGCAGCTCGGTGGCGAGCGGCGCGAGGATCAGCGAGAGCACGATCGCCTCGAGACCGAGGCTCTCCGCCACGTGCAGCAGCTCCTCCACGAACAGGTGGGCACCACCCACCATTGCGCCGAGCCCGACGAGCAGCTGAACGACGGAGATCCAGAGCGAAGGCTCCTCGCCCCGCGCGCCTCGCCGCGACATGATCAGCGGATTCAACGTGTCCCTGGCCTGCGTGGCGCCACCCCCGACGACCGTGCGCTGCACGTAGACGACGTAGGCGATGAAGAAGACGATGCCCGCGGGAAGCCTGATCGCTTCGGGAGCGCCGAACCCGAGCGCCAGCGCGAGCCCATAGAAACAGAGGAAGAAGATCAGGTCGCGGTCGAGCGTTGGGACGTGAACCCTCAGCCAGATGCCCTGCGGGCGGCGGGCGCGGTAGCCGTAGGCGGTCATCCCGACGATCCCCATCGCCAACGTCGCGAGCAGGAAGGGCGCGCCGACGATCGCGCCGATCGCGACGTCCTCGCTCTTCGTCGCACCCACCAACGCCACGATCGCGATCAGGGTCTCGGGCAGGGCCGTGCCGACGGCCGCGAGCAGGCTTCCGACTGCGCCTTCCCCGAGCCCGAGCTTGTGCCCGACCCATTCGACCGCGTTCGTGAACAGCAGCGCTCCAGCCAGGATCACCGCGAAGCTGAGAACCAGGAGAACGTACTCCACGCCTATCCCTCCCCGGCGCCTGGCCAGGCGCACCTCATGCGAAGTAGAAGGTGAGCCCGAGGATCAGGTAGACGGCGAGCAGCTGGACGCCCTCGAACCAGGTCGATTCGCCTTCGTTGGTGACTTGCTGGGCGGCCAGCACCGCGATCACCACCGCCGCGATCTCGAAGCCGTTGAAGACGAGCGGCATCGGCCCGGGGCCGAGCACGAACGAGGCGAGGACAAGGACGGGGGCGACGAACAGCGCGATCTGGGCGCTCGAGCCGATCGCGATGTTGACCGACAGGTCCATCTTGTCCTTGACCGCGACCAGGACGGCGACCCAGTGCTCGGCCGCGTTTCCGACGATCGCGACGACGATCACGCCGATGAAGAACTCGCTCAGCCCGACCGACTCCGAGGCCGCCTCGATCGACCCGACCAGGATCTCCGACATCAGGCCGACCGTGACGCCCGCGACCGCGAGCGCGATCACCGAGGTTCGGATCGACCAGCCCCACGTGTCGTCGTGCTCCCCGTACTCGGGATTGAAAAGGGAGCGGTGGGTCCTGAGGCTGAAGAACAGGCCGGCGACGTAGGTCGCGATCAGGACGACGGCGACCGCCAGCGAGAGGTCCTCGACGGTGTCGTCGTAGCTGACACGCTCCTGCTCGATCCCGGGCAGCCCCTGCCCCTCGACGAGCTCGAAGACGGCCGGCATCACGAGCGCCGCGATCGCGAGGAACAGCATCAGCGACTGCACGTTGGCCGCGGTGCGGTCGAACCGCTGGACCTTGCGTCCTCCCGTCAGGCCTCCGGCGACCATTGCGGCGCCCATCACGAGCAGGACGTTGCCGAGAATCGAGCCGATGATCGACGCCTTGACCACCTCGTGCAGGCCGGCCCCGAGCGCGAACAGCGCGATGATCAGCTCGGGCGCGTTGCCGAACGTGACGTTGAGCAGTCCCCCGATCCCCGGGCCCGACTGCGACGCGACCTCCTCGGTCGCCCGGCCCATCAGCGCGGCGGTCGGGATCACCCCGAGCGCGGCGGAGAAGAAGATCAGCGTGTCGGAGGCGTGGGCGAGGTCCAGCCCGACCGCGAGCGGAATGAAGGGGACGAGGAGGTACGGCCAGCCGCTCGGCGAGAAGAGGAACCTTCTGTCGAAGGCCGGTCGGCCGGAATCAGGCTGCGCCCCGCTTTCGTTCACCACAGGCTGCGCAGCTTATGCGTCCGCGCGAGCGAGCCGGCTACTGCTGCAGCAGCGCCGCGCACTTTTGCAGCGCCGCGGCGTCCTGCGCGCTCTGCAGGCACTGCAGGTAAGCCTGCGAGGCGTCGGAGCTGGGCGGGGTCGGCGAGCCGCCGGCCTGCGGCGTGCCCAGGCCGGCGCCGCCGCCGGCGCCGCCGAGGACGTCACCGAGCTGGGCGAGTGAGCGCGGATCGACGCCGAACTGCTGCAGGAGCCGCGCGAGAGGCTGGGCGGTCGCCGGAGCGGCGATCTGCTGCGGCTCGTTCACCTCACTGAGGGTGAGCGAGAAGTTGATATCGGCCGACTCCGGGCTGCCGTCACCGGCCGACGGCTTCACGGTGATGCTCCCCTCGAGCTTGCGGAGGACGTCGTCGTCGGCCCCTGAGTAGATGTCGAAGTCCGCGGACTCGATCACGTCCGTGAGCTGGTCGAGCTGGGAGAGCTGCTGCGGGGTGAGCTGCCCGGTCGCCTGCGGCGCGTTCTTCGCGATCTTGCGCAGGTCCTGGACCAGCTTTTCGACATCGGCCTGACCCGTGATGTGCACCGTCTCGGTGCCCTCGACGTCCTCGGTTCCCTCGTTGCTCAGGTCGGTCAGCCAGTTCCTCGGATCGATCCCGAGCGAGGCGAGGAAGTTGCCCTGCCCCTGGGACTGCTGCTCGCTTTGCTTCTGGAGCTTCAGGAATCTGCTCGTGAACTGCCTGAAGGCCTTCTGGGGAATCTCGTAGTCGCTGCCCTGGAAGCTGATGAAGGCTGTGTCGCCCGTCGAGGTCAGCCCGGCCTCGCCTGAGAAGTCCTGCGTCTCGCTGTCGAGATCGGCCGCGCCGTCGACGTCGAACTGCGGGAACTGGCCCTCCGTCCCCTGGAAGGGGCCGCCGAAGCTGACGCTGAAGGTGCCGGGGTCGCTGCCGCCCTCGGCGCTGATGTCGAAGCTGAGGTCGAAGACGCCGCTGTTGATGGCCTGGTCGTTCGAGAAGGTGGCGTCGAGAACCTGCTGGGGATCCTCGTCGCCTCCGCCGTTGTCGTCGCCTCCACAGGCAGCGAACAGGGTCGCGGCGAACAGGGCGAGGACGAGGACGATCAGGGCGCGGATCCGGTTCAAGAGGACTTCTCCTGGCTCAAGGGGTCGGGCGGGCGGCCAGGGTAGCGCAAGCTCGCGTGCCGGGAACCCGGCTCCTCCCGGCGGCGGGCGATCCTGGCCTATCGTTCGAGCATGGCTGCGGAGAGACCCTGCCCGAGCTGCGCGGCTGAGAATCCGGAGCGCGCCCGGTTCTGCATCGAGTGCGGCGCCGAGCTCGCGCGGCGCTGTCCGAGCTGCGGCGCGGACAACCCGTCGGCCGCGAAGTTCTGCATGGAGTGCGGCACGGAGCTGGGTGCCGCCGCCAAGCCCGCAGCGGCGGCGGCCGCACCCCCGCCGGAGGAGCGCCGCCAGGCGACCGTCCTGTTCGCCGACATCTCCGGCTACACGGCCGCGGCCGAGCGGATGGATCCCGAGGCGGTGAAGGCGCTCGTGGACCGCACCCTGCGGCGCCTCGGAGAGGAGGTCGAGCGGTTCGGGGGCACGATCGACAAGTTCATCGGCGACAACGTGATGGGGGTGTTCGGGGCGCCGGTCGCGCACGAGGACGATCCCGAGCGGGCCGTGCGCGCCGGGCTCGCGATGCAGGCGGCGATGGAGGGAAACGAGGCGGGGTTCTCGCTGCGGGTCGGGATCAACTCGGGCGAGGTGATGGCCGGCAGGGTCGGCGACCGCTACACGGTGATGGGCGACGTCGTCAACGTCGCCGCCAGGCTCGAGGCCGCCGGGCGCCCGGGCAAGGTCACCGTCGGCGGCACGACCTACCGGGCGAGCCGCGAGGCGATCTCCTACGAGCGGCTCGACCCGTTGACCCTGAAGGGCAAGGAGGAGCCGGTCCCCGCCTGGGAGGCGACCGGCACCCTCGGCGCGCCCCGCCGCGGCGGTCTCCGCAGCGAGACGCCGCTGATCGGCCGCGAGGACGAGGCCCGGCTCCTGACCTCGCTGGTCGAGCGGGTCGAGCGCGAGGGCCGACCGTACCTGGTCACGGTGATCGGACAGGCAGGGGTCGGCAAGTCGCGGCTGCTGCGCGAGCTGACCGACACACTCGGCGAATCGAGTCACCCACCGACGATCCGGCGCGGGCAGTGCCCTCCCTATGCCGGTGTCTCTTACCTGGCGCTGGTCGAGATCCTGCGCGAGGAGTTCGAGCTCCTTGACACCGACACCCCCGAGGCGGCCTGGCGGAAGCTCCGCGACGGCGTCGGCGCCCTGATGGCCGAGCTCGGCGAGCCGGAGGCGGGCGAGCGCAACGCCGCCCTGCTGGCGGTCCCGCTCGGCGTGGAGACGCCTGAGGAATCGACGCCCGCAGATGCCGAGGATCCCCAGCGGATGCGCGAGGCGCTGTTCTCGGCGGCGCGCGCGGTCGTCGAGGGGATGGCCCTGCGGCGCCCGCTCGTGCTCGCGATCGACGACATCCACTGGGCCGACGAGGGCACGCTCGACCTGATCGACCACCTCGCGCACTGGGTGAGGGGGCCGCTGCTGTTGATCTGTCTCGCCCGCGACGAGCTGCTCGAGCGCCGAGCCGGCTGGGGAGGCGGCCGCCGCAACGCGACCGCGATCTCGCTCGAGCCCCTGACCGAAGCCGAGACGGAGACGCTGGTTGCGGCGCTGCTGCCCGACTCGAACGGCGCCGAGGTCGTGCCCCAGGTCGCCGAGCGTTCGGGCGGCAACCCGCTGTTCGCCGAGGAGATGGTCAACCGGCTGATCGAGGAGGACACGATCGAAGCCGCGACGCTTCCCAGCACCGTGCAGTCGCTGCTCGCGGCGCGCCTCGACTCGCTCGACCGGCTCGAGCGGCGGCTGCTCCAGCACGCCGCGGTCGTCGGACAGGTCTTCTGGGACGGCTCGCTGCGGGCGACGGCGAGCGAAGAGGGACTCGACCTCGTCCACACGCTCGACACGCTCGAGCAGAAGGACCTGCTGGTGCCGACCCCGCGCAGCCGGCTCGCCGGCGAGCGCGAGTTCGCGTTCAAGCACGTGCTGATCCGCGACGTCGCCTACTCGATGCTCCCGAAGTCGGTCCGCTGCCGCAAGCACGTCGAGGTCGGTGAGTTCATCCGCGAGCGCGCCGGCGAGCGCATCGACGCCTTCGCGGGTCTCGTCGCGGAGCACTACTCGCGAGCCGCCACCCTCGGCGCCGAGGCGGGCCTCGACCCGGTCGCGCTGACCGAGCTCCGCACCGAGGCCCTGGAGCTGCTCGAGGCCGCCGGGGACGCGGCCGCCGCCCTCTACTCCAACAACGAGGCGTTCGAGCGGTATTCCGACGCGCTCGAGCTGAGCGACGAGCTCAGCGACTCCGACCGGGCCCGGATCGGCGAGAAGCAGGGAGACGTCGCGACGCGGATGGGCCGGGTGGACGCCGCGGTCGCGGTCTGGGAGCGCTGCCTCGAGTACCACCGCAGCGAGGAGGACCTCGCCCGCGTCGCCGACCTGCACCGCAAGATCGGCGCGGCCCTCTGGGACAAGGGCGAGCGGCGCGCCTCGATCGACAACTACCAGCGCGGGATCGACCTCCTCAAGGACGGCCCTCCGAGCCTCGAGCTGGTCCGGCTCTATGAGGAAGCGGCGTCGCTCTACATGCACACCGGCGACAACATGCTCGCGATCTACGCCTCCGAGAAGGCGCTGCGGCTGGCCGAGCGGCTGGGCGAGGCGCGAGCCGCCAGCCGCGCGCACGGGATCTTCGGCCGCGTCTTCGGCCGCATCGGCGACTCCGAGAAGGCGCGCGAGAACCTCGAGCGCTCGGTCGCTCTCGCCCGCGAGTCAGATCGCGGCGAGGCGGTGCGGGCCCTGCTCACGCTGGGCTATCACCTCGAGGTGTCGGAGGCCGACTACGACGGGGCCCGCGACGCCTACAGCGAGGCGCTCGAGCTCGCCCAGGAGGTCGGCGACGTGCCGGCACAGGTCGAGCTCCACGCATCGCTCGGACAGCTCGCGGTCGAGAGCGCCGACTGGAAGGATGTCGAGCAGGCCGCCGACGCATGCGCAGGCCTCGCGGAGCGCGAGGGGCTGCACGGCAAGCTCTGCTTCCCCCACATGATGCGCGGCGTGCTCGCCTGGCGGCAGGGTGACTGGCAGCAGGCCGAGCGCTCCTTCGACCGCGCGCACGAGCTCGGCGAGCAGGTCGGGCGCTCGGAGGTCGCGTTCAGCGCCCTCCACTGGCTGGCGCTGACGAAGCGGGAGAGCGGTGACCTCGGCGGGGCCGAGACCGAGCTCGCCCGCGCCCTCGACATCTGCGAGCGCGCCGGCCTGATCGCCCAGTCCGTCGAGGCGATCTCGGGGCGGGCGGTGGTGCTGGCTCTCGCGGGCCGCGACGAACAGGCGAGGGCCGCCGCCGAGGAGGCCGAGCGCCTCGCCGACCGCCTCCACTACCCGGTCGGCGAGGCGGCTACGGCTGAGGCCGCCGGCGCCTGCGCGACCGAGCCCGGAGAGGCCGCCGAGCTGATGGACCGCGCCCGCCGCAGCTGGCGCGAGCTCGGTCGCCCTCTCGACGCCGCCCGCTGCATGCTCGTCCAGGGCCGGCTCCTGGCGGGCTCCGACCCCGAGGCCGCCGCGACCCTGCTCACCGACGCCGCGCTCGAATACGAGGAGCTCGATGTCCCGGGGCTCGCGAGCCGGGCCCGAGCGCTGGTCGCGGGCTGAGGCCGTGCCGTCCTGGAGCCAGCAGGCCCTGATCGACGCCCCGGTGGAACGGGTGTGGGCGCTGCTCGAGGATCCGGCCCGGTTCCCGGAGTGGAACGCCGAGATGATCGCCGTGACCGGGGTCCCGACGAAGATCGAGCGGGGATCGACCTTCGACATCACCGCACGCGGGCCGCTGCGGCTCAAGGCGACCACCACCTTCACGGTGGAGGCGCTCGAGGACCTGCGGGAGATCAGGCTCCGCTGCCAGACGAGCGGCTTCTACTCGCACTGGCTGCTGACCGAGGCTCAGGGACAGACGTTCACCGAGGTCGAGCTGGGGATCGAGCGGGTACCCGGCCTGGAGGGCCGCGTGACGGCCGCGATCCACACCAAGGGCTACCTTCGCCGCGCGACGCACGACACCTTGGACGGCCTCCAGCGCGCTGTCTCCGGCGAGCCGGAGGCGCACGGCGATCCACCGCAGCGAAAGTAGAATCGCGGCGTGGCCGAGCACCCGGGCAAGACGTGGATCCTGACGGGGTCCCTCGAGAACTTCCGCATCAACGTCCAGCGCGGCTTCGACCCGATCGGGGCCAAGGAGCGGCGGCGCAACCAGGCCGAGGAGCTCGAGCCGGGCGACGAGATGATCTTCTACGTCACCGGGGTCCAGGCGTTCGGGGGGATCGCCCGGGTCACCTCGGAGATGTTCGAGGACCGCGAGCCGATCTGGCCGCAGGGGAAGAAGCGGGAGCCCGAGCCGTACCCGTGGCGCGTCCACGCGGAGCCCGTCCTGGTGCTCCCAGAGAAGGACTTCGTGCCCGCCGAGGAGCTCGCCGGCGAGCTCGAGCACGTCGCGAAGTGGCCGCCCGAGCACTGGCATCTCGCCTTCCAGGGCCAGCTGCGCACGATCGGCGAGGCCGACTCGAAGCTCCTCCACGACCGCCTCGGCGCCGCCGCACCCGCCTCGGCGTGAGCGACGACCAGGCAGAGCGCCTGCACGACCGGCACTTCACGGCCGAGCAGGCGAACGCCCTGCTGCCGGGCCTGACGGAGCTGCTGCACCAGCTGCGTCTGGCCCGGGACGAGCTCACCGACGAGGAGGCGCACGAGCTGCTCTCCGACGCCGCCGCGGGCAACGGCGGTGGGGAGGCGGGTCATCAGGTCGGCACCGCCTTCCTCGAGGTGAGAAGGCTGCTCGGCGCGCTCGAGGAGTCCGGAATCGTCCTGCGCGACATCGACCGCGGCCTGGTCGACTTCCCCGCCGTGATCGACGGCCGCGAGGTCTACCTCTGCTGGGAGCTCGGCGAGGACGAGGTCGCCCACTGGCACGATCTCTCCTCGGGCTACGGTGGACGCCGCCCGCTGGACTGAGCTCCCGCGCCGCACCGCCGAGGGCCTGGTCCGGGACCTTCGCGGCCTCCGCGGCAACGAGCGAATGGCGGTCGCGGGCGTCGCGCTGATCCTGATCAGCCTGCCGCTGCCCTGGTACGACGGGCCGGTCGGGAACCTCGTCCAGACCGGGCTTGGCGACTTCAACTTCGCCCAGGGGGCGATCCTGCTGACCTGCGCCGCGACGGTGATGCTGTCGCTCCAGGTGGGAGGCGGCTACGTGCCGCCCCGCCCGCTGCGCGAATGGGCGCTGTTCGTCGCCGCCGGGATCTGGAACGCGCTGATCGTCGTCTACCTGATGCTGGACCGCCCCGAGCTCGGCGAGCGGAGCTACGGGCTCGGCTACGGGATCTTCGTCGCGCTCGCGGGCTCGCTGATCATTGTGGCGGCGGGGGTTCGCGCCCGCTCCGCCGCATCCCGTCCTCGATCTCGGCGATCACCGTCTCCAGGACCCTGACGCGCGCGTAGCGCTTCGAGTCGGCCTCGATGAGCTGCCAGGTCGCGTGCGGCGGGTGGTCGGTCCGGGCCAGCATGTCCTCGACCGCCTGCTCGTACTGGGGGCGCTTCTCGCGGTTGCGCCAATCTTCGGGAGTCAGCTTCCACGCCTTGAGCGGGTCCTTCTCGCGGGCCTTGAAGCGCTTCAGCTGCTCGTCCGGCGAGATGTGGAGCCAGAACTTGATCAGGACCATCCCCTCGTCGGCGAGACTGTGCTCGAAGTAGTTGATCTCCTCGTAGGCCCGCAGCCACGCCTCGCGCTCGGCGAACCCCTCGACGCGCTCGACCAGCACCCGCCCGTACCAGGAGCGGTCGAGCACCGCCATCCCGCCCCACCCCGGAAGCGCCGGCCAGAAGCGCGTAAGGAAGTGGTGGCGCTTCTCGTCGTAGGTCGGCGCCGCGAACGAGCGAACGCGGACGTGGCGCGGATCGAGCGGCGCGACGAGCCGCTTGATCGTCCCTCCCTTTCCTGACGCATCCCAGCCCTCGAACAGGGCGCAGACCGGCGGGCCCAGCTGCTTCTCGCCGATCAGCCCTCCGAGCGTCAGCCGCAGCTGGCTGAGCCGCCTCCACCCCTGCTCGAGCCTCTCGGCCTCCTCCTCGCGCGAGAGCTTTCTGGTCAGGTCGAGCTCGTCGAGCCGGCGGCCCATCAGCGGGTGCCGGGGCTGAGGATCTGCGGGTCCGACGGGGGCTCCTCCTCGGTCGCGACGAGCGCAAGCGGGAGCAGCAACGTCGCCGCGAAGATCATCAGGATCCCGAGCCCGATCACGAGCTTCGCCTTGTAGAGGTGCCCGACGATCCCGAACACGAACCCGATGATCATCAGGCTCAGGTAAGGCGTGATGGTGTGCGGGAGCACGTCCGCGAGAGGGAGCACCTGGGTGATTATCGAGGACTTCGCGGGCTTCCGGGGTTTCTCCCTATCTATGATCAGCGGCCATGCCCGAGCAGCCGCAGACGGTCGCCGCGGTCCGCGAGCGCCTCGGCGAGGTCGGCTACCTCGCCGACGAGTCGGCGGCACTGGTCTCATTCCTCGCGCAGCGCCTTGAAAAGCCGGTTCTGGTCGAGGGGCCCGCCGGCGTGGGCAAGACCGAGCTCGCCAAGGCGCTCGCTCGGGCGACCGGGCGCGAGCTGATCAGGTTGCAGTGCTATGAGGGCCTCGACGAGGCGAAGGCGCTGTACGAGTGGAACTACCGCAAGCAGCTGCTCCGAATCCAGGCGGAGTCAGAGGGATCCTGGCGCGAGGCGAGCGGAGACATCTTCAGCGAGGAGTTCATGCTGACCCGGCCGCTGCTGGAGGCGATCAGCGCCGAGCACCCCGTCGTCCTGCTGATCGACGAGATCGACAAGACCGACCAGGAGTTCGAGGCGATGCTCTTGGAGGTCCTTTCGGACTTCCAGATAACCATCCCCGAGCTCGGCCGGATCGAGGCGAGAACAATGCCCGTCGTGGTCTTGACCTCCAACAATTCACGCGAGCTCACCGAGGCGCTGAAGCGGCGCTGCCTCTACCTCTGGCTCGACTACCCGTCGATCGACCGCGAGCTCGAGATCGTGCGGCTCCACGCGCCCGACCTCGACGAGGGGCTCGCGCGGAGGCTGGTCGAGATCGTCCAGATGGTCCGCGCGCTCGACCTCAAGAAGCCGCCCTCGATCGCGGAGTCGATCGACTGGGCCCGGACCCTGCTCCTGATCGGAGCCGAGGACATCGACCGCCGGACCTTCGAGGAGTCGATGAGCATCATCGTCAAGCACCGCTCCGACATCGACACCGTGGCCGAGCGGGTCGCGGTCAAGCTCGGGGACGCCACGGCACAGCAGCGCCCCCAAGCCGAGAGTCGCTGATCCGATGAATGCTCGAGGCGCAGCGGGCGCGGTCGCCGGGTCACGGCCGGGGAGCTGAGCCGTGGCCGAGGGATCGGACGAGCGCGGGACCGCCGCGAGCCTGCTGGCGTTCATCGAGGAGCTCCGCTCCGAGGGAGTCGCCGTCGGGACGTCGGAGATCCTCGACGCCTTCGAGGCCCTCGACGAGGTGCCGTGGACCGATCAGCGCGACTTCCGCGAGGCGCTCGCCTCGACGATCGCCAAGTCCCAGGAGGACCGGCGCGTGTTCGAGCTGTTGTTCGAGCGGCACTTCTTCCGCGCCTCCGAGGCCGAGGCGCTCGAGCGGGGCATCCACGAGGAGCGGCACGAGGGCTCCGCGCGGCTCGATCTCGACGAGCTGCGGGAGGCGATCCGGCAGGCGATCATCGCCGGTAGCGACGGCGAGATGCGTGACCTGGCCAGGCTCGCGATCACGGCCTACGGCCGCCAGGGCGAGCGCTCGGGGGTGATCGGGGTCGACGTGCAGCGGATCCGGCGCGGGCTCGGGCTGCAGTCCCACGGTCAGGGGGCGGACGGCGAGCAGGAGCCGCTCGACCCCGATCGGGTCCGGGAGTTCGAGCGTCACCTCCGCCGCGAGCTCGAGCGCGCGACGATCGAGCGGACCGGCAAGCTCCCCCCCTCCCGCCCCCTCGCAGAGCTCGACCGCGCCCTCCCGACCAGTCCCTCCCAGGACCTGGCGGGGGTGCACCGGGCGGTCAGCCAGCTGAAGCGGCGGATCGCGACCCTCGGCCACGAGCAGCGTGGCCGGCGGCGCAGCCAGGTCGTCGACGTGCGCCGGACGATGCGGTCGTCGCTCGAGACCGGCGGGGTGCCGCTGCGGCTGCGCTACCGGCCGAAGCGGCCGCGCCGCCCCGAGATCTACGTGCTCTGCGACGTCTCGACCTCGGTCAGCTCCGCGAGCGTCTTCTTCCTGTCCGTCCTGCACGCCCTCCACGACTCGTTCCGGAAGCTCCGCAGCTTCGTCTTCATCGAGCGAATCAGCGAGGTGACCGACATCTACGAGCACGAGCGCGACTTCCGCAAGATCGCCGAGCGCGTCTCGTCCGAGGGCGGCGTCGCCGATGTGTCCGGCTACACGGACTACGGCCGCGTCTGGCTAGAGTTCCGCGAGGAGATCGCCGACGAGCTCGGGCCGCGCGCCACCGTGATCGTGCTCGGCGACGCGCGCACGAACGGGCGCGAGCCGCACGCCGCCACGTTCGGGACGATCGCGGATCGCGCCGGGCGCACCTTCTGGCTCAATCCCGAGCCGAAGCTCTACTGGAACTACGGCGACTCGGTGATGTCGGCGTACGAGCCGTATTGCGACGGCGCCTTCGAGTGCTGGACGACCAAGCACCTCGAGAGCTTCGTCAACGTGATCGCGAGCGGCGGGCGGGCGGCGCCCACCCTTTGATGCCTCGCCGCGCGCCCGCCGCGAACAGGACTGGCGGTGCGAGGGCGCCCGCCTAGACGGGCTCGCGCTGGCGCCCCGCGCGGAAGCGCTGCTCGAGCGCCTTCACGTAGCGCTTCGGCTTCTCGCGGTAGACACGGCCGCCCAGGCTGGTCGCGGCGAAGCGGAGCTCGCCGCGACGGCGGTCGATCAGCTCGGAGAGGAGCCGCTGGTCGGCGGCGGACTCGAAGCCCTGCGGCCACTTCGCGGAGGCCTCGCGGAGCAGCCCCAGGTCGTGGTCGTCGCCGAGATGATCGGCGAGATCGTCGGCGTCGCGGATCTGGTGGCCGATCAGCTCGGGCTCGGCGTTGCGGATCAGGCGGAGCTGGTACCAAAGGTCCTTGACGCGCTTCCGCCACTCGTGCAGGTTGGTGACGCTCGGCTCCTCCTCGACGTCGCGCAGCCGCTTGCGACCGCGCCGGTAGGTGCGGTGCAGGCCGGGGCCGATCAGCTGCCAGCCGTCGCCGTCGAGGGACCAGGTCTCGATTCGCCCCCGGCCCTCGGCCAGCGCCGAACAGGCCGCCGCCATCGCGCGCTGCTCCGATCCGTCCTCGCGGATCGACTGGAGCTGCTGCTCGAAGTGCGCCCGCAGCGGCCCGTAGCGCTCCCTGACCGGCTCCCCGAAGCGCTCGCAGAGGAGGTCGAGCGTCTCGACGAGCACCTCGGCGTCTCGAGAGTCGCTGAGCCCGCGGCCGATGCCGCGATAGTGCTGGTTTTCACGCCTGTAGAGATCGTCGCCGAGCTGGTCGCGGACGAGCCGGATCGCCGAGCGGGTCTTCTTGATGTCCTTGCGGGCCTCGTGGATCGCATCGGCGGGCTCGCCTCCGTTCTCGCCGTGGAGCTCCGCGAGGGCGTCGTCGACGCGCGCGAGCACGATTCGCTTGATCCCGGCGCCGACCGGCTCCTCGTCGAGCAGCCGGTACGAGCTCGGGCCGGCGAGCGCGTCGTCCTCGTCCGCGCGGCTGAGCGCCTTGCGCAGCCCCGCGCCGGCGGCGACCGTCGCCGCGGTCCCGGCCGCGGCGATGGCCAGCTTCCCTTCCGTCTCCTGGGCCTTCTCAGCCACGTCGCGGGCGACCTTCTCGAGCTGTTCTCGTGTCGACGGCATCGTGCCTCATCTCCATGCTTCCCACTGGATAGCGGGGGAAACGGCCCCAGTTGTAAACACGGCGTGAGCGCTGCCTAGCGCGGAAGGCCGTGCGCGGCCAGATTCTCGTTCAGATACGCCTCCTCGCCGGTGACGTCACGACCCAGCCACGGGGGCGGGTCGAACTCGCCGGCCGCGCGCTCGTCGGGGAACTCGACCTCGGCGACTCTCAGGCCCTCGAGCTCGTCCTCGTAGACGTCGAGCTCGATGCGGAGATCGTCGTGCGGGATCACGTGGCGGCGCTTGCGCAGCCTCCGCCCCTCCGTGAGCGGCCACAGCCTCTCGAACTGCGCGGGATCCAGCTCGATCTCCTCCTCGGCGCGGGAGAGGCCGGAGCCGCGCTTGACCGTGAGCACGCGATCGTCGCCCCTGCGGCGGAGGCGGACCTCGCCGTCGGCGCCCACCGCGAGGTAGCCCTGCTCGATCGGGTCCGACGCGACGCCCGTCAGGTCGGGAGGCGTGTCGACGATGAACTTTCGCTCCACCTCCATGCCTTCGAAGTTACCGCGCCGTACACTGGTGCCCGACCCAAACCAGGGGGGCTCGCGGGTAGGCGGGCTGAGATAGCGGACCCTGGCAAGCCACGTCCTCCGCCTCGCGTCCGGGCGTGGGCCACCTGCCGCTGACCCTTCGAACCTGTGCGGTAATGCGCGCGGAGGGAGCATGCTGACCAAGTCCGGGGCTCCCATCACCAGGACCCCCACCTCATCCCGATCGGACCCCGCGGCCGGCACGCCGCGCGGGGCGGTCGAGCTGCGCGGCGCCGGGCACAGCTTCGGCGACCTGCGCGCGCTCGAACGGATCGATCTGTCGGTCCCGGCGGCGGGGGTGCTCGGGATCGTCGGGCCCTCGGGCTGTGGCAAGTCGACCCTGTTGGAGGTGATCGCCGGGTTGCTCGAGCCGAGCGACGGCACGGTCGCGATCGGGATCGCGACCGCGGCGGAGGAGCGGCTCGCACACTGCGCGCTGATGCCGCAACGCGACCTGCTCCTCCCGTGGCTGTCGGCGCTCGACAACGCCGCCCTCGCCCCCAGCATCGCGGGCGCATCCCGCGCCGACGCGCGCGAGCGCGCGCGGCCGCATTTCCGGCGGCTCGGGCTGGGCGGGTTCGAGGCCACGAGGCCCGCGGAGCTGTCGGGGGGGATGCGCCAGCGGGTCGCGTTCCTGCGCACGCTGATGGCGGGCAAGCCCGTGCTCTTGCTGGACGAGCCCTTCGCCTCGCTCGACGCGATCACCCGCGCCGAGATGCAGGCGTGGCTCGCCGGGGTGCTGGCCGGGGACGAGCACGCGGTGGTCCTGGTCACGCACGACGTCGAGGAGGCGCTTTACCTCTCTGACCGGGTCGCCGTGATGACGCCCCGGCCGGGCCGAATCGCGGCGATGCTCGAGGTCCCGTCGCCCCGCCGCGTCGACCGGGCCGCCGCGGTCACCTCGCCCGAGTTCGTGGCCCTGCGAGAGCGCGCCCTTCGGGCGCTCGCCGGGGAGGCCCGATGAGCACGCGCACCAGGGCCGGATTGGCGCCGGCCGCCGTGATCGTCGCGGCGCTGGTCGTCTGGGAGCTCGCCGCGCGCTGGGACGTGCTCGCCGACCTGTTCTCGATCAAGGACTTCCTCGTCCCGGCCCCGAGCGGGATCGCCGAAGCGCTCTGGGAGGACCGCGAGCTGCTCGCGGATGACGCCTGGGTCACCCTGCGGGAGGTGGTGCTCGGCTTCGCGCTCGCCGCCGCCCTCGGGGTCGGGTTCGCGATCTGCATCCACCTCTCCGAGACGGCGCGGCGCGCCCTCTATCCGCTCCTCGTCGCCTCGCAGACGATCCCGATCATCGCGATCGCGCCGATCCTGATCGTCTGGTTCGGCTTCGGGCTCGGCCCGAAGCTGGCGATTATCGCCCTGATCTGCTTCTTCCCGATCACCGTCAACACGCTCGACGGGCTGCGCTCGGTCGATCCCGAGCTGGTCAAGATGCTGCGGACGCTCGGTGCGGACCGGATGCAGATCCTGCGCCGCGCCGAGCTCCCCTCGGCGCTTCCGTACGCGTTCAGCGGCGCCAAGGTGGCCGTCGCGGTCGCTGTGATCGGTGCGGTGTTCGGCGAGTGGGTCGGGGCGAACGAGGGGCTCGGCCACCTGATGGTGACGGCGCAGGCGCAGCTGCTGACGGCGCGGGTGTTCGCCGCGATCGTCGTGCTGTCGGTGATGGCGATCGCCCTGTTCGGATTGCTCTCGCTGCTCGAGCGGCGCGTCGTCTCCTGGCGGGAGCCGCGCTGATGCCCCGATACGTGGCCCGGGTCGCCGTCGCGCTGGCCGCTTGCGCCCTCGCCCTCGGCCTCTCCGCGTGTGGCGAGAAGAGCGAGGACCTGAGCTCGGCCCAACCGCAGCAGCTCGATCTGGCGCTCGACTTCTACGTCAATCCCGATCACGCCGGGATCTACTCGGCGATCGACCGGGGGTTCTTCGGGGCCGCGGGGCTCGACGTGAAGCCGCGGGTCCCCTCCGACCCGTCGGCGCCGATCAGGGAGGTCGCGGCGGGCCGCGCCGACCTGGCGATCTCCTACGAGCCGGAGGTGCTGCTCGCCCGCGAGCAGGGCCTCGACGTGGTCGCGGTCGCCGCCCTCGTCGACGAGCCGCTCACTTCGCTGATCTCGCTGCCGGCCGGCGGGATCGCCGAGCCCGCCGACCTGCGCGGGAAGACCGTCGCGACCGCGGGCATCCCATACCAGGCCGACTACCTGGAGACGATCCTCGCCCAAGCGGGCGTCCCGAGCGGCGACGTGAGGAGGGTCGACGTCGGCCTCAACCTGCTCCCGGCGCTGCTCGGGGGCCAGGCCGACGCGATCCTCGGCGGCTTCCGCAACGTCGAGGGCGTCGACCTGACGGCGCGAGGCGCGAACCCCACCGTCAGCCCGGTCAACCGGCTCGGCGTCCCGACCTACGACGAGCTCGTGCTGGTCGCGAGCGAGTCCGAGATCGAGGACGACGCCGAGCGGCTCCGCCTGTTCATCTCGGCGCTCGCCAAGGGGACCGCCTATGCGATTAAGAACCCGCGGCCAGCCACGGACTCGATCCTGAACGCCGGCCACGGGCTCGACGCGGCGCTGACCCGCGCCGAGATCGGCGCGACCCTGCCGTTGCTCGCCCCCACCAAGGGCGAGCCGTACGGCTGGATGGACGCCGCGGAGTGGGAGCTGTTCGCGAGCTGGATGGCGGACAACGCCCTGATCTCCGAGGTGCCGGACGCCGACGAGATGCTGACGAACGAGCTGCTGCCGTCGTCCTAGGTCGGGCTCGGCGGATCGCCACCCTGCCCAGCGCGGGGAACTGCTCGTGGGGCGGCGTAGCGCATGTGATCGCGCTACCGCCGGGAGCCCGGGGGCCTAACCGCGCAACATCCGCCCGCCGGCGCTGTTAGGAATTCAGCAATGAGGCGCCTTACCCTGACCCTCGTCGCGGGGCTGCTCGTCTGCGCCACGAACGCAGCCGCGGCCGGCCCCACCGCCCGCCAGGGGGCCGGCGGGGCGGGCCATAACGTCCAGACGGAGCGGCTCGAGGCCGCTTTCAAGATCGCCCTGTTCGAGCGAGCCGGCAGCGCGGACGGCTGCTACACGTCGCCGAGCCGCCTGGCTGCGGCGATCCGGAACGGGACCGGCCTCGAGATCGCGCTCGCGGGCGGGTTCAAGGCCGTGAAGCGCCAGAACGTGGTCCACCTTGTGAAGAGCGCGATCAACTGCAACCGGGTGGTGCTCGCGCTGCTCTCCGGCCGGAAGCTCTTCGTCCTCGATTCCGCCCGTGGGCCGGTCTACGTGAGGGGGCAGAACAAGCGCAGGGCGGGCGCGGAGCCCGGCCAGGCCGGACCGCTCAGGGCGCTCAGCATGGTCAGCAAGAGCGCCTCGATGACCACCCCGGACGAGGTCCAGCGGGTGACCGTTCTCTGCCCCCCGAAGACCTATCCGATGGGCGGCGGGATGAGCGCGAGCCCGGCGCCGGGCCCTGATGGCGAGGGCATCTACCCCCACTCCTACGAGCGCCTCGGCGTGCAGCGGGGCTGGCATGTCAACCCGGTGATGATCGACCCGAGCCCGGGCAGCACCACCCAGCGCCGGGTGACGGTCCAGGTCATCTGCGCCAAGGGGCTCGTGCCGACGAGCGCGCCGCACAAGACGGCTTTCCTGAAGCCCGGGCAGACCAAGACGCTCACCGCGCGCTGCCCGAAGGGCAGCTACCTGTTCTCCGGCGGCTTCCAGCGGACCGACGTCAGGACCCCCGGAGGCGACTACGTGACCGAGTCCCGGGCCGTCGGAACCAGGGCCTGGCGGGTGAGTGGCCGGGCGTTCGGCCTGTTCGGCGGGGAGCTGACGGCGATCGCCCATTGCGTGACGAGCAAGCGCCCGCTGATCACGGAGGTGTCTGCTTCGAACCCGCTGCCCGCCGGTCAGTTCGCCCAGGCCACCACTCCCGCCTGCCCGAAGGGCCGCAGGCTGACCGCGGGCGGGTTCAGCGCGAACGGCTCGCACGAGATCTTCTTCGCCGACGGCATCTTCAACGCGAACGGGACCTGGACGGCGTCGGGCTTCGGCTACTTCGGGCCGGCGCCGAAGCTGACGGCCTTCGGCTACTGTCTGCAGCCCGGCATCTAGACCGCGGGCCGCTGCCGCGACACTAGGCGGCGAGCCGCAGAGGCGGGCCCTGCGCCACGACCTTGTGGTACCCCGCCAGCGCGAAGCATGCGGCGAGTCCGCGGAACGGCGCGTACGGCGCGAAGTACTGCTCCACCTCCTCGACCGTGGCGCGGCGGCCGAGGCCGGCGAGGTGACCGACCAGCTTCACGTAGGCGAGGTCGCCGGCGGGCAGCGAGTCGGGCTCGCCCCGCCCCCCGAAGCCGAGGCACTGCACGGTCCACGGGCCGATCTCCCGGATCGCCAGCAGCCGGCGGTCGCCGGAAGGGTCCGTGAGATCGGCGCGCCCCGCCGCGACCTCGCGGGCGCAGCGCACCAGCGCCAACGAGCGGCCCTCGCTCAGGTCCATCGAGGCGAGCTCGGCGGGGGCGCGGCCGGCGAGCAGCTCGGCAGCGGGGACGTCGAGCAGCGGCCGGTTCGTGCGATGCGGGGGGGCGGTCCGCGGACCCCAGCGGCGCACGATCCGGCGCTGGATCGCGGCGGCGCGCGACGACTCGATCAGCTGCTCGGTCACCGCCCAGGCCAGCGCCTCCCATGGCCAGGGCCGGCGCCGCGGCCGAAGCCACGGCTTGCGGTGGATGACCGAGCCGATCAGGGGGTCGCGCTTGAACGTCTGGAAGAACTCGGTCATGTCGTCATCGACGCTGAACATGAAGCGCATCCGGTCGATCGCCAGCTCGAGCTCCGCCTCCCCCGCCTCGCGGCACTCGACCGACTCGTTGAAGTGGATCGCGAGCGCCGGATCGACGCGCTCGGCGCGCAGCCGGATCCCGGTCCGCCTGTGCCAGGCCCGAATCCGGACCGGGCAGGGCCCGACGTGGAGGAGGCGCTCGACGACGCCTTCGCGCACGCGCATCACGCCGTCCCCGCCGCCCCTGTGCGGCAGCCGCACCGGAAACCGCGGCCGCACCTCGACCTCGAGCACGGCCACCGGCCGTGTCCGGGTCATCTACCTAACGGCCGAGGACGTGGACGTCGACGAGAAAGGAGCGCCGCGCGACGATCCGCTCGCGGCGCCGGAACAGCCCCCGGCGCGGCACGCGCCGCCGGGGCCGGGCGGCGCGAGCGACGGCGACGGCCGCGACCCCGGCTGCGGCTCCCGCCGTCGCGATCGCCACCGGGCCGAACTCGCGGCCCCAGAGCACGATCGTGAGGGGCTCGTGGCGGACCGGCAGCGGCCGCACGGGCTCGGCCTCGACCAACTGCACGGTGCTCGCTGCGTTCTCCTCAGGCATCGGCACGCATCCTAGTGGCGCGTCAAGACCCCACCGAGTCGCGGTTCCCGCTCAGAGCGCGATCTCGTAGAGGCGGTAGCGCTTCACGATCCTGCCGCCCATCCCCTCCATCGCCCGGTTCATCGGCTCGTTGGTCTCCAGGATCCATCCCTGGTCGCCGGCCGGGGTATTGGTCTCGACCGCCGTCTCGATATGGCGTACGTAGAAGCGCGCCGCGATCCCGGTGTGCTGGTACTCCGGCTTCACTCCGAGGGCGAAGACCCGGACGCGATCGATCTTCCGCTTCCCGAGCAGGAACCTGAGCCAGCCGAGCGGAAGCAGGCGGCCGTTCATCTTCTTCGTGACCTGATTGATGTCGGGCAGCGTCAGCGCCGCGCCGAGCACCTCCCCGTCGCGCTCGGCGACGAAGGTCCATCGCTCGTCCAGGATCTGCTTCAGGTTCTTCGCCTGAAACCGCACCTCCTCGTCGGTGATCGGGACGAAGCCCCAGTTCCGCTCCCAGGCCGCGTTGTAGACCTCCATGAACCGGCCGATCTCGGCCTCGAGGTCGCGCCTGCGCATGTTCCGGACGGTTATCCCGTGCTCAGACTCGACCTTGTCGGCGACCTCGTGGATCGCGTCGGCGAACCGGTCGCCCTGCTTCAGCCCGCCTAGCGACAGCCACCAGATCAGCAGGTCCATCGCCTTCTGATAGCCCTGGGACTCGAGCCGCTCCCGGTAATAAGGCGGATGCCAGGGCTCGAGGATCATCGGGTGCTCGTCGTAGCCCTCGATCAGGACGCCGCACTCGTCGTTGGTGGTGAAGTCCATCGGTCCGACCAGGCGCCTGCGCCCCCGCTCACGCACCCACCGCTCCGCGGTTGAGAGGAGCGCGTCGAACACCTCTGGGTCGTCCTCCGCCTCGATGAAGCCGAACTGTCCGTCGCTGCCCCCCTGGAACTCGTCCCAGCGGCGATCGATCTGCGCCGTGATCCGGCCGACGGGCCGCCCGTCCCGCCGGGCGACGAAGTACTCGGCCTCGGCGTGCTCGAAGTGGGGGTTCTTGCGCTTGTCGAGGAACTGGCGGCGCTCGAAGATCAGCGGCGGGACCCACGGCGTGCCCTCGTGGAGTCGGAACGGAAGCTTGATGAACTCGGTCAGCTCACGGCGGCCGCTGACCGGCCTCACCTCTATGCCGGAATCCCCAGGCACGGCGCGGAACCTACACTTTCACTCGGTGTCAGACTCCACGAAGACCCCTGTCGACGTCTTCGCGAAGGTCCGCGACCACGACCGCGCCGAGCAGCTGGAGGCGGCCAAGCGCGAGGACCTGCTGCCCTACTTCCGGATCCTCGAGTCGCAGGCCGGCCCCGTGGTCGAGATGGAGGGGCGCGAGACGATCATGCTCGGCTCCAACAACTACCTGGGGCTGACCACCGACGAGCGCGTCAAGCAGGCCGCCCGCGACGCACTCGAGGTCTACGGGACCGGCGTCACCGGGTCCCGGCTCCTGAACGGGACCACGCCGCTCCACCTCGAGCTCGAGCGCGAGCTGTCGGACTGGATGGGGACGGAGGACGCGATCGTCTTCACCACCGGGTATCAGTCGAACCTCGGCGCGATCAGCGCGATCCTCGAGCCCCGCGACACGGTCATCTGCGACTCCGGGGACCACGCCTCGATCCTCGACGGCTGCAAGCTCTCCGGCGCCCGGCTGCGCCCCTTCCGGCACAACCGGATGGACAAGCTCGAGTCGATGCTCGAGCGCGCCCAGGCCGACGAGAGCGGCGTCCTGGTCGTCGTCGACGGCGTCTTCTCGATGGAGGGCGACGTCTGCGATCTCCCCCCGATCGTCGAGCTGTGCCGGCGCTTCGGCGCCCGGCTGATGGTCGATGAAGCCCACGGCGTCGGGGTGCTCGGGGCCCGCGGGGCGGGCGCCTGCGAGCTGTTCGGGCTAGAGGACGACGTCGACCTGAGGATGGGAACCTTCTCGAAGAGCCTCGCCTCCTGTGGCGGCTTCATCGCCGGGTCCGCGGAGGTGATCGAGTACATGCGGATCTCCTCGCGGGCCTTCATCTTCAGCGCTTCGGCGGTGCCGGCGGCGGTCGGGGCCGCGCTCGGCGCGCTGCGGATCGTCCGCTCGGAGGGCCCGGAGCTGTTCGAGCGCCTGCTCGACAACGCGGCCTACCTGCGGCGGGGCTTTCGCGAGCTCGGCCTGAAGGTCGTCGAGCCGGGCACCCTCCCCGGCGGCTCCGAGGCGACCACCCCGGTCGTGCCCGTCCACGTCGGCGAGGACTGGCAGGCGGTGCTGCTCTGGAAGGCGCTGTTCGACGCCGGCGTCTACACCAACGTCGCGATCCACCCGGCGGTGCCGCCGGGAGGAGCGCTGCTGCGAACGAGCCTGATGGCGACCCATCGGGGCGAGCATCTGGACCGCGCTCTCGACGTCTTCGACGAGGTGATCGGCCGCTTTCCGGACCTCCCTCGGACCTGATCTCGACAGTCGTTCGAGGCCGATTCAAAAAGGCTGCTCTTAGCGGATAGCGCAAAAACTACGGACTTGAAGTTCGCGGCCTGAGCTAGATAGGTTGCTCCCCGCGCCGAGCGCTCCGGGGCAGGAGCGGACGGAGGAGGAGAGGTAAGAGCCGTCCAATCCCCCGGCTCGAGAGAGTCCTCAAAGGGGGCGCCGCCGCCAACATAAGCCGCCAACCGCTATTACGGGAGGAAGTTCGATGTCCGTCGCTACAACGATTGCCCCTGCGCTGAATCGAGTTCCCCGGACCGCTCCGGCCCAGCGCATTGAGCACACCCCGCCGGAAAACCGCAGGGCCGCACTCGTCGAGCCGCAGCACATGCAGGCGCTGGCGCGCGCCAATCGCGTCCGTCTCGCCCGCGCCGCCCTCAAGCGTGAGATCGCCGCCGGCCGCCGCAGCGCCACCGAAGTCGTCCGGGAGTGCCCGTGGGAGGCCGAGAGCATGACGATCGCCGAGCTGCTCGCCAGCCAGCGTCGGTGGGGCAAGGCGCGCTCGCGCAAGCTGATCGTCTCCACCGGCCTGACCGAGATGAAGCGACTCGGAACCCTGACCGACCGCCAGCGACGCCTGCTCGCGGCGGCGCTCGACGAGAAGTTCGCCGCAGCCTGCTGAGCAGGCGCGGGACATCTGGGTGTCGACTCCGGGAGGCTGAAGCCTCCCGGTTTCGTTTCGGAGGCCCGCGCTCTCGGAGCCCGCGTAGCTCTCCCCTGCAGTCGGGCGTTCAGCGGTTGGCGCCGAACCGGAACAACGCCCCGCCCGAGCGGCGCCGGAAGGCGTTGGCGAACAGCCAGGCGCAGCCCGCGAACGCGGCCACCGCGGCCCCGACGCAGATCGCGGGGTCGAGGTCCGTCAGGGTCAGGGTCGAGGCGAGCACGGCGACGCCGATCGCCCCGGCCAGCAGCGAGGTGTGCGAGCGGTAGCCGGCGAAGTGCTCGCGCACGGCGAGCTCCAGCCCGGCCAGCGAGCCGAGCACCAGGCCCGCACCGATCATCACCGCCCCGCGCGGGGGCCCGACGAAGAACCCACCGACGAGCAGCGCAACCGCGACGAGGACGACGATCTCCGAGAGCGGGAACGACCCCCAGGGAGGCGACGGCGCGCCGGACGACCGCTTCTCGCGCGGCTCTGCCTGGGCCACCGCCGACGTCTCGGCGGGCGGCTTGGGCGGCGGTCGCCGCGGGCGACGCTTTCGCTTCCTGGCCACCGGGCGCTAGCTCAGATCTTGGGGCGGGACCCGCGGGCGGCGGGCCCCGGGCCTAACGGGCAACCGGAGGAGACCTTGACGCGCCACCAACCGATCAGCATCCCGATCGGGCCGAGGCGCGGTCGCGAATGCCAGTGGCGGCAGCCGGGCTCGCCGATGTCGCCGTTTGCGACGCGAACCCACTTGTGCGCCGGCGGGTCGGCGGTCATCCGCTCGATCAGCTCGCGATTCGCCTCCTCGGCGCGGCCGAACTCGTCGAGACGGCCCCTCACCTCCCGGATCCGGTGAACCAGCGCATCCCGGACCCGCTCGAGCTCCGCGACGGACAGGATCCGGGGGCCGCCGCCGGGTGCGGGGACCCGGAAGTCGATCCCGGTGCGGGGGAACGCCGACCCGAACAGGCGCGCCAGCTCGGCCTCCATCGCAGCGATCTGGCGGCGAAGTTCGGAGCGGGAGGCCCGCTCGTCATGCTCATACAGACCGGTCTCAAGCCCCACCGGGGGGACCGGCGGCACGAGGGCGGTTCTTTCCAGCAACTCGGGCATCGACCCTCCTCGGGGTTGCGTCGATGATAACCCGGGTCGGACGGACCGGGCGCTCACTTGATCACCTGCAGCTCGGGGTGGGTGGCGAGCAGGGTCTGCGTGAACACGTAGTTGAACGCGAATATGCCCATGAACGCGATCACGACCGCCTCGTTGACCGCGCGGCCGACGCCCTCGGCGCCTCCGGACGCGGTCATCCCCTTGTACGAGCAGACGATCGCGATGATCGCCCCGAAGCTCGCCGTCTTGAGGACGCTTCCCCAGAGGTCGGTCACCGATGCGTTGTTGAAGAGGGTCGCGAAGAAGCCCGCGAGCGGCTCCCCGTAGAGCACCTCCGCCAGCATCCCGCCCGTGATCCCGAACACGATCGCGAACACGTCCAGCAGCCCGGTGATCAGCATCAGCGCCAGGAAGCGCGGCACGACCAGGTTCTTGATCGGGTCCAAGCCCAGCACCTGGAGCGCGTCGAGCTCCTCGCGGATCTTGCGGGCGCCGAGGTCGGCGGTGATCGCCGTGCCGGCGACGCCCGCGACGACGACCGCGGTCACGAGCGGCGCGAACTCGCGGACCGAGGCGAGCACGAAGAAGCCGCCGAGCCGGTCCAGTGCCCCGAACAGCGACAGGAAGTTGGCGGCCTGGAGCCCGGGTGCCCCGAAGCTGACGGCGACCATCGAGATCGTCATCGGGAACCAGCAGAGCTGCAGCGCGAACAGGAACTGACTGATGAACTCTCCCCCGTAGGGATACGGCGGACGGATCGCGGAGACGATCGTCTTCCCGGCCAGGATCATCATGTCGCCGATCTGCTCGAAGAGCGACTTGACTGGGAGGAACGCTCTGTCGGCGGCCGCCCTGACCACTACGGCCGACCCGCGTAGATCTTGGTCCGCCACCACCTCATCAGCGCCCCAACGGGGCCGAGCGCGGCGCCCGGCTCCCAGTCGCCGGATTTGCCCTCGCGCGAGCCCTCGCGCCTCATCGCCGCGAAGGTCTCGCTCTCAGCGCGGCGCCCGGCATCTGCGCGCGCCCGCTCCAAGCGCGCGACGAGACCGTCACGAATCGCCTCCAGCTCGCCGAGCCCGATCAGGTGCGGGCGCGGGCCGAGCCGGCCCTGCGCCCGCTCCGGCGCCGCCGCATCCGGGTATGGGGCGAGGCTCGCCTCCAGCCGCGCGATCTGGCCGCGCAGCGAGGCGCGGGCGAGTCGAGCCTGCTCCGCCGCCGGCGAGCCGGCGCCGGGGTCCTGCGCGGGAGAGCCGGCGAAAGTCTCGCCGGGAGGGGTCCCGGAGTAGAGGGCGCGCGCGAGCTCCCGCGGGTCGATTCCCTGAGCGTGAGCCTCGGCGGCGACCTCCGCCGCGAGCTGCTCGAGGGTGGGCGAGACCGGCACGTAGGGCGCGACGAACGTCCCCAGTCCCTGGCGCGAGATCGTCAGGCCGTCGCCCTCGAGACGCCGGTAGACGCTCCGAGCCGTGTTCGTGTTGACGCCCGCCCCGGCGGCGAGCTCGCGCACCCCCGGCAGCCGCTCCGTCGCCCCCAGCCGGCCGCTCTGGATCAGGACCTGCATCCGCCAGGCGAGGTTCACCCCGATCGGCAGGTCGTCGGCGCGCACGAGGCTCGAAAGGTCCTCGGCTCCGGAGGAGTGTGCCATTGCACTGGCACACTAATACATCTAGGCGTCTCAGGCAAGCATCGCGCTCGAGGCGGCGCCCAAAGCCTCAACCGCCATGAAAGGCTCCTACTCCTTTTCGGGTCCACCAGGCGACAGGTTGTAGTGTCGGCAGATGGCCCTTCGACGCATGGACAACGTAGGCATTGTCGTCGACGACCTCGCGGCGACGATTGACTTTTTTCGCGAGCTCGGCCTCGAGCTCGAAGGGCAAGCAACGGTCGAAGGAGAGTGGTCGGGGCGTGTCACTGGACTGCCGGACCAGCGCGTTGAGATCGCCATGATGCGCACGCCGGACGGCCACAGCCGACTCGAGCTTTCGCGATTTCTCTCGCCGCCCGTGGTCGCTGATCACCGGAACGCCCCGGTAAACGCTCTGGGCTACCTGCGAGTTATGTTCGCCGTGGACGACATCGACGACACGCTCGCCCGGCTCCGCGACCACGGCGCGCAGCTCGTCGGCGAAGTGGTCCAGTACGAAGACGTGTATCGGCTCTGCTACATCCGGGGGCCCGAAGGACTTCTCATCGGGCTCGCCCAAGAACTCGGCTGAGCGCCGGAAGAGTCGCCTCTCGGCATTTCGTCAAGCAGCCGGAGTCCATCCCGGCGGAGTAGAGAAGTCGCGCTTCCCAGTCAGCGGCGGTTTCGTACGGCCTTACCCCGACAGCCCGGCGACTTCGAGCCCCTCGTCCCTGTTCCAGAAGACCTGGCGCCTTGCGATCTTCCCCTCCTTGACCCAGTACACCGCCCAGTAGCGG
The DNA here is from genome assembly GCA_036258315.1 of Solirubrobacterales bacterium. Taxonomy (GTDB): domain Bacteria; phylum Actinomycetota; class Thermoleophilia; order Solirubrobacterales; family 70-9; genus DASSYK01. The sequence goes on from DATADX010000040.1 coordinate 102,953, forward strand.
AGCTCCGTCGGCACGCCGCTCCCCTTGCCGCGCGCGGTGAGGACGTTCTCGGTAAAGACGCGATCGCCGCTCAGTTCCGTGACCCGATCGAGCGCGTTGTGTGCACTCTCGAATACGTCGAGGATCTCATCAGCCCACGCTCGCACCTCGTCCCGCCCGCGGTAGACCTCTCTAAGTCCCGGGAGGTCGGTGGTCTCCTCCCACACGACATCAGGGCTGAGAAGAGCGATGATGCCATCGATGTCGATCCGGTTGGCGGCGTCGGTCAGTGCCCGTACCAGCTCGACGTTCTCCTGCGACATCGCCCACTCCTCAAGCCCGGCGGCTTTGAGGGCTCGGTCCCTGTCGAGGTGGGCCGAGGTACGAAGGACCTTGCCATTCCGGAAGGTGAAGACGTCGAAGAAGCGGGTCCAGACCTCGGCATCGCTCCCTCTCATCCGCCCGCCGTCGCGGACGGCCACGATCACTCGCCGCTCGTCAGCGTGGATCACCTCTTCGATCTCATAGTGGAAGTCCTCGAACGTCTCCCAGTAGGTCTGCATCAATTCCAGCGCGGCGTCGATTCCGCGGTGGACCCCGCCGCCACTTTCGCTGAGATCGAGCTCGTAGTCGGGGTCGTACAGCTCTCGGGGCAGGTCGAGGCTGTCGTTGACCGTGGTGAAGATCCTCCGCACGATCTCGACGTTGGCCTGCGACATCGCCCATGCAGTATCTCGCGGCGGGGCCGCCCTACATGCGAAGCGGCGCCTTGGGAGATCCCACCTCTACGCGTTTAAGCAGGTGGCCGCTAAGCGAGCATCGCGCTCGAGGCCAGCCACAGGGCCTCCTCCAGCGCGACGTCGGGGACGCCCTTGACGCGGATCGCCGCGAGCGTCGTGCGCCGGGTCGTTCGCTGCACGCTGACCCCTTCCGCCACTTTGCCGAACAGGATCGCCAGCGCTCGCCGCTCGTCGGCGATCACGATCGTGCCGGTGGGGAGCGGCGAGACGCGGCCCTCGAAGTGCTCGCCGTCGGCCGAGAGGCGGAGGCCGAGCCGGCCCTCCAAGCTGTCGGCGTCGAACGCCTGCAGGGCGACGCCGACCTCGGCGGTCGCGATCGTGAGCGCGTCGTCGAGGCGGTTCCGGGTCTTGAAGCGGCCGTCGTGCATGCGTTCGAAGGCGACCTGCTCGACCGGCGTCCGGGTGTCGTCGGGATCGAGGCCGATGTGACGGAAGAACACCCGGTACGCCCAGGGGATCGGGCGCTGCCGCAGCACGATCGCCTGCTGGCCGGCGAAACGGTCGCTGAGCTCGCGCAGCCGCTCCCTCAGTGCCTCGGGGCTGCGGCCGGGGCCCGCCGCGACCGTGGTCGTGAAGATGCCGAGGCCGGGGAACTCCTCGCCCAGCTCGGGGGCGAGCCAACCCGGCTCCGGGGCGGCCTCCTGTTGGTCTGGCAGGTCCGGCTGCGCCGGCTCGTGCTTCTGCGCCATCAACGCAGTGTCCCTGCTCTCAGCGTGGATTTCTCGATCAGCTCCTCAACGCGCGCGCCGAGCTCGGCTGCGTCCAGCTCGCCGACCGAGGTCGCCTCGAGGATGCCGCCGGGGTAGGCGTAGACGAAGGTCGGGCAGCCTCCGACGCGGTAGAGGTTGGAGAGGGCGCCGTCGGGGTCGAGCCCGATCGGGTGGGTCCAGCCGCGCTCGGAGATCAGGCGCTGGACCTCGGTGCGGTCGTCGCGAACGTTGACCCCGAGGAAGTTGGCCTCGCCCTTGTAGCGGCGGTAGGCCGCCTCGAATGCGTCCTGCTGGGCCTCGCAGTCGCCCCCGCGCGTGAACCAGAACGAGAGCACCAGCGGCTTGGCGAACCGATCGCAGACCCGGATCGCGCCCTCCAGGTCGACCTCGCAGGCCGGGGTGCGGCGCTCGTTCTCCGGGCACGGGATCTCGGCGACCTCGCAGTCGTCCTGGGCGATGTTCGCGTCACCTTCGAGGCTGGAGCGCGCGTCGGGGACGGCGAATTGCGCGAGCGGCAGATCGCCCTCCTTGCCGGCTCCGAGCACGCCGCTGTCCTCGGTCTGGAGCGCGTTGATACCGGCCACGGCGACGATCGCGATGAAGACGAGGCCGACGACGATGGAGTAGATCGCCGGGCGCCCCGGCCGCTGGCGAGAGTCGCCCTCCCCATGGCCGGGGCGGTCGGGCTCGTCGGCCATCAGGTCGCGCCGGGACCGACCGGGCCCCGAGCCCGGCGCCGGGGTGCTGCTGCCCCGGCCGGCTCGGGCGGACGCTCCTGCGCACCCCGCGGCAGGCGGAGAACCGGGAATCCCTCCTCGGCCCAGACGAGCACGGCGGGGAGCACCAGCATCACTCCGGCGAGAGCGACGGCGAGATCGGCGACGGTGACGAGGCCGAAGTCGCGCAGCATCCTGATATCGGTCGCGGCGAGGGCGGCGAAGCCCGCGATCGCGGTCGCGCCCGAGGCGAGCACGGCGCTGCCGGTGCGGGCGTAGGTGACCCGCAGTGCCTCGCCGACGGAGAGGCCACCGCCGCGCTCGCGCTCGTAGCGGGCCGAGAGGATGACGCTGAACTCCGTCGCGATCGCGATCACGAGCGCGCCCAGCGTCGCCGACATCGGGTTCAGCGAGACGCCGATCGCCGCGACGACGAGGGCCGACCAGCCGGTCGCGAGGACGACCGGGATCAACGGCACCAGCGCCCGGCGCGGCGACCGGTAGATCGCGAGCAGCACCAGCGCGACCGCGGCGAGGCCGACGAGCGGGAGCCAGTAGCGGCTGCGATCGAGATCGCCGTTCGCCTCCGCGGCGAGCACCGCCACCCCCGCGAGCTCGACCTCGGTTCCGGCGGGCGGTCCCTCGCCGCCTCCCGGGTCGATCTCCTCGCGGATCCCCTCGATCAGGTCCTGCTGCTGGTCGAGCGGCTGGACCCGGATCCCGAACGCGATGTTGGCCGTGTCGCCGATCGCTCCCGTGTCGGGATCCCTGGTCACGACCGCCTGCGAGAAATACGGTGGGATCGAGGCGATCAGGGACCGGGCCGTCTCCTGGGTCTGGGCGCCGACCGCACCCTCGAACAGATCGGTGAGCGAGACCGCCGGGCAGAGGTCGGCCTGGTCGCAGCTCGGATCGTCACCCGAGAAACCGCCCCGCTCGAGCACCCGGGCCTGAAAGTCCCGCATCCAGCCGATCACCTCCGGGTCGGTGAGGTCATCGGAGCGGACGACCACGTTGACCTCCCCCGAGACCCCGGTTTCTTCCTGGAGCTCGTCGACGTCGCGCAGTGCCGGAAGGTCGGCGGGCGCGAGATCGCGGATGTCGGAGAGCACCTCGGTGCGAGTGCCCGCGGCCCAGCCGAACACCGCGAGCACCAGCGCCGCGCCCAGGACCCGGCCCGGATTCGTGATCGCGACGGCGAGCGACCGCTTGCCGAGCGCGCGTACGCGGGCGCCGCCGCGGTCGCGCAGGCGCGCCAGCGACCGGGCCCAGGCGAAGCGCGGGGCGCGCGGGGCCGCGTCGGGGCGCCGCCAGGCGGCGAGCACGAGCGCCGCGAAGCCTGCCGTCGCCGCGACCGCGAAGGCCAGGGCAACGCCGGCGACCAGGAGCAGCCCGAACGAGCGGACCATCGGGATCGGCGACAGGACCAGCGCGGCGAACCCGGCGGCCGTCGCGATGCAGGCCGCTGCGATCACGGGGCCACCTCCCGACGCGGCGACGGACGCGGCGCGCGCCGGGGCGAGGCCGCGCGACCGCGCCTCGTTGAAGCGAGCCTGGAACTGGATCGCGTAGTCGACCGCCAGCCCGATCAGCACGGGCAGGACGGCAATCGAGGCCATCGTCAACGATCCTCCCAACAGCGCCAGCATGCCGAAGGTCAGCCCCGATGCGGCGAGCGCCAGCCCCAGCGGGAGCAGCCCCAGCGGCGGCCCGAACACGAGCGCCAGCGTCAGCGCCATCACCACGATCGCGGCGATCAGGAGGATCACGAGCTCCGAGCGCAAGGCGTCGGCGAGCCCCGTGATCACCGCGGGGATCCCGCTGACCACGTAGTCACCCTGGCTGAGGGCAAACCGCTCGTCGGCGACGGCGCGCTCGAACAGGTCGATCGCCTCGGCGCGCTCGCTGTCGCTCAGGTCGGGGCGGAGCCGGACCGAGATCAGGGCGGCATCGCGATTCGGGAACAGGTAGGCGAACCGCTCCTTCGGCGTGCCGGCCGGCTTGCTCGGGTCGAAGACGACGCGGCTCACGAACTGGGGGTCGTCGAGCTGCGGAACGCTGGTGATGTCGAACTGCAGCGCCAGCTGCAGGAGGCTGCCCTGGACCTGGCCGAGCACCGCCCGGCCCGCCTCGTTCGCTGCCTCCTGCTGCTCCCCCTCGGACGCGCCCTGCTCCCGCGCCATCCGAGCGGCTTCGATCGCAGCTGCCTGCGCAGCTTGCTGAGCGGACCCGAGCTGGCCCTGCAGCGTCTGCTGGATCTGGCTGACGCTCTGGTAGAGGAACGTCGCCGGGCCGAACACGACCTTGCTCGGCGCCAGCTCGGCGATCTCGTCGCACACCGTCGGCAGCGGCCGCTCCTCGCGCCGCGGCAGCGTCGCCCCGAGCTCCGAGCCGCCCGCGAGGCAGGTCTCGAGCTCGAACAGGGCCTCCAGGTCCTTCGTGAGGACGAGCCGGCGCAGGTCGCCGCGCACCAGCACGATCGCGGCGTCGTCGCCGAAGTCCTCCCTGAAGCTCTCGGTGGCTCGGAACTCCCGCGAGTCCTCGTCGACCAGCGTGTCAGTCCCGGCGCTCGCCTGCAGCGACAGGGCCCCCGCCGCGCCCCCGAGGGCGAGGACGAGGACGACGGCGAGCACCGTGCGCGGCCAGCGCACGGCCACGGACGCAACCCGCTCGAACACTCTCCCCGCGTTCACGTCGCTCAGGTTACGGGGCGACCCCTGGAAGGAGCGCCGATCCGCGGGCCGGGCCCGCGGGCTAGTCCATCGCCAGCGGCCCCTTCACGTCCGCGTTCAGGAACTGGCGGATGAACTCGTTCTTCGAGTTGAACAGCTCCTCCGCGGGGCCTGACTCGACGATCCGGCCCTTCCAGAGGACCGCGAGGAACTCGGCGATCCGGCGCGCGGTGGCGAGGTCGTGGCTGATCACCAGGTAGCAGCCGCCATTCTCCTCGTGCACCTCGCGGATCAGCTCGCAGAGGAGCGCCGTGCGGACCGGGTCGAGGCCCGAGTCGGGCTCGTCGAACATGACGATCGCCGGGTCGAGGACGAGGGCACGGGCGAACCCGGCGCGCTTGCGCATCCCGCCGGAGAGCTCGTTGGGCATCTTGTACATCGCCTCGGCGAGGCCGACCTCGCGGAGGCGCCGGTTGACGATCTCCTCGATCTCGTCCTCGGACTTGTCGGTGTGCTGGCGGAGCGGGAAGCAGGTGTTGTCGTAGACGTTCATCGACCCGAACAGGGCGCCGTCCTGGAACAGGAGGCCGAACTTCTTGCGGGTCTCGAACAGCTCGTCGTCGGTCATGCTCGGAATCGACTCGCCGTGCACGAGCACGTCGCCGGAGTCGGGATAGAGGAGGCCGACGATGTGCTTGATCAGCACCGACTTGCCTGTCCCGGAGGGGCCGAGCACCATCGAGATCATGTCGTCGGGGAGCCCGAGGTTGCAGCCGTTCAGGATCCGGGTGCGGCCGAACTGCTTGACGAGGTCGATGATCTCGATCGCGTCCTGGCCGCCGTGGTCGCGCTTGTGCCCGGTATGCCACCTGTACGGGTCGCTGTCGGACTGGTCGACGCCCGGGATCACGTAGTCGCGGTTGCCGAAGTCCTCGTCCTCGCCCATCCCCTGCGACTCGAGCGGGTCGTACTCGCGCTCTTCGGGCTCGACGTCTTCCTCGTCGAGCTCGACCGGCTCGCTCTCCTCCGGCTCGGTATCTCTACTGCCTCTGCGCTCTGCCAACTCCTGCTCCTCCTCTAGTCCACGTATTGCTCAGGATTGTAGGACGGCGCTTGCCGCGGTCAGCCACCTATCGGGGCGCGCGGATTCGCGCCCCAGAAGACCAGGGTTCCCATCATCCCGATGATGTGCACCAGCACGATGTTGAGCACCATCGACTTCGCCGTCGCGGTCCCCACGCCCACCGGCCCACCCGAGGCCGTGTAGCCGTAGTAGCAGCCGACGAGGACGATGACCGTCGCCATCGTCATCCCCTTTATCAGGCTGAATAAGAGGTCGGGCGGGTTCTGGAACATCCAGAAGATCAGGAAGTAGCCGCCCGACGAGACGTCGCCGATCTGCTCGACGACGGCGAGCCAGCTGGCGAAGAAGCCGATCCCGACGGCGGCCAGGTACATGAACGGGAAGGCGATCCAGGCGGCGAGCAGGCGGGTCGCGGCGAGGAAGGTGACGGGCGGCACGCCCATCACCTCGAGCGCGTCGATCTCGTCGGAGATCCGCATCGCGCCGAGCTCGGCGACGATCCCGGTCCCGACCTTGGCGGCGAGCATGTAGCCGAACGCGTAGGGGATCACCTCGCGAAGGTCGCACCAGGCGGCGAATACGCCCGCGTACGCCGGGGATCCGACCGATCGGTTGAAGTAGGCGCCCTCGATCCCGCACTGGAGACCGAGGATGAAGACAAGCCCCCAGATCACGATCGTCGAGCCGAGGACCAGGATCCCGGTCTGGCGGAGCGCCTCGCCGAAGAAATGGAAGACGCGGCCGGTGAAGACCAGCCCCATCACCCTCACGCAGAAGCCGAAGATCTCGCCGATCGAGTTGAGCCAGCCGCGCGGGACGGCCGTCCAGGCGCCGCCCATTACGCCCCGGCCTCCGCGTTGACGGCTTCGGGATCAATTGCGGCCCGGGTTGACCGCTTCGCCATCAATCGCGGCCACGAGCGGCCGCCCCACACAAGTCGCTGCGGGCTTCGCCCTCCGCTCCAAGGTGGAGCGGCCTGGTGGCCGCTAGTCACTTGATCACCTGGAGCTCGGGATGGGTCGCGAGCAGGGTCTGGGTGAACACGTAGTTGAACGCGAACACCCCCATGAACGCGATCACGACCGCCTCGTTGACCGCCCGGCCCACGCCCTCGGCGCCTCCGGACGCGGTCATCCCCTTGTACGAGCAGACGATCGCGATGATCGCCCCGAACAAGGTGGTCTTCAGGACCGACCCCCAGAGGTCCGTGACCGAGGCGTTGTTGAAGAGCGTCGCGAAGAAGCCGCCGAGGGGCTCGTTGTAGAGCAGCTCGGCGCCGATCCCGCCGACGATGCCGAAGATCAGGGCGTAGATGTCCATCAGGCCCGTGATCAGCATCAGCGCCAGGAAGCGAGGCACGACCAGGTTCTTGATCGGGTCCACGCCCAGCACCTGGAGTGCGTCGAGCTCCTCGCGGATCTTGCGGGCGCCGAGGTCGGCGGTGATCGCCGTGCCGGCGACGCCCGCGACGACGACCGCGGTCACGAATGGGGCGAACTCGCGAATTGAGGCGAGCACGAAGAAGCCGCCGAGGCGGTCGAGGGCGCCGAACAGCGACAGGAAGTTCGCCGCCTGCAGGCCCGGCGCCCCGAAGCCGAATGCCAGGGTCGAGATCATCATCGGGAACCAGCAGAGCTGGAGGGCGAACAGGAACTGACTGATGAACTCCCCCCCGTAGGGATACGGCGGACGGATCGCGGAGACGATCGTCTTCGCGGTCAGGATCATCATGTCCCCGACCTGCTCGAAGAGCGACTTCGCTGGTAGGAAGGCCCTGTCGGCTACGGATCTGACCACTATCTCTCCTCGCGTCGCGGCGCGACGACCTTGCAAGGTTATGTGATCGATCAGCTGTCCGCCACCCATAACCGTCGCTCGGATGGCCGAAAAGCCCGGCGCTGAGCCGTCTGAGTACGGGTAGGGTGCGTGGTATGTTGCCCGCGCTTTTGGAGAGGAGCGCCTCGACACTCCGCAGAACGCGGGTGCGATCTCGGCTTACGGTGGCGGTGCTGGCCGGTGCCGCGACGCTGGGCGTCTCGGCGTGCGGCGGAGGGGAGCGCCAGGACGCCGACGAGCCCGAGGGCGAGTTCCCCGTGGAGATCGCCGCGGCGGAGTTCCCGGCCAAGCAGCGGCTCGCACAGACCTCCGAGCTGACGCTCTCGGTCCGCAACACGGGTGACGAGACGATCCCCGACCTCGCGATCACCGTGTTCACCGATCCCGACACCGGCGCCGAGGTCAGCGCCGACGAGGCCCAGGAGCTGCCGCGGGCGATGGGCGCCTTCTCCGTGATCTCGCAGCAGGCCGGGCTCGCGATCCCCTCGCGACCGGTCTGGATCCTTGAACAGGGGTACCCGCGCGTGGCCGGCACGGATGCCGGGCGCGCGCCGCCCGGCGAGCTGTCGGGCGCGGGCGGGGCCGAGGCGGCGCAGACGAACACGTTCAGCTTCGGTTCCCTCGAGGCCGGCGACACGCGCGACCTGGTCTGGGTCGTGACGCCGGTGCAGCCCGGGACCTACACCGTGCACTACCGGATCGCCGCGGGACTGCATGGCAAGGCGATCGCCGTGAACGCGGACGGCAGCGTCCCGGAGGGGGAGTTCGTCGTCCGGATCAGCGACGTGCCGCCGCAGACGCGCGTGGACGACAGCGGCAGGGTCGTACCGATCAAGAAGTCCGACCTGATCGGCCAGGCCGGAACCGACGAGCAGAAATCCGAGCTCGACGGAAGCACCCCATAGCTCTTCCCTAAGGTTCCCGGGGTGCGCGGGACACTGGCTGTTGGCGCGGTCGCGGCGACCGCAATCGCCTTGCTTGCCGGGTGCGGGGACGGAGACGACCCGGCCGGGACGACGACGGCCGAGCCGTCGGCAACGGAGACGGCCCCGGAAGACGGCACGGGCAAGCCGAGACTGAAGAAGATCGGTGACTTCGACCAGCCGGTCTTCGTCGCCCAGCCCGCCGGATCGCAGGATCTCTACGTCGTCGAGCAGGGAGGCACGGTCCAGCGGCTCGCGCCCGATGGGCAGCCGGCACTCGCTCTCGACATCAGCGCCGATGTGACGAGCGGGGGCGAGCAGGGCCTGCTCTCGATCGCCTTCGCCCCCGACGTCCGGGCCTCGCGGCTTCTCTACGCCTACTACACGGACCGGGACGAGAACCAGCGCGTCGCCGAGTTCCGGCTCGCGGAGGACGGCTCGATCGATGCCGGGAGCCGCCGCGACGTCCTGCTGATGGAGGACTTCGCCTCCAACCACAACGGCGGGCTGGTCCTGTTCGGGCCCGACGACCTTCTCTACATCGGCACGGGTGACGGCGGCATCGCGGACGACCCTGAGCGGAACGGCCAGAACCTCGGCTCCCTGCTCGGGAAGATCCTCCGCATCGACCCGCGGCGCAGCGGCGACCGGCCGTACACGGTCCCTGCCGACAACCCGTTCGTCGGCGAGGCCGGCGCCCGCGGCGAGGTGTACTCGTATGGGCTGCGAAATCCGTGGCGGTTCAGCTTCGACCGCGATACGCAGGCGCTCTCGATCGGAGACGTCGGCCAGAACACGCTCGAGGAGATCGACTACGTGACGGCCGGTGGAGGGGCGGGCGCGAACTTCGGCTGGTCGGCATTCGAGGGAACCGACCGCTTCAACGAGGACCAGGAGGCGCCGGGAGCGATCCCGCCGGTGCTGACCTACGGGCGCGACCGCGGCTGCTCGGTGGTCGGCGGCCACGTCGTCCGCGACCCCGCCGTGCCGGCGCTGGCGGGCCGCTACGTCTACGGCGACTACTGCGAGGGCGAGCTGCGCAGCTTCATGCCCGCCGAGAGCGGGGCCCGAGACGACGGCCCACTTGGTCTCGAGGTGGACGCCCTGAGCTCGTTCGGCGAGGACAACCAGGGGCGGGTCTACGCAACTTCGCTCGACGGTCCCGTGTTACGGCTGGTGCAATGAGCGCAGGGGCGAAGCAGCTCGGCTCGGTGGTGGCGGCCGTCGCGGTCGCGACGGTCTTCTTCGCCACCGCGGCGCCGGCGGCGAAGAAGCCCGCCAAGGCGCCGCCGCGCCCTCCGGTGGGCGACGGAAGCGGGGGCTTCGCGCTTACGGAGGTCGGCTCCTTCGACCGCCCCGTCCACGCCGACAACGCCCCCGGCACCAGGCACACCCTTTACGTCGTCGAGAGCGAAGGCGTGATCAGCGTGCTGAGCGGCTCCACGATCCTCCCCCAGCCCTTCCTCGACATCTCCGACCTGGTCCGGTGCTGCGGCGAGGAGGGGATGCTCTCGGTCGCCTTCCACCCCAAGTACAGACGCAACCGGCTGTTCTACGTCTACTTCACCGACAACAACGGCGACCAGCAGCTGATGGAGTTCAAGCGCAAGAAGAAGCGCAAGTTCGTGGCGATGCGGGCGAGCGGCCGCGTGGTGCTGAGGATCCCCCACCCCGACAACGGCAACCACAACGGCGGCCAGCTCCAGTTCGGCCCCGACGGGCTGCTCTACATCGCGCCCGGCGACGGCGGGTCCGGCGGCGATCCGCCCAACAACGCCCAGAATCCCGACAGCCTGCTCGGCAAGGTGCTGCGGATCGATCCGCGCAAGCAGCCGTCGCGGTGCGCGAAGAAGAAGAAGGGCAAGCCGCGGAAGTGCTTCGGCCCGTTCAAGCCATACGGGGCCGCGCGCGGCAACCCGTTCGCGATGGGGCCGGGCCGCGACGAGATCTACGCGCTCGGGCTCCGGAACCCGTTCCGGTTCAGCTTCGACGCCCTCACCGGCGCGCTCGCGATCGGCGACGTCGGCCAGGGCTGTCGCGAGGAGATCGACTACCGCGGACCGGGCCGCGCCCTGGGAGCGAACTTCGGCTGGTCGAGATACGAGGGGACCCGGGTCTTCAACGGCGCCCGGACCGCTCCGGGTGCGATCTTCCCGATCCACGAGTACGACAACTCCGGGGGGAACTCCAGCTGCCCCCTCCTCAACAACGGCTTCGAGGGGATCGCCGTGATCGCCGGCTACGTCGTCCGCGACGAGCGCCTCAACCGCCAGTACGGCCGCCTGCTCTACACCGACACGGCCAACGATCAGATCCGCAGCCTCGTCCCCTCCGAGTCGGGTGCCATCGACGAGCAGGCGACCGGGATGGACCTGCCCGGGTTCGGGATGCCGTTCTCCTTCGCCGAGGGGTTCCGCGACACCCTGTTCGTGATCTCGGGGAATGGGCCCGTCTACCGACTCGACCCGGGATGAGAAGGCTCGCCCTCGCCCTGATCCTGGTCTGCGTCGCGGGACTCGGCGCCGCGACCGCCGACGCGAAGCTGAAGCTGAAGCGCGTCGGCCGCTTCGAGGCCCCCGTCTACGTCGCCGCCGCCCCGGGCTCCGAGGGGCTGTTCGTCGTCGAGCAGGCGGGGCGGATCATGCTGGTCCAGAAGGGCAAGCGCGCGTTCCTCGACATCCGCGGTCAAGTCCTGTCCGGCGGCGAGCAGGGGCTGCTGTCGGTCGCCTTCCCGAGCAATTACGTGCAGAGCGGCCTCTTCTACGTCTACTACGTGACCCAGGGCGGCGATCTGGCGATCGAGGAGTACCGGCGGGCGACCGGCAAGCGCGCCGACCCCGGCAGCGCCCGCCGCCTCGTCACGATCAACCACCCCGGCCAGTCGAACCACAATGGCGGCCAGCTCCAGTTCGGGCCCGACGGGAGGCTCTACGCGGGCACCGGCGACGGAGGCGGGGGCGGCGACCCCGACAACAGCGCCCAGGACCCGGGCAGCCTGCTCGGCAAGATCCTGAGGATCGATCCCAACCCCGGCGGGCAGCCTGCGATCGACGTCTTCTCGCTCGGTCTCCGCAACCCGTTCCGGTTCTCGTTCGACCTCACGTCCTCGGCACAGCCCCGGATCATCATCGGCGACGTCGGCCAGGACCGCTTCGAGGAGGTCGACTACGAGACGCTCGCCGGCGCCAAGGGCGCCAACTTCGGCTGGAACGACTTCGAGGGCTTCTCCCCCTTCGACGGCGCGAGCCCACCCGCCCCCTCGCGCCACGACCGGCCGATCAAGGTCTACGGCCTGGAGGGAGAGAAGTGCGCCCTGATCGGCGGGTACGTCGTGCGCGCGCGGCCGCTCAAGCGGCTCGCCGGCAGGTACGTTTACGGCGACCACTGCGCCGGCAAGCTGCGCAGCTTCATCCCCCGGCTCGGTGGAGCGAAGAAGGACCGCGGCCTCGGTCTCAGGGTGGAGATGCTGAGCTCGTTCGGAGAGGGCCCGGCCGGCCAGCTCTACGCGGCCTCGCTGAACGGGCCGGTCTTCCGGTTCGTCAACAAGCGCAGGAAGCGCGGCAAATAACCTCTTCGGTGCCCCGTCGCCTCGGGAGCGCCTCGGCATGCGAACGAAGCTCACCCGTCGTCAGATAGAGACAACGCTGGCCGCGATCCTAGCGGCGGCCGCCGGCGTGGTCGGGATCAGCAGCCGCAACGACGCGGATCCGGTCAGCCACAAGATCCTGAAGCTGCACAAGGTGGACCGCTTCGACCAGCCGGTCGCCCTCGCCCAGCCACCGGGCGCGAGCTCGCCGCTGTTCGTGGTCGAGCGGCACGGCACCGTCCGCGTGATCGCCGACGGGGTCACCCAGCAACGACCCTTCCTCGACCTTCGCCGCAAGGTCAAGCACGCCGGCAAGGGCGGAGAGCAGGGCCTGCTCTCGATCGCCTTCCCCCACGACTACTCCCGCACGCACCGCTTCTACGTCTCCTACAGCGACCACCGCGATGCGCTCCGCGTGGTCGAGTATCGCGCCGACACCAACGACCCGCTCCGCGCCGACCCGCGCAGCGCCCGGCTCGTCCTCCGGATCGCCGAGCCGACCACCAAGCACCACGGCGGCCAGCTGCTGTTCGGCCCCGATCGCTACCTCTACATCGGCTCCGGAGACGGCGGGCCATCCGGCGATCCCAACGGGGTCGCCCAGAGCAAGCGCTCGCTGCTCGGAAAGCTGCTCAGGATCGATCCGGCTCCCGGCCCCGTCCCGGCCGCGCCGCCGAAGCCGGACAGGAGGGCGGGCGGAAGGAAGGGCAAGCAGCCCACGCCCGCGAAGCCGGCGCCGTACACGATCCCCCCGGACAACCCGTTCGTCGGCCGCCCCGGGCGCGACGAGATCTTCGCCTACGGGCTCCGCAACCCCTGGCGCTTCTCGTTCGACCGCGCCGAGGACCGGATCTCGATCGGCGACGTCGGCGACGTCCGCTTCGAGGAGGTCGACGTGCTTCCGATCGGCAAGGCGCGGGGCGCGAACTTCGGCTGGTCGGCCTACGAGGGCAACGCGCCGCTCAAGGACGGCGTACCGCGGGCTCGGACCGTGAAGCCGACCTACGTATACCCCCACGGCCGCCGCTGCTCGGTGGTCGGCGGCTACGTCGTCCGCGACCCGCGGCTCTCCCAGATCAAGGGCCGCGAGATCGTCGGCCGCTACGTGTTCGGCGACTTCTGCGCCGAGCGCATCTTCGCCTTCCGGTTCCGCGCCGGCAAGATCGGCAAGGAGCGGAAGCTCCGCTTCGAGCTTCCCGGCGTCACCTCGTTCGGCGAGGACCGCTCCGGGCGCATCTACGTGCTCACCTATGGCGAGCGCGGCGAGCGCGGCTTCGTCTACCGCCTCGACGCCACCCGCAAGCCGACCGGCTAGCGTCCGCTTCACGGCTCGACTGGACGCTTTCCTGGCCCAGAGCCCGGAAAGCGTCCATAAGCCGGTCCAGGGCCCGGAAAGCGTCCATAAGCCTTCGTCGCGGCCCGCGCATGCGCCGACCCGGATCGCTGCTCAGCGGGGCAGGGCGGGGGCGAGGATCCGGTAGGCCTTGATCCCGAGGCCGAGGCGCTCGCGGTCCTCGGTCACGGCGGGGTCCAGGCCGGTCAGCTCGCGGACGCGGTCGAGGCGGTAGGCGACTGTGTGGCGGTGGGCGTAGATCGCGCGCGCGGTGGCGTTCATGTTGCAGTCGCTCGCCAGGTACTCCTCGAGCGTCCCGAGCAGGTCCGAGCGGTACTGGGTGTCGTAGCGGACGATCGGCTCGACCGTGTCCTCGTAGAAGCTCTTCACCTCCTCGGGATCGGAGATCAGGGCGCGGAAGAGCAGCCGGTAGACGCCGCTCGCGGCGATCCCGTCCTCAAGCGCCTCGGCGATCCGCGGCTCCCGGGTGATCACGTCGAGGACGAGCTCGGCCTCGCGCACCGCGCGGTGCAGCTCGGCGGGGTCCGGGTAGAACGAAGAGGCGGCGGCGAGGCCGTGGCCGCGCAGCCTGTTGACGATCCGGGCGACGTTCTCGAGCGTCCGCTCGGGTGCGTCGTCGCCGCCCCGTGCCGGCAGGATCGCGTAAAGGCGGCCGTCGGCGATCTCGGCGACCGAGCCCTCGTACTCGCTCTCGACCAGCGCCGCGGCGTGACTGGGGCGGGTCGACTTGACCTCGGCGACCAGCGCCAGCGCCCCGCGGCTCAGGTCGCAGCCCAGCCGCGCCGCCTTGCTCGTCGCGTCGGCCGCCTCGAGAGCGTGTGAGCGCAGCTCCTGGATCAGGCTGCCGCGCGCCTTCCGCTCGGCCTCCTCGCGGGCATCGCTGACGGCGACCGCGGCGAGCACCGCAAGCGAGGCCGCGCGGAGGATCTCCCCGCGGTCGACCGGGAGCTCGGCCTCCTCGCGGTCTCGGCCGGCCAGCAGCAGCACCACCCCCACCTGCTCGCCGCCCACCACCACGGGCTCCTCGAGGAGGACGGGCTCGGGCGGCTCCGCTTCGACCGCGGCGATCCGTGCCCGGGCGTACTCGGCCAGCCCGTTCAGCTCGCCCCCGCCCGGGGCGAGCGCGGAAAGACCGCGGGCCGGCAGCACGATCGCCACCGGCCCGCGGGCCTCCGCTGACGCGAGCTCCGCGACACCTGTCAGCCCTTCGCCGTCGAGGACGGCCTCGAGCATCCGTGTGCTCAGCTCGCGCATCTGGCTGTTCCCGGCCCTAGGCGGCGGGAACCTCCTCGCCCTCGTGGGCCTGCAGGACCTTCTCGCCCTCTTCGCCGGTGCGGATGCGAATCGCCTCCTCCACCGGGAGCACGAAGATCTTGCCGTCTCCGACATCTCCCGTGCGGGCGTGCTTGAGGATCGTCTCGACGACGAGCCCCTTGTCCTTGCTCTCGACCACGACCTCGACCTTGAGCTTCGGCCGCACGTTGACGGTCAGGGTCGAGCCTCGATAGGTCTCCACCACGCCCTTCTGGCGGCCAGAGCCCTTGACCTCGCTGATCGACAGGGACGGAAAGCCCTTGTCGAGCAGCTCGGCCCTGATCGGCTCGAACGCCTCGTGGCGGATGTATGCCTCGATCTTCTTCATGCGCTCAACCCCTTCCTATGACTCGCTGGGAGCCGGCCGGACCGCAGTCGCAGCCGACGCCGCAGCGGTCGGGGACGTGGCGGCACCGGGGAACTCACCCTGAGGGATGAAGGTCTCCGGGTAGCCGTACATGCCGTGCTCGGAGATGTCGAGCCCGGCGTCCTCCTCGGTCTCGGTGACGCGCAGGCCGTAGACCTGCTTGATCACGTAGAACGTGGCGAACGAGGCCGCGAACACGAACGCGAACGCCACCGCCACCCCCAGGGCCTGCGCGCCAAGCTGCTCGAACGCCTCGAGGTTGAAGCTGCCCCCGATGTCGTTCGCGCCCTTGCCGATCAGGCCGCTGGCGTAGAGGAACCCGCCGATGAACTCGCCGTCGCTGTTGGTGACGCCGAACACGTTGTACTCGGCGAGCCGCGGTGCGGTGAAGATCCCGCACGACAGCGTGCCCCAGACGCCGGCGAGGCCGTGCGCCGAGAGGGCGCCGACCGGGTCGTCGATCAACTTGTCGATCGCCGGGATCGCCAGCACGACGAGGACGCCCGCGACCGCGCCGATGATCGGCGCCGCCCAGGTCTCGACGTAGCCGGAGGGGGCGGTGATCGCGACCAGAGCCGCAATCGCGCCGTTTCCGACCATCCCGATGTCGAGCGTCTTCTGGGTGAGTCGACTGACCACCGCCGCCGCGATCACACCGGCCGCGCAGGCGAGCTGCGTGATCAGCGCGACCTCGGCGAAGCGCCCGTCGAGCGCGCCCAGCGTCGAGCCCGGGTTGAACCCGAACCAGCCGAGCCACAGGATCAGCACGCCAAGCCCGAACATGGGCATGTTGTGCCCCGGGATCGGCCTCGGCTTCCCGTCGCCCCCGTACTTGCCCTTCCGGGCACCGAGCAGCAGGAGCACGGCGAGGCCGCCGGTCGCACCGATCAGGTGGACCGCCGTCGAGCCGGCGAAGTCCTGCATGCCGATGTTCGACTGCAGCCAGCCGCCGCCGAACACCCAGTGGGCGCCGATCGGGTAGATGAGCGCAGCGAACACGATCGCGTAGATCACGTAGACGCCGAACTTGATCCGTTCGAGCGTCGTCCCCCACACGATCGCCAGTGAGACGGCGCAGAACACGAACTGGAAGAAGAACTTCGCCTCAACCGCCGCGTCCGAGAATCCCATCACGGGGAACGCCGTGGCCGGATCACCGAAGTTCTGCAGGAAGAACCCGGTGTCTCCGATGATCTCTCCCGGGCCGAATGCGAACGCAAACCCGCACGCCCACCAGGCCAGTGCCGCGATCGAGAAGTTGATCAGGATCTTCGGCACCACCGTTCCGGCGTTCTTCCCACGCGAGAACCCGATCTCGAGCAGCATGAAGCCGGCCTGCATGAACATCACCAGGAATGCCGCGACCATCACCCAGAGGGTGTTGATCGCCGCACCGTCCGTCAGCACGCCCGACTCGCTGTCGATGATGTCCGCCAGGGCCAGCTGAGGCACGGCCAGCGACGCCAGCACGCCCACAGGCAAGGCCCAAAGCAGCTTCTTTCTCATTACCTACGTCCCTCCTTGCCCGCCGAGGCAGCGCCAGCGGCGGTCGTTTTACGAGACGCCAGCAACGTAGGGACGGCGTGTCCGGTTTCCCTTGGACCGCTGTAGGAAAAACGGCGGCGCGGTTACTCCAAGCGGTCGATGCTGCCCCCGAAAGCCCCGCTCCTTGCGGAAAAACGCGTTGAGGCGCCCGGATCCTCACGGAATCGACACACGGGCCAACCAGCGGGCCTGGATGCTGGACATGTTTGCCCTGGATCTGGCCTACCCGGAGCTGCACGATCGGGGGATGAAGATGGAGCGGCTGTCTCCGCTCGACGCGTCGTTTCTGCGCATCGAGACCAAATCTGCCCACATGCACGTCGGCTGGCACGCCGACCTCGCCCTGGCGCCGGGCCACCCCCCGCTGGACGCGCTCGAGCTGCGCCGCCGGATCGCGGCGAAGCTCCACCTCGCCCCCCGCTTCCGCCAGCGCCTCCGCGACGCCCCGGTCGGCGAGCCGTTCTGGACGGACGATGCGCGCTTTCGGATCTCCGACCACGTCAAGGTGACGGCGGCGCTGACCGAGCCCGGCGAGCTCCGCGCCGCCAGCGACGAGTTCTTCTCGCGCCGGCTCGACCGGGACCGCCCCCTGTGGGAGATCCTCGTCGTTCCGAGGGCGGGACCGGGTCACGCGGCCGTGCTCGGCAAGGTCCACCACGCGATGGTCGACGGGATCGCCGCGGTCGAGCTGGGGATGCTGCTGTTCGATCTCGAGCCGCACCCCGCCTGCCCCGAGCCGGTCCCGTGGACCCCGGAGCGGGCGCACAGCCCGGCGCGGGTGGCGGTCGAGTCGCTCAAGGACGCGGCGCTCGAGCAATTCCGCGCGGCGCGCCAGGCGGCGGGGATCGGGCTGCGACCGGGTCACGCGCTCCGCTCCGCCGACAGCGTCCGCCGCGCGGCGCTCTCCCTCGCGGGTGACCTGGCCCGCCCGGCGCCGGCGAGCTTCCTGCGGGGAGACCTGTCGCCGCGGCGCGTGCTGGTCCCCGCCCGGGCCGATCTCGAGCGTGTCAAGGCGGTCGCCCGAAGCCTCGGCGTGAAGCTGAACGACGTCGTGCTCGCAGCGGTCGCGGGCTCGCTCCGGTCCCTGGCCGAGATCGTCGACGCACCGCCCACTCCCCAGCGCGCGATGGTCCCGATCAGCACCCGCAGCGAGGACGAGCGCGGCGGCAACCGGATCACTTTCGCGTTCGTCGACCTGCCGGTCGACGTGGCCGACCCCGGCGCCCGCCTCCGCGAGGTCGTGCACCAGATGGCGGCGCTGAAGCGGTCCGGATACGCGCGGGGAACCGACATCCTGCTGCGAGGGGCCGGCCTGCTGCCCGGGCCACTCAAGGACGGCGTCGCGCGCGTCGCCTCCAGCCCCCGCACCCACAGCCTCACCGTCTCGAACGTGCCGGGGCCGACGGTGCCGCTCTATGCGGCCGGCGCTCGCGTGCTCTCGATCCACCCCTTGATCCCGATCAGCGAGGGCCACTCGCTGTCGGTCGGGGTCGTGAGCTACGGCGGCCAGCTTCACTTCGGCGTCTACGCCGACCCGACGGCGCTCCCCGAGGCCGCTCGGCTCGAGGGCCTGCTTCCCGCGGCCTTTGAGCAGCTCGAGGAGCTGACCTTGGCCAGCCGGCCAGCCCCCCCTGCTGCCGGTAGAGTTGCTCGGACAGGCGACGGCGAGGAGAGCGGGCATGGCGATCAAGTTCGGCCGCAGCACGACCGAGTCACACTCGGGCAACGGAGCGGCCCCGCCCGGGACGTTAGAGATCCACAACCCGGCGGATGGAACCGTGATCGCGACCTTGCCGCTGGACGATCGCGAGCGGGTGGCCGAAACGGTCGCGCGGGTTCGCGCCAACCAGGCTGAGTGGGAGGCCCTCGGCAACCGCGGGCGCCACCGCTGGCTCGCCCAGCTGCGCGACTGGATCCTCGACCACCAGGACGAGATCGCCGACACGATGCAGGCCGAGACCGGCAAGGTCCGCGGCGAGGCGGCCGGCGAGGCGATCTACCTCGTCGACCTGATCAACTTCTACGGCAAGCGCGCCAAGCGCTACATCGGCGAGGAGAGGGTGCCCGCGCACTCGCCGCTGTTCAAGACGAAGCGGCTGCGCGTCCAGTACCGCCCCTATCCGGTCGTCGGCGTGATCAGTCCCTGGAACTTCCCCCTGCTCCTCTCGCTCGGCGACGCGATCCCCGCGCTTCAGGCCGGCGCCGCGGTGGTGATCAAGCCCTCCGAGATCACCCCGCTCGGCGTCAAGGAGATCATCGACGCCTGGAAGAACGAGCTCGGCGCGCCCGACGTGTTCGACGTCGTCAACGGCGGCGGCGAGACCGGCTCGGCGCTCGTCGACGAGGTCGACTTCGTCCAGTTCACCGGCTCGGACCGGACCGCGAAGACGGTCCTTGCCCAGGCCGCCGAGCGCCTCACCCCCGTCAGCGCCGAGCTCGGCGGCAAGGACCCGATGATCGTGCTGCGCTCCGCCGACGTCGGCAAGGCGGCCAACGCCGCCGCCTGGGGCGCCTTCCAGAACTCCGGCCAGGTCTGCATGTCGGTGGAAAGGATTTACGTCGAGGGGAATGTCTATGACGAGTTCATGCGCCGCCTCACCGACGAGGTGAAGAGCCTGAAGCAGGGGATGGACGGCCGCGACTACGGCTCCGACCTCGGCGCGATCACCTTCAGGCCGCAGATGGAGATCGTCGAGTCCCACATCGCCGACGCGCGTGAGCGCGGCGCGACCGTGCTGACCGGCGGCGAGCGCAGCGACGGTCCCGGCGACTGGTTCCCGCCGACCGTGATCGCCGACGTCGACCACTCGATGAAGGTGATGAGGGACGAGACGTTCGGACCGGTCGTCGGGGTGATGAAGGTCCGCGACGCCGAGGAGGCGGTCCGGCTCGCCAACGACACCCGCTACGGGCTCTCCGGCTACGTGTTCGGCAAGACCGCCGCAGCTGAGGCGGTGGCCCGGAAGCTCGAGGTCGGCGCCGCCGTCGTCAACGACGTGCTCGTCAACTTCCTCGCGATCGACGTGCCGATGGGCGGCTGGAAGGACTCGGGCATCGGCTTCCGCCACGGCGAGTACGGGATCAAGAAGTTCGTCCGCCCCGAGTCGCTCGTGATCACCCGCCTGGGCAGCAAGCGCGAGGCGCTCTACTTCCCCTACACGGCGAAGCGCCGCCGCCAGCTCAGCAAGATCGTCAACTTCGTCAACGCACGCGACTGGCGCAGGCGCCTCGGGCGCAAGTAGGGCATTGCCGGCGGGTGTCCAGCGCCTCGCGCTCCTGCGCGGGGTCAACGTCGGCGGGAAGAACGCCGTGAAGATGGACGAGCTCCGCTCCGCGTTCGAGGAGATGGGCTTCGCGGACGTCGCCACCTACATCAACAGCGGCAACGTGCTGTTCCGGGCACCCAGGCAGGAGCTCGACGAGCTCGCCGCTCGGCTCGAGAAGGAGCTGACGCGCCGCTTCGGGCTCGAGCTCAAGGTCGTCGTGCTGACCGAGGCGCAGCTGCGGTCCGTTGTCGAGGCTGCCCCGACCGGTGCGGAGTTCGGCGACGGGGACCACAGGAGTGACGTGATCTTCCTGCGCAAGCCGCTGACCGTCGCGAAGGCGTTCGGGGTCGTCGAGGCCAAAGAAGGCGTCGACCACGCCTGGAGGGGCAAGGGCGTCCTCTACTTCTCGCGCCTGACCGCGAGGGCGTCGAGCAGCCGTCTCTCGAAGGTCGTCGCCCTCCCCGAGTACCAGGACATGACGATTCGCAGTTGGAGCACGACGACGAAGCTGCTCGCGCTGATGGACTCCCGCGCCTAGCGTGCGCGTCAGGGTCTTGCCGACCACTTGCTAGCTTTTCAGGAGTTCCATCCAGAGCGGCCGAGGGACCCGGCCCTGCGAAGTCGCAGCAACCGACCGAGATCTCAGGATCGAGGCGAGGTGCTACAGCCGGGATCGATGGAGGTGACAGGCTTAACAGCATGAGTTCGGGCGAACGCGAATACCTAGCTGCGATCCACGACCGGATCGTCGTCTTCGACGGCGGGATGGGCGCGACGCTCGAGCAGTTCGACCTCTCCCTGGAGAACGACTACAAGCTTCCCGGCCGGTGCCACGAGGCGCTGGTGCTCAACCGCCCGGACGTGATCCAGGGCGTCCACGAGTCGATGATCGAGGCGGGCGCGGAGGTGGTCGAGACCGACACCTTCCAGGCCTCGAGGCTGAAGCTCGACGAGTGGGGGCTCGGCGAGCAGACGCTCGAGATCAACACGAAGGCGGCGGAGATCGCCCGCCGGGCCGCGGGCGAGTCGCGCTTCGTCGCCGGCTCGATCGGACCGACCGGCTTCCTGCCGGCCTCCACCGACCC
>DATADX010000041.1:0-78938 GCA_036258315.1 Solirubrobacterales bacterium
CGGTGTCCTGCAGGGTCACCGGCGAGGCCGCATCGGTTCCGACCTCGTAGAAGCCGTCATCGTTGATCCCACCCTTCGGGCCGGGCAACGTGGTTGACCCGGCCGGCGGCACGTTCTGCCCGTGGGGGTTCACGGTCTCCTCGCAGAACGCCACGTGCGCCTGAGCGGACGACGCGAATACCAGAGCGACTAAGACTGCTGCTCCGGCGAGCAGGCCGACCACGGCGTTTCTCTCCTTCGTGTTCATCCTCTCCCTCCGATCCAGAGATCTCTGGTGGACGCTTCGCGTCCTTGCCGTTATCAAGCGCTCCGGAACGTCGGGGGGTTACGTCCGCAACAGCGCCTGGGCGGACGTATCCGATATCGGCAAGTGCTAGGGAATCTCCGAGGAGGGCGACCCTGCGTGTCGCAGATCGCCTCAGCGGGTGATTTGTCCCCGCAAATGCGGGTAAGCCGTTCCCTCAGAGAGAGATTCGCATGGATGCGAAAGGAGGGCCGGGAATGGCCCAGACGCGTACAAGACGTAAGTCAAATGCTCGCCGTGGGACGACAAGCCGGTCGAACGGCTCGGGTCGCTCAGGCACCTCGTCCCGGGGATCGAGCAGCTCGCCGCGCAGTCGTCAGGCGCGAAACGGCACAGGTAGAGCGAAGACCACCGCTTCTCGGAGCAGCCGGTCCCGTGCAAGCGCCCGCTCGCGCAACCAGTCGCGGAGCTCGAGCGCCGCTGGCCCGGCAGATTCGGTCAAGCAGATCGCCTCGAAGGGCAAGGACGCAGTCGCGGACGGAGCACAGACCGGTGGCAAGGCGATCTCAACCGCCGCCGGCAAGCTGAAGGGACCGGCGATCGCAGGCGGGGCGGCGCTCGCCGGATTGGCCGGCGGAATCGCCTTGGGCACCAGGCGCAGTCCCGGGCGCAAGGTGCTCGGGATGCGTGTCGGCACCGGGGTCGACAAGGCGGGCAGGAATCTCGCTGATACCAGCAAGAACATTGGACGGTTCAGCGAGAACTTCGGCGCGTTTGCGGCCGAGATGCGGAAGACGCGCGAGGCGATCGACAACGGGTCGAAGCACCGCTCGCCGATCGAGGTGGTGCTGCGGGGTCTCACTACGCGGCGGTGACGGATGCCGGCCCGCACCGCGGGCCCACATCCGGCTGCCTACGAAGGCCCTGCGATCGCAGGGCCTTCGTCGTTGCACGGCTCCAAACGCGCGGTGAGGTCGCAGCCGCCGGCTTCGAGGTCGCAGCCGCCGGCTTCGCGTCCGCGGTCTACTTGAACGAGACCTGCGGGGTTTCGCGCTCGCCAGCGTCCTCGATCTCGAAGAACTCCTTCTCCGTGAAGCCACCCTGGCTGGCGACGATCGACATCGGGAACTGCTGGATCTTCGTGTTGTAGCTCTGCACGTTGGAGTTGTAGATCCGGCGCGCGGCCTGGATCTCGTCCTCCAGCTCCGAGAGCTGGCGCTGGAGCTGCTGGAAGTTCTCGGTCGCCCGCAACTCCGGGTACTGCTCGGCGACGACCCGGAGGCCGCCGAGGGCGGCGCTCAATGCACCCTCCGCCTTCGCGGTGTCCTCGACGCCCTGCGCCTGCATCGCCTGGCTGCGCGCCTGGGTGACCTTCTCGAAGGTCTCACGCTCGTGCGTCGCGTAGCCCTTCACCGTCTCGACCAGGTTCGGGATCAGATCGTGGCGGCGCTTCAGCTGCACGTCGATCCCCGACCAAGCCTCCTCGACCTGATTGCGCGAGCTGATGATGCTGTTGCGCATCAGGATGTAGATCAGCCCGGCGAGGACGACCAGCCCGATGACGATCAGTACGACGACCACGGGGTGATCCTACTAGCCGCGCTCCGCCGCCCTGCGCGCGGTGGCGTGGGCGGCATTCTCGAGGGCGTCGTCGAGCGGGGCGAGCGGAGGCTCGGAGCCGGTCCGGCGGGCGAGCGCGAGGGCGATCAGGCGGTCGGCGAGAGCGGCGTTCTTGGGCAGCAATGGCCCATGTAGGTAGGTCCCGATCATGTTCGCGCGCCGCACCCCCTCGAGGCCGTCGGCCCCGTTGTTCCCGTGGCCGTGCAGGACCGATCCGAGCGGGACGGCGTCCGTGCCGAGATAGGTGCGGCCGCCATGGTTCTCGAACCCCGCCAGCACCTCGGGTCCGTCACCGAGGTCGACCGAGATCTCGACGTTGCCGATCAACCGCGGGCCCGGCTCACGGACGGTCTCGAGGTCGGCGACCCCGAGCCCGGGAATCGTCGCGTCCCCGAGCTGGTAGCTGCGGCCGAGAAGCTGGTAGCCGCCGCAGACGGCGAGCAGCGGCGCGCCGTCATCGACGGCCGCCGCGATCGCGTCGCGCTTTGAGCGAAGCATGTCCTCGGCGACCAGGACCTGGTCGCGGTCCTGCCCGCC
Organism: Solirubrobacterales bacterium; assembly: GCA_036258315.1. Lineage (GTDB taxonomy): Bacteria > Actinomycetota > Thermoleophilia > Solirubrobacterales > 70-9 > DASSYK01. The sequence continues at coordinate 2,402 of DATADX010000041.1, forward strand.
CCCGATGTAGATCAGGTCGTGGTCGGCGGGGTCGAAGCCCTCGCCGGGGCCGGCGGCGGAATAGAGGAATCCGATCCCGCGCCACTCGCAGCGGCGCTGCAGGAAGAGGATGTTGCCGCGGTCGGCGTAGATGTTCATCTGCTCGGGGTAGAGCGCGAGCAAGCGCAGCTCGAGCCCGGTCTCCGCACCGCCGGCGGTCACGGCGCCTCCAGGAGGACGGCGATCGAGTCGGCCTCGGACGGGCCCGAGGCGATCGCGCGGCGCCCCGCGGGAGCGAGCCCGGCGTCGCGAGCCTCGTCCTCGAGCGCCTCCGGGCGGAGCCGGTGCAGGAGCTCGTCGCGGACGGTCCGTTCGACCTCCCCGTCCGGGGCGATGCGCGTGCGCAGGCGCCTGATCCTCAGGGCACCCGCGTCGACCTGGACCCAGAGGGGCTCGCTCGAGTAGACCCAGCCGCCGATGTCGCGCATGTCAGGCACCTGGTCGGCCTCGAGCCCGCTGTCGAGGAGCGACGACTCGTCGACGAGCACGGCGGCGACCGGGGTCCCGGCCGGGAGCCGCTCGGCCAGGCGGGCGAGTAAGCGGGGACGGTCGGCGGGGTCGAGCTGCTGGATGATGTGCAGCGGGGCGATCGCGGCGCTGATCGAGGCGGAGGCCTGCGGCCAGGCCTGATCGAGCGCGACGATGTCGGCGGGTGCGACGAGCACGGGCAGCTCCTCGGCGCGCGCCCGCCGGTCGAGCTCCTCGGCGAGCGCGTGATCGGCCTCGAGCGCGGTGACCGGGACGCCGGCGCGGGCGAGGTGCAGGGCGACTCGCCCGGACCCGGCGCCGAGCTCGAGCAGGCCCCCCTTGCTCGCGTTGGCCAGCTCCTCCCAGAGCGGGAGGTCCGCCGTGTAGGCGCCGAACTCCACGTCCTGCCAGATCGCCGCCTCCGGGACCGTCTGCTCGCCCTGCTCGCCGGCCGGAGTCACTCCCAGTACTCCGGGGCGAGGCCCCTGTCGGAGAGAAGGTTGCGCATCTCGAGCAGCGCCGTGTAGGTGGGCAGCGCGAACACGCGTCCCGGCGCGGCCGCGACCGCCGCGTCGAGCGATCGCGACACCTCGGGGACGACCTCGATCCGGTCCTCGGGCCAGCCCGCGTACTTCAGGCGCAGGGCCATCTCGGGGGCGCGCGTGCCGGCGCAGACGACCCGGCGGACACCGTCCGTGAGGAGCTCGAAGTCGGCGTCCCAGATCCAGGAGACGTCCCGCCCGTCGGCGATCCCGTCGTTGAGCGCGATCCAGACGTCGAGACCGCCGCCGTCCGCCTCGAGGCTGAGAGTGCGGAGGACCTCGTTGGCGCCGGCCGGGTTCTTGATCAGCAGGGTCGAGACGGGCTTGCCGCCGACCTCGATCGTCTCCACTCGCCCGAACACGGCGGTCATCGCCTGCAGGCCGCGCTTCACGGTCTCGAGCGGGACGCCGGAGCGGAGCCCCGCGGTGATCGCGGCGAGGGCGTTGTAGACGTTGTAGAGCCCGGGCAGCGGCAGCTCGAGCGACAGCTCGCCCTGGGGGGTCGTCACCGTGAGCACCGAGCCCGACATCCCGCGCAGCTCGACCTTCGTCGCGGCGACGTCCGGGGTGGGGCGGTCCGCGTTGCAGCTCGGGCAGCTGTAGTGGCCCAGGTGGCCGACGAAGGCGCGATCGTACGCGTAGGGGGCGCCGCAGCGCCTGCAGTGCTTGGCGTCGTGGGCGTGCTGGAGCTGAGGCAGCGCCTGGCTCGCGTCCTCGATCCCGAAGTAGGTGACTCCCGGGCGCCGCCGCAGGTCATGGTCGCGGCCCAGGTCTGCGATCAGGGGATCATCGGCGCACAGCGCGAACTCCGAGATCCCGACGAGGGATTCGACCAGGACCGCCCACTCGTCGGCGAGCCGCTCGAGCTCCCCATAGCGGTCGAGCTGGTCGCGGAACAGGTTCGTGAGCACGAGCAGGCGCGGGCGCAGCTGCGGGGCGACCCGAGGCAGCCACGCCTCGTCGAGCTCGAACAGGCCCTCGTCGCCGCGTTGCTCGAGCAGCGCGGTGGCGACGCCCCAGTGCATGTTCGAGCCGGCGCGGTTGTGGATCGGCTCGCGGCCGGCGGCGCGCAGGATCGAGGCGATCATCCCGGCCGTGGTCGTCTTCCCGTTCGTCGAGCTGACCACGATCGATCCGCTCTCGAGCGGGGCGGCGAGGCGCTCGATCGCATCCGGCGCAATCCGCACCAGCACCCGGCCCGGGAGGGTGGTTCCCCCGCCACGGCCGCTGACTCGGCTGAGCGCCCCCGTCGCGCGCGCCAGCGCCCGCTTCGGCCCGAACAGCCGGCTTGGCCGCCGCGGGGGTGCGGCGGCCGGGGATGCTCGGCTCATGGCGTCGCCGGGGGTGCGATCACCCGCAGCGCGCGCGGGAGGACGCGCAGCAACGCGGGCAGGTCGGAGACGTGCTCGCCGTCGGCGTAGACCGGGAACGCCCGATCCGCGCCGACCTCGACGGTGGCGGCCCGCACCACCTCGACCTCGTCGTGCTCCACGTGGGTTCCCTTGAACACGTCAGGAAGGCTAGTCAGGAAGCGCACCTTGCCCGTATGGGCGGTGGTGACGACGTCGAACAGGCCGTCGTCGAGCTCCGCGTCGGGGGCGATGAACATGCCGCCGCCGTACGCCTTGCCGTTCGCGACCGCGACGGCGTAGCCGCTGAAGCTGACCGGCGCCGCGCCGTCGGCGCTGACCGTGAACGTCGCGGGCTTCCAGCGGGCGAGCGTGCGCAACGCCGCATACGCGTAGACGAGGTTCCCGCGCACGATCCGGGCCTCGTTGGCGGTCCGGTTCGCCTCGGAGTCGAAGCCCATCGAGGCGATCCCGAGGAAGCGGCGGCCGTCCACCTCGCCGACGTCGATCTCGCGCTCCTTCCCCGCGGCGAGCACCGCGACCGCGTCGCGGACCCCGGTCGGGATCCCGATCGCCCGCGCGAAGTCGTTGCCGCGGCCGCCGGGCAGGATTCCGATCGCGGCGTCCCTGCCGGCGAGCGCCCCGCCGACGTGGCCGATCAGCCCGTCGCCGCTCATGATCACGGGCAGGTCACCGGCCTCGTGCGCGGCCAGCGCCTCCTCGATGCCGTGGTCCAGGCTTCGCGTGATGACGGTGCGGAACGCGATCCCGCTCGCCCGCAGTGCCGCCTCGGCGTCGGGGAGCAGCGACTTCCCACGCCCGCCGCCGGAGGAGGGATTGACGATCAGGACCTGCCGCCGCTCGCCGCTCACGCGGGCAATCTAGCCACGAAGAAGGTCCCCTCGTGGGCGGCGCCGCTCGTCACGACCTCGAGCTCACGCCGCTCGAAGCCGCGCCTCAGCACGGCCTCAGGCGTGTAGAACGGTGTCTCCGAGCCCCAGCTGGCCGCCACCACGGCGTGGCCCCCCGGCCTCAGGACCCGGGCGATCTCGGCGAAGAACGGGGGCATGTTGAGCTGGGTGACGAGGTCGAACGAATCCCCGCCCCAGGGGAGTGCGGAGGCGTCGCCGACGCGGAACGCGATCCGGCCCTCGGGATCCAGCCCGACCCGCGCCTGAGCGCGGCGGATCATCTCTCCCGAGAGGTCGATGCCGCGGACGCGGGCGTTCGGGAACTCGCGCGCGATCAGCAGCGCTCCGGCACCGGTCCCGGTGCCGATGTCGAGCGCCCGCTCGGGATCAGGGCTGACATGGAGCAGCGCTGCGGCGAGGGGGGCGAGGTGCTCGTATGATCCGGCTCCCGTGCGCTCGTCCCAGCCCGGGGCGCGATCCTCGAAGAAGCGCCTGATCGGCGCCCGGACCAGGGGCCAGACGATCGGCGCGCGCGAGACGAGCACGTTCAGTGCTCGGCCCGCGAGACGGTTCCTCTTCGAGGATGGACTCGGGCACATCGGCGTCGTTCTCTAGCCTAGGCCGCTGTGACGAGGCAGCGTGCAGAGGCGACCGTGCTGGCTGTCGCATGCGCCGCGGCGCTCATTGCGGGGGGCTGCGGCGGGGACGACGACGGCGGCGAGGAGCCCGCCGCGCTGCCCGCCGGGTGCGAGCGGGTCGAGGCCCCCGTGCCCCGTGAGGCGCAGGCCGAGCCGCCGACGGAGCGGCTGCGCGGGCCCGCCACCGCGGTTGTCGGGACGAGCTGCGGCAGCTTCGAGATCGAGCTCGCGACCGCGCGGGCGCCGAGGACGACCGCGTCGTTCGCGAGCCTCGCCGAGCAGGGCTACTACGACGACACACCGTTCACGCGGATCGTGCGCGGGTTCGTGATCCAGGGCGGCGACCCGACCGGCACCGGTACCGGGGGTCCGGGGTACACGATCGACGAGCCGCCGACCGATGACCTCTCCTATCTGCGCGGGATCGTCGCGATGGCCAAGAGCCCCGTCGAGCCGCCCGGCCGCTCCGGGAGCCAGTTCTTCGTGGTCACCGCCCCGGCCGACGCGGGGCTGCCGCCCGACTACGCGCTGCTCGGACGCGTCACGGAGGGCCTCGACACGGTCGAGCGGATCGAGCAGCTCGGCCAGCCGAGCGGCGCCGACGGCCCCCCGATCGCGCCCGTGGTCGTCAACTCGATCGAGATCAGGCGCGGCTGATGGCGAAGCTTGCAGTCGGCTCCAAGGCACCCAGCTTCGAGCTCGAGGGCACGGGCGCGCGCACGTACAGGCTCTCGGACTTCAAGGGCTCCGAGCTGATCCTCGCCTTATACCCGGGCGACTTCACGCCCATCTGCACGAAGCAATTCTGCTCCTATCGCGACGACCGCGACCGGATCGAGGCACTCGGCGTGCCGATGCTCGGGATCTCGCCGCAATCGGTCGAGTCTCACGAGCGCTTCATCGCCCAGCACGGCCTCAACGTGCCGCTGCTCTCGGACCCGGACAAGCGCGTCGCGCGCGCCTACGGATCGCTCGGGCCGGGCGGATTCGTACGTCGCTCGATCTTCCTGATCAATCCCGAGGGGATCGTTCGCTACAGGCACGTTGCCCGGTTCGGGCTCAGCTACCAGGACGTCGGCGACCTCGAACGCGCGGTCGCAGGGGCTCGCTGAAGGCCGGCGATGGCGCTCGAGAGGCTCGAGGCGACGCCACTCGAGGTCGAGGGCGAGGGTGATCTGGTCCTCGCCGGAGAGGAGGTGGGGGAGGGCCCCCCGGTCGTCCTGCTCCATGGGGTGACCGCGACGCGGCGCTACGTGGTCCACGGCTCACTCGCCCTGCCCCGCCGCGGCTACCGGCTGGTCACCTACGACGCGCGCGGCCACGGGGAGTCGACCCCGGCGCCGCCGGGCTCGGGCTACGGCTACCAGCACCTGGCCGGTGACCTCGGCCGCGTCGTCGAGAGGACGTCCCCCTCGCCGCCGCTGGTCGGCGGGCATTCGATGGGCTGCCACACGGTCGCCACCTACGCGCTCGAGCACGTCGATCAGGTCGCGGCCGTGGTCCTGATCGCGCCCGCGACGCTCGGCCTGCCGCCGGACGCGCAGTCGCTGGCGGGCTGGGACCGGCTCGCCGACGGTCTCGAGCGCGATGGCGTCGAGGGGTTCATGCGGGCGTATGAGGCGGATCTCGACGTTGACCCCGAGTGGCGCGAGCGCGTGCTGCGGATCACCCGAGAGCGCCTCCAGCGCCACCGCCATCCACAGGCGGTCGCCGAGGCGCTGCGGGAGGTGCCGCGCTCGATCCCGTTCGACGGGCTGGCCGAGCTCGAGTCGCTTGACGTGCCTGCCCTGGTCGTCGCCAGCCGCGACGAGGCGGACCCGGGTCACCCCCGCGGCGTCGCCGAAGCATGGGCCGAGGCGTTGCCGCGAGCCGAGCTGATCGGCGAGGACCCCGGCGAGTCGCCACTCGCCTGGCAGGGAGGCCGGCTGTCGCGGGTGATCGCGGACTTCTGCGAGAGCCCCGCCGTCGCCGAGCGCCTCCGCGCCTAGCCTGGGCGAGCGGTGTTCCCGAGTACCCGGCCGGCGCCATTGAGGGGAGGCTGACCCGGCTCAATATCATGCTGGGCATGAGCGACGACTACGGCCACGCGATCCACTACAGCGCCGTCCGCCGCGGCACGCCCGTGTTCTCATCCGACGGGATCGAGGTCGGCAAGGTCGACGCGGTCGTCGACAACTACCGGGAGCACATCCTCGACGGCTTCGTGATCGAGACTCCAGACCGGAAGCTGGTGTTCGCGGATGCGCCCGAGGTGGCGCGCACCCACGAGGGGGCGGTGACGCTGGCGATCGACGCGGAGGCGGCGGCCGAGCTGCCGGCTCCCGAGAAGGCCTCGCCGAACTTCAGGCCGCGGCGCGGCGGACGCGTCGCGCGGATGCTCGGCGGCGGCTGGCGACAGCACTGACCCTCAGGCGCCGAGGCCGCTCTTGAGGTGCCGGGCGTTCGCGATGGCGTAGCCCTTCCAGTCGTTGTTGAAGTACGCGAACACCTCGGTGTCACGGCGCCACTGCGCGATCCGCCTCACCCAGGTGTCGAGCTCGGCGGGGGAGTAGTTGCCGCTGCGCCTGCGGGCGCTGCGGTGAAAGCGGATGAAGGCCCAGTCGGCCGTCCGCTCACGCGTCTGGAAGGGGCGGCTCGGGTCGTCGCCGATCACCAGGGCTACGTTGCGCTCGCGCATCAGCTCGTAGACGTCCGGCGCGAACCAGCTCTCGTGCCGGAACTCGAAGCAGTGGCGCCCCTCGGGCAGCACCGCGAGCGCCGCCGCGAGCCGCTCGTCGTCGCGCCTGAAGGTCTCCGGGAGCTGCCACAGGGTCGGCCCGAGCTTCCCGGCCTCCTCGATCGTCTTCAGTGGCGCGTAGAAGCGCTCGATTCCGCGCTCGAGCATCGTCAGGCGCTTTACGTGGGTCAGGTAGCGACTCGCCTTGACCGAGAACACGAACGACGGCGGCGTCTGCCGGATCCAGCCCTCGACGGCCGGCGGGGAGGCCAGCCGGTAGAAGGTGCTGTTGATCTCGACGGTGTTGAAGTGGGCGGCGTAGTGGTCGAGCCAGCGCCGCTGCGCCAGCCCCGCGGGGTAGAAGCGCCCGCGCCAGTCCGGATAGACCCACCCCGAGCAACCGACGTGGACCGGGCGGGCCGTCAGGCCCCCTTGCGGCGGAGCACGACGATCGCGATGCCATCACCCGAGATGGCTCAATCGTAGGGGGATCGGGGGACCGGGTCTCACGGAGATCGAATAACGTCCGTCAACTGACCGACGCGGCCTCCGAGCAGATCGATTTCGAGCAGTTCCTCGGCGTCGACATGCGCGTCGGACGCGTCACCGCCGTCGAGGAGTTTCCCGAGGCGCGTCACCCGGCCTGGAAGCTGACGATCGACTTCGGCCCGGAGATCGGCAGCAAGCGGTCGTCGGCGCAGATCAAGAACTACGCCAGGGAGCAGCTCGAAGGGCGGCTGGTGGTCGCGGTGGTCAACTTCCCGCCGCGCCGGATCGGGCCGTTCTCGTCGGAGGTGCTCGTGTTGGGGGCGCTCGACGAAGCGAAGGGCGTGATCCTGCTGCGCCCCGACGAGGAGGTCGAGCCGGGCGACCGGATCGGCTGAGCGCCTAGCCCGCTTCGGTCGAGAGCTTGGGCCAGAAGGGCCATTCCTCGAACCGGATGCAGCGGCCGTCAGCGCCGACCTGGACGATCCAGAGATCCCGGTAGAGGTTCCCGTCGGGCGGCGAGTAGCGCACCTCGAGGCGGGCGACGCCGGTGGCGCCCTCGACCGCGACGATCTCACTCGTGATCTCGAAGTGCTCGTCCGCGGACACCCGCTCGGCCTCCCAGAACTTCGCGAGCGCCTCGAGGCCCTGAACGGGTTCCTCGAACGGCCCGTTCGAATATACGATCGCCTCGCTGAACAGCTCGCCGAGCAGGTCGGTTCCCTCGGTGCGCCAGAGGCGCTCGTAGAGCGCGATCCAGTCGCTGAACTGCTCGCGGTCCAAGCGCGGCCTCTCAGCCGGCGGGCGTCGCCGCGTCGGCGGACGTGTCCAGCGCCCGTCCGTTGGCCGACAGCTTCACCTCGATGTTCCCGCGCGTCGCGTTCGAATACGGGCAGACCTTGTGCGCGGCCTCGATGATCTGCGCCGCCAGTTCCGCGTCGTCGATCTGGGGCAGGGTTATGTCAAGTTCCACGCCGAGAGCGAAGCCGCGCTCCTCGGTCGGGTAGAGCGACACCTTGCTGTCGATGCTTACGTCGTCGGCCTCGACCTTCTTGCGGCGCGCGACGGCCTGGATCGCGCTCTCGAAGCAGGATCCGAAGCCGACCGCGAACAGCTGCTCCGGGTTGGTGCCGCCGCCTTCGCCGCCGAGCTCGGGAGGCAGGCGGAGCTGCACGTCGAGCGTTCCGTCGGTCGTCCTGCCGTGGCCGGCGATCCTGCCGCCCGTCACGGTCGCTTCCGCGGTGTAGAGGACCTTCGCCATTGGGTGCCTTTCGTCCTTACCAGTGGCTTCCACCGTACCGAGGTGGAAGGGGACATAAGATCGATTATCGAGCGTTGGCTACGCGAGGACGGACTTGATCTCCTCGAGCGCGGCCTGCTCGTCCTCGCTGACCCGCTCGCCGCTGAGTCCGAGGAAGCCCTCCTTGCGGGCGTTCGCAACGCGGTCGGCGACCGTGGAGATGAACCGCTTGTACTCCTCGACCTCCTCGGGGCTGGCCTTGCTCTCCAGGATCGCGTTTGCGTCGCGGATGTTCTGGAGGCCATGCTCCTTGAGCTCCTCGCGCGTCTTGAAGCGCGTCTTGTCGACCTCGGGCTTCGCGGAGACGATGTCGTCGAGCAGCTGGCTGGCGCCATGCTGCTGGCGCGCCTCGGCGTAGGCCTTCGCCATCGAGAAGCTCTCCCGGATCGATCCACCCGGGTCGGACCCGATCACGATCAGCGCCGCGCTCGGCGGCCCTTCGAGGATCTGCTTCCACTCGTCCTCGCTGAAATCGGCCTTGCCGGTCATCTCGACCTCCTCTGTCGTCGTCGCAGACAGCACGGAAGCTACCTGGACGAGCGCTGCTACGGTCACGCGCGTGTCGCTCTTGCGCCGTCCCGCACGCATCCTCGCCGCCGCCCGCGGCAACGCGCTCGGCGACGTCGCCCTCGACGAGAACATCCAGCTCGGGCCGCCGATCCCGATCACGGGCGACTGGCGGTCGAGCTGGGGGCCGTCTCCCCCGCCGGGCACACCGCCGCCCGGCGCGCCTCGAGGCTGACGCCGGTCGGATGGCGATCGTGGTCGGAACCTCGAGCTGGGCCGATCCGGGCTTCGTCGAGCACTGGTATCCGCAGGGCCTCCCGCAGGACGAGCGACTGCCGTTCTACGCCGAGCGCTTTGACGCCGTCGAGCTGAACTCCAGCTTCTACGCGATCCCCGCCGTCTCGACGGTCGAGCGCTGGGCCGAGATCACGCGCGACGGGTTTCTGTTCGACGTGAAGCTGCACAAGCTCCTCTCCCGCCACGCCGCCCAATTGAAGGAGCTCCCTGTGGATCTCCGCGATCAGGCCGAGACGACCGACCGCGGCCGCGTAATCGGCGACGACGCGCTGATCGACGAGATGTGCCGGCGCACGCTCGAGGCGGCGAAGCCGCTCGCCGACACCGGCAAGCTCGGGGCCTTCCTGCTCCAGCTCACCCCGGGGTTCGACCCCGCCAAGAACGAGCTCGACGAGTTGACACCCGTTATCGAGGGGCTCGCGCCTCACGTGGTCGCGGTCGAGTTCCGGCGCCGCAGCTGGGCCGACCCGCGGCGGCTTGAGCGGGCGCTCGCCTACCTGTCCGAGCACGACGCCGTGTTCGTCTCGGTCGACACGCCGCCAGGCGACCAGGTCCCGATCTTTCCGCCGATCGACGCGGTCACAGACGAGCGGCTCGCCTATATGCGCTGCCACGGGCGCAACACCGAGGGCTACACGCACGGGCGCACCGTCGCCGAGCGCTTCGACTACGAGTACTCGAAGCCGGAGCTCGAGGAGATCGCCGGGCGCGCCCAGAAGCTCGAGCAGGAGGCGGAGCAGGTGCACGTGATGTTCAACAACAACGCCCGCGAGCTGGCACCGAAGGCCGCGCGCGGGCTGCGCGGGGTGCTGGGCCAGGATCCCGGGCCGCCGCCCTGAGTCACTGCGCCCCCAGGCAGCCCTCGACGGCTGCGCGGGCGTCGTCACTCGGCTCGGCGTCGAAGACGGCGATCGCGTTCCGTGACGCGATCACCTCGCCGCCGACGCCGCCGAATCCGGCGCGCGCCGCACGGATGTCCGCGGCCGAGCGCTCGGCCTTCTCGGCCGTCCCCTGGACGACGAAGTCGACCGCGGTCCCGTCGGGCGTCGCCGCGCGGAAGTCGAGCGAGACGCTGCCGAGGCCCGCGCTGGCGCTCAGGTCCGGGGGCTCGATGGTCAGCCCCTTGTCGGTGAGGCAGTCTCGCAGCGGGCCCTCCTCGACCAGTTCCTCCCCGTCGCCCCCGCCGCATCCGGCGGCCAGACCCGTGCCGAGCGCGAGCACTGCGAGCAGGCGTCGCATGCGGGAAAGCTAAAGCCAGGCATGGACAAAGCGCGGCGACCCCAGGGGGATGAAGGCCGCCGCGCTTCGTTGGCCAACCTAGAAGGTGATTCCAGTTGGCCGACGGCCAACGTTTAATCGGAGCAACGCCGGCCGAGGTGGGAACCGCGAAGCCAGTCTCACGCCGCGCGGGTACCGCGTCATCCGCACCCGCCCGCAATCTCGATCCGTGGAAACCACTGACGGCGCCAGGCCGGATTTGCAGGCACGTTCCGCCAGAATTCCTGCGATGGAGTCGGATCCCGCAGCCGGAGTCGGCGTGCTGGCGGCGCTCGCCGCCGGCCTCGTCTCGTTCCTCTCCCCCTGCGTGCTGCCGCTCGTCCCTGGCTACCTCTCCGCGGTGACGGGCGTCTCGGCCGCCGATCTCGAGAACGCCGACTGGCGGCGGGTGATCACCCCCGCCCTGCTGTTCGTCGCGAGCTTCTCGGCGATCTTCATCCTGCTCGGGCTGACCGCGACGGGGATCGGCAGCACGCTCCAGGAGCACCAGCGGACGCTCGAGAAGGTCGCCGCGGTGCTGATCATCGCGATGGGCCTGTTCTTCATCGCGGCCCTGTTCGTGACCAGGCTGAACCGCGAGTGGCACGTCGACGCGCTGCTCACCCGCGCCGGGCATGGAGGGCCGCTCGTTGCCGGCGCCGCCTTCGCGATCGCATGGACGCCTTGCGTCGGCCCGACCCTGGCGGCGATCCTCTCCGCCGCCGCCCTCTCCGATTCAGCCGGCCGCGGTGCCTTCCTGCTGGCCGTCTACTCGGCGGGGCTCGCGATCCCGTTCCTGCTCACCGCTGTCGCGTTCACCCGGATGACCACCGCATTCGACGTCGTCAAGCGCCACTACGCGCTGATCATGGCCGCGGGCGGCGCGATCCTGGTCGCGATGGGCATCCTGATCTGGACCGGTGAGCTGTTCCGCCTCAACGCCGAGGCCCAGCAGTTCCTCGACCAGTTCGGGCTCAACTTCTTCAACGACGTGTGAGTGACGCGGGCCGATCCTGGCCGCCCAGCCAGGCCGGTCTAGACTGCCGTGGGCTGATGGCGGACAGACCGGCGACATGCGTGATCGGAGCGGGGATCAGCGGCCTCACGGCCGGTAAGGCGCTCGGCGATCACGCCGTCCCCTACACCTGCTTCGAGGCCTCCGACGGCATCGGCGGCAACTGGTACTTCGCGAATCCGAACGGCCGCTCCTCCGCGTACCGCTCGCTGCACATCGACACCTCGCGCGACTGCATCTCGTTTCGCGACATGCCGATGGGCCCCGAGTACCCGGACTACCCGCACCACTCCGAGATCCTCGAGTACCTGAACCGGTACGCCGACGCGTTCGGGCTGCGGGAACGGATCCGCTTCCGGACGCCCGTCGAGCACGCTGAGCGAATGCCCGCCGGCGGCTGGCGGATCACGACCGGCGACGGCGATACGCACGAGTTCGACTTCCTCGTGGTCGGAAACGGCCATCACTGGGACCCGCGTTACCCCGCCTTCCCGGGCCATTTCGACGGCGAGACGCTCCACTCACACCATTACCTCTCGCCGACCGAGCCGCTCGACCTGACCGGCAAGCGCGTGCTCGTCGTCGGGATCGGCAACAGCGCCGTCGATATCACCTCCGAGCTGTCGCGGCGAGGCGTCGCCGAGCGCGTAATCCTGTCCACCCGCAGCGGCGCCTGGGTGATCCCGAAGTACGTGTTCGGGCGTCCCACCGATCAGGTCGTGAAGACGAGCCCGCTCCTGCCGCTGAAGCTGCAGCGCTTCGTGGCGCGGCCGTTCCCGCGGCTCGTCTCGGGCCGGATGGAGGACTTCGGCCTCCCCCAACCCAATCACGGCTTCCTCGAGGCGCACCCGACGGTTTCGAGCGAGCTGCTCCTGCGGCTCGGGTCGGGCGACGCCGTCGCCAAGCCCAACGTCGCGGAGCTCGAGGGTGACCGCGTCCGCTTCGAGGACGGCAGCGTCGAGCGGGTCGACGCGATCGTCTACGCCACCGGCTACCGGATCAGCTTCCCCTTCTTCGACGAGGACTTCCTCGCGGCGCCCGACAACCGCCTGCCGCTGTTCAAGCGCGTCTTCAAGCCGGGCATCGACGACCTCGCCTTCATCGGCTTCGCCCAGACCGTCCCGACCCTGTTCCCGTTCGTCGAGCTGCAGAGCAAGCTCGTCGCGCGCTACGCCAGCGGCGAGTACGCCCTGCCGCCGAAATCCGAGATCGAGGAGGCGATCCGGGCCGACCAGGACAAGCACGCCGGTCACTTCGCCGACCGCCCCCGCCACACGATGCAGATCGAGTGGTACTCCTACGAGCACGACCTGAAGCATCGCGAGATTCCCGCGGGCCACGAGCGGGCGCTCCGCGGCGAGGCGGCGAGGCTCGCCGGCCGCGCCGCTCGAGACGAGGAAGCCGCGGCCGTTGCCTGACCGCAGCGACGTCACCTTCCCGAGCCACGGGGAGCTGTGCGCCGCCTGGTACCTGAGCGGCAACGGGGACGCTTTCGCCGGCGACCGCGGCCGCCCGTGCGTCGTGATGGCGCACGGAGTCGGCGGCACCCGCGACTCCGGCCTGCTCCCGTTCGCCCAGGCGTTCGCGAAGGAGGGCCTCGACGTCGTGCTGTTCGACTACCGGACCTTCGGCGGCTCCACGGGGGAGCCGCGCCAGCTCGGCTGGCCACCGCGGCACCGCGACGACTATCGGGCGGCCGTCGAGTTCGCCCGCGGTCTCGACGGAGTCGATCCGGAGCGGATCGTTCTCTGGGGCACGTCGTGGTCGGGCGGCCACGTCGTCTACGTCGCGGCGGACGACCCGCGGATCGCCGCCGTGATCGCACAGACGCCCGATCTCGACGGGCTCCGCACCCTCAGGGAGATCGGCCGACAGGGCGGGATCCGGCGGATGCTGGCGACGACGGCGCACGGGATCCGCGACGCGCTCGCTGGGCTCCGCGGACAGCGGCCCCAATTGATCCCGCTCGCTGCTTCTCCTGGCGAGATCGCCGCGCTGGTCAGCGATGACGCCCTGCCCGGCTACCTGTCGATCGCCGGCCCCTCGTGGCGCAACGAGGTGACCGCCCGCGCGATCCTGTACGAGGGGAGCAACCGGGCGATCACCCGGATGGGCGACCTCGCCTGCCCGATCCTGATCCAGGTCGCCGAGCGCGACGCGATCGCACCGCCCGCGGCCGCATACGCCGCCGCGTGGCGTGCGAAGGGTCGATCGGAGGTCCGCGAGTACCCGTGTGAGCACTTCGACATATACGTCGGTGAGTGGCGCGAGCGCTCGATCGCCGACCAGGTCCACTTCCTGCGCCGCCACCTGGCTCTGGAGGCGGCCGCCGTCACGGGCGTCGCCGCCGGTCCCGCCCGCTAGTCGCCCACCGCCAGCTTCTAAGCTGGGGCGATGGTCAAGGACGTCACCGAGCAGACCTTCGAGACCGAGGTCCTCGATCGATCGCGTCAGATCCCGGTCGTCGTCGACTTCTGGGCGGAATGGTGCGGCCCCTGCCGCGTCCTCGGCCCCACCCTCGAGAAGGCCGTCGAGGACCGCTCCGGCCAGGTCGAGCTCGCCAAGCTGGACACCGACGCGAATCAGGCCCTCGCGGCTCGGTTCGGGATCCAGAGCATCCCCGCCGTCAAGGCCTTCCGCAACGGCGAGGTGGTCGCCGAGTTCGTCGGCGCCCAGCCGCCGGCGGCGGTCGACCAGTTTCTCGACGGGCTGGTCCCTTCCGAGGCCGAGCGGCTCGCCGAGGCGGGGGACGAGGAGTCGCTGCGCCGGGCCCTCGAGCTCGATCCGCGCCAGGCCCCTGCCGCGATCGCCCTCGCCCGGATCCTGCTTGAGCGCGGCGAGCCCGCCGAGGCATCGACCGTGCTCGAGTCGATCGGCGCCCTCGATTTCGTCGCCGACGGCCTCGCCGCCCGGGCCGAGCTGGAGCGCGACGAGAACGGAGCCGCCCCGGACGCCGGGCTCCAGTCCGCGTTCTCCGCCTGGGACGAGGGCGATCAGGAGCGGGCTCTCGAGGCGCTGCAAGCCGCCCTGGCCGGCACCGCGGACCCCGAGCGGCGCGACCGGATCCGCCGCGTGATGCTCGCCATCTTCAACGAGCTCGGCACCGCCCACCCACTCGCGACCGAGCACCGCCGCCGCCTCGCAGCTGCGCTCAACTGAGCGTCGCGAGGGGGCTTGCCGGGCGCGCCGCTGGGGACGGCCACCTCGATCGGGATGCCGAGCGCCTCGGCCTCCTCGATCCCCTCGCCCTCGACGTCGCGTGAGCAGACGATCCTGAAGCGGCCGGTGCCGATCTCGGAGTCGGGGACGATCGGGAGGCCGCGGATCTGCTCCCAGCCGAGCCGCTCCGCCTCGTAGGGGTTCAGCCGCACCTCGGCCGCCGGGAACGGGCAGTTCGCGTTGTGCTGGTCGATCGCCTTGGAGATCGCCTCGAGGTTCTTCGCCTCCGAGCTGCTCACCATTCCCAACATAGCGAGCCACGTCGGTGCCGGTGCCTAGGATCGTTCAGGCGCAGATGATCGCCCACGTCGACATGGACGCCTTCTACGTCGCGGTCGAGCTGCTGCGCCATCCCGAGCTGCGCGGGAAGCCGGTGGTCGTCGCTCACGACGGCCCGCGCGGGGTCGTCACGACCGCGTCGTACGAGGCGCGCAGGCACGGCGTCCACTCTGCGCTTCCGATGGTGACCGCCCGGAGGCGCTGTCCGCGGCTCGCCGTGCTCCCTGTGGACATGCAGCTCTACAAGCGCGGGTCCGCCAAGGTGATGGAGACGCTGCGCGACTTCAGTGACACCGTCGAGGTGGTGGGACTCGACGAGGCCTACGTCGACCTCTCGGACTCCCCCGTCCCGAAGTCGCGGGCGCTGGAGATCAAGCGCCGGATCAAGGAGGTGACGAGGCTCGTCTGCTCGATCGGCCTGGGGCCGAACCGCCTGATGGCGAAGATCGCCTCGGACCTCGACAAGCCCGACGGCTTGTTCGTTCTCGACGAGGGGAGCTGGCTCGCGACGGTCGGCGGCAGGCCCCCGGCGCTCCTCCCAGGCGTCGGGCCGCGGACCGTCGAGCGGCTGCGCAAGGTCGGGATCGAGACGGTCGCGGAGCTCGCCACGGCCGAGCCGGGGCTCCTGGAGCGTGCTTTCGGGCCGAGGCAGGGACTTGCCCTGCGGGAGCGCGCGAACGGCGTCGGCGCCACAACATTGACCACCGACCGGAAGCCGAAGTCGGAGAGCCGCGAGACCACGTTCGCAGCCGACGTCTCGGATCCCGAGCGGCTCGCCGCCACCCTAGACGGCCTCGCGCGGTCGGTCTGCGCGGGGCTGGCGAAGAGCGGCTACCGGGGCCGGACGGTGACGATGAAGATCCGGCTGCGGCCGTTCAGGACGCACACCCGCTCTCGCACGCTGGCCTCGCCCACCCGTGACGCGGACGCGGTCGCCGGCGTCGCCCGGCAGCTCCTTGCGGAGTTCGAGCTCGACGCGCCGGTGCGCCTGATCGGCGCCGGGGTCGCCGGGCTCGTCGCGGACGGACGTCCCGTCAGTCGGGATGCTGGGACGGCGCAACTCCGCCTCTGAGCGCCACGGCTTCGCCATCAATCGCGGCCGCGAGCGGCCGTCGCTAGCGGGTCGTCAGAACGGTGCCGACGTCGCCGAACCCGAGCTTCGCCTTGGTGGCGGCGGTCAGGTCGTACTCGCGGTCGCCGGAGAACGGCCCGCGGTCGATCACCGGAACGGTGACGGTCCGCGCGCGGTAGCGAAGGGTGACCTTCTCCCCGCAGGGGAGCGACTTGTTGGCGACTCCGTGCGTCCCCGGCGTCAGCGTCTGGCCGCACGCCGTGCCGTTCCCGTACAGCCCCGGGCCGTAGTAGGACGCGACGGCGGGACGGTAGACGTTGATCTCCCGGACTCGTGAGCGCGCCATGCGGGCCTGACCGCTCGCCTGGGTGACCGCCTTCGCCTCGTAGACGCCGGGGCCGGGTGCGCTCCAGAGGACGCGGAAGCGCCCATCGGCGCCGGTGCGGACGGTCTTCACCTTCTCGCCGTTGATCCGCACCGTCACCCGGCGAGCCGCGGCGGGACGAAGCCTGCCCCGCAGCCTGATCGTGCCACCCGCCATCGCGTGCCGCTTGACGCGGAGCTTGGCGGTCGAGTGAACGAGTCCGCCGCTGGCCGTCGCGCCGGTGCCCGGATCCGCGAGCGGATCAGGGACGGTGCCGGTCGCGGTGGCGGCGATCCCGGTCGTGATCATCAACGCTGTCACGGGCAGCACAGCAAGTGCGGCCCGCTTTCGCCTCCCGTGGAAGCGACGCAAAGTGAAACACCTTGCCTTTCGGTACCGCCTACGGGGTTAGCTGACGGGCTCGCGGCGGCAGGCGTTAGCCACAGCCGCTAAGGGCGGAGCACCGCCCCATTCGCCCCCGCCGGCGTCCTGCCCGATGCCGGCCATTGGGTCCCCCGCTCGCCCGATGTCCGTCAGGGCGACTCGGCAGATAGTTCTGCGTTCAGCGGCGCTAGGTTAGGGACTGCTCACATATTCCTGCGTGAGTCCCGTCACATTCGGTGTGCGATGATCGAAATCGTGCACGACCGCCTCACAGGGCTCGACTCCTCGTTCCTCCACCTCGAGCGAGGCGGGGCCCATATGCACGTCGCGTCGACCACCCTCTTCGCGGGTCCGCCTCCCCCCTACGTCGAGTTCCGCGATCATCTCGCCTCGCGCCTGCACCTCGTGCCCCGCTTCCGCCAGAAGGTTCGCGAGGTGCCGTTCGGCCAGGGGCGCCCCGTCTGGGTCGACGATCCGCATCTCAACCTGGCCTATCACGTGCGCCACACGTCGCTGCCGCCGCCCGGCAGCGAGCAGCAGTTGCGCGTGCTCGCGGCCCGGATCTTCTCCCAGCAGCTCGATCGCTCGAAGCCGCTCTGGGAGATGTGGCTCGTCGAGGGGCTCGAGGACGACCGGTTCGCGATCGTCGGCAAGACTCACCACGCGCTGGTCGACGGCGTCTCGGGCGTCGACATCAGCATGGTCCTGTTCGACGTCGACCGCGAGCCCGACCGCGTGCCCACGGCCCCCGAGGTCTGGCTCCCCGATCCGGAGCCGACGGAGTCCCAACTGCTCGCAGAGGCTTTGGTCGAGCGCGCCGTCAGCCCGCGCGAGGCCGTGCGCGGCGTCCGCCACGTCCTCAGCGGCCCGCGCCGCGCCGCCGAGAAGGTGCTCGAGACGGCGACGGCGGCCGGGACATTCGCCACGTCGTGGGGAGCGCCGGAGACGCCGTTCAACGTCGAGATCGGCCCGCACCGGCGCTTCGACTGGGCCCAGGCATCGCTCGACGACCTGAAGCTGGTCAAGAACGAGCTCGGCGGCACCGTCAACGACGTGATCCTCGCCGCCGTCTCGGGCGCGCTCGGGCGCTACCTGCGGGCGCGCGGCCACTCGACCGCGGGGCTCGAGATGCGGGCGATGGTGCCGGTCAGCATCCGCAGCGAGGATGAGCGCGGCGCGCTCGGCAACCGCGTCACGACGATGATGGCCCCGCTCCCGGTCTGGTGCGAGGACCCGGTCAAGCGGATGCACCGGGTCAGCGCCGCGATGGGCGACCTGAAGCAGTCGAAGCAGGCGATGGGCGCCACCGTGTTGACCCAGCTGACCGACTTCGCCCCGCCGACGATCGCCGGCCAGGCGGCGAGGCTGCAGTCGCGCCAGCGCTTCTTCAACCTCGTCGTCACCAACATCCCCGGCCCGCAGTTCCCGCTCTACCTGCTCGGACGCCGGATGGAGCGCATCTTCCCGATGGTTCCGCTCGCCAAGCGCCAGGCGGTCTGCGTGGGGATCATGTCCTACAACGGTCAGGTCAACTTCGGGCTGATCGGCGACTACGACGCGATGGAGGACCTCGGGGACCTCGCGGCGGACCTCGAGGTCTCTCTGGACGAGCTCGTCGAAGCGGCGGGCGGCCGGCGCGGGTTCCTGCGCCGGTTCGTATCGCGGGCCGAGCGGGACTCTTCCGAGGCCCACGCCAACGGCGCCGCGGAGCCCTCCAGGCAGGAGGGCTCCTCGCCTCCGGGCTGAGGGCCTCTCCCGTCTACTCCGTCGCCCGCTCCAGCGGCCCGCCCGGATAGGCGAATGCTTCGCTGTGGGTCGAGCGCTGGGCGCCCGCCCAGACCGGCTCGTCGAACCGTTCCCTGACGCGCGCCCGCAACAGCGAATCGAGTTCCTCGCGGCGGGCGACGTCGTACTCCGAGCCGGACTCAGGGTCCGGGTACCCGGGGTGGGTGAACCACTCGGTCACTCCCGGCGGCAGGTTGCGCAGCTCCGGTGGGTCGGCGGGCTCCTTGCTCTCGGTCCGCCCGAGCAGCATGTCGTTGGTCGCTATCCCCCGCTCGCGCAGCCACTGGCGGTGGTCCGGATTGACGGAGCGGACCGGGGCGCCGATCTGCTGCGCGGTCTGGAGCACGGGCGTCGCCAGCTCGGGTCGCGCGTGGCAGTGGTGGTGCCCGTTCAGGAACGAGGGCCAGCGGCCGAACAGGTCGACGAACCGGTCGAGCTGCACGCGCAGCGAGGTCCGCGCGGGGGCGCCGCTGCGCGGCCCCCAGCGGCCCTCGAACTCGATGTGGAGGCCGACCTCCACCCCGGTCTCGAGCAACGGCTCGGGGACGCAGAACTCGCGGTCGACCATCGCGCTGACGGAGTCGACCGCCCCGGCCTCGATCATCGCGAGGATCCCCTCGTTGTAAGAGGGCCAATAGCCGTAGTCGTCGGCCGTGATGATCAGCAGCGGTCCGCTCGAGCTCTCCATCGGGGACATCATCGCTCAGGTCGGCCGCGGTCGCACCACGGCGCCGAGCTCGGGCGGTCGCTGGCGATCACCGAGGCGCGGATCGGCCAGATCTATCTGGTCACGGTCGTCGCGCTGATCGTCTCCAACGTCAGGGCCGCACCACGCCGGCGGACGGGCGCCTAGACCGCTACGAACGACCGCGCCGCGTGTTTCGGGGGGTGCATGGGAGCGCGACGGACGATCTCCGGCGGGATTCTCGCCCTCGCCGCGCTGGCGCTGAGCGCCGGCCCGGCGTCGGCGTCGACCGCGACGATCTCGAGCAACACCCGCGTCAACGTCAGCGGCCAGGGCAACGAGCGCAACCAGATCGTGGTCGGCTACGAGCCGGGGACGGACCTCTACCGCATCACCGACGCTGCCGGGATCGACTCGACCGGCCTCTGCACCGACGTGAACGCGACCACGGTCACGTGCCCCGGCGCGACGGTCGCCTCGATCACGGTCGGCAGCGGCGGCGGCTCCGACGCCGTCAGGCTCGACGCGAGCGTCCCGAGGACGATCGAGGGCACCCTCGACGGCGGCAGCGGCAACGACCAGCTGCTCGGGTCGACCGCCGACGACACCGTCGCCGGGGGCCGCGGCAACGACCTCCTGAACGGCGGCCTCGGAGCCGACGAGTTGCGCGGCGGCAGCGGCACGGACATCGCCGACTACGGACAACGCGCGACCGGAGTCACGGTCACCGTCGGTGCCCGCGATGACGACGACGGCAACGAGCTCGACCAGTCCGGCAACGCGCGCGACAGCGTCCGGGGCGACGTCGAGACCGTGGTCGGGAGCGCGGGCCTCGACATGATCATCGGCGACTCGAGCCGCGAGACGCTGATCGGAGGCGAGGGCGACGACCTGCTCGTGGGCGGCCGCGGCAACGACGGGCTGCTCGGGTTCGCAGGGAACGATCTGCTCTCCGGCGAGGGCGGCAGCGACACGCTCCGCGCCGCCGCCGGAAACGACCGCCTGTTCGGGGGCGATTCGAGCGACCGGCTCGCCGCCGGCCCCGGGGATGACTTCCTGAAGGGCCAGGCCGGAACCGACGCGATGAAGGGGAAGGGCGGGATCGACCGCATCGGTGCCCGCGACGGCGAGTTCGACGTCAAGATCAGCTGTGGCCCCGGCGGCAACCGCCGTGAGGCGGCGAAGCGCGACAAGCGCATCGATCCCCGCCCGAAGAGCTGCTGAGCGCCGCCTAGGCGGCTTGGCGCTGCCCGAGCGTCAGCAGCGCCCAGAAGGGATGGTCGCGCGGCGGGATCCGCGGCGGCACCCGGCGGTGCTGGCGGTTCTGGGCCCAGGCGAGATAGCCCTGCAGGCGGTTGGAGATCGAGCGCAGCGTCGCCTCCGTCGGCTCCACCGCGCTTTGGTCGAGCGCCCACAGCCAGGCGTTCGCCTCGGCCTCCAGGCGCGGAGCCGAGCGCCCGCGACCGACCAGGTGCCCGATCTCGTGGAGGGCGATGTAGTACGAGACCTGGCCCTTGATCGGCGGGATCGCGATCTCGAGGCGCCCGCCGCGCCACCGGATCGCCCGGCCGCGCGACGAGCTGCCGGCCAGCTCGATCCCGTGCTGCGCGCACAGCTCCTCGACGTGAGCCTCCATCAGCGCCACGCCGCGGCGCCCGCGCCGGTTTCCGGCTCGCCCGTACACGGCGACGCAGGGTAGCCACCGGCGCGGCCATACTTGCTGCGTGGCCGAATCCACCCGGATGCGCATCGCGCTCGCCCAGATCGATCCGACCGTCGGCGACATCGAGGGCAACGCCCGCCTCGCGTCCGAGTCGGTCGCCGCCGCCCGCGACGCGGGGGCGCAGCTCGTGCTGCTCCCGGAACTCTGCCTGTCGGGCTACCCGCCCGAGGACCTGCTCCTACGTGGGGAC
The DNA here is from genome assembly GCA_036258315.1 of Solirubrobacterales bacterium. GTDB lineage: Bacteria > Actinomycetota > Thermoleophilia > Solirubrobacterales > 70-9 > DASSYK01. The sequence goes on from DATADX010000041.1 coordinate 23,628, forward strand.
TTCCTCGACGCCGTCCGGGGCGCGCTCGAGGGGCTCGCGGCCGACGTCTACGGGATAGTCGCCCTGGTCGGCTTCCCCGAGCGCGCCGAGCGCAACGGCTCCGCGGCGCCGAACCCGATCATCGACCCGCTCCCGCCTCCCGCCCACAACTCACTGGCGGTCCTGGCCGACGGCGAGATCGCCACCATCTATCGCAAGATCCACCTCCCCAACTACGGGGTGTTCGACGAGCGCCGCTACTTCGAGCCCGGCGACGGCGCCGGGCTGATCGAGGTCGACGGGGTCGTGATCGGCCTCACGATCTGCGAGGACATCTGGGTGCCCGGCGACCCGGCGAGCGCCGAGGCCGAGGCCGGCGCACGGCTGATCGCCAACCTGTCAGCCTCGCCCTATGCCCGCGAAAAGGGCCAGGCCCGTGAGGCGATGGTCTCCGCCCGCGCTCTCACCACCGGCGCGGGCTTCGCGCTCTGCAACACCGTCGGCGGCCAGGACGAGCTCGTCTTCGACGGCGAGAGCGTGGTCGTCTCCCCGGCCGGCGAGACGCTGGCCCGCGCCGCCCAATTCGCGCCCGAGCTGCTCGTCTGCGACCTGCTGCTTCCGGCTGCCGCGACCAGCGACGCCGGAGACGTCCGCGTCGCTGCGCGCCTGCAGTGCGGTGCCGGCCCCGAGGGCCGCATCGAGCATCGAGTCGCCCAACGGCTCAGCGAGGAGGCCGAGGTCTACGGGGCGCTCGTTCTGGGGGTGCGGGACTACGTCGAGAAGAACGGCTTCGACGCGGTCGTGCTCGGCCTCTCGGGCGGGATCGACTCCGCCCTCGTCGCCCAGGTCGCCGCCGACGCCGTCGGGCCCGAGCGCCTGCACTGCGCCGTGATGCCCTCCCCCCACTCCAGCGAGGGCACCCAGGCCGACGCGCGCGCGATCGCGCTCAACCTCGGCGCCGACCTGATCGAGATCCCGATCGCCGCGGTGATGGCGGCCTTCGAGCGGGCCCTCGCCGAGCGCTTCGAGGGGACGGAGCCCGGGATCGCCGAGGAGAACCTCCAGGCGCGGATCCGCGGCAACCTCGTGATGGCGCTCTCGAACAAGTTCGGCTGGCTCGTCCTGACGACCGGCAACAAGAGCGAGCTGTCGGTCGGCTACGCGACCCTGTACGGCGACATGGCGGGCGGCTTCGCGGTCATCAAGGACGTCTGGAAGACGCTCGTCTACAGGCTCGTCCGCTATCGCAACGAGCGCGAGGGCCGCAAGCTCGTCCCCGCCTCCGTGCTCGAGCGCCCACCCTCGGCCGAGCTGCGCGCCGATCAGCTCGACGAGGACTCGCTGCCCCCCTACGACGTCCTCGACCGGATCCTCGAGGGCTACGTGGAGCGCGACGAGGGCCCCGATGCGCTCGTCGAGGCGGGCCTGCCGGAGGACGTGGTCACCGATGTGATCCGCCTCGTCGACCGCGCCGAGTACAAGCGCCGCCAGGCGCCGCCTGGGATCCGGATCTCGACGAAGGCGTTCGGACGCGACCGCCGCCTGCCGATCACCAACCGGTTCGGCTCGATGCGCCCGCTGCCTCGCTGAGCGGCCACCAGGCCCGCTCCGCTTCGGAGCGGAGGGCGAAGCCCGTAGCGACTCGCGAGGGGCGGCCGCTCGTGACCGCGACCTGATCGCCAAGCCGTCAGTCTCGCCGCGGACGCACCGCGATCGTCATCCGCACCATCGCGCAGAGGCGCTCCTCGTCATCCAGGATATCGACGTCCCAGACCCAGGTCGTGCGGCCGCGGGAGCGGGCCTTGGCCCGGGCGGTGATCATTCCGCCGGTGATCGGACGCACGAAGGAGGTGTCGTTGGCCTGGCCCATCGCGACCATGCCGTCGTCCATCACGGCGGCGTAGGTGGCCGCCGAGCAGAGGCTCTCGGCGAGGGCGGCGAAGACGCCGCCGTGGACGATCCCGTAGGGCTGCCTGTGGTGGTCCTCGATCGCGATCGTCGCCCGCGCGTGATCGGGGTCCAGCTCGGCCCATTCGACGCCGATGTGGGCGGCAAAGCCGTCGGGCCGAAGGCTCTCCGGGCTGCTCATCCGGCGCACGATAGTGATCGCCTCCCGTAGGCTTCCCCGCCGTGCCTTTGAGTGACGAACAGCGCTCGATGCTGCAGCTGCTGCTGCAGGGCCAGAGCTACGAGGACATCGGCTCCCTGCTCGGGGTGGATCGCGACGAGGTCCGCTCGCGCGCTCGCGCGGCGCTGCAGGAGGTTGGCGGCGCCGATCCCGACGCGCGCGTCGGGCTGACCGACTACCTGCTCGGGCAGGCCGATCCGATCGGCCGTGCGGATGCCGTCCGCCACCTCCAGAACGACCCCGAGGCGAACGCGCTCGCCGTTCGGCTGGTCGCGCAGCTCCGGCTCCTTGCTCCGGGGGCCGACCTGCCCGAGATCGCCCCCGCCCGGGGCGGCCGACGGGAGCGGCCGGCTACCCCGCCGGCGCCAAGCGCACCCGCGCCCGGCGCCGCAACGACCGGGCAGCGCAAGGCTGAGCGGCCTGGCCTGGGAGGCCGGATCTCGGGCGCCCTCGGCGGCGGCGGAGGGTCGGACGGCCAGGCCAGGCTGCTGATCGGGATCGGCGCCGCGACGCTTCTGATCGTCGCCATCGTGCTCGTCCTGGTGCTCGGCGGTGACGACGACGGAGGGGACGGCGGCCAGGCCGACACCGACACCGCGACGACTGCAGCGCAGGGCTCCGAGGAGCTGACGATCGTCGCGCTGGCGCCGGTCAGCGGCACTTCCGACGCCAGCGGCCAGGCCGTGTTCGCGACCGTGCAGGACCAGCCGGTCCTGCAGCTCAACCTGAACGGGCTCCAACCCGCCGGGGAGGGCCAGAACTACATCGTCTGGCTGTACAACTCCGAGCGGATCGCCTTCCCGCTCGCGCGCGACCAGGCGGGTCAGAACGGAGCTCTGACGGGCGCGGCGGTGATCCCGAACGAGGTCGTGCCGCTGCTCGGCCAGTTCGGGTGCGTCGACGTCTCGCTCGCCTCCAACAAGGCGACCCAGGCCGCGCTCAGGCAGGCGGTCGAGGGTGAGACGCTGCCGGCCCACAGTGGCGAGACGGTGCTGCGCGGCCAGATTCCGAGCAGCCCCGGCGAGCAGGCGCCGAGCGGCGCCGCGGCCCAGTGCGACCTCGCCCCCGCGGGTGGCGCCCAGGGCGGTCAGGGCGGCGCCCCTAACGGTTAGGCTCTGGCCGGCGGTGGCAGGGGAGAGGGCAGGCGGCTGGTCCGCAGCTGAGGCTAGGGAAAGACGCGGCAGGGCTCGCCGCGCAGCGCTGGACAGGGCGGAAGCGGGGTCGGCGCCGAGACCCTTGGGGCGAGCGGGAGGATCAGCCGCGACGGGCGCTTTCGCGAGAAGGCGACGGTCACGTTTGCGTCGCGGCCGGCCGGGACCGTCTCCGCGAACGACCAGACCGGCTGATCACCGCTCGGGGCGGTGATGGTGACGCGGATCCGTGATCCGGCCCGATAGACATGGCCCTGGTGGTACAGGGGAATGATCACCTTCGCGAGACGGCCTTTCGGGAGCCTGGCCGCGTCCTCTCGGCGCAGGCTGAGAACGGGCTCCAGCAGCGTGCTGCGGCGCTGGTCGAGCTTGCGCATGCTGGCGCGCAGCCAGCCGCTCTGGACGTAGGTCTCCCTGCCGTCCGGCCGCACCTCCGACACGGTCGCCTGGAGGTCCACGTCGGGGACCGACGCGCGGATCCAGGCGTGCACGGCGCCGGCGCCGACCACCCCGTTGTCGGCCGCGAGGGGCGGGGTCACGTAGGAGGCGGCGGTGCCGGCGGGCGGCTGGCGCCAGTCGTAGCTCGGGTTCGCGGTCCACAGGTCACCACGGCCGGTGTTCGTGCCCGCGAAGTCGTCGGCCGGGCGGGACTCCTTGTCCCAGATGAAGCTGTCCTTCCCCTGCTTCCCCGGGGGCTTGTTGCGGAGCGCGCCGCGGTCGGCGAAGAACCACGAGCGGGGCTTGATGCCCGGGAGGGGGTACCGGCTGAACGACTGCTCGAAGCCCGGGACCGGGTTCCCCGGCGTGGACCCAGCGCCGTTGTCGAACAGGATCCGGACCCGCGGCAGCCGCTCGAAGGCGTCCTTTGCGGCCGCGTAGGTCGGCTGATCCTGGATCGGGTCGTGCGGCAGGTTGACGCCGCTCACCCCCATCACCTGCTGGTAGAGCGCGGGGGCCGCCGCGGCGGCCAGCGGGGGCAGCCGCGGCCTCCGCTCGGCCACGTACAGCTCGAGGAAGTCGAACCAGCGGTTGAACGTCTCGGGGTCGAGCGAGTCGGTGTGGAGCCCGTTCGTGAACGTGAACCACTTGCGCTTGGTGCCCGTGAAGCGGTCGGCGAGGTTCGGGCAGTGAGCGCCGGTCTGCTCGTCGTTGAACTGGCAGGCGAGGAAGACCGGCGTCTTGATCTTGTGGACGAAGTTGGCCGGCAAGAGCGGATTGGCGACCTTCGGCCGGAAGAAGCGGTTCCGGTACACCTTCCTGATCAGGTCGGTCGCCGCGGTGTGCAGCGTCTGGTTCGCGGCGCAGGTCGCGTCCCCGTTCTCGATTCGGTTCCACGCCCACGCCTGCCCCTCGGTCGCGGACGCCGGCTTGGCGTCGCCGACGCGATCGAGCGCCCACTCGAGGGCGAACCCGGTGTTCAGGATGCCGCCTGGGTAGAGCGTGGTCCCGGTGTTGTCGATCACCGAGAGCGGCGTAATGGCCGCGAGATGCGGCGGCGCGGTGGCCCCGACGAACAGCTGGCTGATCCCTCCGTAGGAGACGCCGACCATCCCGACCTTGCCGTGCAGCGCCCATGGCTGGCGGGCAACGGTCTCCACCACGTCGTAGCCGTCCAGCCCCTGGAGCGGCTCGAAGTAGTCGAAGGCGCCACCCGAGCAGCCGGTGCCGCGCATGTTCACGTCCACCACCGCGTAGCCGAGCAGGTTGGCGATCGGGCTGATCCCGGCCTCGGCGCCGGCGGGGTTGGCGTATCCGTAGCCCGAGTACTCGACGAGCGTCGGGTAGGGCCCGTTGGCGGCGGGGCCTGGCAGGCGGACGGAGATCGCGAGCTGGGTTCCGTCCCTCGTGGTGAGGTACCCGTACCCACCTGCGGGAAGCGTCTGGTTGTAGAGCGCGGGGTCCCTCGGCGCCGACTTCGCGCTGAACACGCCGACGCGGGCCGACAGCGAGCCGTCGGCGGCGCGGACCCGGTACTTGCCGGTCGGGACCCGGCGGAACAGGGCGCCGCCCAGCAAACCGACGGGCTTCGTGGCGACCCGCCTGCCGCGACGGTCGACCAGGCGCAGCTTCGTTCCCGTGGCGGCACCGGTCACGTAGACCTGGTTGGCGCTGCCGCGAACGTTCAGGCCGTTCGCGGCCGCGGCGGCACCGGGCGCGAGCAGCGCGATCGCGACTACAGCCGCCAGCGCCGCGGACGTCCGCTTCAGATTCGCCCCGGTCGCGTTGCTCATCCCTCCTCGCCCTCCTTGGCTGGCTCCCCCTGCATCGGGGAGGATATGCGCTACGGCAGAAGCTTGCCCGGGTTCATGATCCCGGCCGGGTCGAGGCGCTCCTTGACGGCGCGCAGGGCCTCGAGGCCGAGCTCCCCGACCTCGTTGCGCATGTAGGGCGCGTGGTCGCGGCCGACGGCGTGGTGGTGGGTGATCGTCCCGGCGACGGCGACGATCGCGTCGCTCGCCGCCCGCTTGGCGTCGCGCCACTGCTCAAGCTCCTCTCCCCTCCTCGCCCGGGCGAGGAACGTGTAGTAGAGCGAGGCGCCATCGGGGTAGGCGTGGGAGAGGTGGCACATCACGATCGACCGCGGGCCGAGCGCGTCCCTGAGCGCGCCGCCGACGGCGAGGTAGAGCTCGTCGAGGCGGCTCCAGGTGTGGGCGGTCTCGAGCGTCTCGACGAACACCCCGATCCCGATCAGCTCGTCGCGCAGGTACGGCCCCTCGAACCTCGCCTTCTCCCAGGAGCGTCCGGCTGTCTGCCCGAGCGCCACCGCGCCGCCCGAGCGCAGCCTGCGTGAGGCGAGCGAGCGCCGCCGGCGCACAGACCCGCGCTCGCCCTCGTAGCCGCAGACGATCAGGCAGCCCCCCCGACGGCGGCGCAGCGAAAGATACGCGTCCAGGGCGCGCTTCTGCCATCCCTCGGTGCCGGACAGCTGCATCGACACGCTGGTCTCCTCCTCGTCCGAGAGGCGCAGGACGTCCGGCATCTCCTGGCGCTGGGCGAGCTCGCGGACGATCTCGCGGCCGGAGGCGAAGTCCGGGGCGATCCAGCCCTCGTAGCGGCGCAGCTCGGGCGCGGGCCGCACCCGGCAGGCGACCTCCGTGATCACGCCGAGCGTCCCCTCCGAGCCCAGCACGAGCTCGCGCAGCGAGGGCCCGGCCGCCGTGTGCGGGATCTGGAGCGTCCGCAGCACCCCGGCGGGCGCGGTCAGCTCGACGGCGGTGACGAGCTCGTCGAAGCGGCCGTAGCCGCTCGAGGCCTGACCCGCCGAGCGCGTCGCCGCGTAGCCGCCGATCGTCGCCTGCTCATAGGACTGTGGGTAGTGCCCGAGCGTGGTTCCGCGCTCCCCCAGGGCGGCCTCGGCCTCGGGACCGCGCAGGCCCGGGCCGAGCCGCGCGACGAGCGAGGTGCGGTCGAGGTCGACCGAGCGGAGGCGGCCGAGGTCCAGCGAAACGACTGCCGCGTGGTCTCCCGCGACGGCGTCGAGGCCGCCGACCACGCTCGATCCGCCCCCGAACGGGACCACGGCGACGCCGGCCTCGCTGCAGGCGTGCAGGACCGCCGCGACCTTTGCGGCGTCGGCCGGAACCAGCACGGCGTCGGGTGCCCGCTCCAGCCGGCCCGACCGCAGCCGGATCAGATCCGGATAGCTGCGCCCCGCGGCGCGCCGGACGCGGTCCTCCGCGCCGCTCAGCACGTTCCCCTCACCGACCGCCGCCCGGACGGTGCCGGGGATCGGCCGTGGCTCGGGCAGCTCCAGCCGCTCGAGGGGCACGCGCTCGGTCGCATCCCCCGGCTCGACCCCGAGCTGGGAGCGGATCGCCGCCGTCTGGGCCTGCGAGAGGTCGAGCCGCCGCTCCGCGTCACCCCACCCCCACCATTTGAAGGACTTGCCGGGACTCAGCTCGCCGCCCCCGCGATCGGCCCGCCCGTGGCCTCCTCGAGCCCCCTCAGGGCCTCGGACAGGGTCCTCCCGGTCGCCCGCCGCATCATCAGCCCGCCCAGCCGCGAGAGGCCCTTCAGCCGCTGCTCGCTGGTCAGCGTCACCTCCGTGCCGCCGTTCCGCGGTCGCATCCGGATCTCGGTCCGCGAGCTGCGCAGGATCCCCGCGAACGGCGTCCCCTCGAGCAGCTGCTCGTATACGTAGCGCTCGGCGTCGGCAGCGCTGATGCAGCGGTAGTCGGCGCGGACCCCGCGGCCGTCGCGCGTCTCGAGCACCTGCGTCCACTTGCGGCCCTTCGGCGCCCCGGAGGTGACGTTCTCCACGCGCTGGGTGCGCGGCCACCAGCGCGGCAGGTGGTAGGGGTCGGAAACGACGCTCCAGATCGTGCCCGGCGTGGCGTCGAGCCGCCGCTTGCGGGAGACCCGGGGCACTGTCGCGGGCTTATTCCTCGCCCGTCAGCTTGCGGAGGTCGCGCACGAGCAGCATGTGCGTGAGGTTGCTGGTGCTCGCCGCGAGCGTCTCGAGGTTCTCGAGCGCCTCGCGACGGCGCGGGAGGTTGGAGGAGCGCAGCGCCGGCGCCATCACCTGCTCGAGCAGCGCGGCCTCGCGATCGGCCGAGGTCCGCAGCGCTCGCAGGTTGCGCCCCGCGACGCCGAACCGCGCGAGCTCCCCGCAGGCCTTGACGATCTCGCGGTCGGTGTCGTTGTACATCTGCTGTCCATCGACCTTCTCCGGCTGGACGATTCTCCACTCCTCGAGATCGGCGATCACCTCGGGGCTCACCCCGGTCTGGTCGACCAGCTCGCTGAGGGTCACCCCCGACGCCTTCGCGGGATCGACGCTGACGGCGCGGCGCAGGGCCGCGGCGCTGCCGCTGCGGGTCTCGGGGCGCTCGGTCCCGGCGGCGAGCTCCTGCCGGATCACGCGCAGGGGCAGGAACTCGTCACGCTGCATCCGCAGGATCGCGCGCAGCCGCTCGACATCGGCCTGGCTGTAGAGGCGGTAACCGCCCGGCGTGCGGCGGGGCGAGAGCAGCTTCTGGTCCTCGAGGTAGCGGATCTTCGAGATCGAGACGTCGTCGAACTCGCGACTGAGGATCTTGGCGACGGCCCCGATCGTCAGCGCCTTCCGCGTTGCGCTCGGGGACCGGCCCCCGCCGTCAGTGCGAGTAGCTGCTTCCATGCTTCACACCTGCTTTCGCGTTCCGCTTCGCTCCACGCTCATGCCTCCAGGTAGCTGAGCTTGTACTTGCCGATCTGGATCTCGTCCCCGTCGGTCAGCTGCTGCGACTCGATCCGGTGCCGGTTCACGTAGGTGCCGTTCAGTGAGCCGAGATCGTCGATGTAGAGCCCGTCCCGGCGCCGGACCAGGAGGGCGTGGTTGCGCGACACGGTGACGTCGTCGAGGAACACGCCGGCTTCGGGCGTGCGCCCGACCGAGACCTTGTCGTCGTCGAGCGTGAAGCTCTCCCCCGCGCGCCCGCCGCCCGCACGGATCACGAGCGCCGCGCCGTGCTTCTCGACGACCTCGTCGATGTCCACCTGGTGCATCTCCCCCGACTCGTCGACGGTGTAGGTCATCGTCGTCGGCTCGTCGCCTCCCTCGGGACGCGACAGATACGCGCCGCACTTCTGGCAGTAGTTGGCGCCCTCCGCGTTTACGAACCCGCACTCGGGACAGTGAATCGCCACGCTCCCTCCGGATCAGCTCGGCGGCTTGGTGGGCGGCTCGGACCGCCCGGCCAGGATCTGGCTGAGCTTCTCGACGTCGTTGCCCCTGATCAGGGAGTCGGCGTCGGGGCGGTCGGTGCGCAGCCGGTTCACCAGCTCGGCCCGCAGCAGGTCGATCTGGCCGTGCAGGATGCGACGGCGGTACGACACTTCCTGCTCCTCCGCGGTCAGCTTGTCGATCAGTTCTCTGAGCTCCTCGTCGCTCATCGAGCTGATGTTCGGCGTGGTGTCCTCCTCCACGTGTTCCTCCGGTCGTCGCTCGGCACTGAGCGTGCCTGTGGTCGGGCCGCCGATTATAGGGTGGGCTCGACTGCCCTCAACCGAGGGTTGAAGGTTCGGCACGGATTGTGCACGGCGCTCAGCCCGCCAGCTGGCGGAGGCCGGTGCGCAGGTACGCGACCGTCGCGAGCACCGCCAGCGCCACGCCGGCGATCAGCATCACGTCCCAGACGACGCTCTCGCTGACCATCGCGAAGAAGATCGACGCCATCACCGGGAACACCGCGATCCGCCCGAACCAGTTGATTTCCAGCTTCTGGCCCCGGCGCAATGCGATCTGCGCGAGCGCCAGCGTGACCAGCTCGCGCACCGCGAGGACCGCGAGCGCCCAGCGTGGGAGCAGCTCGAAATGCCAGCAGACGGCCGCTCCCGACAGGATCGTGAGCCGGTCGACGACAGGGTCGAGGATCGCCCCGAGGCGGCTGTATTGGCCGGTCGCGCGGGCGAGGAAACCGTCGACGTAGTCGCCGACCGAGATCAGCCAGAAGAGCCCCGCCGCCCACGGGTCGCGGCCGTCCCCGGAGTTGAAGGCGAGGTAGAGGAAGACCGGGATCGCCGCCAGGCGCAGGTAGCCGATCGCGTTCGGGATCGTCCACGGGCGCAGCGGCTGCCCCGGCTCGGTCTGGCGCGGAGGCGGGCCGGACCGGTCGAGCCCGAACCGCCGCCTGAAGCTGAGGCCGCGCTCCTTGGCCGCCACGTCAGTCCAGCTCCGCGAGGATCTCGGCGACCTCGGCCGCCGCCCCCTCGGCATTCACCCTGCGATCCTCTCCGGTGCGGCGGGCCTGGGTCTCGACCTCGCCGTCCGCGAGCGCCTTGCGGCCGACGACGATCCGCAGAGGGCAGCCGAGCAGCTCGGCATCGGTGAGCTTCTCCCCCGGGCCGGCGTCGCGATCGTCGTAGAGCACCTCGAGCCCCTCGGCGAGCAGCTCCTCGTAGATGCGGTCCGCCGCCTCGCGCTCGGGCTCGTCCCGCTTTGCGAGCGAGACGAGCTGCAGCTCCCACGGAGCGAGCGCCCGGGGCCAGACGATCCCGCGCTCGTCGGCTCCCTGCTCGATCGCCGCGGCGACGATCCGCGCCGGGCCGATCCCGTAGCTCCCCATCACGACCGGGCGCTCGTTGCCCGACTCGTCGAGATACTTGGCGCCGAGCGGCTCCGAGTACCGGGTGCCGAGCTTGAAGATGTTCCCGATCTCGATCGCCGGGACGATCTCGATCGGGTCGCCGCTCGGCGACGCGTCCCCCGCCTCGACGGAGCGAATGTCGGCGGGCTCGAACTCGAAGTCCCTGCCGGGACGGACGCCGCGCAGGTGTGCGTCGGCCTCGTTGGCGCCCGAGACGAACGAGTCGCCGGCGATCGCCTCGTCCAGGATCACCGGCACCTGCGCTCCGACCGGGCCGACGAACCCCGGCGGGCCGAGCTTCCCGGCGATCTCCTCCTCCCGCGCCGGCCGGAACCCGGCGCCGAGGTGGTTCGTGAGCTTGATCTCGTTCAGGCGGTGGTCGCCGCGGACGAGGACGAGGAGGAAGCCGCGATCCTCGGCCACGACCGGAAGCGCCTTGAGAAGAGCGCCGGGGCCGACTCCCAGCTTCCCCGACACCTGCTCGACCGTCGTCAGGCCGGGCGTCTCGACGCGCTCGGGCGCCTCGAGTGGTTCGGGCAGCTCGACCGGCTGTGGCTCGGCCGAGGCGATCTCGACGTTCGCCGCGTAGCCCGGCGCGAGCGCGATCTCGTTCTCGCCGGCGGCGCAGGGCGCCATGTACTCGTCGGCGCCCGTGCCGCCCATCATCCCGACGTCGGAGGCGACCCGGTGCCAGACCAGGCCGCAGCGGTCGAAGATCCGGTCGTAGGCCTCGATGTGGAGGGCGTAGCTGCGATCGAGCCCCTCGTCGTCACGGTCGAAGCTGTACGCGTCCTTCATCACGAACTCGCGCGTCCGCAGGACGCCCGCGCGCGGGCGGGGCTCGTCGCGCTCCTTCGCCTGCAGCTGGTAGAGGATCAGCGGCAGATCCCGGTAGGAGCGCACCTCGCTCGCGATGTGGAAGGTGATCGGCTCCTCGGCGCTCAGCCCCAGCACCAGCGGCGACCCCTTGCGGTCCTCGAGCTTGAACAGCTCGTCGATCTCGTAGCGGCCGCTCTTGCGCCACAGCTCGGCGGGCTGCAGGATCGGGATCGACAGCTCCTGACCGCCGATCGCGTCCATCTCCTCGCGGATGATTCGCTCCACCTTGCGGTGCGCCCGCCAGCCGGCGGGGAGATAGGTCCACAGGCCCGTCCCGAGCTGGCGGATCAGGCCGGCCCGCACCATCAGCTTGTGCGAGAGCGCCTCCGCGTCCGCGGGGTCGTCCCTCAGCGTCGGCAGCAGAGTCTCCGTGCGGCGCGGCATCGCCGCGCGAGCGTATCGGCCTCGGCTCAGGTGCGGCTGAAACGGCGGCCGGCCACCGGCGAGGCGTCCTCGTCGAGCTCGACGCGCTTGCCGCCGTTGGGCTTGCCGGGCTTGACCGGCTTGAGGTACGGCTCGCCGTCCTCGAGTTCAGGCCCGCCGTTGCCGTCGGCTGCCAGGACCCGCTCGGACTCGGTCGGTGTCTCGGCCTTCTCCATCGCCGCGATCCGCTCGGGGGTGAGCTCGCCGGCGTTCTCCTCCTCGATCTTCGCTAGCCAATCCTCGCCCTCGCGCGCCTTGGTCTCGTCGACGTGGACCTTGCCGCGGTCGAGCGACTTGTCGATCTCGGCGAACAGGGCGTCGACGAGCTCGCCCTGCTTGACCTTCCGCAGTGGCTTGCCGTGGGCGAAGATCAGGCCCTCGTCCTTGGCGCCCGTGATCCCGAAGTCTGCGTGCGAGGCCTCGCCGATCCCGTTCACGGCGCAGCCCAGCACCGCGACCTCGATCGGCTCGGTGTAGGACTCGAGCCGCTGCTCGATCTCGGCGACGACGGTGTCCATGTCGAACTGGAGGCGTCCGCAGGTCGGGCACGCGATCAGGACCGGGCCGCGCTCGCGTAGCTGCAGTGCCTTGAGGATCTCCCAGGCGACCTTGACCTCCTCCTCTGCGTGAAACGTCGAGAGGCTGATCCGGATCGTGTCCCCGATTCCGTCGGCGAGCAGGGTGCCCAGGCCGACGCTCGACTTCAGCGAGCCCGACCACTTCGTGCCCGCCTCGGTGATCCCGAGGTGGATCGGGTAGGGAACCTTGTCCGCGAGCAGCCGGTTGGAGGCGATCGTGTTCGGGACGTTCGTGGACTTGATCGAGATCTTGAAGTTCTCGAAGTCGAGCCGCTCCATCAGCTCGACGAACTCGACGCCTGCCTGGACGAGCGCCTCGACGGAGTTCTCGCGCTCGAGCTCGTGCAGGTGCTTCGGCAGCGACCCCGAGTTGACCCCGATCCGCATCGGCACCCCCCTTGCGGTTGCCCGCTCGGCGACCTCGGCCACCTTCTCGGGCCCGCCGATGTTGCCAGGGTTGAGGCGTATGCAGTGGGCCCCGGCGTCGATCGCCTTCAGCGCGAGCGTGTGGTTGAAGTGGATGTCGGCGATCACGGGGATCGGCGAGTCCTTGACGATCGTCTTCAGCGCCTCGACGTCCTTGTCGCGTGGCACGGCGACGCGGACCAGGTCGGCCCCGGCCTCGGCGACGGTCCGGATCTGATCCATCGTCGCCTCGAGGTTCGCCGTCTCGGTCTTGCACATCGTCTGCACGGCGACGGGGGCCCCGCCCCCGATCGGCACCTTGCCGACGAAGATCTGACGCTTCGAGGACATCGGGTTACAGGGTACCCGTGGCCTCGTATTCGTTTCGTGAATAGCCTGTGTCGGCATGAAACGTGCCGTGGTCACGTGCCTCGCTCTCGGTGTGGTCGCGAGCGTCTCGATCGCCGCTCCGGCTCGTTCCACGCACGATCTCACCCCTCCGGAGACGTCGATCACCGCCGGCCCAGCGTTGCGCACGACGGACACCACCCCCCGCTTCGCCTTCTCCTCGAGCGAGAAGCGGTCGCGCTTCGTCTGCAAGCGGGACGGTGGCCGGTTCAAGCCATGCACCTCGCCGAAGACGCTGAAGCCGCTCCCCTACGGCCGCCACGGCTTCTACGTGCGGGCGATCGACGAATTCGGCAACAAGGACGCGACGGCGGCCGCCCACTCGTTCAAGGTCGTCAGGCGTTGAGGCGGGCGCGGCGGGCGGCGGCGGTTCGCATTCTCGCCGGGCTCGCCGTCGGCCTCTCCACCGGGCTGTTCGCCGTCCTCGCGGCCTCGCCCGCGGCGATCGCGCACCACAGCATCCTGGTCCGTGAGGTCGCCGCGTCGACGTCTTCCCCGGATGCGGCCTTCGTCGAGCTTCAGACCTACCGCCAGGGCCAGAACAACCTGACGGGCAGCGAGATCGTCGTCTACTCCGCACTCGGCCTCTCTCAGATCTTCCCGCTCGGCGGAGAGCTGGCGAGCGCGGACAGCCAGCGCTCGATCCTGATCGCGGACACCGCCGTGGGCCCGGCGGACTTCACCTACCCGGCGCTCGGCGGGGCGATGTCGCCGGGCGGCGGCGCCGTCTGCCTACCCGAGGCGACGCCACCGGACTGCGTCTCGTGGGGCACGTTCAGCGGCTCGCTTCCCTTCCCGGGCGCCGGCAGCCCGGCGCCGGCGATCCCCGACGGGAGGTCGCTCACAAGGACGATCGCGCGCGGCTGTGCGCTCGGGCTCGACCAAGCGGACGACAGCGACGTGTCAGCGGCCGATTTCGCGCTGACGACCCCCTCCCCACGGCCCAGCTCGGCGCCCCCGAGCGAGCGGTCGTGCGTGCCGTGCGGCGGCGCGAACGCCACCCTGACCGGCACAGAGGGCAGGGACGTGCTCCGGGGGACATCCCGCCGAGACGTGATCGCCGCCCTCGCCGGCGCCGACGTCGTCCGCGGACTCGCGGGCCGCGACACGATCTGCGGAGGAATCGGCAAGGACACCCTGGTGGGCGGCGGCGGCCGCGACCGGCTGCTCGGCGGGCGCGGGCGCGACCTCTGCAAGGGCGGCAGGGGCCGCGACAAGTCGGGATCGTGCGAGGTCGTGCGCGGGCTCTGAGCGGCGCTACCCGGGGATCGCCGCGGAACGGTTCGCCAGGATCCAGATCGCCAGCTCCTGGTCCGATCGCTTGCCGCTGCCCGGCCACGGCACCTCGCCGTCGTCGGCCATCAGCCGGAGTTGGTCGGCATCGCCGTCGGGCGGGCGCGGGGCCTCGTGGATGAGGCGGCGACGCGGATCGAGGAAGCGGAGGTCTCCACCGGGATGCGACTCGAGCGAGTAGCCGCCCTCGTGGACAAGGCGATGGTGGTGGCGGCAGAGCCGGACCAGATTGCCGAGGCTGGTGTCGCCGCCGTTGGCCCAGTGGTGCACGTGGTGCGCGTCCAGGTGGAGCCGGTTCTCGCACCCCGGGAAGCGGCAGGTGCCGTCGCGCGCCTGCAGGGCGCGCTTGATCGCGGCAGGGATCGCGCGGGTGCGCTGGCCCACGCTGAGCGGGTGCGTCTCTACGTTCGGCGCGTGGCCCGCGCGTTCGCTCAGGAGCGCGACAGCCCCGTCGCAGCCCAGGCGCCGTGCGGTCTCGGGCGCGATCGCCGAGCCGTGGTCAAGGTGACAGCGACCCTCAGCGTCTCTCGCGAAGGTCGCAGCGTCGACGTGAACGACGAGTTCGGTTCGGGCGCCGGAATCTGCCTCCGACGCATCGAGGGACGTCTGGGCCATCGCCACAAGGGCGTCGGCGTTGGTCGCGCGGCGCGGGACGGGTGGTTCCGCGGAACCGCCGTCCTCGGTCGTGGCGGGTGGTTCTGCGGAACCGCTGCCCGCGACCTCAGGCGAGTTGCGGCGCAGGCGCTGGTGGGCCGCGTCCAGTGCGGTCAGCAGCATCGCGCCGTCCTCGGGAGAGAGCGAGGCGTGGATTGAAAGGCTTCCGTCGTCCTCCCAGAACCAGGTCAGGTAGCGGTTCTCATGGATCTCGTTGGCCTCGGCGGTCGAGACGCGGCGCAGGGCGCGGCAGATGCGCTCGAGCTGGGCGGCGGTCGCGTGCTCGGCGAGCTCGAGCAGCTCGTCCTCGCTCTCGGGTTTGGCGATCCGAGTGAGCGCCCGGACCTTGGAGTAAGAAAGCCGGCCCTCGCGGAAGCCGGCGTGGATGCGCGGAAGATCGTCGAGCTTCCGCGCGACGCGGACGTGCTCGCGCGCGGCCCGTGGCTCCAGGGCGCAGCGCCACGCGACCCAGTCGGCGCACGACTTGCACCCCCAGCTCCCCCACCCCTCTCGGCGGTCGAACTCGGCAACGAGCTCCAGCCAGCGGCACATTCCGGCGTTGACGTGCGCGGCGAGCTGCACGATCTCATGCTCCAGGCGCTCGAGCGAAAGCTCGCCGAGGTACGACAACTGGGCGTCGCTCTTCGATCCCCGGGTGGGCCGAGGCGGTACCGCGGAGCCATTCGAGCCGGAATCAAGGTCTCTCAGATCGAACACACGTTCGATGGTAAGAGCCGAACCGGACGGAAACCCTGGAACTCAGCCGCCTGCGCTGAAAGCCCTCAGAATGCCCGCCGAGACGGCGACCGGATCACCGGTCGCCCTCGCTCACTTCGCGTAGAGGGCTTCGATCTCCTCGGAGTACTTCTCGGCGATCGGCTTGCGCTTCAGCTTCATCGTCGGGGTCAGCTCGTCCCCGCCCGGCATCCACTCGGCGTCGATGATCGTGAACTTCTTGATCTGCTCGACGCGCGACATCTTCTCGTTCGCCTCGTCGACCGCCGCCTGGATCGCGTCGCGCGCGGCCTCATCCTCAGCCAGGTCGGTCAGGTCCTTGCCCTCGAGCCCGTTCTGCTTCGCCCACACCGGCGCGAAGTCGGGGTCGAGGACGATCAGCGCGACGTTGTAGGGGCGCTGGTCGCCGATCGTGGCGGCCTGGCCGATCAGCGGGCTCGCCGCCTTCAGCTTCGACTCGATGTTCGCCGGCGACATGTTCTTGCCCGCGGCGTTGATGATCAACTCCTTCTTGCGGTCGACGATCTTCAGATATCCGTCCTCATCGAGCTCGCCGATGTCACCGGTCAGCAGCCAGCCCTCTTCCTCGAACGTCTCGGCCGTCTTCTCGGGCATGTTGCGGTAGCCGGGCATCACCGACGGCGCCTTGACCTGCACCTCACCGTCCTCGGCGAGCCTGATCTCGACGCCGGGGACGGGCGGCCCGACGGTCCCGATCTTGACCCCGTCGGGCGGGTTGCATGTCGCCACCCCGGACGTCTCCGACATCCCCCAGAGCTCTCCGATCGGGAGCCCGATCGCGTGGAAGAACTCGAGCACCTCGACCGGTGTCGGGGCGGCGCCGACGTTCACGGCGACCGCCTCGTCGAGCCCGAGCTGCTGACGGAGCGGCGCGAACATCTGCTCCTCGGCCTGAGCGATGGCCGCGCTGAGCTCGTCGGGGACCTCCTCACCGGCCTGCTCGAGCCGGAGCTTCTTGATCGCGGCGGCGATCCCCTGCTCGGCCGGCTCGCGCGCCTCGTCCGGGAGCGCGGCGAGCTTGGCCTCGACCCCGGCCTTGATCTTTTCCCAGACGCGGGGAACCGCGAAGAACCAGGTCGGCCGCACGGCCGCCAGGGACTCGCCGATCTTGCGGGGATCCGGGCAGATCGTCACCGTCAGGCCCCGGATCACAGGCAGGTAGTAATGGGCCGCGCGCTCGGCGATGTGGGCGGCGGGCAGCCAGGAGATCACCTTGGCGCCTCGCTCCGGCAGGTCGATGATCCCGTCCATCCCGCCGACCAGGGCCATCAGATTCCGGTGGGTGAGCTGCACGCCCTTCGGGGGTCCGGTCGTCCCGGAGGTGTAGATCAGGGTGAGGAGGTCGTCGGGGCCGAGGTCCTCGACCGAGGACTCCGGGTCGAAGCCCGGGTCCATCTCCTCCACCTCGGCGAGCGTGTGGTCGCCGCCCTCGCCGTCGACGACGATCACGTGCTCGAGATGGGGCAGGCTCTCGCGCGCCTTGTTGAACTGGTCGAGGAACATCGATTCGACGATCGCGACCCTGCAGTTCGCGTCGCTGCAGACGTACTCGATCTGCTCGGGCGAGGAGGTCTGATAGATCGAGAACGGCACCGCGCCGAGCACCACCGCCGCGAGGTCGCAGGGGATGAACTCGGGCCGGTTGTTGAGCATGATCGCGACGGTGTCGCCCTTGCCGACGCCGAGCTTCGCCAGCCCGCCCGCGATCCGATGGACGCGGTCGCGGAGCTCGTTCCAGCTGGTCGAATCGGAATCGTCCTGGGTCCGGATCGCGACGTCGTCGCCGAGCCGGTCGACCGACATGTAGAAGGCCTTGACGAGGTTCGGCGCGGGCAGCTCGGGGAGGTCGCCACCGCTCGCGTAGCGCTCAGACGTCGTGATCTCCACCTGCGGCTCCTCTCCTCGTGGACGCAGGGGGAACGCTACCTGAATCCCGCCTGATCGCTAGCGCTGGATGTCGATTCCCTCGCCGGTCAGGCGGCCGATGTCATTCGAGAGACCGATGTACGCGAGGGCGAGGATGAGGACGAAGCCGACGGCGCCGGCTCGCTCCATCGTCCTGAACGAGACCCGCCGGCCGCGGACCTTCTCGACGATGCTCCAGAAGATGTGGCCGCCGTCGAGCGGCAGGAACGGGAACAGGTTGACGATCGCGAGCGAGAGGCTGATCGCGCCGAGCAGGAAGAAGGCCGCCCAGGCGTCGAAGTTGATCGCCTGGCGGGTCGCCTCATAGCTGCCCACCACTCCGCTGATCTCCTTTCGCTGCTCGGCGTCGAATATCCGCGCGATCACGCTCGCCGTCTGGGAGGTGATCGTCCACATCTGATCGACGGAGAAGTCGGCGGCCTCGGCAATGGACGGGTTCGCTGGGCTGACGTCGGTCGGCTCGAACCGCACGCCCAGCAGGGCCTGCCCGGCCTCGGTGTCGTACCTGGGGGTGATCTCGAGCGGAATCGTCCCACCGTCCCGCTCGACCACGACGCGCACCGGCGTGGTCGCCTCGCACCCTGAGGCGGGCTCGCCTGCGCAGGTGTGCGAGCCGATCAGCTCGCGGAATCGGTCCGCGCGCTCGTCGCCGTTCACGCTCTCGAGCGACCTGCCGTCGATCGAGACGATCCGGTCGTCCTCGTGGAGTTGCCCGCGGGCGGGGGATTCGCTGGTCAGCTCCGCGATCCGCAGGCCGGGGCCGGTGACCTCATTGATGCCGAAGGCGAGGAAGAAGAAGATCAGGAAGGCGATCAGCACGTTCATCGCCGGGCCGGCACCGATCACGACGATCCGCTTCCAGACGGGCTGGTTGTAGTAGGCGCGCTCGCGCAGGCCCGGCGGGAGCGGCTCCCCCGGCCGGCTCACGCCCTCGCCAGGGTCCTGGTCGACGGACTCGACCTTCTCGAGCAGTCCCGCCTCGCGGGGAGGGGCCGCCGCGTCGCGCGGCTCCACCTCATCGGGGTTCATCCCGGTGATCTTCACGAACCCGCCGAGCGGGATCGCCCCGATCCCGTACTCGGTCTCGCCGCGCCTGATGCTCCACAGCTTCGGCGGGAAGAAGAGGAAGAAGCGCTCGACCCGCATCCCCGTCCACTTCGCGGCGATGAAGTGGCCGAACTCGTGCAGGATGATCAGCGCCGCGAACCCGGCGAACGCGAGGAACCAGCTCATCGCATCCCCCTCACGCGACCGCGAGGCCCTCGATCAGCCCTCTTGCGTGCTCGCGTGCCCTCGCGTCGGCGGCGAACAGCTCGTCGAAGTGGCCGGCCGCGCCGGTCGGGACCTCGTCGAGGCAGCGGTCGATCACCTGTGCGATCCCGGTGAACGGGATCCGCTCGTCGAGGAAGGCGCCGACGGCGACCTCGTCCGCGGCGTTGAGCACGCACGGCGCGGTCCCGCCCGCCTCACCGGCCTCGCGGGCGAGGCGCAGGCAGGGGAAGGTGTCGGTGTCGGGCTCTTCGAAGCTCAGGTCCCCGACGCTCGGGAGGTCGAGAACCGGGACGTCGACGTCGGCGCGCTCGGGCAGGTGCAGGGCATAGGAGATCGGGACGCGCATGTCCGGGTAGCCGAGGTGGGCGAGCGAGGCGCCGTCGTTGAGGTGTACGAGCGAGTGGACGATCGACTGGGGATGGACGACCACGTCGATCGCCGCGTACGGGACGCCGAACAGATGGTGCGCCTCGATCATCTCGAAGCCCTTGTTCATCAGCGTCGCCGAGTCGATCGTGATCCGGCCGCCCATCTCCCAGGTGGGATGGGCGAGAGCGTCCTGCGGGGAGACGCCCGAGAGGTCGGTTCGCCCCCGGAACGGCCCGCCGGAGGCGGTGAGGACGAGCCTGTCGACCGTCCCGGGCGGCTCGGAGCGGATCAGCTGGTAGAGCGCCGAGTGCTCGGAGTCGACCGGGATCAGGCGCGCCCCTGTCGCCTCGGCGAGGGCCGTGACGAGCTCGCCGCCGATCACCAGCGACTCCTTGTTCGCGAGCGCGACATCGATCCCCTCGGTCAGGGCGACGACCGTCGGGCCGAGACCGGCCGCGCCGACGATCGCGTTGAGGATGAGGTCGGCGCCGGCGGAGTCGATCAGCGCCCTGATCCCCTCCTCGCCCGGCATCACGCGGCCGCCCCACTCCGTCGCCGCCCGCTCGGCCGCTCCCGCGTCCGCGAGCGCGACGGCGGGGACGCCGTTCTGACGCGCCTGCTCGAGCAGGGGCTCCCAGCTCGAGTTGGCCGTCAGGCCGACGACCCGGAGGTCGTCGCTGCCGGCGATCACCTCGAGCGCCTGCGTGCCGATCGACCCCGTCGAGCCGAGTACCAGGACCTTCTTCGGAGCCACGGTCGCCCAGTGTAGGGGCGGGTCTCAGCGGGCCTGAGCGCCGCCGCGGAACGCGAACGGGAGGCCGCTGGGCCTCCCGTCCACGTTGCCATCTGGCGGCGCAGTCCTAGCGGACCTGGAATGCGGACAGCTGGAACTGATGCACCCGCAGGTCGCCGGCGTTCTCGTTGCAGGCCACCGAGATCGCGTGCTTGCCGCCGAGCGGCGTCGTGACGACGTTGATGCCCGAGCCGTCGCCGTGCTCGCCGGTGTGCGTGTCTTGCTCGATCCGGATCGTCGTCCCGGGGATCGGGTTGTTGTCGGCCTCGAGGCGGCAGTCACCGCGCGCCAAGGGCCCACCAACGCCGTCGAAGACGCCGTTGAACGAGACGTAGTACTTGCGCGGGAACCCGGTCGACCCGTCGACGTTGACGGTCGCGCAGTCGGTGTAGGTCGCCGCCGCGGTCGGGTTGCAGTCCGTCCCCGTCGCCGTCTTGCTGAACGGCAGCACCTTCAGCCGCGCGTCCTTGCTCAGGCCCTTGTACTCGACCTTCTTCTGGGTCGCTGCATAGGCCCCGCCGCTGAGAGCGGCGATCAGCGCCACGATTCCGACGATCATCGCCGGCGACGGGCGCTTCCTGAACATCTTCGTCATACGTGTCACTCCCTTCCTGCCGTTGTGAACACCACCTCACGTAACAGACCGGAGGGCCGAAGTTGCGGCCCGGGCGACGGATGTCAGTAGACGAACGCGACGGACAGGTAATAGCCGGCGACGACGGTGAAGATGACGGCGTCGAGGCGGTCGATCAGCCCGCCGTGGGGGCCGAACAGCGTCCCGGTGTCCTTGACGGCGAGGTCGCGCTTGATCATCGAGGCGAACAGGTCGCCGAGCGGGGCGACGGCGGCGACCGCCATCCCCATGATCAGCGCGTCGGTGCCCGGCAGCCAGTCCTGGTAAAGGCCGGCGAACCAGAAACCCATCGTCCCGCCGATGAAGCCCCCGATCAGGCCCTCGAGCGTCTTGTTGGGCGAGATCCTCGGGCTGATCCTGCGTGAGCCGAACAGACGGCCCGCCCCGTAGGCGGCGGTGTCACCGAGGAAGGTCGCGACGAGCACGTCGATCAGCAGCGCGCCCCCGTGGTCGGGCAGGTCCCGCAGCAGCATCGCGTGCGTGAACCCGAGTCCGAACCAGGCGATTCCCAGCACGGTGATCCCGATCGCGACCGTCACCCCGTGGTAATCGCGCCGCGCCGCGGCGAACCCGAAGATCGCCGGGAACGAGGCCGCCACGACGAGCAGGATCTGGAAGGAGCTGCCGTAGTGGGCGGCGATCACCATCCCGGCGAGCGCCAAGTACGCCGGAAGCGTCACGGGTGCGGCAGAGGCGGTCATCCGGAAGAACTCGCGCAGGCCGAGGACGCCGAAGCCGATCATCGCGAGCATGAACACCTCGCCCCCCACGGCGACGATGAAGATCGCGAACGCGATCCAGGGGATCGCGACGAGGACTCGCTGCGAGGTCTCGGTCCTGCCGAACGGCAGCCGTTTGTAGAGAGGCGGCTTCTCCGCGCCGGGGCCCTTGGAGACGCGGATCTCCGGCGCCCGCTCCTCCTCTGGCGTGTCGAAGCGAGGGATCTCGAGGTCGTCGGAGGATTCCTCCCGCCCGAACCGGAAGGTCGGCGGATCGAGGTCGTCGCGTTCCGGGGTCATCGGGCCCCGAAGCGCCGCTGGCGCTCGTCGTAGGAGGCGAGGGCATCCGCGAAGGCCTCGCGGCTGAAATCGGGCCACAGCTCGTCGCGGAAGACGAACTCGGAGTAGGCGCACTGCCAGAGCAGGTAGTTGGAGATCCGCTGCTCCCCGCTCGTCCGGATCAGGAGGTCTGGGTCGTGCATCTCGGGCGCGTAGAGGTGCCTTCGGAACTCCTCTTCGTCGTCGCCTTCGAAGCTCCTCGCCGCGTCGAGGATCTCGGCCCGGCCCCCGTAGTTGAAGGCGACGAACAGCGTGATCCGCTCGTTGGAGCCGGTCTCGGCCTCGGCCCAGGCCATCTGATCCTGGAGCTGGGGCGAGACGCCCTCGCGACGGCCGATGAAGCGCATCCTGACGCCCTCCGCCTTCAGCTCAGGGGTCTCCCCCTGGATCCGCTCGGCGAACATCGCCATCAGCCCGTCGACCTCCTCCTTGGGCCGCGACCAGTTCTCGGTCGAGAACGAGTAGACGGTCAGCTCCTCGATCCCGAACTCGACGGCATCCCGGAGCCGCGCCTGGACGACGTCCGCGCCCGCCCGGTGACCTTCGATGACCGGCAGACCGCGCTGCCGGGCCCAACGGCCGTTCCCGTCAGTGATGATCGCGACGTATCGAGCGGACATGGGAGGAGCCTCGGGCTAGACCTCGAGGATCTCCTCCTCCTTGCCCTTCAGGAGACTGTCGATCTCGGCGATCGACTCGTCGGTTTGCTTCTGCAGCCCCGTCTCGGCACGGTGCTCCTCGTCGGAGCCCGCGTCGCCCTCCTTCTTCAGCTCGCGCAGGTCGTGCATCACGTCGCGTCGGATGTTCCGGATCGCGACGCGGCCGTCCTCGGCGACGTTGTGGACGACCTTGACCATCTCGCGCCGGCGCTCCTCGGTCAGCTCGGGAATCGAGAGCCGGATCACGTTGCCGTCGTTGGACGGAGTGAGCCCGAGGTCGGACTCGAGCACCGACTTCTCGATCGCGCTGATCGACGACTTGTCGTACGGCGTCACGGTCAGCATCCGCGCGTCCGTCGCGGCCACCTGGGCGAGCTGGTTGAGCGGCGTCTCGGCTCCGTAGTACTCGACGACCACGCGGTCGAGCAGGTGCGGCGAGGCGCGGCCCGTGCGCACCGTGGCGAGCTCGTTGCGCGTCGACTCGACGGACTTGCCCATTCGCTCCTTCGCGTCGGCGAGCAGCTCGTCGATGATCTCGCTCATCAGGTCGTGCTGACGGGGTCGGACGCGGGCTGGCTGGAGACGAGCGTCCCAACCCTCTCTCCGTTCACGATCCTATCTATGTTGCGCTCGTCGGCCATGTTGAAGACGTAGATCGGCAGGTCGTTGTCCATGCACAGGGACAATGCCGTCGAGTCCATCACACGGAGGCCGCGCTCGATCGCCTGGCGGTGGCTGATCTCGGGCAGGAAGGTCGCATCCGGGTCCGATGAGGGGTCCGCGTCGTAGACGCCCTCGACGCCGTTCTTCGCCATCAGGATCGCCTCGGCGTGGATCTCGAGGGCGCGCAGCGCCGCGGCGGTGTCGGTGGTGAAGAACGGGTTCCCGGTGCCCGCCGCGAAGATCACCACGCGGTCCTTCTCGAGGTGGCGGATCGCCCGGCGGCGGATGTAAGGCTCGGCGACCTCGGTGACCGCCATCGCCGACATCACCCGCGTGTTCACCCCGACGTTCTCCAGCGCGTCCTGGAGCGTCAGCGCGTTCAGCACGGTCGCCAGCATCCCCATGTAGTCGGCCGTGGCCCGATCCATGCCCGCGGCGGCGCCCTCGAGGCCGCGGTAGATGTTGCCGGCGCCGACCACGATCGCCATCTCGACCTCGCGGTCGTGGACGGCCTTGACCTGATTCGCGATCCGCTCGATCTGGGCCGGGTCGGTCCCGTACTCGAGCGACCCCATCAACGCCTCGCCGGAGAGCTTCAGCATCACCCGCTTGAAGCGGGGCTGGGCGGCCACCGGCCTACTCGCCCTCCTCGCCGACCTCGAAGCGAGCGAAGCGCGCGATACGGACGTTCTCGCCGGTCTTCGAGGCGACCTCCGTGCGCAGCTCGTCGATCGTCTTCCCCTCGTAGCGCTCCTCGTTGAAGTGCTTCTGGTCCAGCAGGACGAGGTCCGCGGCCCACTTCTTGAGCTGGCCGTCGACGATCTTCGTCACGACCTCGTCGGGCTTTCCGTCGGCCCTCGCCTTCTCCTCGAGGATCCTGCGCTCGCTCTCGACGTCTTCCTCGGGGATCTCCTCGAAGGTGACGTGCTGGGGATTCATCGCGGTGACGTGGATCGCGACCTGGCGCGCGAACTCCTTGAAGTCCTCGTTGCGCGCGACGAAGTCGGTCTCGCACTGGACCTCGACGAGCGCGCCCTTGCGGCTGTCGGCGTGCACGTAGGAGGCGACGACCCCCTCCCCCGTGCCCCGGCCGCTGCGCTTGGCCGCCGAGGCGGCGCCCTTCTTGCGCAGGATCGCGATCGCCTTCTCGGCGTCGCCGCCGGCCTCCTCGAGCGCCCGCTTCGTGTCCATCATCCCGGCGCCGGTGCGGTCGCGCAGGGCCTTGACCTCCGCGGCGCTGATATTGGTCTCGGCCACTACGAATCGCCTCCTGCGGCCGGTGTCTCGGCGGGCTGGGGCTTCGCCTCGGGCTGGGGCTTCGCCTCGGGCTGGGGCTCGGGCGCCTCCGTTTGCTGCTTCGCGGCGGCCTGCGCCTTCGCGTCCGCTTCGGCTTTGGCCTTGGCCTCCGCCTCGGCCTTCGCCTTCTCCTCCGCCTCCTGCTTCGCCTTCTCCTCCGCCTCGCGGCGCTTGCGCTCCTCTTCCTCCTTGCGCCGGCGCTCCTCCTCCTCGGCCTTGCGGCGTGCCTCCTCCTCCCGCCATTGGGAGGCGGACCCCTCGATCGCCTCACCGAGGGTGCGGATGATCAAGTCGCACGAGCGGATCGCGTCGTCGTTGCCCGGGACCACGTAGTCGACGGGCGTCGGGTCGCAGTTCGTGTCGACCAGGCCGACGATCGGGATCTCGAGGCGCTCGGCCTCCCGCAGCGCGATCTCCTCGGTCTTCAGGTCGATGATCACGACCGCATCCGGGAGCCGCTGCATGTCCGCGACGCCGCCGAGGTTGTACTCGAGCTTCTTCAGCTCCGCCTCCATCGACATCCGCTCTTTCGTCGGCAGCAGCTCCAGGCGTCCCTCGTCGCGCAGCCCTCGCAGCTCATGGAGCCGCTGGATCCGCTTCTTGATCGTGTTGAAGTTGGTCAGCAGCCCCCCGAGCCAGCGCCGGCTCACGTACGGCATCCCGCTGCGCTCGGCCCACTGCTCGATCGAGTCCCGGGCCTGCTTCTTGGTCCCGACGAACAAGATCACGCCGCCCTTCCGGGCGACGTCGCCGACGAAGTCCGTCGCCTGCTTGAGCAGCACCTCGGTCTGGAGGAGATCGATGACGTGGATCCCCTCGCGCTCCCCGTGGATGTAGCGGCGCATACGGGGGTTCCAGCGCCGCGTCTGGTGGCCGAAGTGAACTCCAGCCTCCAGCAGCTCTCTGATGCCTACCTCGGCCATCTTGCCCTTCCAGTCGCTTGTGAACAGAAGCCTCGACGCCGCGGTGGGGAACCCGAGCCGTGCCCGGGCAGCGTCCCCGCGCCTTGCGTCCAGGGTCGGATCTGCATTGCTTACGGTTGGCGGCGCATTGTAGAGAGGCTCGGCTCGCTCAGCCGCCGCGCGCTCGCTGCTGCGCCGCGGTGAGATCGGCCGGGAGCGGCGATTCGAAGCTGATCTCCTCTCCCCTCCGCGGGTGGCGCAGGGTGAGCCGCGCCGCATGCAGGAACTGGCGCTCGAGCCCGTGGCGCCCGGCGCTCCCGTACTCGGGGTCGCCGGCGACCGGGTGGTCGATCGCCGCGAAGTGGACGCGGATCTGGTGCGTGCGGCCGGTCTCGAGCCGGGCCCTGACGAGGGTGTCGGCGGGAAGCGCCTCGATCACCTCGAAATGGGTGCGCGCCTCGCGCTCGCCCGGGCCCCGCACGGCGCGGCGCGTACGGCGGCGGCGATCGCGGCCGAGCGGGGCGTCGATCGTCCCGGTGCGGGACGCGAGCCGGCCCTCGACCAGCGCGACGTACTCGCGCACGATCTCGCGCGCCTTGATCTGGCGGGACAGCTCGCGGTGGGCCGCCTCGGTCCGGGCCACCACCATCAGCCCTGACGTGCCCTTGTCCAGCCGGTGCACGATTCCGCGGCGCTCGCTCTCGCCGCCACCCGCACGGTCGCCGAGCCAGTCGGCCAGCGTCCCGCCTGTGTGCGAGGCGGCCGGATGGACGACCAGGCCGGCGGGCTTCTCGATCACGATGATCTCGTCGTCCTCGTGGACGATGCTCGGCCCCGCGGTCATGGCGGGGACCGGTGGCGCTCGGGCAGGAACACGAGCAGGATCACGCCGACGGTGATCGCGACGTCGGCGAGGTTGAAGGTCGCCCACAGCGGCAGGTCGATGAAGTCCGTGACCGCCCCGTCGCGGACCCGGTCGGCGAGATTGCCGAGGGCGCCGCCGATCAGGAGGCCCGCGGGCAGCCAGATCGCCCAGTCACCGCGCGCCCGCACGGCGAGGAACGCGAGCAGCCCCAGCAGCACCACGAGCGTCGCCCCGATCACGACCGGCGAGACGTCGCCCGCGAGGCCGAACGCGATGCCGCGATTGCGCGTGTTCGTCAGCGCCAGGAACGGCAGCAGCTCGTCCCGCTCGCCGCGCATCAGGTTCTCCCGGATCGCGGACTTCGAGGCCTGGTCGATCGTGACGACGATTCCGCACGTCGCGAGCGCCCAGGTCGCCACCCGGGTCCGCCTGGTCAACCGCCGATCAGCCCGACCACGATGCGCGAGACGATCAGCAGCACGATGATCGCCAGGATCGGGCTGAGATCCAGAGCCAGCCCGCCGCCTCCCAGGGGCGGCAGCAGGCGGCGGAAGAGGTTCAGGTAGGGATCGGTCGTCTCGTGGACGAACTCGACGAAGCCGTTCAGGGCGCGGTTGTAGGGCATCCGCGGGATCCAGGAGAGCAGCACCCGGATCAGGATCAACATCAGATAGACGAAGAAGAGGGCGCCGACGTAGCGCGCGACGTCGTCGCGATCGATCGCCGCCAGCAGCGTCGTCATCGGACCCGCTCCAGCGAGGTGTCGACGGCCGCGAGCAGCATCTCGCGGAGGTTGCGCTCCTCGAGCACGGTCAGGCCGGCCTCGGTCATTCCGCCCGGCGAGGCGACCGCGCGCTTCAGCGCGCCGGGCTCGTGCAGGGCGAGCAGCCCACCGGTGGCGCTCATCGCGCCCGCGACCATCCGGGTCGCCTGGTCCGCGGTCAGTCCCTCGCCGACGCCCGCCTCGACCAGTGCCTCCGCCATCAACGCGAGATACCCGGGCGAGCAGCCCATGATCGCCGTCGCGGCGTCGATCAGGTCCTCATCGAGCTCGATCACGTCCCCGATCGTCCCGAGAAGCTCTGAGACCTCGTTGTGCAGCGCGGCGTCGCCACCCTCCGGAAAGGCGACGCAGAGAACCGCCTGGCGGATTTCGGCGCCGAGGTTCGGCATCACGCGGATCACCTCCGCGCCCGGGAGCGCCCCGCGCAGGCTCGCGAGCCTCGTCCCGGCCAGGATCGAGAGAACCGGCGTGCCGGTTCCGGCCAGGTCGGCCGCGGCGGCCTCGAGCGCATCGGGCTTCACGGCCAGGACGACCAGGTCGGAGCGCTCGGCGACCGCCCGGTTCCCGTCGACCGCGTCGCCGCCGACCTCCTCCGCCAGCGCTCGCGCGCGCTCGGGGTCGGCGTCGGCGAAGTACATCGCATCCGGGGAACCGGGCTCCCCCCGCGCCGCGGCCCAGCCGCGAGCGAGGCCGCCGGCCATGTTGCCCGAGCCCACGAAGCCGATCTTCACGGCGGGGACTCTAGCTTTGGTTGAAGAAACCGCCCTCGAGGATGCGCGCCTTCTCCTCGGCGGACACATCGACGTTGGCGGGGGTGAGCAGGAAGATGCCCTGCGAGATCCGCTGCATGCCTCCGCCGAGCGCGTAGGTCATCCCGGATGCGAAGTCGATCAGCCGCTTCGAGAGCTCGCGATCGGTGCTCTGGAGGTTGATGATCACGGGCTTCTCCCGCTTGAACTCGTCCGCCACCTGCTGGGCGTCGTTGAAGCTGCGCGGCGTGACCACGTGCATCGAGAAGTCCGAGCCACCGTTCGAGCGACGCGAGCGACGCTGCGGTCGCTCCTCCTCGACGGGACGCAGCGAGGAGCGGCCGCGCCGGGGGGCGGGCTCGTCGCCGAAGATGTCGTCGATGTCGTCCTGGCTGCGCCCACGGCGGCCGCCGCGGATGCTGCTGACGGGGGCTTCCTCACGCGGGGAGACGGCGGTCTGGTCCAGCGCCATCTCCTGGCCGGTGTCGTCCTCGTCGTAGTACTCGCCCTCCTCGACGTAGTCGCCCTCGACGAGGCCGAAGTACTCGAGCGAGCGTCGCCATGTGTCCTTGAAGCCCATCAGCGCTCAGTTTCGGCTTTCCAGCCCTTATTCCTCTTCCCATTTGTGGGAAGTTCGAGACCGAAAGAATAGTGCCGTCGGACACTAATCCGGCCTGGCCGTCGTTTCACGCATAGAGGACCGAGCCGAGCCTGAGGATCGTCGCCCCCTCCTCGACCGCGACCGGCCAGTCCTGGCTCGTTCCCATCGAGAGGCGCTCGAGGCCGTGTTCGGCGGCCAGCTCGGCGAGGCGGGCGAAGTAAGGACGGGAGGCCTCGGGGTCCTCGGCGAACGGCGGCATCGTCATCAGCCCCTCGACGGGGGCCGGGCAGCGGGCGATGAAGTCCCCGAGGGCCTCGGGCGGCACGCCCCCCTTGCTCTCCTCCCCGGCGAGGTTCACCTCGACCAGCACCGGGGTCTCCGGGGATCCGTGGCGCCCGAGCTGCTCGAGCACCGAGTCGGTCGCCACCGAGTGGATCAGGCGCACCAGCGGCACGATCCGGCGCACCTTGCGGCTCTGCAGGTTGCCGATGAAGTCCCACTGGAACCGACGCGCCCAGCGCTCCTGCTTGGCCTCGAGGTCCTGGAGGCGGTTCTCCCCGACAAGGGTGATCCCCGCGTCCGCGAGCACCCCCATCTCCTCGACCGGAACGTACTTGGTCGCGGCCAGGACCTCGACCTCTGGCCCAGCGCGCTCGCGGACGCGCTCGAGATTGGCGCGGACGCGGTCGGGGTCGAGACCGGTGAATTGCTCGACCGCCACGGATCAGCCCTCCAGCCAGGCGAGCCCCGCCTGGCGGCCGGTCCGCTCGCCGTCGCGGCGGTGCGAGTAGAACAGGTCAGGGTTGCAGCTCGTGCACAGCTCGGCGGCGTCGACCGCGGTGACGCCCGCGCGCTGCAGCAGGGCGCGGGCGGCGGCGGGCAGATCGAGCATCCGGCCCTCGGCGACGCCGTCGAGCCCGGAGAAGGCGCCGAGCACCTCCTCGCCGACCTCGTAGCAGCAGGGCCCGATCCCGGGCCCGATCGCGGCGGCCTCCGCGTCCACCCGGGCAGCAGCGGACTCGACGATCCCGCCCGCCAGCCCCCGCCAGCCCCCGTGTGCGATCGCCACCCCGCCGGGGCCGGCAAGCGCGATCGGGAGGCAGTCGGCGACGACGACGAGGGGCACCAGGCCCGGCTCGGCCGTCGCGTGCGCGTCCGCCTCGATCGGGCTCGGGACCACGTCCGCGTACACGCGCGGCTCCTGGGCGGAGTCGTGCCAACGCAGCTCCGCGCCGTGCACCTGCCGCCCCATCAGCACGTTCTCGGGCGCCACCCCGAGCGCGGCCGCGAGCCTGCGGCGGTTGTCGTGCACCCGCCCCTGCTCGTCGCCGGTCTTGATCGCGACGTTGAGCGACTCGTACGGAGGCTCGCTCACCCCTCCGGCCCGCGTCGAGAACGCCGCGCGGGCGCCCGGCAGCTCCGCCTCGAGCCAGCGCAGTCCGTCTCGCCGACGCCACTCCATTGCCCGCAGGCTAGCCGCCGTCTCCCCTGTCCCCGGCCGCCTCCAGCGCGACCCGCAGCTCCCCGTCCCGGTCGCGGACCCTGCCGTCGAGCTTCGCCGCCAGCGCCGCGTTCAGGCCGCGGCCGACCGCCGGGCCTTCCGGGACGCCGGCGTCGATCAGGTCATAGCCGCTGATCTCGAGGTCGACGTGGCGCAGCCGGGCGACGTAGTCGTCGAGCCAGTCCGCCCCCGCGGCCCGCGCCATCGCCAGCACCTCGGGCGCGTGGTCGTGGGCGAGCACGTGGACCTCGGCAGGCGAGCCGGGCGTCGCGTGCCGGGCGAGCCTCGCGGCGCGTGCCCGCAGGCGGGCCGCGTGCTCGGCGGGCGCGATCGCGAGCAGGATCGCCCGGTCGCGGTCCGCGAAGTCCTCCCAGCCGAGACCGGCGTCGAACAGGCGCTCGAGGGCGGCGGCGAGCCACGGCGCCGGCCCGAGGTCGAGCAGGCCCCACTCGGCGATCAGCTCGAGGGCCCGGCTCG
Organism: Solirubrobacterales bacterium; assembly: GCA_036258315.1. Lineage (GTDB taxonomy): Bacteria > Actinomycetota > Thermoleophilia > Solirubrobacterales > 70-9 > DASSYK01. Next base: position 53,898 of record DATADX010000041.1, read on the forward strand.
GGTGCTCCTCGCTCGCGATCAGGCCGAGCTCGCCGACCACCCTGTCCTCGGAGACGGTGCTGAGATCCGCCTCGTGGAGCAACGCCTTCGTGCCGGGCTCGAGCTCGAAGCCGAGCCGGGCCGCATAGCGCGCAGCGCGCAGGGCGCGGGTCGGGTCGTCGACGAAGGAGCGATCGTGCAGCACTCGCAGGATGCCGGCGCGGAGGTCCGCAATGCCGTCGTGCGGGTCGAGCAGCCCGGGATCGTCCTGCAGCGGCAGCGCCATCGCGTTGACCGTGAAGTCGCGGCGCGCGAGGTCCTGATCGATGCTCGCGGGCGCCACCTCCGGGAGCGCGCCGGGCTCGGCGTAGGTCTCCGTCCGGGCGCGGGCGATGTCGACGTCGAGCTCGCCGACCCGCAGGTTCGCCGTCTGGAAGCGCTCGTGCTCGATCAGCTCTCCCCCGAGCGCTTCGGCGAGCGGCCGGATGTCGCCCTCGATGGCGACGTCGAGATCGGTCCGGGCCTCGCCGCGCAGCAGGTCGCGGACCGCCCCGCCCACCAGGTAGGCGTCGATCCCCTCCGCGGCGGCGCGGAGCTCCGCGACGCCCGGCAGCGCCTGGAGCCGCTCGGGCAGGCGAGCGGGGTCGATTCGGCCGTCGGCGGGCATTGCTGGCGAGTTACCTACCATGACTGCTGGCTTCCGGGCAGGGACCCCAGAATCAGATGAAGAAGTTGCAGAGCACAGTCAAGGGCCTGTGGGCGAATCACCGCGTCGCGACGCTTCTCGGCGCCGCCGTGGCGCTCGCCGCCGTGGGCGGCGTCACCGCCTATCTGGTGCTGAAGCGGCCCGCCGACGTGTCCAACCCCGACGCGGTCTTCGAGGCGGGCGATCAGGAGAAGGGCGTGATCGGCCTCGTCAACTGGCCGCTCTACGGCTTGAACGAGGAGCGCACGCGGTATCTGCCGGCCAGGGGCGTCAAGCCTCCTTTCCGAGTCAAGTGGCGCTTCAACGGCCGGAAGCTGCTCGAGTACTCGCCGATCATCGTCGGCGGACAGCTCTACGGCGTCAACAACAACGGCGAGGCGTTCGCGGTGAAGACACGCAACGGCAAGGTCCGCTGGCGCGAGGAGATCGCCGCCCTGAATGCCTCCTCGCCCGCCTACGGCGACGGCTCTCTCTACATCGTCAACCTCGAGCCGGGCCAGATCCAGGCCCTCAACGCGAAGAACGGCGTGCGCCGCTGGCGCCGCGCCCTGCCCGGGCGCAGCGAGTCCTCTCCGGTCGTCGTCGGCAAGAAGGTGATCGCCGGCTGCGAATGCGGCACCCTCTACGCCTTCGACACGAGGACCGGCAAGACGCTCTGGGAGACGGACCTGGGCGGCCAGATCAAGGCGGCACCCGCGGTCAGCGAGGGGGTCGCGTACGTCGGCGACTACAGCGGCACGATGAGCGCGGTCCGGATCAGCGACGGCTCGGTCCAGTGGCAGTCGAGCTCGCAGGGCACCGGCTACGGCGCCGGGGCCTTCTACGGCACCGCCGCGGTCGCCTTCGGCCGCGTCTACGCGGGCTCCAAGGACGGGCGCGTCTACAGCTTCGAGAAGGAGAGCGGGGACCTCGCCTGGAGCCACACGATCGGCGGGGAGGTCTACGCCGGGGCGGTCGCCGCCGACACGCCGAACACCGAGCCGAGCGTCTACTTCGGCCTCTACGGCGGCAGCACGTTCTACTCGCTCGACGCACGGACGGGCGACGAGAACTGGTCCGCCGACGCGGGCGGGTCGGTGATCGGCGCCGCCAGCCTGGTCGGGGAGACGGTCTACGTCGCGAACCTCGACACGACCGAGACCTATGCCTTCAACGCCGCGAACGGTGAGCGCATCTGGACGTTCCGCGACGGCGCCTACAACCCCGTCGTCTCAGACGGCAGGCGCCTCTACCTGACCGGTTACAAGAGCGTCTACGCGCTCAAGCCCGGGACGCCCGAGAAGAAGAAGGGCGGCGCGAAGAAGAAGGGCGCCGGGAAGAAGGCAAAGGCGGGCGGCGGGAAGAAGGGCAAGGGCGCCCGGAAGGAGAACGCGCCCAAGAGCTAACACGTGCGGCGCTACAACCCGAGTCGTACCGGAATCCCCGCCGCTCTCATCCGCTCCTTCGCCTCCCCGACCGTGTGCTTGCCGTAGTGGAAGATCGAGGCGCAGAGGACGGCATCGGCGTGACCGCCGTCGATCGCTTCGACCAGGTGCTCGAGCTCGCCCGCTCCCCCCGATGCGATCACGGGAACGCTGATCGCGTCGGCCACCGCTCGGGTGAGCTCGAGCTCGTAGCCGTCGCTGGTCCCGTCGCGATCCATGCTCGTCAGCAGAACCTCCCCCGCCCCGCGCCCGGTCGCCTCGCGCGCCCACTCGACTGCCTCGCGGCCGGTCGCGACCCGGCCGCCGTTCACGAACACCTCATACTCCGCCGCCTCCTCCGCTGAGCCTCCGTTTCGGCGCTTCGCGTCTATCGCGACCACCACGCACTGGGAGCCGAACACGGCGGCGAGCTCGTCGATCAGCTCGGGGCGGGCGAGCGCGGCCGAGTTGACGGAGACCTTGTCGGCGCCGGCGTCGAGGACCGCCTGGGCGTCCTCGACCGAGCGGATCCCGCCGCCGATCGTGAACGGGATGAAGACGTTGTCGGCGGTCCTGCGCGCCAGCTCGACGATCGTGTCGCGACTCTCGTGCGAGGCGGTGATGTCCAGGAAGACGAGCTCGTCGGCGCCCTCGGCATCGTAGCGCTCGGCGAGCTCGACCGGGTCGCCCGCGTCGCGGATGTCGACGAAGTTGGTGCCCTTGACGACGCGGCCGTCGTCGACGTCGAGACAGGGGATGACGCGCTTCAGGACCATCGGCCCAGGGTAGGCCAGAGCGCTACGCCGGCGGGATGTTCTGGTTGAGGCGGAAGAAGTTGTCCGGGTCGTACTTGCGCTTCAGCGCCTGCAGGCGGTGGTACTTCTCCGGCCCGTAGGCCTCGCGGATCCGCTCCTGCCCCTCGTCCATCAGGAAGTTGACGTAGACGCTCGTGTGGTGGGGCTCCAGTGCCGACCAGAAGCCCCTGACCCACGCTCGCTCACCGTCGAACCCTTCGCTGGCGGCCGTCATGCCGGTGATGTTGAAGGTGTGTCCCGCGTCCCGCCCGTTGAAGGCCGTCTCCTCATCGGGCACGCGGGCGACCGCCCCGCCGAGCTGCCAGATCGGGAAGGCCGTCAGCGGGGAGCGGATCCGCAGCGAGTGGTCGACCGCGATGTCGATCACCGAGTCGCTGAGCTCCGCCACGTCGCAGGCCCGCATGTAGTACCAGCGGTCGTGGGGGTAGGAGGCGTCGAACATCGCCTGATGGACCACATAGGGCTTGGGCTCGCAGAGGTCGAGCACCGGCGAGCTGAACGCCTTCAGCGGGCGCACGACCTTCTCCCCCTCATCGATCGGGCCCGCGTAGCAGCAGGCGACGCTCACGACCGGCTTCCCGTGGAGCTCCGAGGGGACGAAGGAAAGCGGCGGTGCCTTGCGCTGGATGACGATCGTCATCAGCTCGTCCGGCGCCTCGGCGCTCCAGTCCCTGTAGAAGCGAAGGACCTCTGTCGCCTTCTCCATCGGCCAGAAGATCGGCCCGGCGAAGACGATCGGGCCGACGGGGTGAAGGCGAAACTCGAACTCGGTGACGATCCCGAAGTTGCCGCCGCCGCCGCGCAGGCCCCAGAACAGATCCGGGTTCTCCTCCTCGCTCGCCTTCACGAACTCGCCCTCGGCGGTGACCAGGTCGACGGAGCGGAGCTGGTCGATCGTCAGCCCGTGCTTGCGCTGGAGCCATCCGATGCCGCCGCCGAGCGTCAGGCCCGCAACGCCTGTGTGGGTGACGATCCCGCCCGTGGTCGCGAGTCCGAATGCCTGGGTCTCGCGGTCGAGCTCCCCCCAGAGCACACCGGCCTGAGCCCTCGCCGTGCGGGCCTCCGGGTCGACCCGGATCCCCGTCAACTCCCTCAGGTCGATGACCATGCCTCCGTCGCAGACGGACAGGCCCGGGAAGCTGTGGCCTCCGCTTCGGACGGCCACCGGCAGGCCGGCATCCCTGGCGAACCTGACCGCCGCGATCACGTCCGCCACGCCCGCGCACCGGGCGATCAGCGCCGGGGACCGATCGATCGATCCGTTCCAGACGCGGCGGTGCTCGTCGTACGTGGAGTCCCCAGAGGAAACCAGCTGTCCGCGGAAGGAGCCACCGAGCTCGCGCAGGGCGGCCTCGTCGAGCTTGACCCCGGAAGCGATGCTGTTCACGTGAGCATTCTCACGCACGGGGCATGGACATGCCGACCTGTGCGAATTAGGGTGGTAGGTAGTCGGAGGAGGACACCATGAGCACGAGTGCGTCAACGGCAAGCGCTGCGCGTAGCGAACTAGCGGGCTTCGAGGGGCGGTTGATCGGACCCGACGACGCCGACTACGACGAGGCGCGCAAGGTCTACAACGCGATGATCGACAAGCGGCCGGCGCTGCTTGCGCAGTGCGCAAGCCCCGGCGACGTCGCGAAGGCGATCGCCTTCGCTCGTGACCACGACCTGCTCCTGGCGGTCCGCGGCGGAGGCCACAATGGCGCCGGGCTGGGGACGTGCGAAGACGGTGTCGTGATCGAGCTCTCGCCGATGAACCGGGTCGAGGTCGATCCGGAGGCTCGCACCGTTCGTGTCGGCGGAGGCGCCACCTGGGGCGAGGTCGACCGGGCCACGAACGAGCACGAGCTCGCAACGCCGAGCGGGATCATCTCGACGACAGGCGTCGGCGGACTCACCCTCGGCGGCGGCCTCGGCAATCTCACCCGCACGTGCGGGCTCGCGATCGACAACCTGCTCGAAGCAGAGGTCGTGCTCGCGAACGGCGAGCGCGTCCGCGCCAGCGCCGATGAGAATCCGGATCTGTACTGGGCCATTCGCGGCGGCGGCGGCAACTTCGGGGTGGTCACCGAGTTCGTCTTCGGGTTGCACGACGTCGGTACGGTCGTCGCCGGGCCGACGTTCTGGCCCGTCGAGCTCGGTGCCGAGGCGCTCTCGGCCTATCGCGACTTCCTGCCGAACGCACCCCGTGAGCTGAACGCGTTCTTCGCATTCGCCACCGTGCCGCCCGCGGAGCCCTTCCCCGAGGAGATCCACCTGCGCAAGGTCTGCGGGGTGATCTCGTGCTACGTCGGTACCGAGGAGGACGCGGCGCAGGCGATGGCGCCGCTGCTCGACGCCCTCCCGGAGCCGCTGCTGCCCGGAACGCAACCGATGCCGCACCCGGCTCTGCAGAGCGCCTTCGACGGCGTGTACCCGCCCGGCGACCAGTGGTATTGGCGCGCCGACTTCGTCAAGGAGATCCCCGACGAGGCGGTCGAGATCCACGCGCGGTTCGGCGCCGAGATGCCGACGTGGAAGTCGACGATGCACCTGTACCCGATCGACGGCGCCGCGCACGACCTCGACCCGTCGGACACCGCATGGAGCTATCGCGACGCGCAATACGGCTCGGTCTTCGCCGGCGTGGATTCCGACCCGGCGAACGTCGACGCGATCCGGCAGTGGTCCGTCGACTACTTCGAAGCCCTGCACCCGCACTCAGCCGGCGGCGCCTACGTGAACATGATGATGGACGAGGGCCAGGAGCGGGTCCGGGCCAGCTACCGCGACAACTACGACCGTCTCGCGCAGGTCAAGGCGACGTACGACCCGGACAACGTGTTCCGCGTCAATCAGAACATCGAGCCGGCGGCGTAGAGCTACGCCAGCCGGTCAGTCGGCGTCGTCCCAGTCGCCCGCGGCATAGGCCCAGGCGATGAACACGAGCTGAACCGGCAGGCGCGCCCAGAGCGCGGCCTCTCCCCCGGGCGTGTGGTCCTTGAACTGCTCGGCGTTCAGGGCCATGTGCAGGTTGGCCGGGAAGATCGCGATCAGGGTGGCGATGCTCCAGGCACTACCGGCGCGTCTCGTCGCGGGATGAAGCGTGCCGAGGCCGCCGAGGATCTCGGCGACGCCGCTCGCGTAGACGAGCTCGCGGTGGCGCGGCACGTATGGCGGCATGATCCGCTCGTACCAGCGCGGCTTCAGGAAATGCATCAGCCCGGTGGACACGAAGACTGGTCCCCAGAGCCGGCGCAGCATCGCGTCAATCTATCCGCCGAGCGCGGCCTGGCCCTCGGCGACCGTGAAGCGATGCTCGTAGAGCGCTCGACCGACGATCACACCGCCGAGGTTCTCGAGTCCGAGCGAGCCGATCTCGACGAGGTCTTCGAGCGAGCCGACGCCGCCGGAGTAGATCACTTCCTCGCGCGTTCCCTCGGCGATCGCCCGGAGCGAATCGAGGTCCGGGCCCTTCATCAGCCCGTCGACCTCGACGGGCGTATAGATGAAGCGCTCCACCCCGCGCTCGCTGAGAGACGCGAGCACCTCGGCGGGGCCCGTCCCGGTCTCCTCCGTCCAGCCCTCGGCGGCGACCCGGCCGGACCGCGCGTCGACGCCGGCGACGACGCGCCCCGGGTGCGCCGCCGCGATCGCCTCGGCGACGTCGGGGTCGCGGATGGCCGCGGTCCCGAGGATGACGCGCTCGACGCCGGCCGAGAACGCCTCCTCGGCCTTCTTCGAGTCGCGCAGGCCGCCTCCGAGCTGAACCGGGATCTCGACCGCGGCGACGATCCGGCGGACGTGGGCGAGGTTGACGGGCTCGCCGGCGCGAGCCCCGTCGAGGTCGACGACGTGCAGGAAGCGCGCTCCCTCCCGCTCCCATCGCACCGCGGCGCTGACAGGGTCGTCGTCGTATGCCGTCTCGCGGTCGTAGTCGCCCTGGATCAGGCGGACGGCTCGGCCGTCGCGGATGTCGATCGCCGGATAGAGGATCAAGCTGCGCAGATGCGCGTGTAGTTCTCGAGCAGCCGCAGCCCCGCCGAGCTCGATTTCTCGGGATGGAACTGGACGCCGTACAGCGGCGGCGCCTCGACCGCGCAGACGAAGCGCTCACCGTAGGCCGCCGTCCCGAGCACGTCCCCGGGCTGCTCGGGCCGGGGCGCATATGAGTGCACGAAGTAGAACGGCGTCTCCCGGCCCAGCCCCTCGGTGAGCTCGGACTCGTGCTCCCACCGGACCGGCGACCAGCCCATGTGTGGGACCTTGTAGCCGTTCGCGGAGAGCGGCCCGACTGGCCCCGCCATCAGGCCGAGGCCGCTCGCCCCCTCGTTCTCGCTGCTCGCGTCGAACAGGAGCTGCATCCCGAGGCAGATGCCGAGCACCGGCGTGCCCGCCTCGACGCGGCCCGCGACGAACGCGTCGAATCCGCCGGCCCGGACGCGCTCCATCGCCGTCGGAAAGGCCCCGACCCCGGGCAGGATGACGCCGTCGGCGCTCGCCGCGACCGTCACGTCGCTCGTCCGCTCGGCCTCCGCACCGACCCGCTCGAGCGCCTTCTCGACCGAGCGCAGGTTGCCCATCCCGTAGTCGAGGATCGCAACCGTCGCCGCGCTCACGTCAGCGTCCCCTTGGTGGACGGAATGCCCGTCTCGTCGGGGTCGATCGAGACGGCCTCGCGCAGCGCTCGCCCGAACGCCTTGAACGCCGCCTCGATCATGTGGTGCGCGCTCGAGCCGTACAGGACCCCGATGTGCAGGGTCAGCTTCGCGTTGCCGGCGACGGCGCGGAAGAACTCCTCGGCCAGCTCCGTCTCGAAGCCGGCGATCACGAGGCCGGGGATCTCGGCCTCCCAGACCAGCAGCGGCCGCCCGGAGACGTCAATCGCGCACTCCGCCAGCGCCTCGTCCATCGGAACGGTCGCTGAGCCGTAGCGCCGGATCCCGGCGCGGTCGCCGAGGGCGCTGTCGATCGCCTGCCCGAGCACGATCCCGACGTCCTCCGCCGTGTGGTGAGCGCCGGTCTCGAGATCGCCCTTCGCCTCGACTTCGAGTCCGAGTCGCGCGTGGCGCGCGAGCAGATCCAGCATGTGGTCGAGGAAGCCGATCCCGGTCGCGGCCGAGGCCTCTCCACCGTCCAGGGACAGCTTCATGGCGATCTCCGTCTCCTTGGTCTCGCGCTGGATCTCGGCTGTGCGGCTCACTGCTGATCCCCTCGGTCGCTGTTCCCGCCCTCGAGCCGCGCCTCGACCGATTCGGCGTGAACCGGAAAGCCCTCGGCGCGGGCCAGGGTAGCGACCGCCGGCGCGAGCTCCCGGGCGGCCTTCTGCGTGATCCGGACCGTCGCGATCCTGCGCCGGAACACGCTCGGGCCGAGGGGGCCGGTGTAGCGCCCGGCGCCGCCCGTGGGCAGCACGTGGTTGGAGCCGGCGGCGTAGTCGCCGAACGCGGTCGCCCCCGTGTTGCCGAGAAACATGCAGCCCGCCGAGCGGACCTGCAGCGAGAGCTGATCCGCGTCGGCGACGGCGAGCTCGAGGTGTTCCGGCGCCACCGCGTTCGCCAGTTCGACCGCCGCTCCGAGGGAGGGAACCTGGACGAGCGCGAGCGGCGCCGCCCGCACTCCCTCGCGCGCGTCCGAGAGCTCCGTGACCTCGCGCTCGAGCGCGTCGAGGAGCGACGGCTCGACCGCGGCGGCGACCAGCAGCCCGTCGTCACCGTGCTCGGCCTGGGAGCAGAGATCGAGTCCGATCCAGCGCAGCTCGGCGCCGCCGTCGAGGATCGTCATCAGCTCGCTGGGCCCCGCGACCCCGTCGATCCCGACCCGCCCGGCGAGCTGACGCTTCGCCTCCTGGACGTAGCGGTTGCCGGGGCCGACCACCACGTCGACCGGCTCGACGCTCTCGGTGCCGAGCGCGAGCGCCGCGATCGCCTGCGCCCCGCCCATCGCGTAGACCTCGTCCGCGCCCGCGATCGCGCCCACCGCGAGCACCGCGGTGTGGACGACTCCGCCGGGGCCCGGGGGCGAGGCGAGGGCGACGCGATCGACGTCCGCGACCCTGGCCGGGACGCAGCACATCAGCGCGGTCGAGGGATAGGCGGCGGTGCCGCCCGGCGCATAGGCGCCTGCCGCCGCGAGCGGGACGCTTCGCAGCCGCACCGAGTGGCTCTGAGGAAGCGTCACGCGGAGGTCGGCCATCGCCTCGGCTTCGGCCACGCGGCGGATGTTGTCGGCGGCGAGCTCCAGCGCCTCGCGGAGGTCAGCCGGGATCGCCTCGCGGGCAGCGCCGATCGCTTCGGGCTCGACGCGCAGCGACTCGGGCGCGGTGCCGCCGAACCGGCGCTCGGCATCGAGCACGGCCTCGTCGCCTCCGTGCGCGACCTCGTCGATGATCCTCGCGACCGCGTCCGAGACCTCGCCGAGGGCGGGCTGTAGCGCGCGCAGCTCGCCCGCGAGCCCCTCCGGGTCGGTCCCGTCCCAGTCGAAGCGCGAGATCCTCATCCTCCGCCGCCTGGGCGCAGGCGCTCGACGAGGTCGTCGACCTCGGCGGCGCGGAGCTTGTGCGAGACGCGGTTGACGACGAGCCGTGCGGTCGAGTCGGCGATCTCCTCGCGGGCCTCGAGCCCGTTCTCGGCGAGGGTGCGCCCTGTGGCGACGAGATCGACGATCCCGTCGGCGAGGCCGACGAGCGGCGCCAGCTCGACCGAGCCCTTCACCTCGATCACCTCGGCCTCGCGGCCGGTCTCCTCGAAATGGCGCTCCGCGATCCGCGGGTACTTGGTAGCGACCCGCATCGTCCCCAGCCGGCGCTCGGACTCCCCGAGGCTCGCGTCGCCGGTCCGGGCGGCGAGCACCATCTGGCAGGCGCCGTAGCGGAGGTCGAGAATCTCGTAGACGATCCGGTCGGCCTGCTCGAGGAGCACGTCCTTGCCGGTGATCCCGAGGTCGGCGGCGCCCGCCTCTACGTAGGTGGGGACGTCGGAGGGCCGCATCGTCACCAGGCTGAACCCGCCCGACTCGAAGACGAGGGAGCGCGAGTCGCTTCGCATCTCCGCGGTGTCGAGCCCGATCGCGTCGAGGGCGTCGAGGGTCGGCTCCCAGAGCGCGCCGCGCGGCAGGGCGAGCTTCAGCGGCCCGCCGGGGCGGGCGCGGATCGGGCCCTCGACGGTCGGGGTCATCGCTCGCCCTCCCGGGCGATCCGCTCCTCCTCCATCTGGGCGAGGTGGACGCGCTCGACGTAGAGGCTGAAGCCGGCGGCCGGCATCGCGCGGCCGAATCGCGCACAGAGGCCGTCGTAGCGGCCACCGCCGCCGAGGATGTGCCCGAGCGCCGGGTCGTACACCTCCAGGATCGCCCCCGTGTAGTAACCGAGGTCGCGCAGCAGGCTGAAGTCGAGCTGGACCCGGTCGGCGACGCCGCGCTCGACGAGCTCGTCGTAGGTCGCCTGGAGTCGCTGGGTCGCGCGCTCGACGGCCCCGCCGCCCAGCTCGTGTGCCCGCTCCAGCACCTCGGCGCCGCCGCGCAGGCCGGGGAGCCGCAGCAGCGCCTCGCGCCCCGCGGGCTGCAGCCCCTCGATCGAGTCGACCTCCATCTCGAGGCCGACGAGGTCGTGCTCGGCGAGCCGGTCGAGGACGCGATCGCGCTGCTCTCCGCCGACGCCGAGCTCGGCGAGCAGCTGACGGTAGACGTCGGCGTCGCCGAGCCCGACCACCGCCCGGTTCAGCCCAACCGCGTCGAGCGCCGCGCTCAGCACCTCGATCACCTCGCCGGTCCCCTCGGGGGCCTCCGCCCCGAGCAGCTCGACGCCGGCGTGCATGAACTGGCGCACCTGCGCGCGCTGCGGGCGGACCACCCGGTACGCGTTGCCGACGTAGGAGAAGCGAAGCGGCAGCTCGGCCTCGGCGAACCGCGTCGCGGCGAGCCGCGCGATCGGGATCGTCATGTCCGAGCGCAGCGCCAGCAGGTCACCGCGCTCGGCGAAGAAACGGTAGGCGCCGACGCCGCCGCGTCCCTCGCCGCGCTGCATCACCGCGTCGTACTCGAGCGTCGGGGTGGCGACCTCGCCGTACCCATAGCGCTCGAAAATTGCTGTCAGCGTCGACTGGAGCGCGCGCAGCTCGCGCATCTCGTCCGGGAGGATGTCCCGGGTTCCGGGTGGGATTGGGTGGATCATCGCCTCATCATCGCTTCGGCACTTGGTCGGGACTGCAAGCTGAGGGGCGTGGACAGGGCGACGTGCGGGGGATAGGGTCGCTCGGACCGGCAAAGCGGAGATTGGGGATTGCCATGGCTGTGCTGATTACCTTCGAGTTCCAGGCGACTGCGGACCAGTACCGCGCGATCAACGAGAAGATGGACGTGGCGGCGAATCCGCCCGCCGGCCTGATCGTCCACGTAGCGGAGGACAGGGGTTCGACGATGAAGGTCCACGACGTCTGGGAGTCCGAGGAGGCGTACGAGACCTTCGCGCAGGAGCGCCTCGGACCCGCGGTGGCCGAGGTGGTCGGCGAGGGGGGTGACGAGGAAACCCAACGCGATGTCCGGGAGGTGCACAACGTGATTCGCGGCTGACCCGCCGGCTCAGGCCGGGACGCGCTCGGAGGCGGCACGCTCGATCCGGGCGCCGAGCTCGCGCAGGCGCAGGTCGATCCGCTCGTAGCCGCGGTCGATCTGCACGATGTTGCCGATCTCCGAGGTGCCGTCGGCGGCGAGCGCCGCGATGAGCATCGCCATCCCCGCCCGGATGTCCGGGCTCTCCAGTCGCTCGCCGTGAAGCCGGCTCGGACCGCTGACGATCGCCCTGTGGGGATCGCACAGCGTGATCCGAGCGCCCATCGCGACGAGCTTGTCGACGAAGAACAGCCGGTTCTCGAACATCTTCTCGAAGATCAGGATCGTGCCGTCCGCCTGGGTCGCGAGCGCCAGCGCGATCGAGGTGAGGTCGGCGGGAAAGGCCGGCCACGGGCCGTCGTCGATCTTCGGGATCGCGTCGCCCATGTCGTCCTTGACCGTCAGCTTCTGCTCGGGGGGGACGAGCACGTCGGGGCCCTCGACCATCGACTGCAGCCCGAGGCGCTTGAACTGCCGGCGAATTCCCTCGAGGTCCTCGGGGACCGTGTCGCGAATCCGGAGCTCCCCCCCGGTCGCGGCGGCGAGCGCCATGAAGCTGGCGATCTCGATGTGGTCGGGGCAGATCCTGTGCTCCGCGCCGCCGAGCGTGTCGCGGCCGTGGACGGTCATCACATTCGAGCCGATCCCGTCGACCTCGGCGCCCATCTTGCAAAGCAGCCGGGCGAGGTCCTGGACGTGCGGCTCGGAGGCTGCGTTGACGAGAGTCGTCGGGCCTGGCGTCAGGGCAGCGGCGAGCAGCGCGTTCTCCGTGCCCATCACCGAGGGCTCGTCCATGAAGATGCGTGTGGCCTTGAGCCCCTCGGCGGGAGCATCGAGCTCGATCCAGGTGTCGCCGCCGACCTTCGCCCCCATGTCCTTGAACGCGTCGAGGTGCGCGTCGAGGCGCCGCCGCCCGATCGTGTCGCCACCGGGCGGCGGGATCTTCGCCTCCCCGAATCGCGCCAGGAGCGGCCCCGCGGCCAGGAACGAGGCCCGGATCCGGCTCGCCGGGTCCTCGTCGACCTCGTGGTCCTCGTCGACCGACATTGCCTGGAGGCTGAGCTCGTTGTCGCCGGTCCATTGCACCGAGACGCCGAGGCCCTCGAGCAGGTCGAGCATCGCGTCGACGTCGCGGATCCGCGGCACGTTGCCGACCCGGAGCTCCTCGTCGGTGAGCAGGCAGGCGGCGAGGATCGGCAGGGCCGCGTTCTTGTTTCCCGCCGCGACGATCTCGCCCGACAGAGGGGTTCCGCCTTGGATCACGAACTTCTCCATCGCCGTCTAGGGTAATCGCGCGCGATGACCGAGGTTTCACGGGACGATGCATGGCAGCTGGTCACCGAGTGGGTCGAGTCCGACTCGCTCCGGAAGCACCTGCTCGGGGTCGAGGCGGCGATGCGAGCCTACGCCCGCAAGTGGGACGAGGACGAGGAGCTCTATGCGGTCACCGGGCTCGTCCACGACCTCGACTACGAGCGCTATCCCGACCTCGACACCGGGCACCCACGCCACGCGCTCAAGGAGCTCGAGCGACGCCAGTACCCGGGCGAGGTCATTGATGCTGTGGCCGGGCACGCCGAGTTCCTCGAGGTGCCGCGCGAGACGACGCTCGCCAAGACGCTCTACGCCGTCGACGAGCTGTCGGGGTTCATCGCCGCCTGCGCACTCGTGCGGCCGACGGGGATCGAGGGGATGAAGCCGAAGTCGGTGAAGAAGAAGCTGAAGCAGCCTTCGTTCGCGGCCGCGGTGGACCGCGACCAGGTCCAGCGCGGGATCGACGAGCTCGGCGTCGACCCGGACGAGCACATGGCCTTGATCATCGCCGCGCTCACCGAGCGCGCTGACGAGCTCGGGCTTGCCCCCCGCGAGAGCGGCGGGGAGGCGGACGGAGCCGACGCTTGAGGCGCTGGATGAAGGTGGCCCTCGCCATCCTGGCGGGGATCGTCGCGCTGCTGATCCTGAACGCGATCACGGTCTCGAACGAGACCGGGGACGCCGAGCGCAACGTCGAGGACGCCGAGCTGATCGACACCTCGAGCGGCACGATCCAGGTGCTCGACGAGGGCGGCTCGGTCGAGTCGCCGATCGTGCTGATCCACTGCTACGCCGGCTCGTTGCGCTGGTGGGACGAGCTCGCCCCGCTCCTCACCGAGGGCCACCGCGTGATCCGAGTCGACCTGCTCGGCTACGGCGGCTCCGACAAACCGGGCACGGGCTATGCGATCGAGGACCAGGCGCGTGCCGTCGCGGAAGCGCTCGCCGAGCTCGACGTCGAGGACGCGACGCTAGTGGGCCACTCCCTCGGCGCCTCGGTGGCGACGGCGGTAGCCGAGCTGAGCCCGGACCTGGCGGCGAGGATCGTCAACATCGACCAGGCTGCGGACAGCAGCTTCGAGGACCTGTCCTTCGCGGCGGACCTCGGCTATACGCCGGTGGTCGGAGAGGCGATGATGCGGCTCGCTGACATCGCTCCCAGCTCGATGGTCCGCGACGAATACGGGATCGCCTTCGCACCCGGCTTCAACATCGCGAGCGGCTTCGAGAACCCCGACCAGGTGGTGGACGACTTCGACGCGATGACCTACACGTCCTTCGAGGAGAGCGCCGATGCCGACGACGACTACACGGCCGCGCGGCCGCTCGACGACCGGCTCAGCGCGCTGCAGATCCCGTTGCTCGTCATCTTCGGCGCCGAGGACCAAGCCTACGACGCCGAACCGGCGATCGAGCGCTACGAGGACATCGAGGGCGCGCAGCTCGAGCTGATCGACGGAGCCGGGCACTCCCCGAACGTCGAGACACCCGAGCAGGTGGCGCCGCTGATCCTCGCCTTCGCCGAGCAGCCGACCCCCGAGCAGCTCCAGGCGGCTGCTGCGAGGAAGGCCGCCGCGAAGAAGCGCAGGGCGGCGGCGCAGCGGGCCGCGCGGAAGGCGAAGCGGCCGAAGCGGCCCGACAACGCCCCGCCGAACAAGGCCGAGCCGGGCAAGTAGGGGAGCAAACAAAGGGCCCGGTCACCCGGGCCCTTCGTCTTGGATTGGCCTCGCGGCCTTTCCTCAGGTCAGACCTCGCGGTCCTTCCTTCCGGATCCGCCTTGCGGCTTTACCGACGAAGAATTGACCTTTCGGTGTTCTCCGCAAGAGACGACTTGCGTCGTTCCTTGTGCAGAGCAACGTACGCTCCGGTGCACGACTCGTCAAGTGGCTGTGAAGGGTCGATTCCGCAATCTGCGGGATTCGGCGACTCCCCGCGGTGAGATCGAGGTAACGGCTCAGCGCCAGCGCCCGCCGGCCTTGGCCCACTCGACCATGTGATCGACCGAGCAGAAGCCGTCCGCGACGCGGTAGTCGCCGCGGTGTCGGACGAGCAGCACGTGCACGTCGCCGAGCTCGGCGTCGCAGTGCGAGCAGCGGCTCACCTCCTCGTCGAGGTTGGCCGGCTCGGTGAGCGTGCCCGCCTCCCAGTGGGCAGCCTGGAGCGCCCACGGAATCGTGTGCTCGAGTCGGCAGAAGACCGCGCGGCGCTCCCCGGCCGGCTCGTAGGCGCGAAACCCGTCGTCCGCCTCGACCTCGACCCCGCACCAGGTACAACTCTCCGCCATGGCGGCGTTGAGGATAGTCGTGCTCGAGGGAGACCAGACGGGCCAGGAGCTGCTGGAGCAGGCGCTGCGGGTGCTCGAGCCCGACGTGCTCGGCCTGGAGGTCGGGCTGGAGCGCCTCGACCTCTCGCTCGAGAACAGGCGCGCGACCCGGAACGGAGTCTGCGAGGAGGCTGCGGCGGCGATGGTCGCCGCGGGCCTCGGCCTGAAGGCGGCGACGATCACCCCCGAGGGCGCCGACGACGTCGGCAGCCCCAACCGCCTGATCCGCGAGGGGATCGACGGGAAGGTGATCGTGCGGACCGGCCGGCGGATCCCCGGCGTCACCCCGCTCGGCGGGATCCACCACCCGATCTCCGTGGTCCGGATGGCGGTCGAGGACGCCTACGGCGCGAAGCAGTGGCGCGAGGCTCAGGGCGGTGAGGATGGGAGGCGCGACGAGGCCGCCTACCGACTCGAGGTGATCCACCGGTCGAACTGCCGCGCCGTCTGCGAGTACGCGTTCCGGAGGGCGGACAAGACCGGCGGCAAGGTCTACGGTGGGCCGAAGTGGACGGTCAGCCCCGTCTACGAGGGGATGCTGAAGGAGGAGATGGACGCGGCGGCCGAACGCCACACCGACACCCCCTACGAGCCGCTCCTGATCGATGCGACCTACGCCGGGCTGATCAGCGGCCGCGCGGACACCCCGCTCGTGATCCCGTCGCTGAACCGCGACGGCGACCTCCTCTCCGACCTGGTCCTGCCCCTGTTCGGCTCGATCGCCGGCGCCGAGTCGATCCTGCTCTCGCTCGACGAGGAGCTGCGGCCGCGGGTCGCGATGGCGGAGGCGCCGCACGGGACCGCGCCGGCGCTCGAGGGAAAGGACGTCGCGAACCCGATGGCGATGATCCTCGCGATCGGGGCGCTGCTCGACTTCGCGGCCGAGGCCGGCCACGGGGAAGCGCGGGCCGCCTCCGAGGCGGTCTACGCCGCCGTGATGGAGGCGACGGCCGACGGCATCCGCACCCCCGACCTCAAGGGTCACGCATCGACGACGGAGTTCACCGACGCCGTGATCGAGCGCGTGCGAGCACGGCTGGGCTGAGCCGGCGGCTGGCCCTCCTCCCCAGTTCAGTGAGCGGCGGCCGGCGGGCGCCCGCGCAAAACCTGCACCAGCCCCCAGGCCGAGACGAGCGCCCAGACGAACTCGAGCGCGAAGAAGCCCCAGTCCCGCGCATCGAGAGCGACGACGGCGAGCACGGCCGCGCCGACGAGGTTGAGGGCGAGGTAGACCCGCGAGTGGGGCGACATCGCATCGAGCTGCGTGGCGCCGAAGGCGATCAGGATCAGGATCGCGCCGGCGATCTGCGGTATTTGGTCCATCGTCTGAGGATATGGATCGCGCCGCGCCCGGCGGCTCTCCGATCGCTTACGCGTGATCTGGAAACCCGCTGCTCTGCATGGAGAGCGACACCTTTCCGGGATACTGCGGCGATGTCGCAGGAGAATGTGGAGGTCGTCCGCGCGATGTATGAGCACTGGGCTCGTGGTGACTTTCCTGCGAGCTTCATCGACTCCGACGTCAAGCATTCGCGGATCGGCGCCCAAACCCCGGACATGGAGGGTGAATGGCGGGGTATCGAAGCCCTCTCGCGTGAGATGGTCGAGTACCTCCACGCGTTCACCGACCTACGGATCGAGGCAGAAGAGATCATCGACCTCGACGACGATCGCGTCCTGGTGCTGTCTCGGCACACCGCGCGAGGCAAGCTGAGCGGCGCGCCTATCGACCACGAGCTCGGAGACCTGTTCACGCTGCGCGCGGGCAAGGTGGTGCGCTACGACTCCTATTGGGATCGTGCCGAGGCGATGAAAACCGTCGGGCTGTCGGAGACCCCATCGAGAGATACTGGGCGGGGATATGTCGGAGGAGAACGTTGAGATCGTGCGTCGTCTCCACGAGACGGCGCTGCGGGCGCCTCTTCCGAGAGCGGTATGAGCCACGCCATACCCAAGTTCCCGCGTTGCGGAGTCGGGGAAATCCCTACTAGACGATCGGCTCGTCCGCTGAGGACGGGGCCTCGTCGGTGTTGACGACCCGCACCCATTCGATGATCAGCCCGTCCTCGATCACGAACGCCGTCTTCGCTGTGTTCCCGGTCCCCGAGCCGCACTCCCCCTCCCCCGGCCGCTCGGTCAGCTCGAAGCTGGCGATCGTGAATCGCCCGACGGCCTCGGCCTCGGTCAGCTTCGCGCCGCAAGGCAGCGCCTCGTTGAAGGCGATCACCTGCTCACGGGTCGACAGCTGCAGCGGCGGGGTTCCGTTCTGGGCGACGCTCGGAACCTCGAAGTAGTCGGCGGCCGTGGCGACGTCGCCCTCGCGCAGCGCACTCGACCACTCGTCGATCACGCGCGCCGCCTCGGGATCGGCGTCGCCCGGGATCTCGGCCGCGCCGCCCGAGTCGCCGGCTCCGCCGTCTCCGCCGCCACACGCGGCGAGGAGGAGGACGACGGTCGCCGCTGCGAGCGCGCCGGGCATGAACCGCATACGACCATTTTCTCAGGCGAGCTCAACGTGCCGTAGGCGCAGCCGGCCCGGCTCCGGCCCAGCCGAGCCGACCCCCATCGTGTGGCCCGGCGCCCGGCGTCGCTCGGTAGGGCTGCCCGGGTTGAAGATCTGAAATCCGCCGCGGCTCTCGTGTAGGGGTAGATGCGAGTGCCCGAAGATCACCGCGTCCGCCTCGGGGAACTCGGCCCTCAGCCGGTCCATCCTCCCTCGCGCCGGCCCGGCGTCGTGGATCATCGCGACCTCCGCGCCGCCCGCCTCGAAGCTGACCGTTGCGGGCAGCTCGCGGCGGATCTCAGGGCTGTCCACGTTGCCGTGCACGGCGACGACGGGGCCGATCATGCGCAGCATCTCGAGCACCGACAGGTCACTGAAATCCCCGGCGTGGACGATCAGGTCTGCTCCGGAGAGGAGCTCGAGGCAGCGCTCGGGGAGGGCGCGGGCGCCGCGGGGCATGTGTGTGTCGGCGACGATCGCGAGCGTGACGGCGTCCGCGCCGCCCACGTCAGGCGCGGGGGAGCTCGTTGACGCGGTCGATCCAGGCAGCGAGCCGGGGATGATCATCTCCGAGCCGCTGGTGCAGCTCGAGGATCCGGTGGAAGAGCTCGTCGTCCTCGGCGTCGCGGAGGCGCCCGTACTTGAGGAAGGGGAACGCCGCGAAGTCCGCGGCGGAAACCTCGTCGCCCATCAGGTAGTCGCGGCCCTCGAGCATCCGTTCGAACAGTGCCAGCGCGTTCCCCATCCGACGGCCCTCGGACTCGATCACGTCCTGGGCCGGCTCCTCGCTCTCCAGCTCGAACTCGATCGTGTTCGGGGCGCCCTTCCAGACCTCGTTGAACCAGTCGATGAAGATCTCCATCTCGGCGCGGCGAGCCGGATCGGCGGGGAAGATCCGGGGCTCGGGATAGCGCTCCTCGAGGTAGCCGAGGATCCGGGTCGAGTCGAACACGATCGTGCCCTCGTCATCGATCACAGGGACCAGGCCCTGGCCGCTCGCCTGCTCGACCTCGCTGCGGTCGTCGTATGAGATCACGATCGATTCCACCCGGAGCCCCTTGTGAGCGAGGGCGAGGGCGACGCGCTCGACGTTGGTCGAGAAGGGGGCGCGGTAGAGCCAGATCAAGGCCGGCGAAGCTTAGAACGGAGCCTTGGAGCGCTCCTCGCGCCCCTTGGCGCCGCTCTTGCTGACCGCCTTGCGGCCGGTCCTGAACGGCTTCGAGAGCCACTCGCCGAGCTTGCCAGGGGCCTTCCCCCCGGCCTGCTGACCGGCCTGGAGCGGCTTGTCACCGGCCTCCTGGAAGTACCGCGAGATCCGCGGCGCCAGGAAGGCGATCACCAGCAGCAGGACGCAGAACGCGATCACGGCCAGCAATGTCATGCCCAGTAACTACCCCGGGCTGGTTGCGTTTACACGGAGAACAGTCCCACTTCCTTGACTGAACGGCGAACCTGTACGAACATACGTTCGATGCCGGTCGCATGCGCCCTCGCCCCCAGGTTCAGGCTCCTGACCGCCCTCGGCGATCGCCGCGAGGCGCCTGGTGTGGGGTCGAGGTCGAGGCGGACGACGGCGCAGAAGCGGCCCGCCGCCCTCGCCCCCGAGCCGGGCGCGGCGCAGCTGGTCGGAGAGGTGTCGCCGGCGGCCGAGCGGTTCGGGGTCCGGGCCGGGATGCGGCTGGGAGAGGCGCTCTCGCGCTGCCCCGAGCTGGCCCTCGTCCCCCCCGATCCCGAGCGGGCCGAGCGCGCCTGGGAGCGGGCGCTGCGCGGCCTCGAGACGGCGATCGGCGCGGAGGTCGAGTCGGAGCGCTCGGGGGAGGCGTTCTTCGAGGCGGGCGGGCTGCGCCGTCTCTGGGGCGGGATCGACGGGGTCCTGGCGAGGACACGGAGGGCGGCGGGGATGCCGGTCCGACTGGCGGCCGCGCCCTCTCGCTTCTGCGCCTTTGCGGCGGCGCGGCACACCCGCGCCAGGTCGAGGCCGCCGGTGATCGCCGACAGGGATGCGCGCGCGTTCCTGGCGCCGCTCCCGGTGTCGCTCCTGCACGGCCGGCTGCGCCCTCCCGGCCCCGGCGGGAGCGAGGCGGGCGAGGCCGACGATCTTCCCAACGAGCTCGAGCGGCTCGGGATCGAGACGCTGGGGCGGCTCGCGGGGCTGCCGCGCGACGCGATCGCAGATCGCTTCGGCGAGCTCGGGCTGCGGGCGCTGCGCCTGGCGCGCGGCGCGGACGAGCCGCTGCGGCCGCGCAGTCCGCATCAGGAGATCGCCGTCGAGCTGGAGCTTCCCGAGGCGGCCTCGGGACAGCAGCTGGAGCGGGCGCTGGAGCTGCTGATCGCGCGCCTCCTCGCCCACCCCGAACGCCGCGGGCGGGCGGTGCGGGCGGTGCGGCTCTCGGCACGGCTCGCCGCGGGCGGCGGCTGGAGGCGGCGGGCGGCGCTGCGGAGCGCCGCCAACGACCGCGAGCGGCTCGCGCGGCTGCTGTTGCCGCTGCTCGCGCTGCTACCCGGCCCCGCCGCGGTGCTGCGGCTCGAGGCGGTCGCGCTCGGCCCCGCCGGCGGCGAGCAGATGACCTTGGCGGGACCCGACGAGCAGCGCCGGCGCCGGATCACCGAGGCGGTCCGCCAGGCGCGCGCGGCGGGAGGCAGTGAGGCGGTGCTGCGAGTCCTCGAGGTCGACCGGAGCTCGAGGGTTCCGGAGCGGCGCGAGGTGCTGATGCCGTTTCCCGAGGACGAATCGTGACTCGTAACGATTCGTCCGTAGCCCTGGGGGTGAAATCGTGACTCGTCACGATTCGTCCGTAGCCCTGAAGATGGAATGAAGCCCGGGCTGGTGAACAAGCCCTGGCCGATCCCCGTCGAGGTCGGGGCCGACGGGCGGCCGATCGCCGTGGGCAGGCTCGCGGTCAGCGCGATCCGCGAGGAGTGGCTGGTCGAGGACGGCTGGTGGACGCGGGAGCCGCTCCGCCGCCGCTATTTCGAGCTGGTCCTGGAGGACGGCAGCGACGTGGTCGTCTTCCGCCAGCCCTCCACCGAGGCGAAGGGCTGGCGCTGGTTCCGGCAGCGGGATTGATGGGCGCCTCCGCCGCGGCCGATCGCTACGTCGAGCTGCACTGCCACTCGGCCTACTCGTTCCTCGACGGAGCCTCCGAGCCCTCGGAGCTGGCCGCGACGGCCGCGGACCTCGGCTACGAGGCGCTGGCGCTGACCGACCACGACGGCGTCAGCGGGGCGATGGAGTTCGCGCACTCCTGCAAGGGGGTCGGGATCCGGCCGATCGTCGGCGCGGAGCTGACCGTCGCACCGGAGGGTGCGGCGGAGCCGGTCCACATCACCCTGCTGGTCGAGAGCGCGACCGGCTGGGGCAACCTCTGCCGGCTGATCACGAAGGCGCACGAGGGAACGCGGGACGGGAAGGGAATGCGCGAGGCGCTTCCCCCCTCCCTCCCGATCGGGGAGCTCGAGCTCGACGGGCGTACCGAGGGGCTGATCTGCCTGTCGGGCTGTGCGCGCGACGGCGCCGTGGCGGGAAGCTGGGAGCGCGGCGATCCCGCCGGGGCGGCGGCGCTGGCGCGGAGGCTCTTGTCGGCGTTCGGGCGAGAGCGGTTCCGGATCGAGCTGCAGCGCCCGCTCTGGCGCCACGACCGCGCGCGCAACCGCTGGCTCGCCTCGCTGGCCGAGGTGCTCGGGGTGGCATGCGCTGCGACCGGCAACCCGCACGCCCACGACCGCTCCCGAGCGGCGCTCCAAGATGCGCTGGTCGCAGTGCGCCTCGGCGCGACTCTCGACGAGACCGAGGGAATGCGGCGCGGCAACTCCTCCGCGCTGCTGATGCCGGCGGCCGATGCCGCGGAGCGCTTTCGCGACCATCCCCAGGCCGTGGCGGAGACGGCGCGGCTGGCCGAGCGGCTGCGCTTCGACCTCACCACCGAGCTCGGGTACAGCTATCCCGGCGCCGAGGACCCGACCGCGGACCGGCGCCTGGCGCAGCTCTGCAGGGCGAGGCTGATGGAGCGCTACGCCGGCTCCGCCGACCGCCCCGAGGCCGAGCGGCGCCTCGAGGAGGAGCTGGGGCTGATCCGCGGGTTGCGGCTGTCGGGCTTCTTCCTCCTTCATCACGACATGCTCGAGCTGGCCCGCGAGGTCGCCCTCGAGGTGCGCGGCCCCGAGTCGACGCGGCGGCTGCTGCCGCCCGGGCGAGGGCGCGGCTCGAGCGTCAGCTCGCTCGTCTGTTACCTGACCGGGCTCTCGCACATCGACCCGGTCCAGCAGGGGCTCTTCCTCGGGCGGTTCCTGAACGAGGAGCTGACCGAGGCGCCGGACATCGACCTCGACTTCCCGCGCGACATCCGCGAGAAGCTGATCCCGAGGGTGCACGAGCGCTACGGACAGGAGCGCTCGGCGCTGGTCGCGGCGATGGCCACCTATCGCGCCCGCGGCGGGATCAGGGACCTCGGCAAGGCACTGGGACTGCCGCCGGGAGAGGTCGAGCGCTTCGCGCGCTCGGTCGACGTCTACGAGGCGAGCCAGGACGCCCAGGGGCGGATGGACGAGACGCTCGGGAAGCTGCGCTCGCGCTCGCCGCGCTGGCGGGCGCTCGCCGCGCTGCTGCCCGAGATCGCGGGACTGCCGCGGCACATCTCCCAGCATCCGGGTGGAATGGTGATCTCGACCGGGCCCCTGATCGACGTCTGTCCGGTGCAGCCGGCGGCGATGGAGGGGCGGCAGATCGCGCAGTGGGACAAGGACTCGTGCGCCGACGCGGGCTTCCTGAAGATCGACCTGCTGGGGCTGGGGATGCTGTCGGCGGTCGAGGGCTGCGTCGACGAGATCGCCCGGGCGCGCGGGGAGCGGATCGACCTCTCGCGGGTGCCCCTCGACGATCCCGAGGTCTGGCGGGCGATCCAGAACGCCGAGACGACGGGCGTCTTCCAGATCGAGAGCCGGGCGCAGATGCAGATGCTGCCCCGGACGCTGCCGGAGGACCTCGACGACCTCACCGTGCAGGTGGCGCTGGTCCGGCCAGGGCCGATCCAGGGCGGCGCCGTCCACCCCTACATCGCGCGGCGCAAGGCGCTGCGCGAGGACCCCGCCTACGAGGTTCCCTACGAGCATCCCTCGCTGGTGCCCGTGCTCGAGGACACGCTCGGCGCGATCGTCTTCCAGGACCAGGTGCTGGAGGTGGCGATCGCGCTGGCGGGCTTCTCGATCGGCGAGGCGGAGGGGCTGCGCCGGGCGATGAGCCGGAAGCGCTCGGAGGCGGCGATGCGGCGCTACCAGCAGCGCTTCATCGAGGGCGCGGTCGGGCGCGGGGTCGCGCGTGAGGTGGCCGAGCGCGTCTACGACCAGATCGTCGGCTTCTCCGGTTTCGGCTTTCCCAAGTCGCACTCGGCGGCATTCGGGCTGCTCGCCTACCAGTCGACCTGGCTGCGCGTGCACTACGGGCCGGAGCTGCTCTGCGCGCTGCTGAACGAGCAGCCGATGGGCTTCTACCCGCCCGATGCGCTGGTCCACGAGGCGCAGCGGCGCGGCGTCGAGGTGCTGCCGCCGGAGGTGAACGTGAGCGAGATCGACTGCAGGGTTGAGACTGTGGGAGCCGCGCCGGCATCGGCCGGCCGGCCGCCGGTCAGGATCGGGCTCGGCTACGTGGCCGAGGTCTCGGAGGCGGACGCGAAGGCGGTGATCGCCGAACGCGAGCGCGGCGGCCCCTATCGCGACATCGCCGACCTCGCCGCCCGCTCGGGAGCCTCGCGGGCGGCGCTGGTCCGCTTCGCCTGGGCGGGGGCTCTCGACCGGCTGGCGCGGCACGCCCCGCAGCGGCAGCCGGTCGCCGTGGCCGCGGGCTCCTCTCCCGCGGACTCCCCTGCTGCGCGTCGGGCGTCGGCCGCGATCGAGGCGCTGGCCGGGGACGAACGCCGCCCGGCGCTATGGGAGGCCGGCGCCGCGGCGCGTGCGAGCGCCTCGGAGGAGGGCACCCAGCTGGCATTGCCCCTGGACGGCTCCCCCGCCCCCGAGCTGCCCGAGCTGGGGCCCTGGGAGCGGGCGGTGGCCGACTACAACGCGACCGGGATGACGCTAGGGTCCCACCCGATGGAGCTGCTCCGCGGAGACCTCGCGGCGCGGGTCCTGTCGAGCGCCGGGCTGGAGCGGGCAGGAGATGGCTCTCGGGTGCGGGTGGCGGGGATGGTGGTCGCGCGCCAGCGGCCGGCGACTGCGAAGGGGATCGTGTTCATGTTGCTCGAGGACGAGCTGGGGACGATCAATCTGATCGTGCCCCCGCCCGTGGTGGAGCGGTGCCGCTGGGCGGTGCGGAGCTCGGGCTTCGTCGAGGCCTGGGGCAAGCTCGAGCATCGCGAGGGGACCACCAACGTGGTCGTCACCCGGATCGAGCGCCTCGAGCGCCACGATCTGCCGACGGCGGAGGTGAAGCACATCGCCCCGCCGATCCGCCGCGAGACCGGGCGCGAGCCCGCGCCTGCGGGTCCGGCGAGGGCGGCGCTCGAGCAGGTGGTTGCCGAGCTGGCGGCCGCGCTGCCCGCGCCGCACAGCTTCGGGAGGCGCGGCCGCTAGCCCAACCCAGGCTTCGTGACCATCAGGTAGATCGCGACGATCAGGAGGATCCCGCTGATCGTGCCGACCAGGCCCTCCGCCCGACCCCACCGCTGATACTCCGGTGGCAGATCCCTCAGCTCCAGCTCGCGGTCGCCGGCCTCTGCGATCGTGCGTTCGATCAGCGGTAGCAGCCTGCGGTCGGTGGGGATGAAGAAGAAGAGGTTGAACGCGGCGAGGACCGCGACGATCGTGAGCGTTCCGCTCACCCAGAAGTCGCCGTAGTCATAGTTGAGCTCGGACATCTGGTAGATGCCCGTCGCGAGCACGATCACCAGCGCCGGCAGCGCGAAGAACTGGTTCAGCGTCAGCTGAAGGCGGTGCAGATAGGGCAGATTGCGGGTGCTCATCTTGACCGCGACCGGGAACATCACCGACTCGGCGAAGGTGGCTCCGAAGCCGACCACCACAGCCGTGATGTGGATGAAGACGCAGAACTCGAGGCTGGTGACCGCCAGTGGCATCGGGGCTCCTCTCGGCTGGACTTTGGAGGAACATATCCACCTCGGCGCGGTGTGGCGAGAGGCGGGCCAAGGGCAACTCACAGCTTGCAAGGTTCCCTGCAAAACCACGGTTTCCATCCGAGCCCGAACGTAGGTTCCCCGGCATGAGCAAGGCAATCAGAGAGTTCCGAGAGCGGCTCCTCGACGGCGCCGACCTGCTGATCGACTTCGCGACGCTCGGCGAATACGGGCTCGAGCCCGTCGACGCGGCCAACTGCCGGCCCGAGCGGTGCGCGCCCGCGCGCCGGCACCGGCCGGCGCGCTTCCGCGACGCCGTCGAGCGCTACGAGCGCGTCGCCGGCTAGT
>DATADX010000042.1:0-91321 GCA_036258315.1 Solirubrobacterales bacterium
CTGGGTCTGCCTGGTCGACGACCGGGACCGCGCGCTTGTGAACGGCGAGACGCTGACCTCTGCGGAGCGACGGGGACCGTTCGACGGCTCCGCGTTCGAGGTGACGCTCGGCAACGGTTCGGTCGAGATGACCGTCGACGGACGCCCGGCCGTGGTCCCGCCGGTCGCGGAGCCACTCGGCTACCGGATCACCCCGCGCGGAGTCCGCGAGCTCGCCCCGTCCCTGCGGCCCGACTGCGTCTGAAGGAGAGGAGGCGTCGTCTCAGGGAACGGCCGCCGCCTTTGCCTCCCCCTCGGGGGTCATTTCGGGCGGCGGCACCCCGGCGACCTCGTAGGCCTCGGGCTGGTCGAGCGTCTCGCGCTCGAGCAGCGCTTCGGCGAGTGCCTCGAGCCGGTCGCGCTCACGCTCGAGGACGGAGGTCACGTCGCGCTCGGCCTCGTCGACGATCCGGCGGACCTCTCGGTCGACGAGCTCCTGGGTCGGCTCGGAGACGGGTGAGGCGCCCGGCAGCAGCTGACCGTCCTGGCGCCCCTCGGAGACCGCGATCGGTCCGATCGCGTCGCTCATCCCCCATCGCCCGACCATCCCGCGAGCGACCTGGGTGAGGTTCTGGATGTCCGACTCGGCCCCGGTGGTCATGTCGCCGAACACGATCTTCTCGGCCGCGCGGCCGCCGAGCGCGACCTTGACCTGGGCGAGCAGCTCGTCTCGCGAATAGTTGTATCGGTCGCTCTCCGGCGTCGCGAGGGTGACGCCGAGCGCCTGGCCGCGCGGAATGATCGAGACCTTGCGGACCGGGTCGGCGCCCGGCGTGAGCATCCCGACCAGCGCGTGGCCGGACTCGTGGTAGGCGGTCCGCCGCCGGTCTGCGTCGGACATCACCACCTGGCGCTCGGTGCCGAGGATGATCTTCTCGATCGCGTCCGTCAGGTCCCGCTGCTCGACCGCGGAGTGATTGCGCCGGGCTGCGAACAGCGCCGCCTCGTTGACCAGCAGCGCGATGTCGGCACCGGTCGAGCCGGGAATCGAGGCCGCGACCCGCTCGAGGTCGACGTCGGGCCCGAGTGGCACGTTCCGGGTGTGGATCTTGAGGATCTCGACGCGCCCCTTGCGGTCGGGCGGGTTCACGGCGATGCGCCGGTCGAAGCGGCCAGGCCGCAGCAGGGCGGGGTCGAGCACCTCGGGACGGTTCGTCGCCCCGAGCACGATCACGTTCGTGTCGGCGTCGAAGCCGTCCATCTCGGTGAGGATCTGATTGAGCGTCTGCTCGCGCTCGTCGTGCCCGCCGCTGATCCCGCCGACGTTGCCCGACCGCGAGCGCCCGATCGCATCGAGCTCGTCGATGAACACGATCGCCGGGGCCGCCTCCTTGGCTTGCTTGAAGAGGTCGCGGACGCGGGAGGCACCGACTCCCACGATCGCCTCGACGAACTCCGACGCGGACATCGAGAAGAACGCGGCGTGGGCCTCGCCGGCGACCGCGCGCGCGAGCAGCGTCTTCCCGGTCCCAGGGGGCCCGTAGAGGAGCACGCCGCGCGGGATCCGCGCGCCCAGCTTCGTGTAGCGCTGCGGGTTCTTGAGGAAGTCGACGATCTCGACGAGCTCGTCCTCGGCCTCGTCGATCCCGGCGACGTCGTCGAAGGTGACGCGCTCCTGCTCCCCCGTCTGGACGCGCCGCGCCGTGGAGCGGCCGAAGCCGCCGAGCACGCCGCCGCCTCCCCCGCCGAGCTGGCGCCGCGCCAGCCAGACGAAGAAGGCGACGAGCAGGATCGTCGGCAGGAACCCGAGCACGATCGTGAGCAGCAGCGAGCGGCCCGAGTCGGGCGGCTCCGCGTTGATGACGACGTCGTTGGCGTTGAGGAGCTTTGTGACCTCGGCGGGATCGAAGAACGCGGGGACCTCGGTCTTGAAGTCCGTCACCTGCACCGGTCCGTCGTCGCCGGGCGGGTCGTAGCTGGTCTCGCTCTTCAGCGTCCCCTCGATCGAGTCCTCCTGCGAGCTGATCTCGCTGACGTTGCCCGCCTGGACCTGGTCCACGAAGAACGGCTGGTAGGGCACGCGCTCCCGGTCTCCCGGCCCACCGGTGAGGAAGGAGATCAGGACGTTCACCACAAGCAGCCCGACCAGGATCAGGATGAACGTCCGGTTCCGCGGGATCATCGGCGGCTTGGACTCGGGCGGGGTCCCGCGCCCATCCGGGGCCGGTTGCACGCGCCACCCCTTTTGGTCCGTGTCGGGCGGTGCCGAGCTCTTTGGCGGTGCCGAGGTGTCAGCGGGCGAGTCGGGGGCCAGAGCGCTCACTGTACTCCTAGGCGATGCCCGCTCCGGCCGAGCGACGGCGTACCTTGCGGGCACTCACTTCGCGAGGAAGGAGGGCTCGATGAAGCCGACCCGGAGGGTCGTGGGACTCGGACTGGGAGCGGCGCTCGTGGCCGGCGCGCTCGCCGGTCCGGCGGCCGCCGGAGGCGGTGCCGACAGCGAGGTGACCCTGAAGCTGGGAGACGGGATCAAGACGCCTCCGGCCCACGGGCGGGTGATCAGCGACCGGCCCGAGTGCGTGGCGGGCAGGGTGGTGAAGCTGGTGATGGTTGCGCCCGGCAACGGGATCATCGACTTCGCGGACCGCAAGACGAACGCGAAGGGGAAGTGGGTTTTCACCTCGCAGCTCCAGGGCGCGACCGCGGTGCGAGCGGAGGTCAAGAGGCGCAAGGTCGGCGAAATCACCTGCAAGGCGGATTCCTCGCCCGTCAAGGAGTTCTGAGCGGTACTGCCTAGCGGGCGTCGCGAATCGCGCGCTCGAGCTCGGCCTTGCTCATCTTCGAGCGGCCCTTGATGCCGAGGCGCTGTGCCTCCTCGTAGAGCTCGGCCTTGCTGCGGCGTGCCCCCCCGCCGTTCGAGCGCTCGGCGGCCGCGGAGGGATTCGACTCCGGGGTCGCTTGCGACGCTTCCGACCTGGGCGGCGCGGGCTGCTCGGGGCCGACCGGCGAGAGCTGCGGCTGCGGCTCATCGAGCACCGTCTTCAGGTACTGCCACAGCGCGTAGGCGATCGCGGCGAGTACCGCTGTCCTCAGTAGACGACCCACGCCCGTCAGCCTACCCCGACCTCCGACAGCAAACTTTGGAGGTCGAGCGGGCGGGTGTACATCTCGATTTCCCCGTCGCCTGCGCGGGGCCACTGCTCACGGGGCCGGTCCCAGTAGAGCTCGATCCCGTTGCCGTCGGGGTCGGCTAGGTAGAGCGCCTCGCTGACGCCGTGGTCGGAGGCACCGCCGATCGGCACCCCCGCCTCGACCAGGCGCCTCAGCGCGGTCGCGAGCGCGGCCCGGGTCGGGTAGCGGATCGCGAAGTGGAACAGCCCGGTCGTCCCCGGCGGAGGCGGGGCCCCGCCCTCGCTCTGCCACGTGTTCAGCCCGATGTGATGGTGGTAGCCGCCGGCCGAGAGGAACGCCGCGCCGGGGACCCGGGCCTGTTCCTCGAATCCCAGTGCCTCGGCGTAGAAGGCCACCGCCCGGTCGAGGTCGGAGACCTTCAGGTGGACGTGACCGATGTCGACGCCGGGATCGATTCCTCCGGCCTCGGGCACGGGCTCAGCCGCCGGCCTTCGGACGGGGGAACTGCGAGCCGACGAAGCGGTCCCACATGCGGTCGGTCATCGCGTGGCGCATCCCCATGATCACGTTCGCCGAAGCGGTCACCTTGTATCGCGTGCTCGGCCGGCGCGCGGTCAGCGCCGTCTCGATCTTGGCGGCGACGGCGTCGGGCCCTGCCCCCAGCTTCGCCATCGGGCCGTCGTAAGCGCTCGCCGTGGCGGCCGCCACCTGAGTGTTGAAGCCGCCGTAGGGGCCCTCGGAGTCGACCTCGGCCATGCTCCCGACCGCGGTCTCGCCGAACGCCGTCTTGATCAATCCCGGCTCGATCACCACCACGTCGATCCCGAAGCCGGCGACCTCGAAGCGCAGCGCGTCCGAGAGCGCCTCGACGGCGTGCTTGGTTGCGTGGTAGACGCCGCCGCCCGGAAAGGTCAGCTTGCCGCCCATCGAGCTCAGGTTGACGATCCGGCCGGAGCCCGCGCTCCGCATCCCCGGCAGCACCAGCTGGCACATTCGCATCAGTCCGAAGACGTTGGTCTCGAACTGGCGGCGGACGCTCTCCATCGGGATCGTCTCGACCGCGCCGCTCTGGCTGTAGCCGGCGTTGTTGACGAGGGCACCGATCGGGCCTCCCTCGCGCTCGACCTCGGAGACCGCGGCGCTCATCGAGGCCCCGTCGGTGACGTCCAGGGCAATCGTCTTCGCTCCCCTCGACCGCAGGTCCTCGATGTCGGCGACCTGCCGCGCCGTCGCGTAGACGCTCCAGCCGTCCGACGCGAGCCGCTCGGCCGTCGCCCTGCCGATTCCTGTGGAACAGCCCGTGATCAGCACGGGCCTGGACTTGTCTGCTCGCATCGCTCTCCTCTCTGCTCGGCCCTCGACTGGTTCGATCCTCGCATAGGCTGGCCAGGTGCGAGCGGTCACCTTCCAGGGGGTCGGCGAGGTCCGGGTCGAGGAGAAGCCCGACCCCCAGCTGCTTGCCCCCGACGACGCGATCGTCCGGGTCGAGGCGAGCGGCATCTGCGGGTCGGATCTCCACATCTACCACGGGCGGGTGAAGATCGACCCCGGGTTCATCATCGGCCACGAGTTCGTCGGCGAGGTCGTCGCCGCGGGCGACGAGGTGAGCCGGGTCGAGGTGGGGGACCGCGTGCTCGGCACCTACTGCACCGCTTGCGGCCAGTGCTTCTTCTGCACAAGGGGCGAGTTCCACAAGTGCGACGAGGGCCGCGTCTTCGGCCACGGCGAGACGCTCGGCTCGCTCCAGGGCGCCCAGGCGGAGCTGCTGCTGGTACCGCACGCGAACGTCGGCCTTCGCGGGGTCCCGGACGGGCTGTCGGACGACCTCGCCCTGTTCGCCGGGGACGTGATGGGGACCGGCTACCACGCGGTGGCCTCGCGACCGCTCGCCGAAGGGGAGAGCGCCGCGGTGCTCGGCCTCGGCCCGGTCGGTCTCTGCGCCGTGCAGGCGGCCAGGGCCGCCGGAGCCTCCACGATCGTCGCCGTCGATACCGTCGACGAGCGCCTCGCGATGGCCGGGTCGTTCGGCGCCGTCCCGGTCCACCTCACCGAGGGCGATCCGCGCGGGGAGGTGAAGCGGCTGACCGAGGGCCGCGGAGTCGACCTCGCCGTCGACGCCGTCGGCCATCCCGACGCACTCGAGCTCGCCTGCCGACTCGCGCGCAAGGCGGGGACCGTCTCGGCGACCGGGGTGTACGCGGAGCGGATCGAGCTGCACATGGGGGTCGTCTGGATCAAGGCGCTGACGCTCGAGACCGGCCACGCGAACGTGATCAAGCACGTCGACCCGGTCCTCGAGATGCTCTCGGACGGAAGGCTCGACCCGGGTCCGCTCGTCACCCATCACATGAACCTGGACGAGGCGCCCGAGGCCTACGCGGTTTACGACAACCGCGAGGCGCTCAAGATCGTGCTCGCTCCATGAGGACCACGGCCTGGCACCGCGCGGCCATCTTGTGCTCGATCCCCTTGTGCTCGACCATCAGGCGAGCGGGATGCGAGGAGTGAGAAGGGAGCACCCCGTAGACCGCCGCTCTCACCCGTCGCACCCTACGCTACGGCCGTGTCCGAGAGCCTCAGCGGGCAGCTGCTGATCGCCTCGCCGAGCATGAGCGACGACTTCCGTCGCGCGGTCGTTCTCGTGGTCGAGCACAACGACGAGGGAGCGTTCGGGCTGGTCCTGAACCAGCCCTCCGAGTCGACCGTCGGGGAGGTCGCCACCGAACTCGCCGACCTGATCGGAGCCGAGCACCTGATTCACGTCGGCGGCCCGGTGCAGCCGAACGCCGTCACGGCGATCGGCGAGCATGCCGTTCCCGACGAGGCGACGAAGCTGATCGTCGGCGACGTCGGGATGGTCGACCTGGACGACCCGCCGGAGCTCGCCAGGGTCCGGGTTTTCGCCGGCTACGCAGGGTGGGGCCCCGGCCAGCTCGATGCGGAGCTCGAGGCCGACGCGTGGATCCTGGAGCCGGCCGATCCCGACGATCCCTTCGCCGAGGGCGACCTGTGGGCCGCGGTACTGGCGCGCAAGGGCGGGGAGTTCGCGCTGCTCGCGCGGATGCCGGCCGATCCCTCGGTCAACTGAGCGGCTCGGCCTCCCCCTCGTAGGCGATCTGCACGTGCTCGCGGGCGACCGCGATGAAGTCGTGGTGGACGGGGCCCGAGCCGTCGTGCCCGGTCACGTCGGCGTCGACGACGGCGATGAACGCGATCCCCTCCCGGTTGAGCAGGTCAGAGAGCCGCGTTCGCACACCCTCGGCGGGGAGGATCACCTCGCCGGTGATCCGGTGCCGGGCGGTCTCGAGGACCACCCGCTGGCGACGGTGCTCGCTCACGCGGGGGCCTCGGCGCCGAGCAGCAGCCCGAGCTGCCGCGATTGCGCGACCAGGGTGCCGTCGGGCGCCCACAGCTCGCCATCCTCGTCGAAGAAGCCGTCGCGGACGACGCGGTTTCGGAACCGCCCGAGCAGCATCTGCGCGTCGACCGGGAGGGGGGAGCGAAAGTGCACGGTGAGATCGATCGTAGGGGCCGGGGCGAGCGCGGTGAGCTTCGGCCACGGGGCGGGGAACCAGGCGTCGGCGAGCACGGCGACCGCCATGGCGTCGATCGGCCGCTCCTCCACGAGCCCCAGCCAGCCTCCGGCCTCGCCGCGGTCGGCGCCGCTGAACGGCTCCGCGCCGAAGCGGTGCTCCATCGTCATCTGGCGCAGGAAGGGGGGACGCGGGCCGCCCCCCCTCGACGCCTGCGGCGCGTCGGGGGCGCCCGGAGGCGCCACACCGGGCATCGTCGACTCGTTCAGATGCGGGCTCGGCCACGGCTTCGAGTAGGCGCCGAGCGCCAGCCCGACCAGCTTCCCGCCCTGCTCGAGCCGTCCGCTGACGCTCGTCAGCGACCGCCCCGCCCGCTCGATGGTCGCTCGGACGGTCACCGGGCCGGTCTCCGGGACGCGCAAGAAGTGCATCGTCGCCGAGCGGGCCTGGCGCTCGGGGTCGTCGACGGCGAGCGCGAATCCCCGCAGCACGATCGCCATCACGTAGCCGCCGAGCGGACCCCGAGGCGTCTCCCAGCCGGCGACGATCTTCCCCTCCAAGCCGCCGTCGCCGGACGGCCGCAGCTCTGTGTCGGAGTCGAAGCCCATCGACCGCGAGCGGGCCCGGGGGCTAGCTGACCGAGACGAGGTCGACCACGAACACCAGCGTCGCGTTCGGCGGGATGTCGGGCGGCTGGCCCGCGGCGCCATAGGCGAGGTCGGGCGGGATCACCAGCTGCCGTCGGCCGCCCTCCCTCATTCCCTCGAGGCCCTGGTCCCAGCCGGGGATCACCGAGCCGGCGCCGAGCTGGAGCTGGAGCGGTTGGCCGCTGTCCCACGACGAGTCGAATTCCTGCCCCGTGTCGTAGAGGACTCCGACGTACTGGACGCTGAGCCGGTCGCCCGTCTGCGCCTCGGCGCCGCCGCCCACCTCGATGTCCTCGATCTCGAGTCGGTTCGGCGGCGGTCCCTGCGGCACCTCGACGACCGGCTTCGTCAGCTCTTCGTCCGAGCCGCCGTCGTCCCCGCCGCGCGCGACGACGACCACCGCGACGATGATCGCCAGCAGCCCCGCCGAGACCAGTAGACCTACGACCCGCCTATCCATGGCGCGGCATCCTAGGGATTGGGGACCGTTGGCATTTCCGGCGGCCGCGCCCGGTTAGCCTACGTCGATGGCTCAGGTGCCCGAGCCCCACGACGTCTCACCGGCCGCCCTGCCGCCCCTCCCGCCGTACGTGATCGTGCTGTTCGGCGCGACGGGGGATCTCTCCCGGCGCAAGCTGATGCC
This sequence comes from Solirubrobacterales bacterium, assembly GCA_036258315.1. Taxonomy (GTDB): domain Bacteria; phylum Actinomycetota; class Thermoleophilia; order Solirubrobacterales; family 70-9; genus DASSYK01. The sequence continues at coordinate 7,935 of DATADX010000042.1, forward strand.
GGGGCTGCTGCATCTCTCCCAGGCGGGACTGATGCCGGAGTTCCGCGTCGTCGGCACCTCGCTCGACGAGCTCGACGACGAGGCCTTCCGCAACTTCGCCCGCGCCGCGTGCCGGGACTTTCAGCGTCACGACGCGACCGACGAGGAGGTCGACCGTTTCGTCGCCCGCCTCACCTACGTCCCGAGCAGCGCCGGCGCCGACGGGCTCGCCAAGGCGGTCGCGAAAGCCGACCAGGTGTTGGGTGGCAAGCCGATGCGGCTGATCTACCTCAGCATCCCGCCGGCCGCCGCCCCCGAAGTCGTCCGCCTGCTGGGGGAGTGCGGGCTCGCGGAGCGGTCGCGCGTCGTGATGGAGAAGCCGTTCGGGACCGACCTCGTCAGCGCGCGCGAGCTCAACCACTGCGTCCACGAGGTATTCGACGAGGAGCAGATCTTCCGTATCGATCACTTCCTCGGCAAGGAGGCCGCTCAGAACATTCTCGCGCTGCGGTTCGCCAACGGCCTCTTCGAGCCGATCTGGAACCGGAACCACATCGACCACGTTCAGATCGACATCCCCGAGACGCTCGACGTGGGCAGCCGCGGGGGCTTCTACGAGGGCACCGGGGCCTACCGCGACATGGTCGTCACCCATTTGTTCCAGGTGCTGGCGTTCGTCGCGATGGAGCCGCCGACCGCGCTCGCGCCGCTGGCGATCACGGACGAGAAGAACAAGGTGTTCCGCTCGATGCGCCCGATCGAACCGGGGAACGTCGTCCGAGGCCAGTACGAGGGCTACCGGCTCGAGCCCGGTGTCGCCCCGGATTCTCAGACCGAGACCTTCGTCGCGCTTCGAGCCGAGGTCGACAACTGGCGCTGGGCGGGGGTCCCCTTCTTCCTCCGCACCGGCAAGAGGCTGGCGGAGGAGGCGCGGATCATCTCGATCGCCTTTCACCAGCCCCCGCAGAGCATGTTCCCGGCAGGATCCGGGATCGGCGACTACGGCCCCGACCACCTCACGTTCGACCTCGACGAGTCCTCGCGCCTGTCGCTGTCCTTCTACGGCAAGCGCCCCGGTCCCGGGATGCACCTCGAGAAGCTCAGCATGCAGTTCTCCCTCTCGGAGATGGATCGCGAGGCGGACACCCTCGAGGCGTACGAGCGCCTGATCAGGGACGCGATGCAGGGCGACCGAACGCTGTTCACCACGGCCGAGGGGATCGAGCGCCTCTGGGAGATCTCGGAGCCGCTGCTCGCCGATCCGCCGCCGGTGATCCCCTACCCGCCCGGCTCGTGGGGGCCGGGCGAGGTGCGCGACCTGATCGCCCCGCGGCGCTGGCGGCTCCCGTTCGAGCGTCGCTGGCGCGAGACCAAGCTCGTCGTGGCCTGAGGCCGGTTCCCCACCGGCGTTCGCGAGACGATGGGCGCGGCTGGTTTCGAACCAGCGACCTCTCGCGTGTGAAGCGAGCGCTCTCCCACTGAGCTACGCGCCCTGGGCGCAGAATCATAGGCCCGAGGTGGCGCGGTCCGCCCGCGACGGGTGGTCGGTCGCCGGGCCCTGACCTAGACTCGCGCCGAGCCGCGCGGGATGCCCGGCTCCCCGGCCTTGGCGCGACTCCTGCACCGACTAGGGAAGTTCTCGGCCCAGCACAAATGGGTCGTCCTCGGCGCCTGGCTGGTCGCCCTCGTCGTCGTGATCGGCCTCGTCAAGAGCGTCGGCGCGAACACCTCGAACAACCTCGAGCTGCCGGGCACCGACAGCCAGGCGGCGACCGACCTCCTCGCGAAGCGCTTTCCGCCGCAGCAGAACGGCAAGAACCCGATCGTCTTCCACGCGCCCGACGGCAAGGTCACCGACGCCCAGAACAAGGAGGCGATCCAGCAGTCGTTCGACGCGATCAAGCGGCTGCCCCATGTCTACAGCGCGACGAGCCCGTTCAGCCAGCAGGGCCAGGCGCAGATCAGCAAGGACGAGCAGACGGCGTTCCTGACGGTGCTGCTCGAGATCGGCAACGAGAAGGTGACCGAGGGGCTCGCCCAGCGGTTTCTCGACGCGGCTGAGCCCGCGCGCAAGGCGGGGATGAAGGTCGCGGCGAGCGGCCAGATCGGCTCGGAGCTCTCCGAGCCCGAGACCCACAGCTCGGACGTGATCGGGATCTTCGCGGCGATGGTCATCCTCACGCTCACCTTCGGGACGTTGGTTGCGATGGGGATGGCGATCGTCCCCGCAGTGCTCGGGCTTCTCGTCGGTCTCTCGATCATCGGCCTCCTCGGTCACGTCACCGAGGTCCCCTCGATCGCCCCGACCCTGGCGACGATGATCGGGCTGGGGGTCGGGATCGACTACGCGCTGTTCATGGTCAGCCGCTACCGCGCCCATCGCGCGGAGGGGATGGATACCCCGGACGCGATCGCCGAGGCGGTCGGGACGACGGGAACGGCGATCGTGTTCGCCGGCGGGACCGTGGTGATCGCGCTGGTCTCGCTGCTCGTGGCGGGGATCCCGCTGGTCACCTCGCTCGGATACGCGTCCGCCTTCGCCGTCGTGACCGCGGTGCTCGCGGCGATCACGCTCCTGCCCGCGCTGCTGGCCCTGATCGGCAACCGCATCGACTCGCTGGCGCTGCCCGCCTTCCTGCACCCGAAGGAGAAGCCCCCGGACCGGGGGTTCTGGGCCGACTGGGCGCGTTCCGTGACCGGCCATCCCGGGCGCTCGATCGCGATCACCCTCGCGCTGCTCGGGGTCCTGATCATCCCCTTCTTCTCACTCGAGCTCGGTCAGGAGGACATCGGCGCCACGCCCAAGGACACGACCGAGCGCCAGGCCTATGACCTGATCGCCGAAGGGTTCGGTCCCGGCTACACGGGGCCGCTGCTGGTCGCGGTGAACCTCGAGGACGAGCCCGCCGAGCCGAGCGCGCAGTTCGAGAAGCAGTACGCGACGGCGCAGGAGCTCCAGGCGGAGCTCGAGCAGGAGCAGGCGACGGGCCAGGCCGGGGCGGAGTCGCTCGAGCGCTCGGCCGAGGAGCTCGAGGCGCAGCAGGCGCAGCTGCTCGCCGAGAAGGCGGCGCTCGAGACGAAGGCCGGCGACCTGAAACGCGAGAAGGCCCAGCTGGAGAAGAGCAGCGCGCAGCTGAAGAAGCAGCGGACGATCGTCGACCAGCTCGACGACCTGGTCGCCGAGGCGGCCGCGCTGGTCAGGAGCGGGGCGGAGCTGGCGGCCGATTCCGCCAGGGCCGTCGCTAAGCTCGAGGAGGTTAAGGCCGCCGAGGAGCTCACCGAGGCGCAGCTCCAGCAGCCGCATACGCCAGAGGAGCGCGCCCGCCTCGAGGCCCGGCTGCGGCTCCTGCAGCGCCGCGAGGCCAAGCTCGAGCAGGAGCTGGCGGGCATCAGGGCCGCGCAGCAGTCGCTGAAGTCACAGGGTGCCGCGGTGCACCGAGAGGCATCACGGCTGAAGAAGCAGGCCGAGAGCCTGGGGGCCGAGACGCTCGAGCTCGCCTCGGACGCGGCCGACGCCGCGGCCGAGGCCGTGACGCTGCTGAACAGGAAGAACAAGCTCGTCCAGCAGGCCGCCGGCGCGAAGGTCAAGGCGGCGAACCTGAACACCCAGAAGGCGCAGCTCGAGGCGCTCCAGGAGGAGGCCGCGGCCCAGCAGCAGCAGGCCGAGAAGCTGAAGGCGACCCTGACCGACGAGCTGACTCTGGCCGGAGGCGACGAGCGCGGAACCGACACCCGCCTGGTCGGCTTGCAGGAGGCGCTCACCGCGACGATCGGGGTCCTGCTCGTCTCTCCGCCGGACATCAACAAGAAGGGCGACGCGGCCGTGTACACGGTGATCCCCGACGGCGACCCGGCGGACGAGGAGACCGCCGATCTGGTGACGACGATCCGTGACTACGTGGTCCCGCAATCGACGCACGGGGAGGACATCGAGGCGCACGTCGGGGGGTCAACGGCCGGCAACGTCGACCTTGCCTCGGCGATCGCCTCGAAGCTGTTCCTCGTCCTGTTCGCCGTCAACGCGCTCGGCTTCCTGGTGCTGCTGATGGCCTTCCGCTCGTTCCTGGTCTCGACCCAGGCGGTGTTCGCGATCATGCTCTCGGTCTGCGCGGCATTCGGGGTTCTCACCGCCTGCTTCCAGTTCGGCTGGGGAATCGACCTGATCGGGATCGACACCGACAGCGACTCTGTCCCGATCGCGAGCTACGTGCCGCTGATCATGTTCGCCGTCCTGTTCGGCCTCTCGATGGACTACCAGGTGTTCCTGATGAGCCAGATCGAGCACGCGCGCACCAAGACGGCAGACGAGGTGAGCGCCGTCCGCGCCGGGCTCGCCGCCGGCGGCCGCGTGATCAGCGCGGCTGCCCTGATCATGATCTCGGTGTTCGGCAGCTTCATCCTCAACGGCGATCCGACCGTGAAGCAGTTCGGCGTCGGTCTCGCGACCGGTGTGGCGCTGGCGGCGCTCTGCGTGCTGCTGCTGGCGCCGGCGATTCTGACGCTCGCCGGCAAGGCCGCGTGGTGGATCCCCCGCTGGGCCGACCGCCTCCTCCCGAAGATCGACATCGAGGGCGCGGGCGCATCCGAGGCAGCGGATCGGAACGCTGCCGATCGAGGCGCGCGGGGGGACCGCGGCGACTCGATGCTGCTCTAGCTCGCGGAGTTGCCGAGGACCCGGAGCACCTCGGGGATCGAGGTGATCCCCCGGCGCACCTTCTCGAGCCCGTCGTCGCGCAGCCGGTGCAACCCGGCGGCGACCGCGGCCGCCTCGATCTCCCCGCTCGCCGCCCTGGTCAGGATCAGGGAGCGGATCTGCTCCGTCAGGACGAGCACCTCGTACAGGCCGATCCGGCCCCGGTAGCCGCTCCCGTTGCAGCCGACGCATCCGACCGGCGCGTAGACCTCGAGCTCCTCACCGTCGCTCGGGCCGCCGATCTCGCCGAGCTCGGCGGCGGTGACCTTGACCGGGCGCTTGCACTCGTCGCAGAGGCGTCGGGCGAGGCGCTGGGCGACGACGCACTCGATCCCCGACGCGATCAGGAACGGCTCGACGCCCATGTCGATCAGCCGGGCGGCGGCGATCGAGGCATCGTTCGTGTGCAGCGTGGAGAGCACCAGGTGCCCCGTCAGCGCCGCCTCCATCGCGATCTGCGCCGTCTCGCGGTCACGGATCTCGCCGACCATCAGGGTGTCGGGGTCGGAGCGCACCATCGAGCGGAGCCCGGAGGCGAAGCTGAGCCCCGCCTTCGGGTTGACGTGGATCTGCTTCACGCCCTCGACCTCGTACTCGACGGGGTCCTCGATGCTGATCACGGTCTTGTCCGGGGTGTTGACCTCGTTCAGGAGCGCGTACAGCGTCGTCGTCTTCCCGGCGCCCGTCGGGCCGGTTGCGAGCACCGCCCCCTGGATCTGCCTCACGGCCCGGAGCAGCTGCTCGCGGTCCTCGGCGCGCATCCCGAGCGATTCGAGGTCGAGCACGCCGCGGTCCTTGTCCAGGATCCGCATCACCACGGACTCCCCGCGGATCACGGGCAGGGTCGAGACGCGGACGTCGATGTGGCGCCCGTCGACGGTGAGCGCGACGCGGCCGTCCTGCGGCGCGCGCCGCTCGGCGATGTCGAGCTCGGCCATGATCTTGATCCGGGAGACGAGGCCGGGGACGAGCTTGCGCGGCACCTTCGTCGAGTCGATCACGACGCCGTCGACGCGGTATCGCACCTGCATGTCCCCGCTGCGCGGGTCGAAGTGGATATCGGAGGCGCCGCGGTTGACGGCGTCGGCGATCACCGAGTGCACGAGCTTCACGACCGGGGCCTCCTCGGCGGAGGCACGGAGGTCGAGCAGCTCGGTGCGGCCCTCCTCGGCCTCTTCCTCCTCGCCGACCTCCTCGACCGACTCGCTCAGCCGGGTGAGCCGGCCGATCAGCGCCTCGACGCCCTCGGGCGTCGCGATCGCGCGGCGCACCTCGTACCCGGTCGCCATCGCGATGTCGTCGAGCCCGAGCACGTTCGAGGGGTCCGCGGTCGCGACGAGCAGCGCCCCGTCGTCGAGGAAGGCGATCGGGATCGCCCGGTAGCGGCGGGCCTCGGCGGCGTCGACCAGGTTCGCAGCGCCCTGGTCCACCTCGAAGCGGTTCAGATCGACGTAGTCGAGGGTGTTCCGCTCGGCGAGCACCCGGGCGAGCTGGCCCGAGTCGAGGATCCCGCTCTCGACCAGCAGCGCGCCCATCGGCCGAGCCCCATCACGCTCCTTGGCCATCAGCTGCTCGACCAGCTCGCGGTCGGTAAAGCCGAGCTCGACGGCGACGTCGCCGAGGCGGCGGCGGGGGTCGCTCTGCCCGGAGGGAGGGATCAGGCCAGGGACCGGCGCGGTCGCGGCAGGGGTCTGCGTGCTGTTGGTCACCTCGGCTGTATCGGCCTCCGGCCGCTGGAAGTGAAGCCCCGCAACGCGAACCGGGTGAGCGGGGATGATGTCGGCATGAGCCCGCGCCGTCCCGGCCTGCCGCCCCTCGATCGCGAGGCGCTCTCGGACGATCCGATCGAGCAGTTCGGCGAGTGGTTCGAGCTCGCCCGCCGCGATGTCCCGCTCGCCGAGGCAATCAGCCTGGCGACGGCAGACGCCGACTGCAACCCGAACGCCCGGATGGTCCTGCTGAAGGGCTTCTCTCGGGAGGGATTCAGCTTCTTCACCAACTACGAGAGCGCGAAGGGCGAAGAGCTCACGACGAACCCGCGCGCGGCGCTGGTCGTCTACTGGCGCGAGCTCGACCGCCAGGTCCGGGTGCGCGGCACCGTCGAGCGCCTCCCCGGCGACGAGTCGAGCGCGTACTTCGCGACGCGCCCCCGCGACAGCCAGATCGCCGCAGCGGCATCGCCGCAGAGCTGGCCGATCGAGCGCAAGGATCTCGATGACCGCTACGAGCGCCTCGCGCGGGAGCTCGGGGAGGGCCCCGTGCCGCGGCCGGATCACTGGGGCGGGTACCTCGTCAGGCCCGACACGATTGAGTTCTGGCAGGGTCGCGAGAGCCGCATGCACGACCGCTTCCGCTACACCCGCGAGGGCGGGCGCTGGCGGATCGAGCGGCTCGCCCCCTAGATGAGCCGTTCCACGCCCCCGGACACGCGTCGGCGTGGAATCCCTCATCTAGACTGTGCGGCGGACCGTGCTAGGCGGGGAATTAGCGGTGCCCTGTACCCGCAATCCGCTCTAGCGGGGCCGAATTCCCGTCTGAGGGGCCGGCGCTCGGAGCCGGGCCGCCCCGGACGGCGTTGAAGGCCAGGTCCTGCGCAGTGGCGGCCTGTGAACCAGGTCAGGTCCGGAAGGAAGCAGCCTTAAGCGGTAGCCGCCATGTGATGCAGGCAAGCCTGGCCCGAGCCGGCCGCGGCGGACACGTCCGGGCACCCCGTCTCGAGGATGGGTGCACGGTCCATTGATCTTTTCCGCCGGCGGCCGTAGATTCGCCGGCTGATGCAGACGATCGTGTTCTTCCCGGAGGGCGCCTTCGGGCCGACGAACAACTGCATCGGGATCGGGCAGGTTCTGCGCGGCCGAGGGCACCGCGTCGTGTTCGTGATCGAGGAGTCGTTCGCGGGGACGCTCGAGGAGAGGGGGTTCGAGGAGCGCCTGATGCGCCTCGCGCCCCCGCCCGAGCAGGAGGAGGAGCCGGGCCAGTTCTGGAAGGACTTCATCCGCGAGACCGCGCCTGTCTTTCGCGAGTCGACCTTCGACCAGCTCGGCGACTTCATCGCCCCGACCTGGCAGGCGCTGCTGGACGGCGCCAGGTACGTCGACGACCGGCTCGCCGAGATCTTCGACGAGCTTCAGCCCGACGCGATCGTCGAGGACAACGTCTGCGCGTTCCCGGCGATCCCCGCCAGCGGACACCCGTGGGTGCGGATCGTCTCCTGCAATCCGCTCGAGATCAGGGATCCGGAGCTGCCGCCGGCCTTCTGCGGGCTGGCCGTCGACGACCGGACCGGCTGGGAGCAGCACCGGCGCGAGTACGCCCGCGTGATCGGCGAGATGCAGGCAGAGTTCAGCGAGTTCTGCGTCTCCCAGGGCGCGCCGCCGCTGCCCAACGGGGAGATGATCCACGAGTCCGCGTGGCTCAACCTCTACCTGTACCCGGACGAGGTCGACTACCCGCGCTCGCGGCCGCTCGGGGGAACCTGGCACAACCTCGGGTCGAGCGTCCGCTCGACGGATGAGGACTGGAGCCCGCCGATCGATCTGGCGGGGGGGGAGGGAGCGCTGGTCTACGTCAGCCTCGGGTCGCTCGGATCGGGCGATGTGGCGCTGATGGAGCGCCTCGTCGCCTCCCTCGCCGCCACGCCGCACCGCTACGTCGTCTCCAAGGGGCCGCAGCACGAGCAATACGACCTCGCGGGGAACATGACGGGGGAGGAGTTCCTCCCGCAGGTCTCCGTGCTGCCGGAGGTCGACCTGGTGGTCACCCACTGCGGCAACAACACGACGACCGAGTGCCTCCATTTCGGGAAGCCGATGGTCTGCCTGCCGATCTTCTGGGACCAGCACGACAACGCCCAGCGGATCGACGAGACCGGATTCGGCGTGCGGCTGCCGACCTACTCGTTCGGCGACGACGAGATCGCCCGCGCGATCGACCGGCTGCTCGATGACCGCGCATTGGCCGAGCGCCTGGAGCGCACCTCGCGCCGCCTCCAGGCATCACCCGGCACCGCGCTTGCCGCCGACCTGATCGAGCGCGTCGCAGTGACGGGCGAGCCGGTCTCGGCCTGAGCGCCTACTTGGGCGGCAGCGAGGTCGCGCGGTCGGCGCCGGCCTCCACCCAGCCGGCGAGTTCCGCCTCCACGGCCGTCACCTCGGGCGCCACGTACACCATCCCCTTGGCCGGGCGGCCCGTGAAGTCGAACTCTCGGACGCCGTCCTCGACGATGGCCTGCTCTGTGTCGGCGGGGTCGATCCTCACGATCAGGTCTTCGCCGAGCACCCCGACCGCCATGTTCCCATCGATCATGAACGCGATCCCGCCGAACATCTTCCGCTCGCTGACGTCCGCGCGAGCCGAGAGCAGCTCACGAACCCGGTCGGCGAGGGCCTCGTCGTAGGCCACGGGACCGAGCTTACGCCCAGGGCTGGAAGCGGCGCAGTTTGCGCCGAGCCCGCGAGTCGCGGAGGGAGCGGCGGGTAGACTCGCTCGAAGTGGCCGAATCAGCATCCCTCTACCGTCGCCATCGTCCGCTGAGCTTCGCGGAGGTGGTCGGGCAGGAGCACGTGGTTCGCACGCTCTCGAACGCCGTCGAGGGCGACCGCGTCCATCACGCCTACCTGTTCGTCGGCTCGCGGGGGACGGGCAAGACCTCGATGGCGAAGATCCTCGCCCGCTCGCTCAACTGCGTGAACGGGCCCACGCTGACGCCCTGCGGGGAGTGCGAGTCGTGCCTCACGATCGCGGCCGGCACGTCGCTCGACGTGATCGAGATGGACGCCGCCTCGAACCGCTCCGTCGATGACGTGCGCGAGTTGCGCGAGCGGGTCGGGTACGCCCCGGCCGAGGGCCGCTGGAAGGTCTACATCCTCGACGAGGCCCACATGCTCACCAAGGAGGCCTGGAACGCGTTCCTGAAGACGCTCGAGGAGCCGCCGCCGAACACGGTCTTCGTGCTCGCCACGACCGAGCCGCAGAAGGTGATGGCGACGATCGTGGACCGCTGCCAGCGCTTCGACTTCCAGCGCCCCTCGCTCGACCAGATCGCCGAGGTCGTTCGCCGCGTCGCCTCGGCCGAGGGAATCGAGGTCGAGGACGGCGCCGTCGCCCTGACCGCGCGCGCCGCCTCGGGGAGCTTCCGTGACGCGCTCGGCACGCTCGACCAGCTCGTCGCCTTCGGCGGCGAGAGGATCACCACCGGAGACGTCGTCGAGATGCTCGGTGCGGCCGACGCGGAGCTTCTCTTCGACGTCACCGACGCGCTCGCCGCCGGCGACGCCGCCGCCACCCTGGAGGCCGTCGAGCGCCTCTCCCGCTCGGGCCGCGACCCCGGCCAGTTCGCCCGCGACCTGATCGGCCACCTGCGCCAGCTGCTCGTCACGCGTGCGACCGGCGAGGTCCCCGAGTCCTTCACGGTCACCGTCGCCCAGCCCGAACGCCTCGCCGAGCAGGCCGAGCGGGTCGACGACGCGAAGCTGATGGGCGCGATCGACGCCCTCTCCACCGCGGTCGCGAACATGCGCGAGGGCGACGACCCCCGCCTCTCCCTCGAGGTCGCCCTCCTCAAGGTCGCCCGCCCCACCCTCGACTCCTCCCGCGAAGCCCTCCTCCGCCGCATCGAATCCCTCGAGCGCAAGCTCGGATCCTCCGAGTCGCAGGGCCCAGCCTCAGCATCCCCCCGGTCTGCGTCGCAACCCGGCACGCCCGGAGGCGAAGCTGAGGACCTGCCGGTTGATGAGAGCGGAGCCTCAGCATCCCCCCGGACTGCGTCGCAACCCGGCACCCGCGGAAGCGAAGCCGAGGATGTGCCCATTGATCCGAGCGGAGCCTCAGCATCCTCCGCGGCGGCGTCGCAAGCCGCCGCCCCCGGAAGCGAAGCCGAGGACCTGCCGGTTGGTGGCGAAGCCGTCAACCAGAACCCCCAACCCAACCCCGAAGCGGAGCCCCACGTGAACCTCGAGGACGTGGCCCACCTCTGGCCCGCCGTCGTCGACCACGTCCGCGGCTCCGGCTCCGAGATGCTCTCCACCCTGTTCGAGGGGGCCCGCCCGCTCGGGGTCGACGCCGAGCGCGGCACGCTCAGGATCGGCTTTCCTCCCTCCGCCAAGTTCAACAAGCGCAAGGCGGAGTCGAAGCCGAATGTCGAGCGCATCGCCGAGTCGGTCGACGCGATCGTCGGCGAGCGGCTGCGCCCCGTCTACGAGCTGCTCGACGCCGACGAATCCGAGCCCGCGGAGGCGAACGGCGCGCCGGCGATGGAGGAGGAGGAGATCATCGAGCTGCTGAAGACCAAGTTCGACGCGAGCGAGGTCGTGGGCGACGAGGGCCGGGACGAGGGGACGGGCTGATGCCGAAGCAGCCGAACATCAATCAGCTTCTCCAGCAGGCCCAGCAGATGCAGGCGGAGATGATGAAGGCGCAGGAGGCGCTCAAGGACGAGACGGTCGAGGCGAGCGCCGGCGGCGGCATGGTCAAGGTGGTGATGAGCGGCGACATGGCGCTCCGCGAGCTCACGATCGCCCCCGAGGCGATCGACCCCGACGACGCCGAGCTCCTCCAGGACATGGTCACCGCCGCGGTCAACGAGGCCCTCCGCGCCGCCCAGGAGCTGGCCTCGAGCAAGCTCGGCGGGATCACCGGCGGAATGGGCGGGATGCCGGGGATGCCCGGCCTCCCCGGGGCCTAGCCAGTTGGTGCGTGCTTGGTAGTCCATGGGCTACCAAGGGCGCACAAGCCGTTCCTGACTTCGCCCGCGGCTACGCTGCCTCCATGTACGCGGGACCGGTCAGCCGACTGATCGCCGAGCTCTCCCGCCTGCCGGGGATCGGACAGCGGACGGCCCAGCGGCTCGCCTTCCACATCCTTCGCGCCGACGACGAAGAGGCGCTGGCGCTGGCCGAGACGATCCGCGAGGTGAAGGAGAAGGTCGGGGCCTGCGAGCTCTGCTTCAACCTGGCCGAGGGCGCACGCTGCCGGATCTGCGAGGACGAGCGCCGCGACCGCTCACTGATCTGCGTCGTCGAGGAGCCCGCCGATGTGATCCCGATCGAGCGCACCGGGGAGTACCGCGGCGTCTACCACGTGCTCGGCGGCGCGCTCTCGCCGATCGACGGCATCGATCCCGACGACCTCCGGATCGCCGAGCTCGCCGGGCGGGTCAACGGCGAGGTGACCGAGGTCGTGCTCGCCACCAACCCGACCACGACCGGCGAGGCGACGGCACACCACATCGCCGACCTGCTCCGCGACCGCGTCACCGTCACGCGGCTCGCCAGCGGCCTCCCCGTCGGCGCCGACCTCGAGCACGCCGACGAGGTCACCCTCGGCAAGGCGCTGGCGGGAAGGCGAGCCCTGGGTTGACGCTTCGCCAGCAGTCGCGACCGGAGCGGCCGCCCAGCATCAGTCGCGGCAGCAAGCTGCCGCTGCGAATAGGGCGGCCTGGCGCTCGCTAGAGACGCCGCGTCGGGTCGTCGTAGCCGCCGCGCTGCTGCGGGTACTCGTCGCGTCGCTTGTCGTCGCGGCCGCCCTGCTGGACCAGTTCGTAGAGGAGCGACAGCGCGAGGCCGGCGCCGCCGGCGATCATCAGGATCAGGCCGACGGTCTGGATGTTGATCACGTCGGACTCGACATTGATCGCGTAGCGCAGGATCGCCCCGGCCGCGATCAGGAACATGGCGGTTGCGATGGTCATCCGGGCCGCAGCATAGCCCCCCCTTCGGCATCGACCTGCATCTCCTCGTCCCCCTCGACTTGCATCTCCTCGTTCCCGTCAAGCTGCATCTCCCTGTTCCCCTCAACCTGTATCTCCTCGGGCTTCGCCCTGCGGGGATGCAGGGTTGCGACGCCCGCCCGAGGGATGCTGAGGATCGGCGCGGCGGCTCAGGCGCGACCAGCGGCTGTCTCGGGGGCGGTTTCCGAGAGGCCCCAGCGGGCGTAGAGGCGGCGCAGGGGCTTCGGGGCCCACCAGTTCCAGCGGCCGAGCAGCTCCATCAGCGAGGGGACGAGCAGGGCCCGGATGATGCTCGCGTCGAGCAGCACCGCGAGCGCCGTGCCGACGCCGTTCTCCTTGATGAAGATGATCTGCGAGGTGGCGAAGGCGCCGATCGCGATCGCGAACAGCAGCGCCGCGGCGGTGACGATGCGCCCGGTCCGCTCCAGTCCGATCGCGATGCACTCGGAGTCGCTGGCGCCCGCGTCGCGGGCCTCCTTGATCCGCGAGAGCAGGAACACCCCGTAGTCCGTGGAGAGCCCGAACGCGACCGCGAACAGCAGGATCGGCATCGTCTGCTCCAGCGCGCCCTGGCTGGTGTAGTCGAGCAGTCCCTCGAGGCGGCCGTCCTGGAAGATGAAGACGAGGATCCCGAACACGGCCGTCAGGTTGAGGACGTTCATCAGCAGCTGCTTGATCGGCAGGACCACGGAGCCCGTCATCAGGAACAGCACGATCAGCGTTGCGACGAAGATGATCGCGAGCGCGATCGGCAGGTGCTCCTCGAGGCTGTCCTGGAAGTCGACGAACGAAGCGGTGGCGCCGCTGACGAGCAGCTGCGAGCCCGGAGGGTTGGGCAGGTCGCGGACGTCCGTCACCGTCTCGCGGCTGCGCTCCTCGATGAAGGGGCTGTCGGAGACCGCCTCGATCACCGTATTGCCCCCTTCGAGCTGACGCGGCGGATTCACCTGGACGATTCCTTCGATCCCCTGGAGCTCGTTTCGGACCGCTGTGGCCGCGGGGGAATCGACCGAGTCGGAGTTCTCGACGAGGACGCGAACCGGCGAATCGCGGAAGGGCGGGAACTCGCTCCGCATCACGTCGTCCACCTGCCTCGCGCTCTGATCCTGGGGGAGGACCTGGGCGTCGACCGCGGTGAACTTCAGGTGCAATGCCGGGATCCCGAGCGCCAGCAGGAATGCGGCGCTCGCGATCGCGATCGGGGCCGGGCGGCGCATCACGAAGCGCGACAGCCTGTACCAGAACCCCTGGTGCTCGGCCCGTGCGTCGCGGTCGGCGCGCCGCTGCAGGAACTTCGGCGCGAGCGAGTTGACCCGCTCGCCGAGCAGCGCCAGAACCGCCGGCAGCACGGTCAGCGAGATCAGCGCGGCGAGCAGCGCCACCAGCGCTCCGCCGAGGCCCATCGAGTAGAGGAAGCGCTGCGGGAAGACCAGCAGCGACGCGAGCGCCGCCGCCACCGTCAGCGACGAGAAGAAGACGGTGCGGCCCGCGGTCATCATCGTCCGCTTCATCGCCTCCAGCCCCGGCCCGGTCTTGGCGATCTCCTCGCGATAGCGGGAGACCACGAACAGGCTGTAGTCGATCGCCAGCCCGAGGCCCAGCCCGGTTGTCAGGTTGAGGGCGAAGATCGAGATCGAGCCGAGCTCGCTCGCGATGCTGAGCAGCAGGAAGGTGCCGACGATCGCGAGCGCGCCGATCATCAGCGGCAGCAGCGCCGCGACGAGGCTGCGGAAGAACACGAACGAGAGCAGGAAGAGGAGGGGGAAGGCGAGCATCTCGGCCGTCTGCAGGTCCTCCTCGACCTGCTTGTTGACCTGCTCGGTCGCGACCGCGTACCCACCCACCTTCACCCCCGGCTCGCCGGCCAGCTCGTCGACTATCCGCGCACCGGCGTCCTGCTGCTCCTTGTCCTCGGTCGGCGTCAGGCTGACCGCGAGATAGGTCCTGTCGCCGTCCTCGGAGACGAAGTCGGGGGAGCGGGTCTGGAGGTAGCCGGTCACCGCGGCGACGTCGCGATCGGCCGCGACCCGCCGCTCGATCTCCCGCACCCGCTCGCGCCCGGACGCCTCGGACACGGGGGCGTCGACCAGGACGATCACGCTCGCGTCTCGGAAGCCGGCCTCCTCGAGCCGCTCGTCCGCGATCACGCTCTCGGTGTCGGGATCGTCGGCGCCGTAGGGATCGAGCTTGTCGGCGACCGAGCTGCCGAGCGCGCCGGCGATCGCGAAGAAGACGACGGCGACCAGCACCACGAGCTTGCCGCGCCGCTGGGCCAGCGATGCGAGCGCGTTGAACATCAGACCTCTCCCTTGCTTGCCGTCTCTTGCTTCTCGAGATCGCGCGCCGCGCGCTCCCACCACGCGGCCGCCCATTCGTTCGCCTCGATCCCGTAGCGAAGGACGGTCATCGAGCCGGTGTCGGGCAGGTACTCGGGTCCCTCGGCCGGGACCTCGGCGCGGACCATCTCCTCGACCGCTTTCAGCTGCCGGCTCGCCTCGGCCGACCTCGCCGCGCGCTCGCCGGCGATCTCCGCCGCGCGGCTCGGCTCGATCACGCCGGCGAAGAACAGTTTCAGCATTCCCTCGTCGCGGGTCTCGAACACCTCGGGCGGACGCGCGATCCAATCGCGCGCCGCGCGCAGGCCCTGATCCGTGAGCTCGTAGACGGTCCGCTGCCGGCCGCCCTGGGAAGCGTCGGTCCCCGCGACGAGCCCGGCCTCCTCGAGCCGCTTCAGCTCGGGGTAGATCTGCCCGTAGCTCGCGGCCCAGAAGAACCGCGCCGAGTGGTCGACGAGTCGCTTGATCTCGTAGCCCGACCGCGGCCTTGCGGCCAGCATCCCGATGATCACCTTGGCCGTCGCGTTCAGCTCCAGACCGTGATATGTATCAGCGCGATATATCTGTGTGTGTGAGCTGGGTCACACGGTGACCGGCACCCGCACGCGGCGCCACCCGGCGCCCGTTCGACTCACCCGGTGTAAAGGCCGCGACGCCGCTTCAGCGTCAGCACTCGAGCCACGGCCTCGTCGAGCCGGGCCGGCGACAGCCGCCCCGCCGTCGCGGCTTCGAGGACCGCCTGTCGAGCCCGCGCGGCCTGCTCAGGATCGCTGACGACGACCATGTCGGCGCCCGCCCGCAGCGCCCGCACTGCGGCGTCCGGGGCGCCGATCCCGGCAGCGACCGCGCCGCTGCTGAGGTCGTCCGTGATCGCGACCCCCTCGTAGCCGAGCTCGCCGCGCAGCAGGTCGGTCGCGATCGCCGGCGACAGGGCCCCGGGGGTGACCGGGTCGTAGGTCGCGTAGAGGGCGAGCGACAGCACGACCGCCGGGGCGCCTGCCTCGAACGCGGCCGCAAACGGCGGCACGTCCCTCGCCTGCAGCGAGGCCGAGTCGAGGCTGACCGTGGCGGGCCCCTGGGCGGTGTCCGCCGAGGCGCCGCCGAGCCCCGGGAAGTGCGATGGCGCGCAGGCGAGGCCGCCCGTGTGGCAGCCCCGCATCGCCGCGGCCACGAGCGAGGCGACGAGCGCGGGGTCGTCGCTGTAGGCGCGGTCGGCGACCGGGCTGTCGATCGTCGCGACGTCGGCGACGGGGGCCAGGTTGAGGTCGAAGCCCGCCCGTCTCATCACGGCGGCCGCCTGGCGCGCGGAGCGCTCGGCCAGCGCCGGGTCGGCGATCTCGCCGATCTCGAGCTCGCGCGCGGCCGGGGGAAGATCGGGGTAGGCGCGATAGGTGCCGCCCTCCTGGACGGCGGTGATCAGGGGTGCGATCGGTCCGCCGGCCGTGGCGGCCGTGCGCAGCCGTTCGATCCCGGCGCGGCCGCCCTCGGCCCACGCCTGCGAAGAGATCAGGACGCCGCCGAGTTGCGCCTTGCGCAGCTGCGCCTCGGCGTCCCCGATGCCGGCGACGCCCGCGACGATCACCGCGTCGACCCTCTGCGGCAGGCTCAGGCCCTGAAGCGCCCGCCGGACCGGGGCGGAGACCTTCTGCGGGGCGGCGGCCGCCACAGCGTCGGGCGCCCCGTCGTCGGCCGCCCGCTGCACCAGCACGGTGGCGACGGAGCCGCCGATCAGGGCGAGCACGACGAGGACGAGCAGCGCGCGCTTGAGCCTCCGCTTCCAGCGCGAAGGACCGCGCCAGCGTGCCGGCTTCCAGTCGCTCGGCGCCCTCTCCGGCGCTCTCGGCTGCGCATCCGGCGTGGCCTCCGGGGGCCGCTCTGTCGCGACGCCTCCCATGACGCGATGAAACCACGCATTCACACCGCGTGCGCCGGTTGATCCTTGATCGAGTGGCCGCTCACCTATCCTCAACCGCCATGTCTCACAGCGACAGGGCGAGCATCGTCGTGATGAAGTTCGGCGGCACCTCGGTCGCCGGAACCGGCGAGTTGAAGCGAGCCGCGAAGCGGATCGTCGCCGCTCGCGAGCAGGGCGACCGGGTGGTCGCCGTCCTCTCCGCTCGCGGCAAGACCACCGACCGGCTCGTCGCGGCCGCGCGTGAGATCTCGCCGCACCCGGACCCGCGCGAGATGGACATGCTCCTCTCGATCGGCGAGCGCGAGTCCTGCGCGCTCTGCGCGATGGCGATCAACGACCTCGGCCACCGGGCGATCTCACTGACCGGGTCGCAGGCGGGAATCGTCACCGACTCTTCCCACACCAAGGCTTTGATCATCGACGTCCGCGCCGATCGGATCAGCACCGCCCTCGAGGAGGACTCGATCGTGCTCGTCGCCGGCTTCCAGGGCGTCTCGACCGAGAGCCGCGACGTCACCACGCTGGGCCGGGGCGGCTCCGACACCACCGCCGTCGCGCTCGCGGCGGCGCTCGGCGCCGAGGTCTGCGAGATCTATACCGACGTCGCCGGCGTCTTCAGCGCCGACCCGCGGCTGGTCCCCGACGCGCGCAAGCTGCCGCAGGTCTCCTATGAGGAGATGCTCGAGATGGCCTCCTCGGGGGCTAAGGTGCTGCAGCTGCGCTCGGTCGAGTACGCGCGCAACCACGACGTCCGCATCCATTGCCGCAGCTCCGTGAGCGACGCCGTCGGTACCCTCGTCGTCTCGGAGCAGGAGACCTTGGAAAGACCACTCGTAACCGCAGTCACCCATTCGACCGACGAGGCCCGCGTCACGCTCACCGGCGTGCCCGACAAGCCCGGCGTCGCGGGGCGCATCTTCGGTGCCCTCGCCGACGCCAACGTCAACGTCGACATGATCATCCAGAACGAGCCCGTCTCCCACGACGGCGGCGCCGACCTCTCCTTCACCCTCGAGGCGGACGACCTGGCGACCGCGGTCGGTGTGATCGAGGCGCTCGACTCCGGTGTCGAGATCGACAAGGACAGCGAGATGGGCAAGGTGTCGATCGTCGGGGCGGGAATGCGCAGCCACCCCGGCGTCGCGGCCAAGGTCTTCCGTGTCCTCGGCGAGAACGCGATCAACATCGAGATGATCTCGACCTCGCCGATCAAGATCTCCTGCGTGATCCGCGCGGACCAGGTCCCCTCCGCGGTCAAGGCGCTGCACGCCGCGTTCAAGCTCGGCGCGGGCACGATTCAGGCGGAGGATCCGACCGGATCGGAACACCGCCCGACGGTTTCGTCCCAGTAAACGCCCGCAAACTCGTAGATCATGCGTCCCGGTGCGGGCGGGGACCTAAATTGATGCCGGCGGGGTGTCGATACCGAGTCCGTGTCCAGGGAAGGACAGACGGGCTTCCGCATGCGCCTGATCGCCGCGGTCGCCGCAGTCGCAGCGCTGGTGCTCGCTCCGGGCGCCGCCCGGGCGGCGACGATCGCCGTGGACACCACTTCCGACCAGTTCGAGAACGGCAGCGACTGTTCGATCCGCGAGGCGATTCAGGCGGCGAACCAGGACGCCGACTTCGACGCCTGCGCCGGGACTGGCGCTGTCTACGGTGACGACGCCGTCTCGGTCCCGGCGGGCACCTACACACTGGCGCTGATCGGGATCGACGACGACAACCACGCCTGGGACCTCGACGTGATCGGAGGCGGTGCGCTGGCGATCAGCGGCGCGGGCGCCGGCACCGGCGGGACGATCATCGACGGGAACGGGACGAGCCGCGTCTTCGACCTGCGCAGCGGCGCGCTCGCTTTGGCGGACCTGCAGGTGACCGGGGGCGACGAGGACACGGGGTTCAACGTCGGCGGCGGCATCAGCACCGAGGCGGGGACGAGCCTGACCCTGGACGGCGCGGTCGTCGAGGGCAACGTCGCGAGCGTGGACGGCGGCGGGATCTACTCGCGCGGCAGCCTCGCGGTCACGAACGGATCCGTGATCAGCAACAACTCGGCGGGTGTGCATCTCGGCTCGTCGGGGGGAGGACTCGCCTACAGGGGCGCCGCCCCGGACGACTCGCTGACGATCACGGACAGCACGCTGACGGGAAACAGCGTTCTCGGCCCCCGCGCCAGCGGGGCCGGGGCGTCGATCGCCCCCCAGGCTCCGGGGCAGAGCCTCAGCATCACCTCCTCCGACATCAGCGCCAACGGGATCCTCGGCGCCGAACTTGGCGGCGGTGTCTACATGGAGGGTGCGAGCGCCGCCGATACCCTCTCGATCTCGAATTCCCGGCTGGCCGGGAACCGCGTCTTCAGCAGCGCCCCCGGCGACGCGAACGGGGCCGGGCTCTATCTGCGGGCCGGATCGCTCGAGCTCGACTCGAGTGAGGTCGCCGGAAACGACGCCACTCACGGCGGGGCGTTCGGCCAGGCGTGGGGTGCCGGCCTGTTCGGCCGCGGCGGGATGGAGATCACCGACAGCGTGATCGCCGACAACGATGCGAGCGCCACGGGCGCAGACGGCTCCTCGGCCCAGGGTGGCGGGATCTTCTTCGGCGGCGACGGTGTCGTCCGGCGCACCACGATCTCGGGGAACAGCGTCACCGGCACGGTCGAGGCGGCAGGCGGCGGGATCGAGCAGCAGCCGAACACGAGCTCGACGCTGACCGTGGTCAACTCGACGATCAGCGGCAACAGCGCCACCGCGCCGACGGGCGGCTTCGGCGGCGGGATCGACGCCGACACCGATGCAAGCGCGAGCCTGGTCCACACCACGGTCGCAGGCAACGCCTCGAACGGCAGCGCGGATGGCGTTGTCGCGTCGTTCGCCGCCAGCTTCACGGTTCGCGGCTCCGTCCTCAACGGACCGGACGAGGCCGCCGTCTGCTCCGGCAATCCGACGAGCGGCGGCCACAACGTCGCCAGCGGGCTCAGCTGCGGTCTCGGCGGAACCGGCGACGTCCAGCACGTCGATCCCGGGCTGCTCGCCCTCGCCGACAACGGCGGCCCCGACGCCGGCGCCCCCGGCCGGCTCCGTCCCCTCCTCACCCACGGGCTCGCGGCGACGAGTCCCGCCGTCGACAGGGTCCCCGCCGCGAGCTGCGACGACGAGCGCCCGCCGAACGACCTGCTCGAGGACGAGCGAGGCTTCCCGCGGCCCTTCCCGGCCGCCTGCGACGCGGGCTCGTATGAGCTGGTCACGTGCGGATCGGCGGTGGCCGACGGGTCGACCATCCTCGGCACCGCGGCGAGCGACACGATCTCCGGCACCGCCGGCCCCGACGTGATCCTCGGGCTCGGCGGAGGCGACGAGATAACGGGTGGGGGAGGAGACGACACGCTCTGCGGCGGTGACGGCGACGACGACTTCGTCGAGGGCGCCGTGCCGAGCGGCGCCGACGCGCTCCACGGCGGCGCGGGGGCGGGCGATCGCGCCGACTACGGCCTGCGCACGAACCCGATCGTCGCCGACCTCGACGGCGCCGCCGACGACGGCGAAGCCTGTCCCGGCGGTTCCTGCGAAGACGACGAACTGCGTGGCGACATCGAGGAGATCGAGGGAGGCTCGGCGGCCGATGCGCTGACCGGGGACGACGGCGCGAACGGGCTGATCGGAAACGGCGGCAACGACCACCTGGTCGGGCTGGAGGGGGCTGACGCTCTGCTGGGGCTGGAGGACATCGATACCGCCGGATACGAGGAGCGGCTCGCGGGGGAGGGCGTCGCGGCCACGCTCGGGACTTCAGGCGGCAACGGCAACGCGGACGACGGCGCCGGCGACGACCTCGCGAACGGGGTCGAGAACCTGATCGGCGGCGCGGGGGACGACGCGCTGAGCGGAAACGGCGGCGTCAACGCGCTCAGCGGCGGCGCCGGGGCGGACGTGCTCGACGGCCGCGACCACGGCGACAGCCTCGACGGTGGCGCCGCGCTGGACACGGCCCTCTACTCCACCGGTGGAGGCGTGGCGGTGAATCTCGCCACCGGGTCGGTCACCGGCGCCCAGGGCGCCGACACCCTGAGCCTGATCGAGAACGCCGTCGGCTCCTCGGCGAACGACGTGCTCGTCTCCGGGCCGGGCGACAACTCCCTCGACGGCGGCGCCGGGACCGACACGGTCAGCTTCGAGCTCGGCTCGCAGCCGGTCGTTGCGAGCCTTCTGACCGGCGTCGCGACGGGCGATGCAGCCACCGCGGACGCGCTCGCGCGCCTCGAGAACATCGAGGGCACCGACTTCGGCGACACGCTGACGGGGAACGGCGTCTCCAACGCCCTCTCTGGCGGCGCCGGCGACGACACCCTGACCGGAAACGGTGCCGCCGACGAGCTCGGACTCGGAGCCGGCAACGACACCGCGAACGCTCAGGACGGCGTCACCGACACGATCGAGTGCGGCGGCGGGGGCACGGACACCGGCAGCTTCGACGTGACGCCCGACGAGACCTTCGTGTCCTGCCCGAACGGCGACGGCGACGCGCTCGTCGACATCGTCGATCTCTGCCCGGCCCAATCCGGGACGCTTCCGACCGGCTGCCCCGCTCCGGTCGTCACAGCGCCGACGCCACCGGCGGCGAAGGCCTGCCGGAAGGGCTTCAAGCTGAGGAAGGGCAAGTGCGTGAAGAAGAAGCAGCGCAGGAAGCTGGCGTAGACGGCCGACGAGCTGCCCGTCCAGCGCCGGCGTCCGCGCCCCTTACCCTGTAGGGCGTGAGCGCGGAGAACGGATACAGGGTCGGCGTCGTCGGCGCGACCGGCGCGGTCGGCTCGACGATTCTCGACGTCCTGGCCGAGCGCAGGTTCCCGGCGGGTGAGGTCGTGCCGCTCGCCTCGGCCCGATCGGCCGGCAGCCGCGTCCCGTTCGACGGCACCGAGCACGAGATCCGCGAGCTGAACGAGGAGACGATCCACGGGCTCGATCTGGTCCTCAGCTCGGCCGGCGGCAGGATCAGCGCGGAGTGGGCGCCGAAGCTCGTCGCGGCGGGCGCAGTCGTCGTCGACAACACCAGCTTCTTCCGGATGGACGACGACGTGCCGCTCGTCGTCGCCGGCGTCAACGACGACGCCGTCGAGGGCCACAACGGGATCGTCGCCAACCCGAACTGCACGACGATGCAGCTGATGGTGGCGTTGAAGCCGATCCTCGACGCGGCGGGGATCGAGCGTCTGATCGTGTCCACGTATCAGTCGGTCTCGGGGACCGGGCGCAGCGCGATCGAGGAGCTGCGCGATCAGTCACGCGCGATCCTCGACGGGAAGCGGGTCGCGGCGAGGGTGTTTCCGCACCAGGTGGCGTTCAACGTGCTGCCCCAGGTCGAGACCTTCAAGGACGGGGACGACTACACGACCGAGGAGCGCAAGGTGATGCGCGAGACCCGCAAGATCCTCGGCTTCGGCGAGGAGGTCGGGATCTCGTCGACCTGCGTGCGGGTCCCCGTCGTCACCGGCCATTCCGAGTCCGTCAACGTTCAGACGCGGGACGACCTCTCCCCGGCGGACTGTCGCGAGCTGCTCTCGAACGCACCTGGTTTGGTCGTGCTCGACGATCCGGGGGACGGGATCTACCCGCTCCCGATCGCCGCGGCCGGCCGCGACGAGGTGCTGGTCGGGCGGATCCGCCGCGATCCGTCCCACGAGCGCTGCCTGAATCTCTGGGTCGTCGGCGACAACCTGCGCAAGGGCGCCGCCACCAACGCGGTCCAGGTGGCCGAGCTGCTGCACCAGCGCGGCCTCGTCCGGGTGCCCGCCGCCGCCCAGCGCTAGCGCCCCTTCCGGTTCCCGCCCTTCCCCTTTCTTCCCTTCCTTCCGTGCTGTCGCTTGTGCTGATGCCTCGCGCGCTTGCACCCGGTCGCGCCGGGGTCGAGGCGGTCGCGGACGACGCGGTTGCCTGCCGGGCCGCAGCGCAGGATCGCGTCGCGGCTGCGGTCGAAGGCGAACAGGAGGTCGCGGCCGCCGCCGCCGAAGAAGGAGTCGTGGCCCCGCTCCCCCCTGAGCACGTCGGCGCCGCCGAGGCCGTAGAGCACGTCGTCGCCCTCGTTGCCGAGGATCAGCGGGTTGTCCCGCCCGTCGCCGTAGAGGATGTCGCCGTGCCGGCTGCCCTCGAGGACCTCGTTGTCCGTCCGCACCCTGGTCGCCGCGCAGGGGACGACCCCGATCGCGTGGGCGGTCCCGCCGAGCGCGGCGACGACGCCGGTGTGAATCGTCTGCCCGAAGCCGGCGATGTCGCCGGCACCGCCGCCTCCGCTGAAATCGTGGCCGTCGCACGGAGCCGAGGTGACGAGCTGGTCGCTGCCGTCGCCACCGGAGAGCGCGTCGCCGCCGGGCCCGGAGATCAGGGCGTCGTCCCCGGCTCCTGCGACGAGCCGGTCGGCGCCCGAGGGCCCGGCGATCAGGATCTCGGCGCCGTCCGCGGCGCTGATCGCATCGTCGCCATTGCCGCCGTCGAGGACGACGACCCCTGGATCCGGAAAGCCGCTGCCGAGCCCCAGCTGGTCGGGGCCGCCGCCGCCCCAGACGGTGGCGTAGCCGAGCGCCGCCGCCGGCTTCGCGCACGAGACTCTGACTGGTGAGGTCGGCGTGCAACCGGGGCCGGCTGCGAGCGCCGAGGACGAGGTGACGACGTAGGCACCGGCGTTGACCGAGATCGAGATGCTCTCCGCCTCGACGCCGAGCCCCCCGTGCACGAGCAGCCCGGGGTCGGGTCCGACCGCGTCGAGCGAGGCCTTCGCCCCGAGCGGCTCCGCATCACAGCTGATCTCGGCGAACGAGGCGCAGGTCTCGGAGCCGCCGAGCCCGCGGGCGATCCCGCCTCCTGCGCCGGTCAGGATGTCGTCGAAATCGGAGCCGGTCACGTTCTCGATGCCGGTGACCAGCTCCTGGGTGTCGTCGTCACCCGCGATCGGCTGCAGTGGGTCGTCCAGCGCCCGCTCGGTCCTCAGGTTCACCCGGGCGCCGCTGATGCCGGCCTGCGGACCCGGCGGCGTCGCCGTCGCGTAGCTGATCGTGTCGGAGCCCGCGTCACCCCAGTGGTAGTCGACGTTGAAGTCCCCGCGCAGCAGGTCGTCGCCTCCGCCGCCGTGGATGTCGTCGACGCCGTGGCCGCCGGAGACCAGGTCGGCTCCCCTGCCCCCGAACAGCTCGTCGTCGACGAGCTGGCCGTAGAGGCGGTCCGCCCCCTGGTCCCCGTCGATCACGTCGCCGCCGGCGCCGCCGAGGACGCGGTCGGGGTCGCCACCGCCGTTGACCTCGTCGCCGCCCTCGCCGGCGACGATCGTGTCGCTGCCGCCACCGCCGCTGATCAGGTCCCGCCCCGGGCCCGCATCGACGCGGTCGACCCCGCCGCCGGCCCGGATCCGGTCGCTGCCGGTCTCGCCGAGGAGCTCGTCGGCGTCGGTCCCGCCGCGGAGGCGATCGTCGCCGATCTGGCCGTCGACGAAGTCCGGGCCCGCGCCTCCGGCGAGCCGATCGCTGCCGCGGCTGCCGAGCACACGGTCGGGGCCGCCGCCGCCCGAGGCGGAGTCCTTCGCGCCTCCGGGCAGCACCAGGTCGCCGCCGGCTCCCCCCGAGAGAACGTCGGCTTCGCGGCCTCCGCGCAGGACGTCCGGGCCGCTCGCGCCGCCGGCGTGGTCGTGTCCTCGCCCCAGCGCGACCTTGTCGGCGCCGCTCCCGGCGGCAACCCGGTCGGCCCCGCCGCCGGTGCTGACCCGATCGCCGCCGCCGGCGCCGGTCACGTGGTCGTTGCCTCGCCCCGAGCAGATCACGTCGCGCTTCCCTGAGCCCAGCACTCGGTCGGGGCCCCCGAAAGAGACGACGACGCGGCGCCTCCGCCCGCTCAGCTTCAGCACGTCGGCCCGATCGGTGCCGACGACGTTCGCTTTCTGTCCAGCGCAGCGCGGCGCCTTCTTCTTGCCGCGTGCGGGGTCGCCGGCCGCCAGGGGAGGGACGGCGAGGCAGAGCGCGACAGCGGCGAGGAGCCCAGCGCAACGCACGGCGGCGATTCTATGTGGGCGGCATTCGCCGATGAGGCCGAGATGTGAACCCCGCGGCGGGCCGTGTATAAGGCCCGGATGGAGCTGGGCTTCGGCGAGGTGATGCTCTACGGCGGCGGGCTCCTCGCCGTCGCCGCCGCGCTCTCAGGGGTGATGCGCGGGACGGTCCTCTCGATCGCGGTGCTCTCGGTGACGGTCGGGTTGGTTCTCGCGGCGCTCGACGTGATCGAGGTCGACGCCGGCGACGAGAGCGTCATCCTGCTGATCGAGCTGGCGCTGATCGTCACCCTGTTCTCCGACGGCCTGTTCGTCGAGCGTGAGCTCCTGATCCTCCACTGGAGCGCGCCCGTTCGAGCGCTCACCCTGGCGATGCCGATCACCATGGTGCTGATCGCGCTCTGCGCGAAGGCCCTGTTCGGGGACCTGAGCTGGGCGGAGGCATTCCTGCTCGGCGCGGTCCTCTCGCCGACCGACCCGGTCGTCACCTCCGCCGTCGTCACGTCCCAGCGGGTCCCCGAGAGCGTCCGCCATACGCTCAACCTGGAGTCCGGGCTCAACGATGGGCTCGCGCTGCCCTTCGTCCTCTTCTTCATCATCCTCGCCTCCCCCGGCGGGGACGCCGGCCGGGAGGCGCTCGACCTGCTCGGCGAGGCCGTGATCGGGGCGGTGATCGGGGTCGTGCTCGGAGTTCTCGCCGGGCGGCTCACGCATCACCTCCCGGGCGGCGGGATCGTCCGCCGCTACGAGGGGATCTACGCCCTCGGCGTCGGGATGTTCGCGTTCGGCCTCGCCGACGTCACGATCGGCAACGGGTTCATCGCCACGTTCGTGTGCGGGATCGCGCTGGCCGCCGCCGACCACGACATCGCCGACGACTTCGTCGACTTCAGCGAGAACGTCAGCTCGATCCTCCAGGTCCTCGCCTTCTTCGTGTTCGGGGCGGTGATCGTCGCGACGGGGTACGACGGCGGGATCGGGGTGCTGATCCTGTTCATCGCCTTCGCCCTGCTGGTCGCGCGACCGGTCGCCGTCTGGATCTCGTTCCTGAACGTCGACATGCCGAAGCCCTACCGCGCGTTCATCGCCTGGTTCGGCCCGAAGGGGGTCGCCTCGATGCTGTTCGCGCTGTACGTGCTCAACTCAGCGGTGGCGGAGCGCAGCCTGATCTTCGAGGTGGCCGCGTTCGCGATCCTCGCCTCGATCATCGCGCACGGGCTCACGGACACCGTCGGCGCCAGCTGGATCGAGCGCCGGATCGCCTCGGATTCCCGGCCGTCGGGGTAGATCGGCCGCTCGCGCCGGCTGCCGAGGCTCGCGCTAGGCGGGGGCGGCGGCGGGAGCGGCCTCGAGCCTCTGCTCGACCCACTCGGTCGGGGCGATGTGCCGGTTCATCCCGAGCTCCTTCGGCGTCAACCCGAGCGCGAGCCCGATCAGCTGCGGCAGGTGCAGGACCGCGAGGCCGAGGTCGCGGTTCACGACCTTCGCCGCCTCGGGCTGCTGCATGTCGAGGTTCAGGTGGCAGAGCGGGCACGGGGTGACGAGGCAGTCGGCGTCGGCGTCGAGCGCGTCGCCGACGTGGGTGCCCGCCTGGCGCAGCGACACCTCGCGGGCCATCGTGATGATCGGGAACCCGCAGCACTTGCGGGCGCCGTCGTACTCGACGACCTCGCCGCCGAGCGTCTCGATCAGGCGATCGAGGTAGAGGTCGCGCTCGGGGTGCTCCTCGTAGCCGAGCCGGTGGCGGGGGCGGAGGATGTAGCAGCCGTAGAACGGCCCCACCCTGAGGCCCTCGAGCGGCCGCTTCACCTGGGCCGCGAGCCTGTCGAGTCCGTAGTCCTCGACAAGCACCCAGAGGAAGTTCTTGTTCGAGAAGCCCTCCTTGTCGTAGGAGAGCCCCTCCGCGGCGAGCACATCGTTGATGTGGGAGCGATACTCGGTGTCGGCGTCGAGCCGCTGCTGGCACTCCGACTGGGCGCCCTGGCACGTCGAGCAGATGTTCATCATCGGCAGGCCGGTCTGCTGGGCGAGCGCGAAGGTGCGGGCGTTGAGGGTGTCGGCGAGCTCCTGGTTGTGCTCGGCGATCACGCCGGCGCCGGTGCAGTTGGCGCGGTCGAGCTCGACCAGCTCGATCCCGAGCCGGTCCGCGACGAGCGCCATCGAGCCGTGCAGCTCGGTCGTGAAGCCGCGCGAGACGCAGCCCGGCCAGTAGGCAACCTTGAGATCCATCAGGACGCGCCTCCGGGGCCTGGCTTGCCGGTCTCGCTCGGGCCGGGCTCGGCCTGGCCGTGCTCGCCGCCCTGCACCGGCCCCTTGCTCAGCGTCTCCTCGTCGGGCTCGGGCTCGACGGCGGCCTCCGCGATCGCCTCGGCCTCGGGCACCGGCTCGTCCTGGTCGGCCTCCTCGCCCTTGATGTAGAGGTTCAGCTCGACGCTGTGGCCCTCGGCGTGCGCGTAGATCCGCTTCACCTGGTCCTGGGCGCCGTCGGGGAGCTTCGGGTGGACGCCCGGGATCAGCTTCGGGAGCGAGCGCATCTTCCCGGTGCGCAGACCCCGGATCGCGGTCGGGATCGACTCGAGCAGGCCCTTGATCGCCGCCGGACGGGGAACCAGCTTGCCCTTGACGCCGGGCGCGAGCGACTCCTGGAGCAGCAGCGACTCGTCGAGCGTGCCCTTCGACTCGATGATCTTGGTGAAGGCGTGCTCGTGGCGGCGGCCGTTGTTGACGTCGTCGATCTCGTACTCGTCGGACGCCGCGCGGCGCAGCCGCATGATCTGGTCCATCGGCGCGACCCCCTTCGGGCAGGCGTCGATGCAGGAGAAGCAGTGGGTGCAGTCGTAGATCCCGTGCGGGTCGTTGGCGAGGTCGTGCAGGCGCTCCTTCGTCTGGGCGTCGCGCGGGTCCCCGACGAACCGGTAGGCCTTCGCGAGCGCCGCGGGCCCGATGAAGTCCGGGTCGGCCTCCATCGAGAGGCAGGAGCTGACGCAGGCGCCGCACTGGATGCACGCCATCGACTGGGTGACGTCGATCATCGACTCGGGGGGGACGACGTACTCGCGCTCGGGCGGGTCGCCCTCCGGCAGCAGCCACGGGGTGACTCGGCGGATCTTCGTCCAGTGCGTCGACTCCATGTCGGTGACGAGGTCCTTGATCACCGGCATGTTCCCCATCGGCTCGACCACTATCTCGACCTGTCCGTCGGCGGCGCCGAGCGGAGCCTCAGCAGCCCCCGCGCCCGCGTCGCCAGCCGCCGCCCCCGGACGCGAAGCGGAGGAGGCGGCGGATGATGTCCTTTCCGCCCAGTCCTGGGCCTCGCCGATCTGGGTCTTGCAGGCGAGGCCGGACTGGCCGTTGATCTTCATCCCGCACGACCCGCAGATCGCGGCGCGGCACGAGCAGCGGACCGACAGCGAGCCGTCGTCGCGATCCTTGGCCTGGAGAAGGCCGTCGAGCACGGACAGCGTCGGATCGAGATCGACGTCGAAGCTCTCCCAGTACGGGCCCTCGCCGGACTCGGGCTGGAAGCGGCGGACCTTGAGCGTGTAGCTGGCCACTACGGCCTCACCCTACCGGCGCGAAAGCCGGGCTACGCATCAGTAGGTCCTCTCCTGGGGCTCCCACTGGGTCATCGTCACCTCGGAGTAGCTGATCTCCGGCCGATCGTCTCCCCTGGTCAGGTCGATGTGCTTGAGCCACTCCTCGTCGTTGCGCTCGGGGTAGTCGGTCCGGAACTGGGCGCCGCGGCTCTCCGTCCTGTGCAGCGCGGCGACGCAGGTAGCCTCGGCGTTGTCGAGCATGAAGCCGAGCTCGACGGCGCCGAGCAGGTCCTGGTTGAAGATCGAGCCGCGGTCGTCGATGTAGCAGCTCTTCGCCTCCTCCTGGAGGCGCTTGACCGTCTCCAGCGCCGTGCTGATCCCCTGCTCGTCGCGAAACACGGCCACGTAGCGGTCCATCGTCTCGCCCAGCTCCTTGCGGATCTCGGAGACCCGCCGGCCGGAGCCCTTCTCCCTGCTCGTGATCTCGGCGAGCCGCGCCTCCTCGTCGTGGAGGACGGAGTGGGGGGCGTGCACCGGCCCGCGTCCCTTCGCGCGCTCGGCTGCGTCCTGGCCCGAGCGGCGGCCGAAGATCAGCGTGTCGAGCAGCGAGTTCGCCCCGAGCCTGTTGCCCCCGTGGACCGAGACGCAGGCGACCTCTCCGGCCGCGTACAGCCCCGGGACATTGGTCCGGCCCTCGACGTCGGTCTTGACACCGCCCATCGTGTAGTGGTTGCCGGGCTTGATGTGGATCGGCTCCTCGGTGATGTCGACCCCCGCGAAGTCCTTGCCGACCAAGACGATCTCGCGGAGCGCCTCGTGGATGCGCTTGCGCGGGACGACCGTGATGTCGAGCGCGACCGTGCCGTCGGGGAACCCACGGCCCTCGTTGATCTCGGTCTGCTCGGCGCGGCTGACGACGTCGCGCGAGGCGAGCTCCATCTTGTTCGGGGCGTAGCGCTCCATGAAGCGCTCGCCGTTCGCGTTCAGCAGGTGGGCGCCCTCGCCCCTCGCGCCCTCGGTGATCAGGAACCCCTTCCCCGCCAGCGTCGTCGGGTGGTACTGGATCATCTCCATGTCCATCAGCCTCGCGCCTGCCCGGTAGGCCATCGAGATCCCGTCACCGGTGCAGATCAGCGCGTTGGTCGTCGGCTGCCAGACCTGCCCGTTCCCCCCGGTGGCGAGGATCACGGCCTTGGCGCCGAAGTGCTCCATCGAGCCGTCGCCGACGTTGCGGCAGATCGCACCGACGCAGCTGCCGGAGTCGTCGAGCGCGAGCGCGGTGGTGAAGTACTCCTCGTAGCGCGCGACCTCGTCCGAGAACTTCATCAGCTGCTCGTAGAGGACGTGCATGATCGCCTGGCCGGTGATGTCGGCCACGTAGTAGGTGCGCGCCGCCGACGCCCCGCCGAAGGCGCGGGTGCCGAGCTTCCCCTCCTCGTTGCGGTGGAAGGTGACGCCGAGATGCTCGAGATGCAGCAGCTCGTCGGGGGCCTCCTGGGTCATGATCTCGACGGCGTCCTGGTCGGCGAGGTAGTCGGAGCCCTTGACGGTGTCGAAGGCGTGCGACTCCCAGCTGTCGTCCTCCTGGAGGGCGGCGTTGATCCCGCCCTGGGCGGCGTTCGAATGGGAGCGAACGGGGTGGACCTTGCTGATGATTCCGACCGAGACGCCGCGCTCGGCGGCTGCGAGGGCGGCGCGCTGGCCAGCGAGCCCCGCCCCGATCACGAGTACGTCGTGGTCCGGCACGCGGTGATCCTATATACGGCGGGCGCCGAGCCGGATTCAGGTCCCGGGGGCGGGATCGCGCAGCGCCCGGCCCACCGCGTCCACGGTCAGCACTCCGCTCAGGTGACCCTCTCGGTCGACGGCCATCAGTGCGCCGAGGCGCCGCAGCGCCTGGTTGCCGAGCACCGCCTCGAGCGGGGCGTCATCGCGGATTGTCGCCGAGCCCTCGTCGCGGGCGAGGATGTCGGCGACGGTGGTGGTGGTCCGCTCGACGGCCGGCACCCCCTCCGCCGTGTCGCGGTCGAGCAGCCCGATGAAGCGGGACCTGCCGTCGATGACGGGGAACCAGGGGTACCCGTAGCGAAGGAAGAACCCGTCGAGCGCCTGCTCGACAGCGAGGCGCTCCGGGATCGCGACCGGCCGTCGGTCCATCACGTCCCCGACCGAGATCCCCTCGATCCTGCCGGTGATCTCCGATTGCGCGACCGCTCCGCGCGCCGAGCCGTTGAGGATGAACCCGATCAGCGCGAGCCAGATCCCGCTCACGACGTCGCCCTGCACGAACACGAAGATCCCGAATCCGATCAGCAGGTATGCGAAGCCGCGGCCGAGCGTGGCCGCGAACCGAGTGGCGGAGGCGCGGTTGCCCGTCCGCCACCAGGCGATTGCGCGCGCGACCCGGCCGCCGTCGAGCGGGAAGGCGGGGACGAGGTTGAAGATCAGGACCAGCAGGTTGACGCTCGCCATCCAGCCCAGCACCGCCATCCCGGGCGAGATGTCGGCCGACCCGTCGGCGCGCGCCGCCTCGCCGAAGGCGTCGGCGCCGGAGCCTACGACCCCGATCGCCGAGCAGACGGCCACGATCACCGCGGTCACGACGGGCCCCGCGATCGCGATCTTGAACTCGGTGCCCGGCGAGTCCGAGTCCCGCTCGAGCTGGGCGACGCCGCCGAACATCCACAGCGTGATCCCGGAGATCCCGATCCCGTGGCGGATCGCGACGAAGGCGTGCCCGAGCTCGTGGAGGAGGATCGAGGCGAAGAAGAGCAGGGCGCTGACGAGCGCCAGCGCGTAGGGGCCGATCGCGCCATCGTCCGCGTTGAGCACGTCGCGGTAGAAGCCGGAGAGCAGAAAGATGATCAGGAAGAGGACGACGAACCAGGAGAAGTCGACGCTGATCCTGATCCCACGCAGGTGAAAGAGCGTGATCGCGCCCGCGGGCATGTGAATGATCTTAGGCTGCCGGCGACCGCCGGCCGCTAGGTTTCCGGCCGCTGATGCCCGACGAACCGACCTCCGAGACCGCGCGGACGCCCGATCTGGGCCACCCGAGGCTGCGCGCCGAGCTGGAGGAGCTTGCCGCGATCGAGCGCCCCTCCGCCTCGGACGGGGAGCGGGAGGCGGCCGAGTGGCTCGCCGCCAAGCTCGGCGAGGCCGGCGCGCGAGACGTGAGGCTCGAGCAGGAGCCCGGGGCGAACGGCACCTTCTGGGTCTCGCTCGGCGCGCTCGCCGGCGCGGGCGTCCTCGCCGGGCTCGCCGCGCTGCGCGGCGGACGCCCGGCGCGCGCCGCCGCGGTCGCGGTGGGAGCGGCCGCCGCAATGCTCGCCGCCGACGAGATGCCGCCGGGCCGCCGGCGCTTCCGGAGGCTGCTCCCGCGCCGCACCGCCCACCACGTCCTCGCCGAGCTTGGGCCCGCAGACGCCGAGCGGACGATCGTGCTGATGGCCCATCACGATGCAGCCCACAGCGCCTTCTTCTTCAACCCGGCGATCACCGAAACGGCCGCCGAGCGGGCGCCGTGGCTGTTCGACCACAACGACACCAGCCCGCCGCTGATGTGGCCGGTGGTGGGCGGCCCCGCGCTCGTCGCCGCCGGCGCGGCGCTCGGGAGCCGCGCGCTGACCGCCCTCGGCACCGTGGTCTCCGCCGGCACGGTCGGCTTCATGGCGGACATCGGCTCCCGCGCCGTCGTCCCCGGCGCGAACGACAACGGGACCGGGTGCGTGGCGATGCTCGCCCTCGCGCGCGCCCTCGCGGACGACCCGACCGAGTCCACCCGGGTGCTGTTCCTGTCGAGCTCGGAGGAGGCGCTCTGCGAGGGGATGGGCTTGTTCATGGACCGCCATGCGCACGAGCTGCCGCTCGACCGGACCTTCTTTCTCTGTCTCGACACGATCGGCTCGCCTACCCTCTGCGTCCTCCGCGGCGAGGGAATGCTGGCGATGCGCGAGTACCCGCGCGAGGCGCTCGAGCTGCTCGACTCGACCGCGGCGGCGCTCGGGATCGAGTTGGTTCCCAACCTGCGCCTGCGCAACGCGACCGATGGCGTCTTTCCGCTCGCCCACGGCTACCGATGCGCGTCGCTCTGCTCCGTCAACGAGCTCAAGAACCCGGCCAACTACCACTGGCCGACGGACACTCCCGAGAACGTGGACTACGACACCGTCGGCGCTGCGATCAGCCTCGCCGAGGCCGTGATCCGCCGCCTCGACGAGCGCTGGCTCTGAACCGCACGAGGCGCTGACTAGGGTCTGCGGCGACCCCGCCGACCGAGGAGGGCCGCCGATGGCTCAGCACTACGAGACGCTTCGCTACGAGACCGACGGGCACGTCACCGTGCTCACCTACGACCGCCCCGAGCAGCGCAACGCGGTCAGCCGCACGATGAACGCGGAGCTGCACGACGCGTGGCGGCGCTTTCGCGACGACCCCGAGGCGTTCGTGCTCGTGATCACCGGCGAGGGGGACGCGTTCTGCGCGGGCTGGGACCTCGAGGACACGGCCGAGCTCGGCGAGGGACCGCCGCCCGACTGGGACGAGTTCAGGACCAGCATCTTCAACTCGCCCGGCGAGTGCGGCTATACGCGCAGGATCGACGTCTTCAAGCCGGTGATCGCCGCCGTCAACGGCTGGGCGGTCGCCGCCGGGCTCGAGAACGCCCTCCTCGCCGACATCCGGATCGCCGCGGAGAACGCCGTGTTCGGCGCGCTCGAGCGCCGCTGGAACATCGTCGGCGGGGACGGGATGTGCGTGCGGCTGGCGCTGGCGGTCGGCTACGGCCGCGCGATGGAGCTGATCATCACCGGCCGACCCGTCGATGCCGGGGAGGCGCTTCGGATCGGGCTCGCCAACGAGGTCGTCCCCGAGGGCAAGGCGCTCGAGCGGGCGCTCGAGCTCGCCAACCTGATCGCGGCGCTGCCCCAGGGCGCGATCCGCTCGGACAAGGAGACGATGGTCCGGAACGTAGGCCGCACCTACGAGGAGCAGCTCCGCCGCGAGGCCGAGAACACGATGTCGATGTTCGCGCGCCGCGACTCGCACGCGATCGGCGCCCGGGCCTTCAAGGAGGGCCGCATCCCGGAGTGGCCGAACCACGGCCTGTGAGGCGCTAGACCGCGGCGCGGTGACGGTCGATGATCCGCGTGAAGTCCGTACCGGCGGGCAGCGTCCCGAACACGCGCCCCCAATCGCCCGACAGCCGCGAGGCGCAGAAGGCGTCGGCGACCGCCTCGTCGCCGAACCTGACGAGCAGCGATCCTTGCAGCACCAGCGCCATCCGCTCGACGATCCGGCGGGCCCGGGCCTCGATCTCGGTCATGTCCGAGAGCTCCGCGCGCAGCGCCTCGGCCGCGGCCGCGACGCGGGGCTCGGAATCGCCCTCCGCGACCTCGGCGAAGTAGGCCTCGAGCGAGTCGGGGCTCTTCACCATCGCCCTGAGCACGTCGAGGCACTGGACGTTGCCCGAGCCCTCCCAGATCGAGCTCAGCGGCGCCTCGCGATAGAGGCGCGGCAGCCCGGACTCCTCGACGTAGCCGTTGCCGCCGAGGCACTCGAGGGACTCGACTGCGTGCTCGGGGGCGCGCTTGCAGATCCAGTACTTGAGGACCGCGTTCGAGATCCGCTTGAACGCCTCAGCCTGCTCGCGAGACCCGGACGACCCCGGACGCGAAGCGGAGGAGTCGTCACCGATCAGCGCCTCGTCGTAGGCCCGGGCGAGCCGCAGCGCCGCGATCGTCGCCGCCTCCGACTCGACCGCGAGGTCGGCGAGCACGTTCTGCATCAGCGGCTGCTCGACCAGCACCCGGCCGAAGGTCGAGCGGTGGCTGGCATGATGGATCGCCTGGACGACGCCGGCGCGGATCCCGGTGGCGCTGCCCTGCACGCAGTCGAGGCGGGTGTGGTTGACCATCTCGATGATCGTCCGGACGCCGGCACCCTCCTCGCCGACCAGTCGCGCCCAGGCGCCGTCGAACTCGATCTCAGACGACGCGTTGGAGCGGTTCCCGAGCTTGTCCTTGAGCCGCTGGAGGCGGAAGTTGTTGAGCTCGCCGTCGGGGGTCCAGCGCGGGAACAGGAAGCACGAGATGCCGCCCTCGGCCAGGGCGAGGACGAGGAACGCGTCGCACTGCGGGGCGGAGAAGAACCACTTGTGACCGGTCAGCTCGTACTCGGCGCCGGGTCCGCCGCCGTTGAGCGGGCGCGCGACCGTCGTGTTCGCGCGCACGTCCGAGCCGCCCTGCTTCTCGGTCATTCCCATCCCGGCGAGGGCTCCGGGCTTGTCGGTCGCGGGGACGTTGCGCGGGTCGTACTCGGCAGACAGCAAGCGCGACTCCCACTCGGCGGCGAGCTCGGGCTGGTGGCGGAGCGCCGGGATCATCGAGTAGGTCATCGAGATCGGGCAGCCGACGCCGGCCTCGGCCTGCGAGAAGCACATGAAGGCGGCCCCGCGGGCGACGTGGGCGCCGGCGATCGGCTCACGCCAAGGAAGCGAGTGGAGCTCGTTCCGGACGGCCATCTCCATCAGCTCGTGCCAGGCGGGGTGGAACTCGGGGATGTCGACGCGGTTCCCGAAGCGGTCGTGGGTGCGGAGCTTCGGCGGGCTCTCGTTGGCGAGCCGGCCCAGCTCGATCGCGTGGGCGGAGCCGGCGAGCTCGCCGACCTCGGAGATTCGCCGCTCGGCCCAGTCGGCGCCCTCGCGGCGGACGGCCTCGCGGAGCACCTGGTCGGCCTCGAAGACGTTGTAGTCGAGCAGCGGCGGGGCCTGGTTGGAAACGTCGTGGGTGCGGACTCCGTGGCCGATCTGCCGGGCTGAGGTGTCAAGCGTTGACATTCGCCGTCTCCATTCGGTTCGCTGGGGTGGTCTCGATCGTCGTCGCCCCGATCGCGCGGGTGCAGAAGCTGACGAGAGCGGCGATCGCGGCCTCGGGGTCGGCGCCGTTCGCCGTCGGCGAGAGAGGGCCGACCATCGCCTCGCCGATTGCGCCGACCACCGCGGCGGCGCTCGCGTCGGCGTCCTGGGCCGGCAGCTCGCCGGCCTCGATCCCGTCGGCGAGGACCGCCGCGATCACGTCGCGGTAGCTGCGGCGCAGCCGCAGGCGCTCGGCCTCGACCGCGGGGTCGACGGGCTCGGCGAGCAGCGCCCAGGCGAGCCGGCGGCCGCGCAGCGCCCGATGCGCGAACGCCTCGATCCCGGCGGCGACCCGCTCGCCGGCGGCCGCCCCGGGCAGAGCCGTCGCCTCACGCATTGCCTCCACCTCGTGCTCGGAGGCCGCGCTGAACACCTCGGCGAACAGGCCGGACTTGGAGTGGAAGTGCCGGTACACCGTGCCGACGGCGACCCCGGCGCGGGCGGCGACGGCCGCGACGGGGGCGTTTGCATAGCCGCCCTCCGCGATCAGCTCCCGGGCCGCGTTGCTGATCCGCTCGCGGACGGCCGCCTTTCGCGCCTCGGTCCGCTTCGTGCTCCGGTAGGGCATCAGAGGAAGAAGTGAACCACGATTCAGTTCTTAAGTCAAGCTCGCCGCCGACCCCGGCCGCGGCCGCCGAGTGCCGCCCGGGCTCGCGCGGCGGTAGCATCGCGCGCCGCACTACGGCGGCACCACGACCGCGAAGGGATCCACGTGGCGAAGATCAAGGTCAGGAATCCGATCGTCGAGCTCGACGGCGACGAGATGACCCGGATCATCTGGGCGTTCATCAAGGAATCGCTGATCCTCCCCTACCTGGACGTCCAGCTTCAGTACTTCGATCTGTCCATCCAGTCTCGCGAGGCGACCGGTGACCGGATCACCGTCGACGCGGCGAACGCGATCAAGGAGCACGGCGTCGGCGTCAAGTGCGCGACGATCACTCCCGACGAGGCGCGCGTCGAGGAGTTCGGGCTCAGCGAGATGTACCGGTCCCCGAACGGGACGATCCGCAACATCCTCGGGGGCGTGATCTTCCGCGAGCCGATCGTGATCTCGAACATCCCGAGGCTCGTGCCGGGATGGACGAAGCCGATCATCATCGGCCGCCACGCGTTCGGCGACCAGTACCGGGCGACGGACACGAGGATTCCGGAGGGCGGCGGGACCCTCACCCTCAGTTTCACCCCGAAGGATCCATCGCAGGGGCCGATCGACCTCGACGTATTCGATTTCCCGGACGGGGAGGCGGGCGGGATCGCGATGGCGATGTACAACCTCGACGACTCGATCCGCGACTTCGCGCGAGCCTCGTTCCGCTACGCGCTCGAGCGCGAGGTCCCGGTCTACCTGTCGACCAAGAACACGATCCTGAAGACCTACGACGGGCGCTTCAAGGACCTCTTCCAAGAGGTGTTCGACGCCGAGTTCAAGTCCGACTTCGACGCCAAGGGCCTCACCTACGAGCACCGCCTGATCGACGACATGGTCGCCGCGGCGCTGAAGTGGGAGGGCGGTTACGTTTGGGCGTGCAAGAACTATGACGGCGACGTCCAGTCCGACACCGTCGCCCAGGGGTTCGGGTCGCTCGGGCTGATGACTTCCGTGCTGATGACCCCGGATGGCAAGACGGTCGAGGCCGAGGCCGCGCACGGCACCGTCACGCGCCACTTCCGCCGGCACCAGGAGGGGAAGCCGACCTCGACGAACCCGATCGCCTCGATCTTCGCCTGGACCCGCGCGCTCGCGGCGCGCGGGCGGATCGACGAGACGCCCGAGGTGACCAGGTTCGCGGAGACGCTCGAGCGCGTCTGCGTCGAAACGGTCGAGAGCGGGAAGATGACCAAGGACCTCGCCCTGCTCGTCGGCCCCGACCAGCAGTTCCAGACGACCCAGGAGTTCCTCGCTTCCATCGACGAGAACCTTCAGAAGGAGATGAGATGAGCAACGGCAACGGCCCCGTCAAGGTCACCGTCACCGGCGCCGCCGGCCAGATCGGCTACGCGATCCTGTTCCGGATCGCGAGCGGGGAGATGCTCGGCGAGGGGGCGAAGGTCCACCTCAACCTGCTCGAGATCCCGGATGCGGTCAAGGCCGCCGAGGGGACGGCGATGGAGCTCGACGACTGCGCCTTCCCGCTGCTCGCCGGGATCGACATCCTCGACGACCCCGTCAAGGCCTTCGACGGCGCCAACGTCGCCCTCCTGATCGGCGCCCGGCCCCGCAGCAAGGGGATGGAGCGGGCCGACCTGCTCGAGGCGAACGGCGGCATCTTCAAGCCCCAGGGCGAGGCGATCAACGCCGGAGCCTCCGACGACGTCAAGGTGCTCGTCGTCGGCAACCCCGCGAACACGAACTGCCTGATCGCCGCCTCGAACGCGCCGGACGTGCCCCGCGAGCGCTTCAACGCGATGGTCCGCCTCGACCACAATCGCGCGATCGCCCAGCTCGCCAACCGGACCGGCGCCGACGTCGCCGAGGTCACCAACATGACGGTGTGGGGCAACCACTCGACCACGCAGTACCCGGATCTCGTCAACGCGAAGGTCAGGGGCGAATCGGCCTGGGACGCCGTCGGCGACGAGAAGTGGATCGCCGATGAGTTCATCCCGACGGTCGCCAAGCGCGGCGCGGCGATCATCGACGCCCGCGGGGCCTCGAGCGCGGCCTCCGCCGCCAACGCCGCGATCGACCACGTCCACGACTGGGTACTCGGCACCCCCGAGGGCGATTGGGCCTCGATGGCCGTCCCGACCGATGGCTCATACGGGATCGACGAGGGGATCTTCAGCGGGCTTCCCTGCAGCTGCTCCGGGGGCGAGTACACGATCGTGGATGGCCTCGAGGTGCCGGAGTTCTCGCGCGAGCGGATCGACGCCAGCGTCGCCGAGCTGCGCGAGGAGCGCGAGGCCGTCGAGAAGCTCGGGCTGCTCGGCTAGCCGACCCCGGGAACACCAACTCTTAACCGGCTGGCGACGCCCGCTTAACCTCCCGCGCGGGACGGCAGGTCACGATCGGTGCCATGTTCGGGGCGTCCGCGGGCTCGACCCGGATCGACCCTCGCGAGCTTGGGGCGCTCGCGGCGCTGCTCACCCTCGCAGCCTGGTTGCTCGGCCGCCAGCTCGGCTCCCCTTCGCTCGAGTTCGACGAGGGCGTCTATCTGCTCAGCACCGATCTGCTCGGCCGCGGCCTGGAGCTGGGGCGCGACGTGTTCAGCTCACAGCCGCCGCTCTTCCTGGCGCTGCTGGACGGCGCCAACCACCTCGCCAACGGCAGCTTCGCGGCGCTGCGAGCCGTCACGGTCGGGATCGCGCTGGCCGGGGCGCTGGCGGGATGGGCGATCGTCCGCGGGATCGCCGGGCCGTTCCCGGCGCTGGCCGCCGCCGCGCTCGTGGTGCTGGCGCCCGGCGTGGTCGACGCCGCCGCAGTCGTCAGCGCCGACGTTCCCTGCGTTGCGCTCGGCACGGGCGCGCTGCTCGCCGCCCGCGCCGCGCGGCAGCGGCCGGTCTGGGCTGCGGTCGCGGGAACGCTGCTCGCCTGCGCGCTGCTCGTGAAGCTGCTCGCGGTTCCGTTCGCCGTCGCGCTCGCCGTCGCGGCGATCGTCGACCGCCCCTCCCGGCGGGCGCTCGGTTGGTTCGCGGTCGGGACGCTCGCCGTCCTCGGCGCGGCCGCGCTCGCCTACGCCAGCGTCCTCGGCGAGCTCTGGCGCAGCGCGATCGGCCTCCACCTCGAGGCGCGCGAGGGGACGATCAGCCTC
Source organism: Solirubrobacterales bacterium (assembly GCA_036258315.1). Lineage (GTDB taxonomy): Bacteria > Actinomycetota > Thermoleophilia > Solirubrobacterales > 70-9 > DASSYK01. The sequence continues at coordinate 46,813 of DATADX010000042.1, forward strand.
CCCCGTTCCTCGATCGTGGCGGAGGTGGCGATGATCGTCACCGCGTACGTGGGGATGCTGGCGCTGCTGGCCGTCGGCCTCGCGCACCGGCCGCGGTCCGAGCTTCGCACCTGGGCCCGCGACCGCGCCGACCTCCTCACCGTGCTCGCGGCGGCCCTGCTCCTGGTCGCCTTTCACCGCCCCCTCCTTCACCACCATCTGGTGATCGTCGCCTGGCCGCTGGCGCTGATCGCCGCCAGCACCCTCCCCGCGCGGCTCCCGCCGCGGGCGCTCGTCGTCACCGGCGCCTGCGCGCTTCTCGTCGTTCCCTGGGCGGCGCGCGGCCGGGACACCGTCGAGGGGGCCGAGTCGGCGCGACTGGATCGGGTCGCAGCCGCCGTCGAGGCGTCGACGGCACCCGGCGAGACCGTGGTCAGCGACCTGCCGCTCGTCCCGCTGTTCGCCGAGCGCCCGGCCGCGCCTGCGACGGTAGACCCGTCGGCGGTCCGCGTCGGCACGGGCTCGCTCGGCCGCGACGACATCCTCGCCGCCGCCGACGAGGCGGGCGCGGCCGTCGTCGGACGCTCGTTCGAGCTGGTGCCGGGACTCGAGGCCGGGCTCGCGAGCCGCTATGCGACCGTCGTGGACGTCGGTGGGGTGCGCATCTACGCCGGCCCCCGCGAGCCGGCTAGCCCGGGTGGTAGCCGCGTCCCCGCTTCTTGATCCGGCCTTCCTTCTCCAGATCAGGAAGCACCCGGTAGAGGTAGTTGGGGGCCTTCAGCTTCATCTTCTTGCCGAGCTCGGATACCTCGATCCCGGGGTTGTCGCCGATGATCTTCACGGCCTGGTCTGCGCGGGTGCCGCCGCGCCGCCGCCGCCGAGTGCCGCCGCCGCTGCCGCGCGGACGGGCAGCGCCCCGCCGGCGGCCCCCCAGGCCTGAGATCGCGCTTTCGATCTGGCGCAGCTCCCCCTGGAGCTCGTTCCGCCTCTTCTCGAGCAGGGCCCGAGCCTTGTCGACGGTGTCAGAAGTGGGTGTCATGGCGGTCCTGGTTCCTTCCATGTCAAATTAATGTCATTCGCTCACTTCACTGTAACCGTTAGCGTGAGCCGGTATGAATGGAGGCCGCCGCACGGTGGTGATCGCGAGGGTGCTGCTGCCGGCCGGCCGCGACCCCCTCGCGGAGCGGTTCGAGGTCCGCGAGGGCGGACTCGATGCCACCCGGGAGCGGGTGCTGGAGATCGTCCCCGGCGCCGCGGCGCTGATCGCCGACCCGAGCGTGCCCGTCGACGCGGAGCTGCTCGAGACTGCCGGTGACGAGCTGAGGGTCGTCTCCAACTTCGCGGTGGGCTACGACAACATCGACCTCGACGCGTGCCGAGCGCGCGGGGTGACAGTCACCAACACACCCGGCGTGCTGACGGAGGCGACCGCCGAGCTCGCCCTCGCCCTCACCCTCGCCGCCGCCAGGCAACTCGGCGGAGCCGAGCGGGACCTGCGGGCGGGCCGCTGGCGCGGCTGGGACCCCGCCGCCTACCGCGGGCTCGAGCTGCGCGGCTCCACGGTCGGGGTCGTCGGGCTGGGCAGGATCGGCGGGCGCTACGCCGAGCTGGTCGGCGCGATCGGGGCGGAGGTCGTCTACTCGGGCCCGAGCGCAAAGCCCGAGGCGGAGCGCGCGCTCGGCGCCCGGCGGCTCGAGCTCGCGGGGCTGCTCGCCGCCGCCGACGTCGTCAGCGTCCACGCCCCGGCCGCCGAGGCGACCCGGCGGCTGATCGGCGCGGCCGAGCTCGACCTGATCGGCCCCGCGGCCGTCCTCGTCAACACCTCCCGGGGCTCGCTGATCGACTCCGCAGCGCTCGCCGCCGCGCTCCGGGAGGGCCGGCTCGGGGCCGCGGGGCTCGACGTCTACGAGCACGAGCCCGAGGTGCCGGCCGAGCTTCTCGAGGCACCTCGCTGCGTGCTGCTGCCCCACATCGGCTCCGCGACCCGCAAGTCCCGCGACGCGATGGCGCGGCTCGCGGCGGAGAACGCGATCGCGGTGCTCGACGGCCGGGATCCGCTCAGCCCGGTCGGTACGGGCTGACGCCCTTCGCTCCGGAGTCGGGCGGCCTGGTGGCCACCTTGCGCCGCTTCGGCAATGTCCGGAAGACCACGTCCCAGAGCGGGGAGGAGACCCCGAACCCGTAGTGGTGGTCCTGGAAGTGGTGGCGCATGTGCTGCTCGCGCAGCTTCCGCCCGAGCTTCGTCTTCGGCGTGTGGTGATGGACGTGGTAGTGGGTGTAGTCGTAGGTCAGGTAGCCGAGCAGGAATCCGGAGAAGAGCGGGAACGCGTGCGGGGTCCCGAAGATGAGTGCGAACAGGCCGAAGAAGAGGACCGCGAGCGGGATGCTCGCGCCGGGCGGCATCACCAGCCGCATCGCGTCGTTGGGGTGATCATGGTGCACGCCGTGGATCATGAAGTGGAGGCGGTCGCCGCCCCGGAACTTCGGCCGCCAGTGGAAGACGAGCCGATGCAGCCAGTACTCGGTCGGCGTCCAGATCACGACCCCCGCGATCGTCAACAGCACGGCGGTCCCACCGGAGAGCCCGCCGTCGATCCCGAGCCAGATTCCCGCGGCGGCGACCGGCAGGTAGATCACCGCCGGGACGGCGGGATGGACGCGCGTGAAGAAGTCGAGGAAGCGGCTCCTGAACATCGGCGGCGAGGCCGAGAGCCGGGCTGTCCGCTGCTGCGACATCGAGGCGGATCTTAGCGCCGCCGCGCCGCGGATGAGGCGAGACTTAGGGTGCCCTAACGTCGTTTCCCGGTCCCCTTACAAACCCGGAAAAAAGAACACCGCCATTTGCGGAAACGCCCCTGGCGCAGGCTCGGCGCAGGTGGCATAGTGGCTCTGCGCCGCGGGGACCTGCCCCCGCAGCGGGAGACCTAGACGAGAGGGGGCCGACGTGGCCGGACGGCGAGCGCGCGCGAGCGCGGACAAGAGGACCTGCGATCAATGCTTCTTCCGCCGCCGCAACCTCTGCGCGCTCGGCCTCGACGAGCCGTGTCCCACCTTCCGGCCCGACAGCCCCTCCGGCCTGGTGCCGCCGATGCAGCCGTCGCTTCTGATCCGAACCGACCGCCAGCCCGCGGCATTCGAAGCGGCGGCGTAGGGGCCACCAGCGGCCCCAAGCGACCGCCAGCGCCGGCACCTGAAGGGACGGCGTAGCCGCCGCGACTGAACCTGAAGCGGCGGCGTAGCCGCCGCGACTGATGCTGGGCGGCCGCTTGCGGTCGCGTCTTGGTGGCGAAGCCGTGGCCCGCCCCGGCTAGAGTCTCGGCGCAGGGCGTTCCCCGATGAGGCTCCTCATCCCTTGAGAATCACGGTGCTCGGGAAGTCCCCGTCCTGGCAGGACGCGGGCGGGGCCTGCAGCGGCTATCTGATCGAGCACGACGACGCGAAGGTGCTGCTCGACTGCGGCAACGGGGTGTTCGGGAAGCTTCGCGAGCGGATCGACTACGTCGAGGTGGACGCCGCCGTGGTCTCGCACCTGCACGCCGATCATTTCCTCGATCTCGTTCCCTTCTCCTATGCCCTCACCTACGCCCCCAAGCAGCAGCCGGTCCCGGTCCACACCTGGCCCGGCACCGACCGGCCGGCGCGGCCGCGGCTGGTCGCTCCCCCGGGGGCGGGCAAGGTCTTCCGCCGGGTGGTCGGCGCGTGGGGAAACGACGACCTGATCGAGACCGCCTTCGACCTCGAGGAGTACGCATCGGGCAGCACCGTCGAGATCGAGGGCCTGCGGGTCAGATTCTCGCCCGTGCCGCACTTCATCGACACCTTCGCCGTCACCGTCACCGCGGACGGCTCGGGGACGTTCGCCTACAGCGCCGACACCCGCCCGGGCGACGAGATCGTCGAGGCGGTCCGGGGCGCCGACCTGCTCCTGATCGAGGCGACGCTGCCGCGTCCCGAGCGGACCGGGATCCGCGGGCACCTCACTCCCGAGGAGGCCGGGGAGCACGCCAAGCGGGCCGGCGCCCGCCGCGTCGTCATCACCCACATCTCGGACGAGCTCGGCGAGGACTGGGCGCGCGACGAGGCCTCGCGCGGCTTCGGCGCCCCGGTTGAAGTCGCCCGCGAAGGAGCTGTCTACGAGGTCTAGCGGAGCCTGTACCCCGGCTACGCTTTGTCGTGATGACCAGCCAACGAGATCCGTTCGCGGACTTCGCCCGGATGCGCCGGGAGATGGATGAGCTGCTCGGCGACTTCTGGGACCAGGCCGGTTACACGGGCAGTCGCCAGGCGGCCGCCTTCGTGCCACACGTGGACGTCTACTACTGCGGCTCGGACGCCCCCGACCGGGCCATCGTCAAGGTCGACCTGCCCGGCGTCGAGGTCGACGCCGTCAACCTCGAGGTCCGCGGCCGCACCCTCGTGATCAGCGGGGAGCGCCCGGTTCGCGACACCGAAGGCCGGACATACCAGCAGGTCGAGCTCCCCTCCGGCCCGTTCAAGCGGATCGTGGAGCTGTCGGTCGACGTGCGGGCCGATCGGGCGCAGGCAACCTATGAGGACGGGATCCTCCGGGTCGAGCTGCCGATTCGAGCCCAGCCCGGGGCGCGGCAGGTCCCGATCGAGCGCGCGGAGCCCTGATGGCCCCGACCGACCCCGGCGCCGGCATCGCGGGCGGCCAGACCGAGGTCGAGGTCCCCGAGGTCGAGGTCGTCGAGATCCCGGACGTCGAGGAGGCGGTCCGCGCCAGCGAGCCGCTCCCCGACGCGCTCCCGGTCCTGCCGCTCCGCGAGACCGTCACCTACCCGGACACGCTGACGCCGCTCGCGGTCGGGCAGGAGCGCTCGATCAAGCTCGTCAACGACGTCCTGTCGGGCAACCGGATGCTCGCGATGGTCGCCTCGAAGGACCCCGCCAACGACGCGCCGGGTCCCGACGACCTGCACCGGGTCGGCGTCGCCGGCTCGGTCGCGCGGATGATGAAGGTGCCCGACGGCACCCTCCGGATCCTCGTCCAGGGCGGCGAGCGGATCCGGATCGTCGACTACGTCACCGAGTCTCCCTACCTCGTCGCCCGCATCGAGCCGATGCCGGACGTCCTCGAGCCCTCCCCCGAGCTCGAGGCGCTCACCCGCAACGTTCAGAACACCTTCAGCGAGATCATCGAGGCGATCCCCTACCTCCCCGAGGAGCTGCAGCTCGCGGTCACCAACATCGACGACCCGTCGCAGCTCAGCCACCTGATCGCGGGCGCGCTGCGGATCGCGACGGAGGAGAAGCAGCAGCTGCTCGACGAGGTCGACGTGACCCGGCGGCTGCGCCGCCTCTCGGAGATCCTCACCCGCGAGCTCGAGGTCGTCCGGCTCGGGTCCAAGATCCAGTCGCAGGTCGAGTCCGAGATCGACAAGGGCCAGCGCGAGTTCTTCCTCCGCCAGCAGATCAAGGCGATCCAGGACGAGCTCGGGGAGGGTGACGAGCAGCAGGCGGAGGTCCAGGAGCTGCGCGACCGCCTCGAGCAGGCGAACCTCCCCGAGGAGGCCCACAGACAGGCCGAGCGCGAGCTCGGCCGCCTCGAGACGCTCCCCCCGGCGGCGGCCGAGTACGGCGTCATCCGCACGTACCTCGACTGGATCCTCGACCTGCCCTGGTCAGAGGAGACCGACGACAACCTCGACATCGCTCACGCCCGCGAGGTCCTCGACGAGGACCACTACGACCTCGAGGAGGTCAAGGACCGGATCCTCGAGTACCTCGCGGTACGCAAGCTGAACCCCGAGTCCCCGGGGCCGATCCTCTGTTTCGTCGGCCCGCCCGGGGTCGGCAAGACCAGCCTCGGCAAGTCGATCGCCCGCGCGCTCGGCCGCAAGTTCGAGCGGATCTCCGTCGGCGGCGTCCGCGACGAGGCCGAGATCCGCGGCCATCGCCGCACCTACATCGGCGCGATGCCGGGGACGATCATCCGCGCCCTGCGCGACGCCGGCACGCGCAACCCCGTGTTCATGATCGACGAGATCGACAAGATGGGCGCCGACTTCCGCGGCGATCCTGCCAGCGCGATGCTCGAGGTGCTCGACCCGGCTCAGAACTCGAGCTTCCGCGATCACTACCTCGATCTGCCGTTCGACCTCTCCGACGTGCTGTTCATCGCGACGGCGAACGTGCTCGACACGATCCCCGTACCCCTGCAGGATCGGATGGAGACGATCCAGCTCGCCGGCTACACGGTCGACGAGAAGCTCCACATCGCCAAGAAGTACCTGGTCCCGCGCCAGCTCCGGGCGAATGGCCTGAAGCCCTCGCAGGTCGAGGTCGCCGACCCGGCGATCGTCGCGATCATCGAGGAGTACACGCGCGAGGCGGGCGTCCGCAACCTCGAGCGCCAGATCGGAACGGTGCTGCGCAAGGTCGCCAGGCAGGTTGCCGAGGGGGTGGTCGACGGCAGGGTCAGGATCTCCGCCAAGCGCGCTCGCGAACTGCTCGGCAAGCGCCGCGTCTTCTCCGAGCAGCGGCGCCGCACCAAGGAGCCCGGGGTCGCGACGGGGCTCGCCTGGACGCCGGTGGGCGGCGAGGTCCTGTTCGTCGAGGCGACCGCGATGACGGGCTCGGGAGAGCTGACGATCACCGGTCAGCTCGGCGACGTGATGCGCGAGTCGGCGCAGGCCGCCCTCTCGTATGTCCGCGGCCATGTCGGGGAGCTCGGCGTGGAGCTCGACGAGGACTGGTTCGCGAACCACGACATCCACGTCCATGTCCCCGCTGGCGCGGTCCCGAAGGACGGTCCGTCCGCCGGCGTCGCGATGGCGACGGCGCTCGCCTCGCTGATCGCCCGGAGGCCGATCGCCAACGACCTCGCGATGACGGGCGAGATCACGCTGACCGGACAGGTGCTGCCGGTCGGCGGGATCAAGGAGAAGACGCTCGCCGCCCAGCGCGCAGGGATCAAGCGGGTGATCCTCCCCGCCCGCAACGAGGCCGACGTCGCGGAGATCCCCGAGCACGAGCTGGGCGACCTCCAGTTCTCCTACGTCGAGGAGATCAAGGAGGCGTGGATGATCGCCCTGCCCTCGAAGGCCGAAGCAGGCGCAATCGCAGCGGCCCGGTAGCAAGTAGTCTCCCTTCTGCACCCAGCCAAGCAAGCGAGGAGACACAGATGGCGCAAAGCAGAAGCGCGAAGGCCGGCGACGCGGCCAAGTCAGTCGCTTCGAATCCGTACGTGCGCCGGCTGCTCGAGGATGAGGAGCTGCGTGAGAACGTCCGGGTCGCCTTCGAGGCGGCCAGAAACGCGTACGCACGGATGTCGAACGGCAAGGGGCCCGCGAAGTCGCTGATGGATGACAAGAAGGTTCAGCGCGATCTCAGGACCGCGGCCGAGTCGCTTCGAGACGCCTCCCAGCAGCTGCGGGGCAAGCGCACCCGAAGCGGCGGCGGCTTCAGCCTCGGCAAGGCGCTGCTACTCGCGGTGATCGGCGCCGCGCTGGTGCTGATCCTGAGCGAGGACGCGCGCAAGGCGGTGCTGGACAAGCTGTTCGGCGCGGAGGAGGAGTTCGAGTACACCTCGACGACCACCCCCGAGCCCGCCCAGACGGTGGGCAGCAGCACCACGGCCGACTGACCGGCCCTCGAATCAGACGTCGAGGGGGGCGCCCTCGGGCGCCCCTTCTCTTGCGTAGCTAGGCTGCGAAGCGATGGCCAGCGTCCACGTTCTCCTGCCGGCCCAGCGCTACGTGTTCGCGGTCTCCAACGGCGAGGCGGAGGCCGAGGTCGTCGACAGCTCCGCCGACGGCTTTCGCCGCTACAAGGCCCTGCAGGGCGGGGGTCGGACGACCGGGATGGTCGCCTTTCCGAACACGCTCCTGATCCGCGCCGAGCGCGACTACCTCGTCGACCCCGGGCTGGTCATGCAGGGGGCGCCCCTGATCGGCGCGATGGAGGAGCTCGACGTCGAGCCGCAGCAGGTCAGGGACGTGATCCTCACCCACCTCCACTTCGACCACGCCGAGGGCCTGGCGGCGTGGCCGATGCGGCGCACCTACGTGCACGCGATCGAGACGGAGGCGCCCTACGCCCAGTTCGTCGCCGGCCAGCTCGACAGCGCCGACCTCGAGCTCCTCAAGGGCGACGAGGGCGAGATCGAGCCCGGGCTGCGGTGGATGCTGACCCCCGGCCACAGCGACGGGCTGATCTCCCTGCTCGTCGACACCGACGACGGCCTCGTCGTGGTCGCCTCCGACTGCATAGGGCCGCTCCCCGAGTACTTCGAGGCGATGGACCTGCCCGAGGACTTCGGGCCCGAGCGCGAGGAGCTGCTCCGCCAGTGGCGCCGGATCCGCGACCTCGATCCCGCCGTGGTGATTCCCGGGCACAACCCGCCCGTCCACCTGCGCTGAGCTGGCTATCCGGCCAGCCCACCACCTAGACTCGGCGGGAATGGAAGCTGCCGGGGCACAGAAGGAGCTGAGCGGGGAGAAGGCGAGCCGGATCGTCGAGGCGATGCGCTCCAGCGTCGCCAAGCGCGGCATCTCCGGCTCCACCTTCGAGCACGTCGCCCGGGAGGCGGGGGTCAGCCGCGGGCTCCTCCACTACTACTTCGGGACCAAGGAGGCGCTGCTGGTCGAGGTGGTGCGCCGCGACTCCGAGCACCGGATAGCGCGCCTCGACGAGCCGCTCGCACAGGCGACCACGGCCGACGAGATCCTCCAGGCGCTGGTCGCGAACCTGCGCGACTCCGTCCAGAACGAGCCGGGCTTCTGGGTGCTGATCTTCGAGCTGTTCACCGCCGGACGGCGCAATCCCGACATCCAGCGCGAGGTCGGCGAGCTCTTCAACCGCACCCGCGACCACGTCGCCGAGATCCTGCGAGCGAAGGACAGCGAGGGAGTGCTCTCGCTGCGTCACGACGCCGACGCCGTCGTCGGCTTCCTGTTCGCAGTCGCCGACGGAGTCGCCCTGCAGATGCTCTCCGACCCCGACCGCGACCACTCAGACGTGATCGCGGCGGGGACCGCGGCCGCGCGCTCGCTGCTCACCGCCGACCGATAGCCCACGACAACCGGCTTGAGGAGACCATCTCGGGCTCTACCATCAGCGAATGGGGTTGTTCGACTTTCTGCGCCGCAAGGGCGAGCGGGCGATCCCGGAGCCGGGCACGCCTGAGTTCGAGGCGGCTGTGGCGGGGACGGCGATCCCGGACTCGCAGAGCGTCGCAATGGGTCAGAGCGGCTGGGCGAGCGCGTCGGCGGCCGATGACGCGCTGAAGCAGCTCGGGATCGATCCGAGCAGTGCCGACGTCGAGCGGCTGCCGAGCCAGGCGATCGACCTGCGCGGGACCGACGCGCGCGAGAAGGTGGAGGGGGTCCTGCGCCGGCATGGCATCGACCCCGACAAGCAGGGTCAGACGATCGACGCCAGCACCGTGCCGGGGCTCCAGAAGGCGATCCTCGCCGCGCTCGGGATGGCGGGCCTGAAGATCCCCGACGCCGACGGCTTCGGCGGCGGCATCTCCGCGCCCAAGACCGACCGCGAGGAGTAGCGCGCGAAGCCGAGGAGATGGCGTGATCGCGAATCCGTCAGCCGCTGGCGATCCTTCGCGGTTCCCAGATCTTGCCCATCCGGGCGAGCTGGCGGAGCGAGCCGCGCGGGCGCAGGCGGCGGCGCAGGATCGCCTTCGCCGGCTTCTCGCCGTGCATCGAGATCTCGATCCAGTCGGCCCAGCTCGTCTCGAGCGTCAGGTCGGCGTCCGCTGCGAGCCCGCGCTTCGCGCGGCTCGAGCCGTTGTCGATCACGACGTGCCAGGGCTCGGCGTCGGAGAACTTCCACTGGATCTTGGTCGGGCGGTCGACGGCGTCGGTGCGGGCCGAGCGCGCGATCACGTCGAAGTAGATCTGCTGGACCTCGGGTGAGCCGTCGGGCCTGCCGTTGGGCTCGCCGAGGACGCCGGCCTTGAGCAGCTTGATCTGGCGTCGGGCGCGCTCGACGTGCGGCATCTCCGGGTCGAACGGGTAGATGCCCGGCGGCATCGCCTCGAACGGGTAGCCGATCGCCCGCCACTTCGCCTCGACCGACCGCATCCCGAACGAGTAGATGTCCTCCATCGTGAACCCGTAGGCGGTCGTGTAGCGCTCGTCCCAGCCCGGCGGCACGAACACCGAGGTCAGGAAGGGGAGCATCTCGCGCAGGATCTCGACCACCGCGGCCTTGCACTCCTCGGACTCCGCGAGGAGCTCGGACAGCACCTTGACGCCGAACCCGATGTGGCGCTGCTCGTCTCGCGCCACGTTGTGCATCCCCTGCGAGAACCCGGGCATCGTCCCCGTCTTGGTGAAGTAGTCCTCGATGTAGTGCTGGCCCGGCTGCGCCATCGAGGCTTCGATGATCAGGTGGTAGAGGGTGATCGCCTGCGCGAACTTGGGCAGCGAGCGGTCCCGGCGCAGCTCCTCGGCCATCGTCTCGAGCCGGTTGAAGACGCCCCTGTAGCCCCAGTTCAGGTAGCTCTCGGTGAACGCGAGCCCGGAGGAGAGGTCGTCCCCGGCGCCGATCACCTCCTTGAAGAAGCGATGGAAGAACACGGCGTGCCGGGCCTCGTCGACCTGCTGGGTGGCCAGGAAGTACTTCTGCTCCTCCTTCGGGGCGGCGTCGATGTAGGGGGAGAGGCCGTCGGTGACCGCATCCTCGCCGTAGAAGAACATCGAGTAGATCCAGAGCGCGGACTCGCGCTGGATCTCCGAGAGCGCCTTCCAGCCCTCGCGGTCCTCGCTGAAGTCGAGGTCGTAGGCGAGCCAGTTGCCCTGTTCCCAGCGCTGGTAGAGGTCCTCGTACGAGATCTGCGCACCGGCGCGGGACGAGAGGTCGTCGGCGCTGAGCGGCTTGGTCGCGGTGCCGTTCTCGATCTTGGTCGCCATCGCTCGGTCCTCTCTCTCCGGTCCGTGGTCTGCAGCGCGTATGCTAACTGACTGGCTGGTCAGTTAGAAAGGCGAACTCTGTGACGTCGATCACACAAAGGGGCGGGACGGCCGAGCCCGCCGGCGAGGTCCGCCGCCGGATGCCGGCGTCGGACCGCCGCGTACTGATCCTCGAGGCGGCGCGGGAAGCGTTCGCCGAGGGGGGTTACCACCGGACCTCGCTCGATGCAGTCGCCGAGCGCGCCGGCGTCTCCAAGGCGCTGATCTACGAGCACTTCTCCTCGAAGCGCGAGCTGCACTCGGCGATGCTCGAGCTGCACGTCGACGAGCTCGTCGCGCGCCTCAACGCCGCGCTCGCCGAAGCGGAGCCCGGCGAGGCGAGGATGCGGGCGGGCGTCGAGGCCTTCTTCAGCTTCCTGGAGGAGCGCCGCGGCGCCGCGGCGATCCTGCTCCGCAACACGGGCGACCCCGACGTGGCCGAATGGCTCTCCCGGCTCCGCGACCAGGTCGCCGCAGCGATCGTCACCCTGATGACGGCCGAGGTCGAGCTGCAGCTCACCGGGGACCCGGACCTCCGGACGTCGATCGAGATGTTCGCGCAGCAGCAGATCGGCGCGATCCAGTCGCTCGCCGACTGGTGGGGGGAGCACCGCGACGTCCCCAAGTCACAGGTGGTGGCGGCGGTGATGGAGCTGAACTGGCTGGGGATGGACCGGGTCAGCCAGGGCGAGCGCTGGCAGGGCTGACGCGCGGCGCTCGCCGACGGGGAAGCTCATTGTTCCCTCGACGACGTAGAAGATCTCCACATTCTCCTCGTGGGAATGCGGACCCGGGCCCTCGTCGCCTGCCTCCAGCCACCATTCGGCCGGTACCCGACATGAGCCGAGTTACCTGTGGGTCGGCTGCGTCGCTCAGCCGCAGCGCGAGCGCACCGCGATCACTGCTCGCTTCGCCTTCACCGTGACGACGATGCGGCCCTTGCTCCCGCCGTAGCTCCAGCGCTTCTTCGAGATCGCCCTGCGGCCGACCTGGACGCAGCGCGGGACGAAGGGCCTGCGAAGGGTCGAGAGTGAAGCCTGGATTCGCCACTTTCGCTTGCGCTGCCCCTTGATCGCGAGCTTCCATGCTCCGCCCTTGCGCTCGCGGGAGACGAGCCTCTCCCCCTCGAAGAAGGAGGCGTCTGAGCGGCCGCGCGGGAACGCGATCAGGTCGAGCCTGCGCCGCTGCTCCTGCAGCGAGGTCAGCTTCGGGGTGTCATAGCGGTCCGCGAGGGTGTCGGTTCCTTCGGGGAGCATCGGCAGGAGGGCGCCGGCGCGGACCATCAGGGGGAGCCGGTCGAGCGGGGCCGGGATGTTGATGTCGCGTCCCCCGTCGACCAGGCGCGCGCGGCGCAGGCGGAAGTCGCCTGGACCGGGCTTGTAGCCGACCGCATTCGAGAAGTCGGCCCAGCGGCCCGGTGGCAGGTAGAAGGCCCGGGCGCGGGCGCCGGGCCGCAGCACCGGCGCGGCCAGCAGGTCCGGGCCGAACATGAAGACGTCGTCGCTCGCCACGGCGCCGGCGTCCCTCGGCCAATGCAGGGAGAGGTGCCGCATGATCGGCATCCCAGTGGCGCGGTACTCGGCGTCCGCCGCCGCGATGTAGGGGTAGAGCTGGGTGCGGAGCTTCGTGTAGCGGCGCCAGTTCGCGATCTGACCCGGGTCGAAGACCTGGACGCGGGTGCTGGGCCCCACCCCGGCGTACTTGGTGCGCATCACTCCCGAGACCGCGCCGAATTGGACCCAGCGCGTCAGCAACTCGGGCGTGAGCCCGGGCGAGAGCACCGTGAAGAAGCCGCCGATGTCCGAGCCCCAGATGCTGATCCCGGACAGGCCCATGGTGAGGGCCTGGGTCACCGCGGAGGACAGTCCGTCATAGCCCCAGTCGGTGCTCGGGTCCCCGCCCCATACGATCTGCGCATACGGATGTACGCCGGTCCATCCGGAGCGGATGTGGCGGGCGATCGGCCTGCTCTGGCTGCGGGCGAACTCGAACCCCGAGCGGTGGTACGGAACCGGGTAGTAGTTGTGCATCTGGGTCCCCGGCATGCCGTTGGCGGACATCGAGTCCAGCGGCGTGTACTCGCCGAAGTCCTCCATCCAGCCGTCGTGGCCGTCGGCCACCGCCTGGGACAGCTGCTCGGCGAAGAACGCGTCGGCGCCGGGGGCCGTGAAGTCGATCTGAGAGATCGGGGTGAGCGGCGGGGTGTGGTCTCCGACGTACGCGTCGTACAGGTAGGGCTGCCCGAGCTGATCCTCGGTCAGCACGTCGCGGGCGGCGGCGTCCCCGTGGACCGGCTGGTAGTCGGCGCAGATCTCCGGGTTGAAGTAGCTGAGGGTGGCGAGACCCTGGCCGTGGAAGAACGCGGTGCGGTCACGCTCCGCCTCGCGCCTGCCGACGGCCGAGCCACAGGGCAGGTAGCGGAGGTGGGTCTCGACCGCCGACACCGGGACGTCGGACCCGCGCTGGGTCAGGGTGGCGGCCTGCTCGCGTGCGGGCGGGGGCTGGTTCTCCTGACCGACGTGGAACCAGGGCCCGAACACCCACGGCGCCGGAGGCTTCGGCTGGCGTCCGATCCGGGAGGTGAGGCGGCGCACGGCATCGGCGGGGGTCGGGCCGCCGAAGACCCGCAGGTCGAGGCGAGCCGCGTCGACTTCCACGCTCCAGGCGTTCGCCGCATCGATCCCGAGCCGGTGGCGGCTTTCCTCGAGATTGTCGACCAGCACGCCGTAGCCGGCGCTCGAGAGCAGCCACGGCATCGGGAAGTAGGTCGCGTCGTCCCGGGCCCGCCACCCCTGCGGCGGCACGAACGAGGTGAGCAACGGCCTGTCGGCCGGGGTGTAGGGCCCGTCCGAGACGTAGTGCTCCACTACTCCTCCGCGCTGGTCGACTGCGTTCGAGCGCTCGCCGAAGCCGAGGAAGCGCTCGTTCGCGGCCGCGGTGAACGAGATGCCCGTCTGCGTGACTCCCACCGGGCTTCCGTGCACCACTTGGGCGGAGAGCGCGATCACGCCCTCGGCGTCGGGCCGGATCTCGACTGCGAGCCGGCGCCCGGCCGCGTCGGTGGTCTCCAGCTCGCCGGTCCAGAGGCCGCCGTGCTGCTGCGAGGTCAAGACTCGGGTCGCGCGCTGCCAGCCGCCCGCGGTCCTGAAGCCCAGCGCTCCCACGGCGCCGCCGCCCACCCCCGCTGCCTCGCTGAGCACCGGGGTGCCGTCGGCGCTGGTGAAGGTGAGGTGCCACGGGTCAGTGCCGACGCGTGCCCGGAGAGACGCCGCGTCGGCGGTCTGGGCCGCGGCGGTCGCGGGGGCGGCAAGAAGAGGGCTCGCGAGCGCCAGGGCGAACGGCACAGCCCAGAGGCGCCCCAGCCTCACGACCGCTCGGGCTTGGGCGACTTCCACGGCTCGGCGAGGCGGCGGGTGAGCTCGTCGGCGAGGTCGGCGACCGCGATCCGCGACTGGTCGAGGGAGTCGCGGTCGCGCAGCGTCACGGTGTCGTCCTCCATCGTCTGGTGGTCGACCGTCACTCCCCACGGGGTGCCGATCTCGTCCTGGCGGCGGTAGCGCTTCCCGATCGAGCCCCCTGTGTCGTACTCGGCCGGCATCAGGGTGCGCAGCTGCTCGTAGATCTCGCGGGCCCGCTCGGGCTGGCCGTCCTTGTTGAGGAGCGGCAGCACCGCGACCTTGATCGGGGCGAGGCGGGGATGGAGGCGAAGCACGACCCGCTCCCGCCCCTCGACCTCCTCCTCGTCATAGGCGTCGACCATGAACGCGAGCAGCGCCCGGTCGGCGCCGGCGGAGGGCTCGATCACGTAGGGGACGTAGCGCTCGCCGGTGGCTGAGTCCACGTACTCGAGCTTCTCGCCGGAGAACTCGGCGTGACGCTTGAGGTCGAAGTCGGTGCGATTGGCGATCCCCTCCAGCTCTGACCATCCCATCGGGAACAGGTACTCGACGTCGGAGGTGGCGGCCGAGTAGTGGGAGAGCTCGTCTGAGCCGTGTTTGCGCAGCTGCAGGTGGTCGGCCCGGATCCCGAGCTCGGTGTACCAGCGCATCCGCTCGTCCATCCAGCGCTCGTGCCACTCGGGCGCCTCGTCTGGCGGCACGAAGTACTCGATCTCCATCTGCTCGAACTCGCGGGTGCGGAAGATGAAGTTGCCCGGCGTGATCTCGTTGCGGAACGCCTTGCCGATCTGGGCGATCCCGAACGGCGGCTTCTTGCGCGAGAACTGGAGCACGTTCTTGAAGTTGACGAAGATCCCCTGGGCGGTCTCGGGGCGCAGGTAGACCTTCATCCCGGTCTCCTCCGACGGCCCCATCAGGGTCTCGAACATCAGGTTGAATTGGCGCGGCTCGGAGAGCTCGCCGCCGCACTCGGGGCAGCGGATCTCCCCCTCGGCGTCCTCGGCGCCGAGCTGCTGCTCGCGGAGATCGTCCTCCCGCCAGCGCCTCTTGCACTCGCCGAGGCACTGGACCAGGGGATCGGTGAAGCCCTCGAGGTGGCCCGAGGCCTCCCAGACCCTCGGGTGCATCAGGATCGCGGCGTCCAGCGCGACCATGTCGTCGCGTTCCTGGAGCACCGCCCGCCACCACTCGGCCTTGACGTTGTTCTTGAACAGCACCCCGTAGTGGCCGTAGTCGTAGGTCGAGGCCAGTCCGCCGTAGATCTCCGAGGACTGGAAGATGAAGCCGCGCCGCTTGCAGAGCGCGACGACCTTGTCGAGGGTGACCGCTTCAGGCACGCCGGGCAGCCTAGATGAGTGGGCCATCCGTCCAGCGAGAGAGAGTCTCAACTAGACCTTTAGTGGGGTGGTAATTCGTGGCCGAATGTATTAAGAATTACGGGTGAGCGAAAAGCGACTCGGCTTGGGAGGGTCGCGGGGAGGATCGGGCTGGCTGCGATGCGTGATCGTTGCGGCGGCGGTCTTCACCGCAGCGTTCGCGTGGGCGCAACCGGCGGCCGCCGCGCCGCCGTCCGGCTTCCAGGAGACGGTCGCGTACTCGGGTCTCACGAACCCGGCCGCGATCGCGTTCGCTCCCGCCGCCGACGGCCGGATCTTCATCGGAGAGAAGGGCGGGATCATCAAGGTCTACGACGGGCTCGGTGACTCCTCTCCGACGACCGTCGCCGACCTGCGCACCGAGGTCTACAACTTCTGGGACCGCGGCCTGCTCGGGCTGGTGGCCGACCCGCAGTTCCCGACGCGGCCCTACCTCTACGCGCTCTATGCCCTCGACGCCGTGCCCGGCGGGTCGGTCCCCCGCTGGGGGAGCGCCGGCGTCACCAGCGATCCCTGTCCGACGCCCCCGGGACCGACCAGCGACGGCTGCGTGGTCACGGGCCGCCTCGCGCGGCTGACGCTGAACGCCGGCGGCGTGATGACGGCGAAGACCAACCTGATCACCGACTGGTGCCAGCAGTATCCGAGTCACTCGATCGGCGATCTCGGCTTCGGGGCCGACGGCGCCCTCTACGTGAGCGGCGGCGACGGGGCGAGCTTCACGTTCACCGACTGGGGTCAGGACGGCAACCCCGTCAACCCCTGCGGCGATCCGCCGGGCGGCCCCGGCACCGCCCTCACCCCGCCGACCGCGGAGGGAGGGTCGCTGCGCTCTCAGGACGCCCGCACGACCTCCGACCCGACCAGCCTCGACGGCTCGATCCTCCGGATCGATCCCGACACCGGCGCCGGCTTCCCGGGGAACCCGTTCATCGGCAGCAGCGATGCGAACCAGCGCCGGATCGCCGCGATCGGCCAGCGCAACCCGTTCCGGTTCACGATCCGCCCCGGCACCGACGAGGTGTGGTCCGGCGACGTCGGTTGGAACGACTGGGAGGAGATCAACCGGCTGGTGGACCCGAGCGACGCGACCGCCGACAACTTCGGCTGGCCCTGCTACGAGGGCGTCGGGCGCCAGGGCAGCTACGACGGGACGAATCTCAATCTCTGTGAGTCGCTCTACAGCCTCGGGTCGGTCGTCGCGCCCTACTACTCGTATGACCACGCCGACCAGGTGGTCGGCGGCGAGGCCTGCCCGACCGGCAGCTCCTCGATCTCCGGGCTCGACTTCTACACTTCCGGACCCTTCCCGGACGCCTACGACGGCGCCCTCTTCTTCGCGGACTACTCGCGCAGCTGCATGTGGGTGATGCTCCCGGGCGGCAACGGGCTTCCCAACCCCTCCAACATCCAGACCTTCAATCCCGGCGCCGCCGGCCCGGTTGACCTCGAGATCAGCCCGGCGGGCGACGTCCTCTACGCGGATCTGGATGGGGGCACGATCCGCCGGATCGCGTCCACGACGGGGCCGCCGCCTCCCGGTGGCGACCTGGCCCTGAACAAGCCGGCCTCCGCCTCGAGCAGCGAGGGAACGGGGTTCGAGGCGGGCAAGGCCAACGACGGCAGCTCGACGACCCGCTGGAGCTCCAGCTTCGCGGACAACCAGTGGTGGCAGGTGGACCTCGGCAGCGCCCAGCAGGTCAACGAGGTGAGGCTCAACTGGGAGGACGCCTACGCCTCGCGCTACCTGATCCAGACCTCGACCGACGGCACCAACTTCACCCAGGCGGCCGACGTCACCACCACCTCCGCCGGCCCCAAGGCGACCACGTTCGCGGCCCGCAGCGCGCGCTACGTCAGGGTCCTGGGCGTCACCCGCGCCACGCCCTACGGGATCTCCTTCTGGGACGCCTCGGTGTTCGGGCCATCGGGCGGCAACCAGCCGCCGACGGCCGTCGCGGCCGCCAACCCGAGCAGCGGCCCCGCGCCGCTCAGCGTCGCGCTCAGCGCCTCGGGCTCGAGCGACCCCGACGACGCGTTCGGGACCCTCGCCTTCGCCTGGGACGCCGACAACGACGGCCAGTTCGACGACGGCAACCAGGCGACCCTGAACTGGACCTACGCGGCGGGCACCCACACCGCGACCGTCAGGGTCACCGATCCCGACGGCGCCGCCGACACGGACGCGGTCACGATCCAGGCCACGCAGCCCGGCAACACACCGCCGAGCGCGACGGTCTCGGCCCCGCCGGGGAGCTTCCTCTGGGGGGTGGGCGACACCGTCAACTTCGCCGGCAGCGCGACCGACGCGCAGGAGACGCTGCCCGCCTCGGCATTCGACTGGGAGCTGATCATCAACCACTGCCCGAGCAACTGCCACCAGCACTCGGTGCAGCAGTTCCCGGACCGGACCAGCGGATCGTTCAGCGCGCCCGATCACGAGTATCCCTCCTCCCTGCTGATCCGGCTGACCGTGACCGACTCGGGCGGCCTCACCGACGTCGAATCGGTGACGATCGACCCGCGGACAGTCAACCTCACCCTCGCCTCCCAGCCCGCCGGGCTGCAACTGGGTCTCAATGCCGCGACCGCGACCGCGCCCTTCACCCGCACCCTGATCGAGGACTCGCAGAACACGGTGATCGCACCAACGCCCCAGATGCTGTCGGGCACCACCTACACGTTCGGCTCCTGGTCCGACGCCGGCGCCGCCAGCCACAACGTCACGGTCGATCAGAGCAAGACGCTGACCGCGACCTTCAACGCGCCGCCCCCGAGCACCGACAAGGCGCTCAACCAGCCGGCCACGGCCTCCAGCGTGGAGGCGGCGGGGCTCGAGGCTGGGAAGGCCAACGACGGCAGCTCGACGACCCGCTGGAGCTCTTCCTTCGCGGACAACCAGTGGTGGCGGGTCGATCTGGGTAGGACGCGGCAGGTCGACAGGGTGACGTTGAACTGGGAGGCCGCCTACGCCTCTCGCTATCGGATCCAGACCTCCACGAACGGGACGACCTTCACCCAGGCCGCCGACGTGACGATCACCTCTCCCGGGGTCAAGACCCACACCTTCGCGGTCCGCAGCGCCCGCTACGTGAGGATCATGGGCGTCACCCGCGCAACCCCGTACGGCATCTCCCTCTGGGACGCGTCGGTCTTCGGTCCGGCGGACTGACCCACTTCTCTGGAAGATTGTCGCGATCCGATCGACTAGTACTGAGGGGTGAGCGGAACGCTTGGAGCCGGCTCAGCCGAGCCGCGGGCGGGGACAGGGTTGCGGCGGTCTGGGATCGCCGGCGTCGTCCTCATCGCGGCGGCGTTCGCATGGGCGCAGCCGGCGACGGCTGATCCGCCCTCCGGGTTCCAGGAGACGGTCGCCTTCGAGGGGCTGAACGAGCCGGCGGCGATCTCGTTCGCGCCGAACGGTCGCATCTTCGTCGCCGAGAAGGGCGGGGTGGTACACGCCTACACCGGCCTGGGGGACTCGACGCCGACCACCGTCGTGGACCTGAATGAGGACGTCTACAACTTCTGGGATCGAGGACTGCTCGGGATGACGGTCGATCCCCTGTTCCCGGGACGGCCCTATCTGTACGTTCTCTATGCCCGCGACGCCGTGCTGGGCGGCAGCTCGCCGCGCTGGGGCACCGAGGGGGTGTATTCAGACCCGTGTCCGGACCCGCCGGGCGCGACGACCGACGGCTGCCTCGTCAGCGGCCGCCTCGTGCGGCTGACGCTGAGCGGCGACGTGGCGAGCGATCAGACCACCCTGCTCACCGACTGGTGCCAGCAGTACCCGAGTCACTCGGTCGGCGACCTTGCTTTCGGCCCAGACGGGGCTCTCTACGTGAGCGGGGGAGAGGGGGCCAGCTTCGACTTCACCGACTGGGGCCAGTTCGGCTTTCCCGGCATCAACCCGTGCGGCGACCCCCCGGGCGGGACGATGGAACCTCCCACCGCCGAAGGCGGCGCGCTGCGCGCGCAGGACGCCCGGACGACCTCCGACCCGACCGGCCTCGGCGGCGCGATCCTGCGGATCGATCCCAACACCGGCGACGGCCTGCCGGGGAACCCCTTCTTCGGCAGCGGCGACGCCAACCAGCGGCGGATCGTGGCTTTGGGGCTGCGCAACCCGTTCCGGTTCACGCTCCGACCCGGCACCGACGAGGTCTGGGCCGGCGACGTCGGCTGGACCGACTGGGAGGAGATCAACAGGCTGGTCGACCCGAGCGACGCCACCGCGGACAACTTCGGCTGGCCCTGCTACGAGGGCGTCGGGCGCCAGGGTAGCTACGACGCAACCGACCTGAATCTCTGTGAGTCGCTCTACAGCGCGGGGCCCGTGGTCGCGCCCTACTACGCGTATAACCATTCCGACCAGGTCGTCGGCGGCGAGGGCTGCCCGTCCGGGAGCTCCTCGATCTCGGGGCTCGACTTCTACCAGTCCGGGCCCTTCCCCAACTCCTACGACGGGGCGCTCTTCTTCGCCGACTACTCGCGCAGCTGCATCTGGGCGATGCTCCCGGGCGGCAACGGTCTTCCCAGTCCCTCCAACATCCAGACCTTCAATCCCGGCGCCCCCGGCCCCGTCGACCTCGAGATCAGCCCCGGCGGAGACCTGTTCTACGCGGATCTGGCGGGCGGCACGATCCGCCGGATCCACGCCGTCGGCGGGGGGAACGAGCCGCCGAACGCCGTCGCGACCGCCAACCCCCCGTTCGGGCCGGCGCCGCTCACCACCACGCTCGGCGCGTCCGGCTCGAGCGACCCGGACGACCCCTTCAGCTCCCTCAGCTTCGCCTGGGACGCCGACGACGACGGCGAGTTCGACGACGGCGACCAGGCGAACCTGAACTGGACCTACGCGGCGGGGACCCACACAGCCACCGTCAGGGTCACCGATCCCGGCGGCCTCTCGGACACGGACTCGGTCGAGATCCAGGCCGGCAACACGCCGCCGAGCGCCGCGATCACGGCGCCGCCGGGGAGCCTCCTCTGGGGGGTGGGCGACACGGTCAACTTCGCCGCCACGGCCACCGATCCGGAGCAGGGGACGCTGCCGGCCTCGGCGTTCGACTGGGAGCTGATCATCAACCACTGCCCGAGCAACTGCCACCAGCACCCGGTGCAGCAGTTCCCGGACAGGACGAGCGGTTCGTTCAGCGCTCCCGATCACGAGTATCCGTCGTCCCTGTTGCTGCGGTTGACGGTGACCGACTCGGGCGGGCTCACCGACATCGAGTCGGTCACGGTCAACCCGAGGACTGTCAACCTCACCCTCAGCTCGGTGCCCGCGGGGCTGCAGCTGGGCCTGAACGCCGACGTCGCCACGGCCCCCTTCACCCGTGCCGTGATCGAGGACTCGCAGAACACGGTTGTCGCGCCGGTCTCCCAGACCCTCTGCGGGACCGACTTCGAGTTCGGGTCCTGGTCCGACGGCGGCGCCGCTGCCCACAGCCTCACGGCCTCGCAGTCGCAGACCCTCACCTCCACCTACGACGGCGACGATTCGACGGCTCCGAACACGATCCTCGACGACGGCCCGAGGGCGAGGGTCAGGTCGAGGAAGCCGGGGCAGGGGAAGGCGAAGAAGGGATCCGGGGCGAAGGTCAAGTTCCACTTCTCGGCGAACGAGTCGTGCGCGAGCTTCGAGTGCCGGTTGGACAAGGCACCGTTCGCTCCCTGCCGCTCGCCGCTTCGGATCGGCAGGGTCAAGGTCGGGTCCCACCGCTTCAGGGTCCGCTCCCGTGATGTCGCAGGCAACCTTGACGTCACTCCCGCGAAGGACAAGTTCAAGGTCGTCAAGACGAAGCGCTGAGCGAGGCGCGACGCCGCAACCAGCGTGGTCCGGGCGTTTCAGGGCCCTCTGGGATAATCGCCGGGTGCCGATCTACGAATACCGTTGCGAAAACGGTCACACCTTCGAGGTCATGCAGGCGATGTCGGAAGATCCGGTCACGACCTGTGAGATCTGCGGGGCGCCGGTGGAGCGCGTCTTCCACCCCGTCGCCGTCCACTTCAAGGGCTCGGGCTTCTACGCGACCGACTACGCCGGCAAGGGCAAGGCGGGGGCCGCCAAGGACGGTGACTCGGGCTCGGCTTCCGACTCGAAGTCCGGTGACTCGAAGTCCGGTGACTCGAAGCCGAGCGACTCGAAGAGCGACGCGAAGCCGAGCGGCGGCGCGGACAAGACCGCGGCCGGCTCGAGCTCGGACTAATCGGGACTGCAGGCGGGCTCCTCCTTCGGCTCGCCGCCGGTCAGCTCCTCGACCGCGCGGCGGCACTCGCCCTGGCTGATGAAGATGCTGCCGCCGGGTCCGCTCGTGGCCGCCTCCTTGCCGAGCACGTTGGTCGCGCCGCTGCCTCCGAAGATCGCCGCCAGCGCCACCTGCGGCAGCGTCAGCCCGCCCATGTCGCTGATGAACGCCTTCGGCGCGTTCCAGCCGATCCAGGGGCCCTTCACGAAGTTGTAGGGGATGCGCAGCGGGTCGGTGAGCCGACCCTTGATGCCGTTCAGGATCACCTGCTGGCGCGCCGCCCGGTCGAGGTCGTTCTCGGCGGGATCGCATTCGTTGTTGCGGATCCTCGCCAGCGCCAGCGCCTTGTCCCCCTCGAGGGTGTGCTCGCCCGGGGGGAGCTTGATCGAGACGCCGCCCTGGTCCTTGCCGCCGTCGACGTCGCCGCACACCTTCTTCTTGATGTCGACCTCGATCCCGCCCAGGGTGTTGATGAAATCGGCGAACCCGTCGAAGTCGATGATCACGATGTGGTTGATTTCAATCCCGAGGAAGCTCTCGACGGTGCGGATCGTCGAGGCTGGGTTGCCGTCGGGGCTGTTCGTGTTGCAGGCGAGCGACGCGTTGATCTTCTGGGCCCCGCAGTCCGGGATCGCCGCGTATGTGTCACGCGGGATCGACAGCTTCCGAAAGGAGGTCAGCGACGCATGCAGGACGATGATCGTGTCCGCGCGCGGCGGCCCCTGGCCCTCCGATCCGGTCGAGTTGGCCTGCCGGTCGCCGCGGCGGTCCCCGCCGAGGATCAGGATGTTCTGGCCCATCAGCACATCGGGGCCTCCCGCGAGCGCGTCCTTCGCGGCGTCGTCGAGCTTGCCCTTCTGGATCTGGGCCGAGATCGCGAACGCAATGAAGCTGAGCAGCAGCCAGG
The DNA here is from genome assembly GCA_036258315.1 of Solirubrobacterales bacterium. GTDB lineage: Bacteria > Actinomycetota > Thermoleophilia > Solirubrobacterales > 70-9 > DASSYK01. The sequence continues at coordinate 69,658 of DATADX010000042.1, forward strand.
CCCCGATCCCGATCAGGATCCAGCGCAGCCAGCGCCGCCCGCCCCCGGCGCCGGTCAGCCGGTCGCGCAGGCTGGCTCCGCCGCCCCCGCCGCGGGCCCGCCGCAGTCCCGCGAGGTCGGGCTTGCGGAGCCGGTCACGCAGGCTCGGCCTTGACCTGTAGACCTTGTAGTCGGGCTTGTCGCCGCCGCGCCCGGGGCCGCGATCCGCGGCGCCGGGCGGCGGCTTCCTACGCCGTTCCTCCCCGTCTTTGCCATAGACCGTGTACTCGGGGCCGCCCGAGTCCTTTGGCTGCTCGGGCGGCGGGTCTTCTCCCTCCGGGCGCATCGGATATCAATACTTACCGTATGCCGCCGACGCGCGACCGCACCCGCCCTTGAGCCTCCGGGAGGCGATCGGGGTCGATCTCGGCGGCACGAAGCTGCTCACAGGTGTGGTCGACGAGGAGCAGCACGTGCTCCACGAGCGCCGCGCGTCCTCCACCGGCAGGAGCGAGGACGAGGTGCTCGCGGCGATTGAGCAGGAGCTGCGCGAGGCCAGGGCGGCCCGCCCGAACGTGGTCGGCGCCGGCCTCGGCGTGCCGACGACGATCGATCGCGAGCGCGGCGTCGCGATCAACGCCGTCAACCTCGAGATCACCGACGTGCCGATCCGCGACCTGATGAGGGAGCGGATGGGGATGCCCGTGTTCATCGACAACGACGCCAATGTCGCGATGCTCGCCGAGCACCGCTTCGGCGCCGCCAAGGGCGCGGACAACGCGCTCCTGCTCACGATCGGGACCGGGATCGGAGGCGGCGTGATCATCAACCGCGGGCTCTACCGCGGCTCGACCGGCTCGGCCGGGGAGCTCGGCCACATCGTCGTCGACGAGAACGGCCCGCCGTGCCAGGGCACCTGCCCGAACTTCGGCTGTGTCGAGACGATGGCCTCGGGCACCGCCCTCGCCCGCGAGGGGACAGCGGCGGCGGGCCGCCACCCGGAGTCCGAGCTCGGCCACGCGCTCGTGCAGGCCGACGGCGGCGTCACCGGGAAGGTCGTCACCGAAGCGGCACTCGCCGGGGACGAGGTCGCCCGCGAGGTCGTCGCCACCGCCGGCCGCCACCTCGGCGTCGCACTCGCGAGCCTCGCCAACATCTTCGATCCCGACGTGATCGTGATCGGCGGGGGCGTGGCCGGTGGAGCCGGGAACCTGCTCGTCGACCCCGCGACCGAGGAGCTCCGCAGGCGGGCGCTGCCGCCGATGAACAAGACCCCGGTCAGGCTCGCCGAGCTCGGTGGCGACGCGGGGATGATCGGGGCGGCGCAGATGGTTCTCGAAGAGCTTTAGATCCGGTGCCCTAGGCTCGGCGACGTGCCAGGCAAGCTCACGGTCTGCCCGACCCCGATCGGCAATCTCGGGGACATCACGGCCCGCGCGCGGGATGCGCTTGCGAGCGCCGACCTGATCGCCTGCGAGGACACCCGCCGCGCCGGCCGCCTTCTCGAGCTGCTCGAGATCGAGGCGCCACGGCTCGTCTCCTACCACGAGCAGAACGAGGCCGAGCGGGCCCGGGAGCTCGCGCAGGTGATCGAGCGGGGAGAGACGGTGGTGCTGGTCTCCGACGCCGGGACGCCGGCGATCTCGGACCCCGGCTACCGCCTGATCCGGGCCTGCATCGATCGCGACCTCGAGGTAGAGGTACTGCCCGGGCCCTCGGCGGTGCTCACCGCTCTGGTCGCCTCCGGGCTGCCGGCCCACCGGTGGCGCTTCCTCGGCTTCCTGCCCCGCCGCGCCGGCGAGCTCGAGCGCGTGCTGCAGTCGGCCGAGACGGTGGTCGCCTTCGAGTCCCCGCGGCGGCTCCCGGAGTCGCTGGCGGCGCTCGCGACCCTGGCGCCGGACCGCCCCGCCGCGGTCTGTCGCGAGCTCACCAAGCTCCACGAGGAGGTCGCCCGCGGCACCCTTGGAGAGCTGGCGCGGCGCTTCCGCGACGACTCGCGCGGCGAGATCGTCGTCGTGATCGGCCCGGCCCGCGAGACCGCCAGCGCCGACATCGGATTCGCCGTCGACGCCCTGCGCGGGCTGGTCCGCGCCGGCGCCCGTCCGCGCGCCGCCGCCAGCATCGTCTCTGCGCTCACCGGCGTGCCGGCGAACGAGCTCTACCGCGGGATCACCGGCCGCGACCCGCGGCGTTAGCTACCGTTGTTGCAGGAGGTTTCGATGGCGACCAAGAGAGAGCCGCGGATGGTCTCGCTCGGGTACGGCAAGTTCGCCCGGGCCGACCTGATCTACGCCCTGGTGCCGCTCGACCCGAAGGACCGCGGCGACGGACGCCGCACCTACGTCCACGTCGAGGGGATGGCCGAGCCGATCGTCGCCTCGCGCTCCGAGCGCGCGATCGTGCGCGAGGTCGAGGACGCGCTCACCGAGTCGGCAGGGATCCCGCGCAGGCGCCGCTCCGGTGCGAAGGGGCAGGAGAAGCTGCTCTAGGCTCACGGCGCCCGTGAGCTTCTACGTCACCACCCCGATCTACTACGTGAACGGTGAGCCTCACCTCGGGCACGCCTACACGGACATCGCCGCCGACATCCTCGCCCGGCACCACCGCCAGCGCGGCGAGGACGTCTTCTTCCTGACCGGCACGGATGAGTTCGGGGAGCCGGTCGCGCAGCAGGCCGAGCGCGAGGGCATCACGCCGCGCGAGCTCGGCGACCGTCTCGCCCCTCGGTTCAGGGAGATGGCGGCGAAGGTGAACGCCTCGAACGACTTCTTCATCAGGACGACCGACGAGGGGCACCAGAAGCGCGTTCAGGAGGTGGTCCAGCGGGTCTACGACAACGGCCATGTCTACGAGGGCCTCTACGAGGGCTGGTACTGCCCGCGCTGCGCCGACTTCAAGACCGAGGCCGAGCAGGGACCGGACCACACCTGCCTGATCCACCACATCCCGCTGATCCGCGAGAAGGAGGAGAACTGGTTCTTCCGTCTCTCCGCCTTCCAGGAGGGGCTCGAGAAGCTCTACGCCGAGCGGCCCGAATTCGTCCGCCCCGAGTTCCGCCGCAACGAGGCGCTCGCCTTCATCCGCCAGGGCCTCCAGGACGTGTCGCTCTCCCGCCCGCGCCTGAAGTGGGGCGTGCCCGTCCCCTGGGACCCCGACCAGGTCATCTACGTCTGGTTCGACGCGCTCCTCAACTACTACACGGCGCTCGGCTACGCCCGCGACGGGGAGGACCTGACCGATCGCTTTTGGCCCGCGTTCCACATCCTCGCCAAGGACATCCTCAAGTTCCACGCCGTCTACTGGCCCGCGTTCCTGATCGCGGCCGAGATCGAGGTGCCGCGGGGGATGTTCATCCACGGCTACCTGCTGATGGAGGGCCAGAAGATGTCGAAGTCGCTCGGCAACGTGCTCGATCCCGACGAGGTGATCGCGAAGTTCGGCGCCGACGCGCTCCGCTACTACTGCACGCGCGAGGTCTCCTTCGGGCGGGACGGGCAGATCTCGCCCGCCGGCTTCGAGTCCCGCTACGAGACCGAGCTCGCCAACGAGTACGGCAACCTCGCCAACCGGACCCTGTCGATGGTCGGCCGCTACCGCGAGGGCGGCGTGCCGGAGGCGGAGGCCGAGCCGGAGCTGGCCGCCGCGTTCGAGGGCGCGCCCGAGCGCTTTCGGGCGCTGCTCGACGAGGCGGAGCTGACGCAGGGCCTCGAGGAGATCTGGAGGCTCGTCCGGCGGCTCAACCAGTACGTCGAGGAGACCCGCCCGTGGGACCTCGCCAAGGACGAGGCGGAGGCGGGGCGTCTCGACTCGGTCCTCTACGGGCTCGCCGAGGGGCTCCGGGTGACGACGCTGCTCCTCCACGCCTACATGCCGGACTCGACCGGGAGGCTGCTCGACGCGCTGGCCGAGCCGGGCCGCGAGCTCGCCGATTTCGGCTCGCGTGGCGGTGGTCAGGCGCTGGCTGAGTTGGCCCCGCTTTTCCCCAAATTGCAGGGTTGAGCCGCACATCCGGCAGGTGGTAGGGTCAACTGCTCGTGAAGCGCAGGGTCACAGCAGCGGTGGTCTCCATCGCGGCGCTGGGAGTGTCGCTGACGGCGGCGCCGGCCGTCGCCGAGTACGACACGCTGCTCGCCTATCTGACCGTCGGCAAGCTGAAGCCGGGCAAGCGGATCACCTACAAGGTCGTCTGCAGCGCGGACTGCCAGCTCACGGCATCGTCGACGGTCATCCTCAAGGGGCCGGACCTCGGCCCGGTCACCTCGTCCGGCCAGTTCGGCGCCAACCAGGTCGCCGAGGTGTTCCTGAAGCCGAACAAGCCGGCGCGACGCGCGATCAAGGCCAACCTCGGCGCATCGAAGCTGAAGACGAAGGTTCGCGCGACGAACCCGACCACGGGCGAAGTGGACACCGACACCCGCACGTTCCGGTTCAAGTAGACCGCCGCTTCGGCATTCGCGCCTAGACTCGCCGCCGTGCTCGACAGCCACGCGCACCTGGGCCTGTGCGAGCGGAGCCCCGCCGAGCTCGTCGGGGCGGCCGCGGCCGTTGGCGTGCGCCGCATCCTCACGGTCGGCCTCGGCGAGGACTCCAACCCGGGCGTGATCGAGCTTGCCGCCGAGTACGAGAGCGTGTTCGCCGCCGTCGGACGCCATCCCAACGGGGCCGACGGGTTCGACGACGCGGCCGCGGCGGAGTTGGAGCGGCTCGCGGCCCGCGATCAGGTGGCGGCGGTCGGCGAGACCGGACTCGACTTCTACCGCGACCGGGCCCAGCCCGAGTCCCAGCGCCGGGCGTTCGCGGCGCAGATCGCGATCGCGGCGGCGGTCGGGAAGCCCGTCGTCATCCATCTGCGCGACCGCGAGGGCTCCGAGGACGCCGTCGCCGAGGCGTTCGAGACGCTCGCGGCCGAGGCGGGCGGAGACGTGGTGCTGCACTGCTTCTCGGCCGCGCCGCGCTGGGCGGAGCGGGCTGCCGAGCTCGGCTGGTACTGCTCGTTCGCGGGCAACGTCACCTACCCGAAGGCGGAGGCGCTGCGGGAGGCGGCGGCGCTCGTGCCCGAGGATCGGATCCTGGTCGAGACCGACTCGCCCTACCTCGCGCCGCAGCCGGTCCGAGGGAAGCCGAATCAGCCGGCCAACGTCGTCGCGACGGCCGAGCGGGTGGCCGCGGTCCGCGAGGTCAGCTACGAGGAGCTCGAGCGGGCCGTGGAGGCGAACGCCGCGCGGGTCTTCGGGTGGTGACGAGATGACGACCTAGACTGCGTTCGTGGTCCGAGGGCAGCCGCGAGCGAGCGCGAGGCAGCGGCGGCTGGGCCAGAACTTCCTCGCCGACCCCAACCTGCTCGATGCGATCGTCCGCGAGGCGGGGCTGGAGCCCGGCGACGTGGTCCTGGAGGTCGGGGGAGGCGGCGGCGCGCTCACCGAGCGGCTCGCGCCCGAGGCCGCCTGCGTGCACGTCGTTGAGATGGACGACCGGCTGCGAGGCGAGCTCGAGCCGCTCGCGGCCGAGGCCGGCAACGTCAACCTCGTCTGGGGCGACGCGATCAAGGCCGACCTCGCCGGGTTGATGCCGGCGCCGGGCAAGATGGTTGCGAACCTGCCGTACGCGGTGGCGACGCCGCTGCTGCTGCGGACGATCGCGGAGCTGCCCTCCCTCCGCGAGTGGCTGGTGATGGTCCAGCGCGAGATCGGCGAGCGGCTCCGGGCGGCGCCGGGGACGCGCGAGTACGGGATCCCGAGCGTGATCGCCCAGCTCAGCTGCGACGTCAGTCTGGTCCGGACGGTCGACCCGGCGGTGTTCACGCCGCGGCCGCGGGTCGAATCCGCCCTCGTGCGAATCGTGCGCCGCCGCCCCGCCCCGCCCGAGCCCGTGCGCGAGCTCGTCCGCGATGCCTTCGCGCACCGCCGCAAGTCGCTGCCGCGCTCGCTCGAGCTCGCCAGGCCCGGCAGCCTCGCCCCGGCGCGAGCGGCGCTGGAGGCGATCGGCAAGCCCGCCGCTGCTCGCGCGGAGTCGCTGGAGCCGGCGGAGTTCGAGCGGCTGGCGGTGGCGCTGGAGCGGGAGGGGGCGCCGTGAGCGGCGAGCCGCTGCTGGCTCCGGCGAAGCTCAACCTCTGCCTCTACGTCGGCGGCCGGCGGGACGACGGCCTGCACGAGATCCGCTCCGTGTTCGAGCCTCTCGAGCTTGCCGACGAGCTGCGGGTGAGCGAGGGCGGGGAGCGGGACGAGGTCGTCTGCGAGGCGGTCGGCGGCCCGAACCTGGCCGCCGCGGCGCTCGCTGGGCTCCGCGAGGCGGGCTGGCGCTCGCCGCCGCTTCGGATCGAGATCGAGAAGCGGGTCCCGGTCGCCGCGGGCCTCGGGGGCGGCAGCGCCGACGCCGCGGCCGTGCTGCGGCTGGCGCGCGGCGAGGTCGAGGGAATCCGCGCGCTCGCCGCGTCCGTCGGCGCGGATGTCCCGTCGCAGCTCGAGCCTCGGCCCTGCCTCGTCGCCGGCGCCGGGGAGGTGGTCGAGCCGATCGTGCCGCCGGGGCGCCACGCGATCGTGCTGATCCCGCAGCGGCACGGGCTGTCCACCGCCGCGGTCTACGAGGAGGCCGATCGCCTCGGCGCCGGTCGCGGCGGGTCCGAGCTCGATGCGATCCGGCGCCGGCTGCACGAAGCCGTCAGCACGGGCGCGTCCCCGCTCGACTACCGCGAGCACCTGATCAATGACCTCCAGCCGGCCGCCCTTTCGCTGTGCCCCGGGATCGCGCCGGCGCTCGCGGCGCTGAGCGATGCCGGCGCCGCGCACGCGATGGTGACCGGCTCGGGGCCGACGGCGTTCGGGTTGTTCGCCGACGCCGACTCGGCGGAGGGGGCGGCGGCGGAGCTGCGCGAGCGGTTCCCGGAGACGGTCGCGACCGCCCCCCTCTACGGGCCGGGGGAGGGGTGATGAAGCTCCGCTTCGATCGCAAGTGGCTCCTCTGGGGCCTCGTCGCCGTGGCCGTGATCGGGTACTTCGTGTTCCGCGACGATCTCCCCGAGTTCAACCTCGAGCACATCATCGAGGACCTCTCGAAGGGCCTCGGCGCCTGGACGTACCTGCTCGTGGCAGTGCTCGCGTTCCTCGAGACGGGGGCGTTCGTCGGTCTCGTCGCTCCCGGCGAGTTCACCGTCCTGCTCGGCGGCGCCGTCGCCGGGCAGGGCGATATCTCCCTGCCGCTGATCCTCGGGATCACCTGGCTGGCGGCATTCCTCGGCGACACGACGAGTTTTGTGCTCGGCGCCAAGCTCGGCCGGGAGTTCATCGTCCGTCACGGGCCTCGCGTCGGGATCACGGAGCCGCGGCTGCACCAGGTCGAGGCCTATTTCGACCGTCACGGCGGCAAGACGATCCTGATCGGGCGTTTCATCGGGCTCGTCCGCGCCCTCGCCCCGTTCGTCGCCGGGACCAGCAAGATGCGCTACCGCGCCTTCTGGCCCTACAGCGTGCTCGGCACGGGGCTCTGGGCCACCACCTTCATCCTGATCGGCTACTTCGCCTCCCAGAGCCTCGACGAGGTCGCGGCGATCGTCAGCCGGGGCCTGATCTGGTTCGGTGTCTTCGTCGGCCTCGTCGTCGGAGTGGTGGTCCTGGTTCGCCACCTGCGCGAGCCTGAGAACCGGGCCAAGGTGGTCACCGAGATGGAGCGCCGCCGGGCGCTGCGACCGGTGCTCGCGCTGGCGCGCCGGCTGCGCCCGCAGGCGGCGTTCCTGTGGCAGCGGCTGACGCCGGGCGGGCTCGGACTCGAGCTGACGACGCTGCTGGCTGTGCTCGCCGTCAGCCTGTTCGTGCTGACCTCCTACTGGAGCGTCGTCGCCGGGGACCCGGGTCCGACACCGGGGGACAAGGCCGTGCTCGAGTTCTGCGACGACATTCGCATGGATTGGCTCAACGACGTCGCCAAGGTGGTCAGCGGGTTCGGCTCCGGGTGGGTCGTGTTCCCGCTCGCCGCGCTCGCGGCGGTCGCCCTCGCGGCCGGCCGCCGTTGGAACGAGCTCGCCGTGCTGATTGCGGGGGTGGCGGTGATCGCGGTGATGCCGGATGCGATCAAGGCCTGGACCGATCGCCCACGCCCCCCCGGCGGCCTTCAGTCAGTCGAATCGTCCGCGTTCCCGAGCGGGCATGCCGCGCACGCGACGCTTTACACGTGGCTGGCCGTCACCCTCGCCTGGCGGATTCGCCCGGCGCTCACCTGGCGCACGGGTCTGATCGTCGCCGGGATCCTGGTCACGGCGCTGATCGGCTTCAGCCGCGTCTACCTCCAGGTTCACTGGCCGAGTGACGTGTGGGCCGGCTGGGCGCTCGGGTTCGCGGGATTCTCGGCCGCCGCGGTCGTGGCGTTGATCGTCGTTCACATACGCGACAATCTTCGCCGCGATGACGACGCTTCTGAACGGACCGCCCAGCCTGCTGGCGCTCGGCAGTGAGTACTACCTGTTCGGCGCGGCCGGCCTCGTATCGCTCGCGGCGTTCGTCGGGCTGATCCTGGCGCCGGCGCTCGGGGCATACGGGCGGCCCTGGGAAAAGCTCGCGGCGGGCTTCCTGTCCCTGTTCGTGCTCGTCGCGCTGCTCGCCATCGGGGTCGTGGCCGGTCTGCTCATCTTCTACAACTGGGACCAGATCCAGGACTGGTTCTAGGGCGGCCCGCCCCCGTTTGCCGGCGGCGCGCCGTCGGTCGCGGCGCCCGAACCTAGAATGTGCTGATGAGCGCCAGGGAAAAGGAGCGCGCGACGCGCCCCGACGAGACATTCGAGGAGCTCTCGGCGGCGATCGAGTCCGGTGCCGGGCTGCCCGCGGTCGCAAGGGCGGCCGCGAAGGCGCTGGACGCGAGCGTCGCGCTGATCGACCGCTCCAGCGCCGTGCTTGCCGTCGCCGCCGCCTCTCCGGACGAGGAGAGCAAGCTCCTGGCCGGTGGCGATCCGGTGCGGGTGCTCGACCTCCGGGTCGCGGACAGCGCGGTCGGCGAGCTTCGCTGGCGGCCGCGCGGCGAGGATGAACCTGGCCCGGCGCTGCTGCGGATGATGGCGACGCTGCTCGGGCTCGAGCTCGAACGCTCGCGCTCCCCGGAATGGGCGAGCGAGGAGGCGGCACGGGACTTCGTCCGCTCGCTGCTGGACCGGACCGTCACAGACCGCGGCGACATCGCCGCCCGAGCGGGCGAGCTGGGATCGGATCTATCGAGCGGCGCCGGGGTGCTGATGGCGCGGGCGATCCCGCGCGCCGCTCAGAGCGGCGAGTGGCGCGGCCGCGTGCTCATGATCGCGCTGCGGGCCGTACGGGCGATCAGCCCGGCCGCGCTCGCGGCCGAGGGGGAGCACGCCGGCGAGCGGGCCGAGATCGTCGCGATCGTGCCGACGAACGACGACGCCCGCCTGGGCCGGGCCGCCGAGTCGCTCGCGACAGAGCTCGAGCAGGGGCTGACCGGATTCGCGGTCACGGTCTCGCGCAGCCGCGTCGCCGCCGACCCGGTGGACCTGTACAGGGCCGGCCAGGAGGCGCGGCTGGCGGCGAACGTGGGCGAGGCCGAGGGCGCCGGCCTGCTCGCCTTCGAGGACACGGGCGCCTACCGCCTGCTGCTGCCGGCGATGAGCGAGGACCCGGCCGAGCTCGAGCGCTTCTACTCCGAGACGGTCGAGCCGCTCGTCGCCTACGACGAGCAGTACGAGACCCACCTGATGAAGACGGTCGAGACCTACCTGGACCACGACGGCAACGTCGCTGCGACGGCGCAGACGCTGTTCACCCACCGCCACACGATCCGGTACCGGCTCGAGCGCGCGAAGGAGCTGTGCGGGCACGACGCCACCTCTACAGCGGGCCGCGAGAAGCTCGGGCTTGGGCTGAAGGCGATGCGGGTGCTCGGGATCGCGCCCCCGGTCGGCCCCGCCGGCGAACCCGGCAGCGAGGCCGGCAAGGTCGCGCGGCAGGCCGAGGCCGAGCGGGAGTAGCGTTACCGGGCTACGGCGCTGCGCCGCGCGTAGGGCTCCAGCCCCTCCTTCGCCCGAGCCGCGGACCAGTTGTGGTTCCAGCGGAAGACCGGGCGCGCGACCGGCGTCAGGATCCGCAGCAGGGGCCGGTCGGCGTAGACCGTCCAGTCGAAGCGGACGTGAACCCTGCCGTCGTCCTTCGGAGCCAGGGTCCACACCCCCTTGCCGCTGAGATCGCCGACGACCCTGACCTCGAAGCTGCGCGGCGGGTCGAAGGCGACGATCTCGGAGGTCGTGTTCAGGGTGTACGGCAGCTTGCCCTTGAAGTGCTGCTTCGTCGTGCACCCCGGCGCCGGCTCGCAGTCGCCCTCGACGTCGATGTAGACGGGCCTCCACCAGTCGGGATAGGTGCGCGCATCCGCGAGAGCCGCGAACACGGCCTCCTGTGGGGCGTCGACGTCCCACTCGTCGAGGAAGACGTACTCGCTGGCCATCCAGCCGACCCTACCCGACGCCGGAGAGGTGGATAGGGCTTCGACGTCGAGTTCCGGGGGGAGGAGTCGAACCCCCTCTTCCTGGACCAAAACCAGGCGTGCTGGCCAAGTACACCACCCCGGACCGGCCTCAAGTCTACGTTCGGGTCATGGCCCATCGCTGCGGCCATCTCGGTGCCACCGAACTCGGGCGTGAGCAGGGATTTCAAGGGTTGCATATCGGCCACCCAATATTAGGTAGCGTTGCCAAAATGCCGAAACGCTGGGAGGCAGCTTCGGCGTGATTGAGACCGAGACGACCACTTGGACTTGCCCGGTCTGCCGGGAGCGGAGCGACCAGACCTTCGTGCAGTCGCGGAGCGGGCTGCCGCCCGGTCCTCCCGACCTTGACGCGCGCAGGCTCGAGGACAAGGTGCACGGGGTGATCGCCTACGAGATCTGGCTCTGCCCGTGGTGCGGTTTCACCCAACCGCCGGCGGTCGCCCAACCGCCGCCGGTCGCCCAGGACGCCGCACCTGTCAGCGAGGCCGTCGCCGCGCTGGTCCACTCCTACGAGTACCGGTACCAGCTTCGCGCCGAGGTGCTGCCCCCGCTCGCGAACGCCTATCTCTGCCGGGCGATGATCGAGAGGGAGGGGGGGCGGATCGGCCGCGCGGGGTGGATCGCGCTGAAGGCCGCCTGGGCCTGTGATGACCGCGGCGACAAGCCGGGCGGGCGCTACTGCCGGTCGCGCGCCGTGGAGCTGTGGGAGGAGGCCGAGAACGCCGGAGAGCCGATCGTCGAGAAGGGGACGCCGGCCAGGCAGCTCCTGCTCGCGGACGTACTCAGGCGGGCCCGTCGCTTCGAGGAGGCGAAGGATCGCTGCCAGCGCGGCCGCTCAGGGAGGCCGGCGGAACCGTTTCGCTCACTGCTCGCGTTCGAGAGCGAGCTCGCCGCGCGGGGCGATACCGATGCCCACGCAGTGAGCGAGCGAGTGGCCGTCTGGTGACGCCGGTCGGTCCCGGGCGGCGCCGGGCCGGAGTCCGGCCGGTGACAAGCCGCCGGGCGTCGCCGAGTAGGCGGGGCGCACACCCGAAGTGGCGGGGCGCACACCACATATACGCTGTGCCGCCGGCGCGGAACGGTCAAGATGGACGGCGAGGGCCCGCTCAGGCCGCCGACGAGAGGAGTGACGGAATGCAAGTCGCATACCTGCTCTACGACCGCTTCACCGCCCTCGACATCACCGGGCCCCACGACGTGCTCAACTCGGTCCCGGGCACCGAGTCGATCTTCGTCGCTGAGACCGCGGGGCCCGTCCGCAACGAGTCGAACACCCTCTCGCTCGTCGCCGACGCCTCGATCGCCGATGTCCCGAGCCCGGACATCGTCGTCGTCCCCGGCGGCTTCGGGACGCGGGCCCTGCTCGACCACGAGCCCGTGCTCGGCTGGCTGCGCGCGGCTCACGAGACCAGCACCTGGACCACCTCGGTCTGCACCGGCGCGCTGCTGCTCGCAGCGGCCGGGCTGCTCGACGGTGTTCCCGCCACCACCCACTGGCTCGCGCGCGACCTGCTCGCCGAGCTCGGCGCCGAGCCGGTGCCGGACCGCGTCGTGCGGCAGGGCAGGATCGTCACCGCCGCCGGCGTCTCGGCGGGGATCGACATGGCGCTGGAGCTGGTTCGGCTGATGAACGGCGACGAGGCGGCTCAGGCCGTCCAGCTGGGGATCGAATACGACCCCCAGCCCCCGTTCGACGCCGGGTCGCCCGACAAGGCGCCGCAGCCGATCGTCGACGTCGTCGCGGCGGCGTTCGCGGCGCAGGACCAGCGGACCGTGCCCGGCAGGGGCTGATCGCGGCCGCCCGCGCCCGGGAGCCGCGCCGGTTTACGATTTCGGGGTGAGCACGCCTCCCACGGCCCTGATCATGGCCGCGGGCGAGGGCACTCGGATGCGCTCGTCCGTGCCCAAGGTCCTCCACGAGGTCTGCGGGCGACCGATGATCGCCTGGCCCGTCGCGGCCGCCCACGAGGCGGGCGCCGGCCGCGTCTGCGTGATCGTGCCGCCCGACCGCGATCTCTCCCCGGCGCTCCCGAACGGGACCGTGACCGTGGTCCAGCCCGAGCCGGACGGGACCGGCGGAGCCGTGCGCGCCGCCGGTGAGCTGATCGCCGACAGCGGGACGGTGCTCGTCCTCTCCGGCGACACCCCGCTGCTCGGCGCCGACGCGATCGCCGGGCTGATCGCCGCCCACCGCGAGGCCGGTGCCGCGGCGACCGTGATGACCACCGAGCTGGACGAGCCCGCGAGCTTCGGGCGGGTGGTCCGGACTGCCTCCGGCACGATCGAGCGGATCGTCGAGGCGAAGCAGCCGGGGGATGCGAGCGCCGAGCAGCTGGCGATCAAGGAGGTCAACGCCGGCACCTACGCCTTCGACGCTCCGGCCCTGGCCGACGCTCTCGAGCGGCTCTCCAACGACAACGCTCAGGGGGAGTACTACCTGCCCGACGTGCTGCCGCTGATCCGCGATGCGGGCGGGACCGTCGCCGCCCACCTCGTCGCGGACCCGGCGGTCAACCTGGGCGTCAATGACCGCGCCGACCTCGCCCGCGTCACGCTCGAGGCGCGGCGGCGGATCCTGCTCGCCCACATGCGCGCCGGAGTCACGATCGAGGACCCGGACTCGACCTGGATCGACGCCGACGTCGAGCTCGCTCCCGACGTCGTCCTCGCCCCGGGCAGCTCGCTGCGCGGGCGCACGAAGGTCGGCACGGGCTCGAGGATCGGGCCGATGACGACTTTGATCGACGCCCGGATCGGCGAGCGGGTCAGCGTCCCGCACTCGTACCTGACCGCATGCGAGGTCGGCGACGGTGCCGCGATCGGTCCCTTCGCCTACCTGCGCCCCGACACGCGGCTGGGCGAGGACTCGAAGGCCGGCGCCTTCGTCGAGATCAAGAACTCCGAGATCGGCGACGGCGCCAAGGTGCCGCACCTCTCCTACGTCGGCGATGCCGAGATCGGCGCCGGGAGCAATCTCGGCGCCGGCACGATCACCGCCAACTACGACGGTTTCCGCAAAAACCGGACCAAAGTCGGGCGCGACGTGCGCACGGGGGTTGACACGTCGCTGGTCGCACCCGTAGAAGTCAGCGACGGCGCATACACTGGTGCCGGTTCGGTGATCACCGAGGACGTCCCGGCGGGCTCGTTGGGGATTTCGAGGGCAGACCAGAAGAACGTCCCCGGGTACGCCGACCGGAAGGCGAAGGAAGCCGAGAAGAAGGGCAAGGGCTCTTGAGCACGATCGAGCGGACCCAACCGATCAGCGCGATAACCCAGGACTATACGAAGCGCCTGATGGTCTTCGGCGGCCGCGCTTCGATGGAGTTGGCCGCGAACATCTCCCGCCATCTCGACGTCGAGATGGGCGACGTGACGCTGAAGACGTTCTCGAACGGCGAGGTCTACTGCCGCTACGAGGAGTCGATCCGAGGGGCCGACGTCTTCCTGGTCCAGTCCACCGCCGCGAACGAGGCGGCGGGGATGACCCCGAACGACGCGCTGATGGAGCTGCTGACGATGATCGACGCCGCCCAGGGTGCCTCCGCGCACCGGATCATCGCGGTGATGCCGTGGTACGGCTACGCCCGGCAGGACAAGAAGTCGGCGCCGCGCGAGCCGATCACGGCGCGGATCGTCGCCAAGGCGCTCGAGTCGGTCGGGGTGGACCGGGTCCTGACGATGGACCTGCACGCCGGCCAGGTGCAGGGTTTCTTCGACGTTCCCCTCGACCACATGACGGCGATGCCGATGCTGACCCAGTACATCTCCGACCTGGCCTTCGACGAGGAGCCGGTGATCGTCTCGCCGGACGCCGGCCGCGTGAAGACGGCGCGCAACTTCGCCCGCAAGGTGGGGTCCACCTGGGCCGTGATGGAGAAGGAGCGGCCCGCCCAGCAGGTCGCCGAGATCGGCTACGTGGTCGGCGATGTCGAGGGCAGGACCGCCGTCCTCGTCGACGACATGATCGACACAGCCGGGACGCTGACCGCGGCGGCCAGCACCGTGCTCGAGGAGGGCGCGGCCCGGGTGGTCGCCGTCGCCACCCACGGCGTCTTCTCGGGCCCGGCCTTCGAGCGGCTCGCCTACGAGAGCTCGAGGATCGAGGAGATCGTCGTCACCGACACGATCCCGCTGCGGCCGGGCGCCCCGGACAACATCACCACCCTCTCGGCCGCCCAGACCCTCGCCGACTCGATGCGCCGCATCTTCACCGACGACTCCGTCTCCGAGATCTTCGCCGGCGAGAACCAGCTCTTCTAGCCAACCAACCCGAAGGCTGTCCTGACTAAGGCACCGCATCGGTGCCCAGGGCCGGACAGCCGCTCGGGTCGCTCGCCCGAGGAGATGCGCGTTTGTGGCGAAGCCGTCGACCGCGCCTTTGTTGCGAAGCCGTCGACCGCGCGGCGCGCGGTCCTACTGCAGCCCGGAGATCTTCCAGGAGTCCCCGTCGCGGCTCAGCGTCACGCCGACTCGCGATGGGCTCTGGCCCTCGCGGCTGACGTCGATCTCGCCGACCCCGCGGTCCTCGTTGACGCGCACCTCGACGAGGCTGAACTCGCCGCCCTCGTCCGCGCCGGAGGTCTGCTCCTCGAGGAACGCGGGACAGTTCTCGGTCACGCCCAGCTCCTCCTTGAAGGACTCGCTGTAGAGATCGCAGACCTGCTGGTAGTCCCCCTCGTTTCGGGCGTCGACGTAGTCCTGGACGACCTCGCGGGCCTTCTCCTGATCCGACTCGCCGCACCCCGCGAGCGCCGCCAGCGCTGCCGTGCAGACCAGGGCTGTGAGGAGGCGGGACACGGGACCCTCGGAAGCTATCCGAACGCGGGCGAGACGCTGGAGTCAGGCGTTGCCGCTACCTTGCGCGGATGAGTGGTAGCTCGGCGCGGGACGAGACGCCCCTGCCAGGAAACCGGACGCAGCGGTGGATCGGCCACAAAGGGGCCGACGCGATCACGCACGGGAACACGATCGCGAGCTTCGAGGCCGCCGTCGAGGCCGGCGTCGACATGGTCGAGTTCGACGTGCTGCGCGCCCGGGAGGGCCGGCTGATCGTCGCTCATGACTACCGCGACGCCATGGCGCGGCGGCCGCTCGACCTCTCCGACGCGCTCAGCGCCTTCCTCGACCCCCCGCTCGACCAGGTCGAGATCGACTGCGATCTGAAGCTCCCTGGGCGCGAGGCCGAGTTGGCGGGCGCCCTCGCGGGCCACGGGCTTGTGGACCGGGCGATGGTCTCGACGATGGAGGTCGAGAGCCTGGTGAAGCTGGCCCGGCTGGAGCCGGACCTGAGGCTCGGCTGGACGTACCCGAAGACGCGCCGCGACTGGACCTCGCACCGCTGGCTGCGGCCCGGTGTTCAGGCGGCCGTCGCCCTGATGCGCCGCCAGTTCCCGAAGGCGATCGGCGAGCGGGCCCGCGAGCTGCGCCTCTCCGCCGTCTGGGCCTACCACCCGGTGGTCACCCGCCGAGCGGTCGAGGCCGCGGACGAGGCCGGCATCGAGCTGATCGCCTGGACGGTCGATGACCTCGGGCGGATGACGGAGCTGATCAAGATGGGAGTGCACGGCATCTGCTCGAATGACCCGCGGCTGTTCCCCGAGGCCGAGCGGGCGGCCGCCGGCGAGGCGCCCGCACCGGCGCCGCAGGAGCCGGACGTGATGGAGGAGCTGGACGAGGAGGCGAAGCCGGCCGAGGACGAGGTCCCCGAGGACGGCGACCGCCCTGAGCGGAGGGCCTCGACGCGGAAGGCGTCCTAGAGGACCTGGCTAGGCCGGGCCGCCGGTGGTGGCCAGCCCGGGTCTCTGGAGCGTCCCCCGCTTCTCGAAGTAACGCCACTCGGCCTCGCCCAAGACCGTCGAAGGCGGGTCGGCATACACCCACTCGCGCATGATCCGGTGCCAGTTCGCGGTCGCGCGCAGCTGAGCGAGGACGGCGAGTAGGCCCGTCTCCATCCGCCTCCCCATCAGCTCGTCGGCCGGCAGGCTCTCCTTGCGGACGAGGTCGTAGAACTCAGAGCGCGGATCCGAGGTGACCTCGATCATCTTCATCACCCGCTTCGGCGTGATCTCGAGCGCGCCGTCGGTGAGGTACCAGCCGCCGACGAACTTGACGTGATCCATCAGCCGCTCGGCGTCGATCCGCTTCGGGTTCGCAAGAAAGCCGATCTCGTTCAGGGCCTCGAGCAGCGCGTCCGCATCGTCGCGAGAGGCGGCGTCGACCGCCCGCTGCTCGAGGATGATCTGGGTGGGGCTGAGCCGCTTCGTCATTCCGAAGTCGAGGAAGGCGACGCGGCCGTCGTCCATCAGCAGGTAGTTGCCGGGGTGGGTGTCGGCGTTGAAGTGCTGCAGGTGATAGATCGAGCCGAAGCAGAAGCGAAAGACGATCTCCCCGAAGATGTCGCGCTCGTCCTGGGGCAGGCGCTTCACCTCCTCGAAGTCGCGGCCGTCGACGTACTCGCTGACCAGGACCCGGCGTCGCGAGAGGCGAGAGTGGACCTTGGGGACGTAGATGAAGGGATGGCCCTCATACGCGCGGGCGAAGGCGCGCTGGTTCTGGGCCTCGTACTCGTAGTCCAGCTCCTCCAGCACGCGCTCGCGCAGCTCGCCCGCGACGGCCTTCGCGTCCAGGCCCGGCGCCAGCGCCCTCGCCACCCGCACGATGATCCCGGCGTTGGCCAAGTCGGACTCGAGCGCCTCGGCGACCCCGGGGTACTGGATCTTGACCGCGACCGCGCTGCCGTCGTGCAGGGTGGCCCGGTGCACCTGCCCGATCGAGGCGGCGGCGAACGCATCCTCCTCGATCGATGCGAACACCTTCTCGGGCTGCCTGCCGTCGTACTCCTCGACCAGCACCTCGCGCACCTTCTCCCAGGGCATCGCGGGCGCCTGGGCGCGTAGCTTCGCGAGCTGCTCCTGGTAGATCTCACGGTACTCGGGCGGCAGGAAGTCGATGTCGATGAACGAGGCCATCTGGCCGATCTTCATCGCGGCGCCCTTCATCTCCCCGAGCACGGAGACCATCTTCAGCGCGGCCTCGACGTGGCGGAGCTCGGTCCGCTCCTGCGCGCGCTCCTCGGAGCGGGCGATGTTGGCGGCCGCCGTGCCGGCGTAGCGCGTGGCCTGCCCTCCGATCGCTGCCCCGAGCTTGGCCGAGCGGCCGAGCCTCGTGCTGGGGATTTCGCCCGCTTCGTCGCGCCCGTCGGGTTCGGTCTCGTCCCCGACCGGCGCGTCGGTGAGCGGCGCCGGCTCGACCGGCGGCTCCTCGGCGAACTCCTCTTCGACCCGCGGCTCCTCGGCCGGCGGCTCCTGCCGTCGGCGCTCGCGATCCTTCAGCCAGGGGATCTGGACCCCCCAGCGCTCGCTGCCCTGTTTGTCATTGTCGCGGTCGTCTGCCATCGCCTTCCCACATTTTCTATCCTGGCTGCCCATCCACCTTTCCAGAGTGGGTACTAAACATGACTTCGGATCGCGCAACACTCACCGTCACCGTCCGCGAGGTCTTCGGATCGCGGGCCACCCGCCGTCTGCGCCGCGAGGGCCTGGTGCCGGGCGTCGTCTACGGTCAGGGCGGCGAGGCGCGGCCCTTCCAGGTGCCCGCTCGCGAGCTTCGCACGCTGCTCGGCGAGGGCCACACCCTGCTTGACCTGAAGCTGGACGGCTCGGCGGCCGTCCCGGTCGTGATCAAGGAGCAGCAGCACCATCCGCTCCGGGGCGACGTCGTCCACTTCGACTGCCTCGAGGTCCGCCTCGACGAGGAGATCACCTCGGAGGTGCCGATCGAGCTCGAGGGGACCGAGCAGGCCCCGGGCGTCCGCGAGGGCGGCGTCCTGGAGCACGTCACCCGCGAGGTGGAGGTCGAGGCCCTTCCGACCGAGATCCCGGAGAGGCTGGTCGTGGACGTGTCCGAGATGGTGATCGGCGACACCGTCACCCTCGAGGCTGTGCTGGCGCCCGCGGGCACCAAGTTCGCCCTGGGCGAGGACGTCTCGCCCGAGGAGATCACGATCGCCACGCTGAGTCCGCCCCGCGTCGAGGAGGAGCCCGAGCCCGAGCTGGAGGAGGAGGCGGTGCTCGTCGGCGAGGACGGGGAGCCGATCGAGGCCCCCGAGGGCGAGGAGCCCGCCGAGGGCGAGGAGCCCACCGAGGACGGCGAGTCCGAGGGCGGGGACGAAGCCGACAAGGAGGAGTAGCGGTGTCCCTGTTCGACCGGCTGTTCCGTCGCGGACGCGGCGGAGCCGACCCCCGCCGTGACACCACGACCGACGCGGCGACGCCCCTGTACACGACCCCGCCGGTCCATGCCGGGGCCGGCGCCCGTGGCGCCGACGAGGGAGACGGTCGCGGCGACCGCGACCCCAAGGACTCCGGGCAGCAGGAGCCGGGCGGGCGCGAGGGCGAGATCGAGGCCTCCGTACAGGAGATCCAGGTGGGCGAGGAGGGCTCGTCGCAGCAAGTGGACGTCGGCGACAGCGGCTCTGACTTCGGCGGTGGGGGAGACTCGGGCGGCGGCGACGGTGGCGGCGGCGGAGGGGGCGAGTAGCCCCTGGCGCTGTTTCGCCGCAGTCGCAAGCGGCGCGAGCGACGTGAGGACGGGGCCGGTGGGCGAGCCGACGTGCTCGTCGTCGGCCTCGGCAATCCGGGCTCGCGCTACGCCGCGACCCGGCACAACGTCGGATTCGAGGTCGCCGACGAGCTGGCGCGCCGCTGGCAGCTGCCGAAGGCGAGCAAGCGGTTCGGCGGCCTGATCGCCGAGGGCCGCACCCGCCCCGGCGGCCCGCGAGTCGCGGTGCTGCTGCCGCAGACCTTCATGAACGAGAGCGGCACGGCCGCGGGCCCCGCCCGGGGGTCACTCGGCGTGCCGCTGGACCGGATCGTGGTCCTGCACGACGAGATCGACCTTCCCTTCGGAGAGGTGCGCAGCAAGCTGGGGGGCGGCCTCGCCGGCCACAACGGGCTCAAGAGCCTGGGGCAGGGCCTCGGCGGCCCGGACTTCTGGCGGGTACGCTCGGGGGTCGGTCGACCGGACAGCAGCGATCCCGAGATCGTCTCGGCCCACGTGCTGGGCAGATTCAGCGAACCGCGCGAGGACGTCGTCGCCCTGATCGGTGCCTCAGCCGACGAGGCCGAGCGCCTGGTCGAGCGCATCGTCGAGGAGGACGGCGAGGTGGCCGGCCCCGGACGCGTGAGCCGGGGCTCGTCCCCGGCGAAGAACGATATGCCGGAGGAGCCGGCCTGATGGCGAAGCCGCTGACCAGCTACTCCGTGGACGAGGCCGGCGTCGCGCTCTTGCGCCTCGAGCGCGAGCAGGCCCGCAATGCGATGAACACGCAGATGCTGGAGGAGATGCTCGGGCACCTGGCCGCGGCGCGCGGGGACGACGCGGTGCGCGTGCTGGTGATCTCCTCCAACGACCACCTCGGCCTCTCGGCGGGCGCCGACGTGCGCGAGGACCTCGCCGACGACGAGGCCAGGGTCCAGCGGATGCAGCTGTTCGCGGATCTCTACGACGCGATCGTCTCCTTCCCGAAGCCGACGGTGGCAGCCTGCCATGGCTCGGTCGTCGGCGGCGGCGCCGAGGTCGCGGTGGCCTGTGACCTGCGCGTCGCGGGCGGAAACCTGAGGCTGAAGTTCCCAGGCGCCGAGCTCGGGGTCCCTGTAGGCCCGGCCAGGCTCGTCACCCTCTGCGGCCTCTCGACCGCCAAGTACCTGCTCCTCTCTTCCCGCAACGTCAGCGCCGATGAGGCGCTGCGGATGGGACTGGTCCATCGCGTCGCGCCCGCCGCACGTACCGAGGAGGCCGCGATCGAGCTCGCCACCGAGGTCGCCGCCCACCCGCCCGAGTCGGTGGCGCGGATCAAGCGCATGCTGCAGGACTGGGACGGCGTCGTCGAGCGCTCGGCCGAGGAGGGCCGCGGCCAGGTCGAATGGCAGCGCTCAGGCCCCGGTCTGCCCCAGCGAGACTAACGGGCGGCCAGCGCCAGGAGCTCGGCCTCGCGCACTTCCATTGCCGAGTCCTAGATCTCGCGGGCGCCGTCCCAGGCGACCCGTATGCCGAGCGCGATCAGCACCGTGCCGGTCAGGCGCTCGAGGAAATGGCGGACGCGCGGGGCGCGCATCGCCTCACCCACGCGGGCGACGGCGTAGCCGTAGCCCAGCAGCCAGACCAGGCTGAGCGCCTCGAAGACGACGGTCAGCACCATCACCTGCGCGAAGAAGCTGCCGTCGTCCGAGGCGAAGCTGGGCAGCACCGAGATGAAGAAGACCACCAGCTTCGGGTTCAGCACGTTGGTGACGAATCCCTGGCGAAAGGCGCTGCCACCCGTGAAGCGGCGCGCCGGCCCGAGCATCCAGTCGTCGTCCTCGCCGACCCGCTTGAAGGAGGCGCGCCAGGCCTGGACCCCGAGGAAGACGAGGTATGCGCCGCCGAGCAGCTTGACCACGGCGTAGGCGGTCGCCGATGCCTTCAGCAGCGCCGAGAGGCCGACCGAGGCCGCCAGCGCATGCACGAGGATGCCGGCGCAGATCCCGAGCGTCGTCAGCGGCACCGCCGAGCGGCCCGAGACCAGGGCGTTGCGCGCGACCAGCGCCATGTCGGGACCGGGCGTGATGACCAGGATCGCGGCGACTCCGCAGAAGGCGAGCAGCTCGGGCGGCACGGCAACAGGCTAGTCCCGATTGCACCTCCCAGATAGGATCGAATAACGCCGGGCCCCTGCCCGGTTCGATGGCCGGACACCTGATCCGGTCATTCGTCGTGCCCGCTCACGCAGATGACGCTCAGACCTCTTCTTGACATAGCCCAGCGGCACGGATTGGCGAAAGGGCTGGCCGCCGCCCTGCGCGAGGGCCGCGTGGAGGCCCACGCGTCCTCAGCCGTCCGCCCCTACCTGCTCGCCGCCCTGCTCGAGTCCCCGGAAGGCCCCGCCGATCGCCCCGCGCTGATCGTCACGGCCGATGACCGCTCGGCCCGCGACCTCGCGGCCGACCTGCACGCCTTCCTGGCGCCCAGGCGCGTGCACCTCTATCCCTCGCGAGGGACCGGCTACCTCTCGCACGTCGCGCCGCCGCCCCATCTGGCGGGCCTGCGCGTCGCCGCCCTCGACGCGCTGACCGGCGCCGGAGCGCGCCCGGTGGTGGTCGCCAGCGCCATCGCCCTGGCCGAGGCCGTTCCCGATCCCGAGCTGCGGCCGGACGGCATCTCCCTG
>DATADX010000043.1:0-23267 GCA_036258315.1 Solirubrobacterales bacterium
GGGAGGGGTTCCGCGCGCACGCCCACCGTTCATTACATACCGCCGCCGCATGAGATCGCAGCCAGTAACGCGCCAGCCGAGCGGAGCTACTCCCGCAGCCCGGCGGCTTTGAGGGCATCACATTCGTCGTCGAACTCGCGAATACGCACGATCATCCCGTCCCGGAGCGTGAGCAGCTCGTCGTTGGTCGATCGAACCTCGGCGCCACTCATTGCGCCGCGGCCCACCTCGGTTGCCTCGACCAATATTTCGTCGCCTCCGCAGTCGATGATCCGCTGGACGTCATATCTGTACTCATCAAAGCTTTGCAGCCATTCCTCGAGCCGCTGCCTGACTCCCTCACGGCCCCGGTAAATCGTTCCGTCTTCGGGTGCGCTCCACTCGACCTCGGGATGGCACAACGCCATCGTTCTGGGCATCGCGCCAGCAGCTCATTCTTGCCTGTAGCTGGCTCGTACCAGCGAGTCGCAATCTCGACGTTCTCCCCTGACATCGCCTACTCCCGCAGCCCGGCGGCTTCGAGGGCGGCTTGGCGGTCGGAGTAGGCGTCCATGCGGCGGATCAGGCCACGCCTGAGCGTGCACAGCTGCGCGAACTCCATCTCGACGGGGACGTGGCTGCCCCGTCCAACCCCACGTTGCCAAGCGAGGACAAGTACTCGGTCGCCGCCCGCGTCCAGGATCTCGTCCGTCCCCGCCTCATACCGCTCCCAGCTATCGCGCCACTCCTCGAAGAAGCGACGCACGCCCCCTTGTCCGGAGTAGACATCGTCTTCCGGCCAGCCGACAAAGTTGGTCGTGGTCCATTCGACCGCCGGGTCGAAAGTCCCGAATAGCGCCTCAAAGTCACCCCTCGTCCAAGCGTCCCATGCCCTCCGAACCACCTCCACGTTCTCCTCCGACATCGCCTACTCCTCAAGCCCGGCTGTCTTCAGGGCTTCGGCGCGGGTCCAGAAGACCTGACGTCTGATGATCAGGCCGTCCGCGAACCAGACGATCTGCCAGGTGCGGTATTCAAACGGCGCGCCGCTGCCCCTACGGCGTGCGGTGAGAACCAGGCCGATCAAGACCCGGTCATCACCCGAGTCCGCCATCTGCTCGATCTCGGCGTGGATGCTGCCCGCCTCCATGTCCTCCATCATCAGCGCGATCCACTCCCGCACCTCTGCCCGCCCGCGGTACAGCTCACCGATCCCTGAGACACCCTCCAGGGCCTCCCATACGACCTCTGGGCTGAGGAATGCCAGCAAGGCGTCGAAGTCGCCGCGGTTGATAGCGGCGATGGCCTTCCGTGCCAGCGCCATGTTCTCCTGCGACATCGCCCCGCAGTATCTCGCGAGCCGATGGGACTCCCGCTTCCCGTGTACCTCAGATTTTTCCATCCCGACAAACGCGCGAAAGGACCGCAGGATGACGCGCGTCCAGCTCCATGAAGCCCTAGGGACCATCGAGGGGGTCCGCGAAGACGGCGTAACCGCCGAGGTTCTCTGGGACACCGGAGCCCGATCTCCCTTCCCCTTTCCTGGCTGAGCGATCCCGAGGAGGTCGAGGCTGCGCGTAGGGCTGAGCTCGAGGCCGCAAAGAAACAGCGGCGCTTGGAACGGGGGCGGCTTCGACGTGAGCAGCCGGAGCGCGAGTGCGAGGGTTGCCCTCAGCGGTTCTACCCCCGATGAGGCTGAGCGGCGGCTGGCGTGTTGCCCGCTGAGGAGCGTGTCGTTTGGGCGACCGCGTGCTATGCGGGTCTGCGCCGCGGGGAGTTGATCGCGCTCCGCTGGTCGGACGCTGACTTCGCCAAGTCCGAAATCCGCGTCGAGCGGGGTTGGGACGATGCCGAGAGGCATCCCGTTGCCGCGAAGTCAGACAAGGGGAGGAGGACTGTTCCGATCCCCGCGGCCCTCAGCAACTACCTTCGCGAGCTGCGCGCTTCGACCTGGACAGAGGGCTACGTGTTCGGCCGAGAGCCAGTGCAGGCTCGTACGCTGACCAACCGCGCCGAGAAGGCATGGAAGGCGGCGGAGCTCGATCCGATCACGCTCCACGAATCCCGCCATACCTACGCCTCTCTGATGATCGCGGCCGGCGTGAACTTCAAGGCGCTCTCGGAGTTCATGGGCCACTCAGACATTTCGATCACCCTGGACCGCGACGGCCACCTTCTCCCGGGCGTCGGCGACGAGGCAAGCTGGATGCCTACCTCAGCGAGTGGCGCAGCGAGAAGGCGCGGAAGGCGGCGCTCAGCGAGCGCAGCGCACCGCTCAGCGTCGAGCTTTCCGAGTACGTCGAAGCTGGCTTGGTGCGTACCGTAGGAATACCGTGGGCCACCGATCTCCAGCCCCTTCCAGCGTGTTCCAGCGTGTGAAGGACCTGTGCCGATGAACCCGCCTTCCCTGCTACCAAGCCAAATCCCGCCCGTAGAGCCAAGAATGCTCCTGGCCCCGTTGGGGTTACGATGACCTTCGTGATGCCTGGGAGAGGCAAGGGGCTCGGTGTGGCTCTCCTTGCCTGCGCGCTGGTGCCCGCTCTGGTGACCGCGCCTGCGGTGCCAGCTGAGACGGGGCGACCGGGTACCACCACCTCCCTGGCCCGTGCCAAGCACTCCGGGGCGAGCACCGCCGACACGCTGCGGATCTTCACGATCACGGGGACATCGCTGGCGGTCCGGATCAACTCCTTCATCGGTCCCGGCGGGCGGCTGACCCTCGTCTCTCCCGAGGGGATCACCGAACCCGACGGCGCCAATCCCGAGTGCACGCAGGACGGGCCCACCCAGGTCTCGTGCGTGCCCGGGTTCATCGGGGCGATCGCGGGCGACCTCAAGGGCGGGCCTGACACCTTCACGGCGGCCCCGACATTGACCGTCTCGATCGGGATCGCGCTGCAGGGCGTCGACTACCCGCTCAGCGGCGGCGCCGGCCGCGACGACCTCAGCGGCGGCGCCGTCGGCGATCTGATCGAGGGCGGCGCCGGGCCCGATTCGCTGCTCGGCAACGGCCTCAGCGACCTGATCCGCGGCGGTCCGGGCCGAGACGGCATCGGGGGCGGCACGGGGAGCGACGCCCTGTTCGGCGGTGGCGGCGCCGACAGGCTCGACGGCGGCCCGGCGCGAGACCTCTGCAACGGAGGGGGAGGGTCGGACATAGGGCTCAGCTGCCTGGCGTCGAAGAAGATCCCCTGATGCCGGACGTCGTCACCGTCGCCTCGCTCGGGAGCGGCTTTCAGGAGTGGATCGTCGACACAGGTCGGCTCGGCGAGTTCCTGTTCTTCATCTCCTTCCTCCTCTCGTGGGCGTTCATCCGCACGAGCGCCCACATGATCCGGGCGCAGGTGAGCTGGTGGCCCGGCAACGTCGAGGTCGGCGGCACTCACATCCACCATCTCGTGTGGGGGATCCTGCTGCTGCTGATCTTCGGCTGGATCGGGCTCGCCCTCGCGCCCGGCTCGCCCTGGAGCGAGGTCTCGGCGGTGATGTTCGGGATCGGCGCGGGCCTGACCCTCGACGAGTTCGCGCTCTGGCTGAACCTCAAGGACGTCTACTGGGAGCAGCAGGGCCGGGCCTCGATCGACGCCGTCGTGGTTACGCTCGCCATCACCGGGCTGCTCCTCGTCGGCTTCCGGGGCTGGATCGACGCCGCGGAATCGGTCGAGTCCGAGGTGTTCGCCGCCGTCGGAACGAGCGGCGCGTTGGGCCTCGTCCTGGCAATGATCAACTGCGCCAAGGAGAAGTTCGGGATGGCGTTGCTCGGCTTCTTAGTCCCGTTGGTCCACATCGTCGGCGCCGTCAGGCTCGCGAAGCCCAACTCGCTGTGGGCGAAGCTGTTCTACGGCGGGAGCAAGCGCGAGCGCTCGCGCGAGCGGTTCGCCGGCCCGCGTGGCCGGCCGTTCTGGAAGCGCGGTCCCGAGCTACTCGGCCGGCTCGGCCTGCGGAGCGGCGCCGCCGGCGCCAGCGGTGCCGGGGGACCCTGACAGGACCAGCTCGTCGATCACGACGCCGAGCGACGCCGCCGTCGGGATCGCCAGCAGCGCGCCGAGCACGCCGGCGAGGTTGGCGCCGGCGATCACCGCCACGATCGCGACCGCGGGGTTGAGCTTCAGCGCGCCGCCCGTGTACATGACCGGCTGGATCACCCGGTCCTGGATCTGCTGGTAGACGAGGAAGGCGGCCAGCCAGATCAGGGCGTCGTAGGGCTGTCCGTCGATCGCGAGGACGACGGCGACGACCGCGCCGCCGATCGTGAACCCGATCAGCGGGATCAGATCGAGGAACGCGACCAGGACCGCCATCGCGAGCGCCAGGTGAAAGCCCTCTATCTCGAGGAAGGCGAACGTGAACAGCCCCGCGGCGATCGCCAGCACGATCGTGACGCTCACGTAGGAGCGCACGACCGCGGCGACCCTGGTGCCCACCCGGCGGGCGCGGTCTCGGTGCGGGTCGTCGAGCCGCGCCGTGCCGCGCCGGAACATCCCGCCGCGGTCGAGCAGCAGGAAGAAGGTGATCGTGACCACCGTGACGAAGGCGACCAGGTGCTCGAGCAGGCTGACCGTGAAGGTGCCGAGCTCGGTTGCGCCGGACCCGAGCTTCGAGGGCAGCGCCCCGGCCTGCTCGCTGAGCTTCGCGGTCAGCCCGTACTTCTGGTTCAGCTCCTCGAACTGCTGGTTGTTCTCCGCCCAGTGCTCGAAGTCGGTCACGTAGCTGGGCAGCCTCTTCGCGAGGCCCTCGATGTCCTTCACGATCGGCGGGAAGACGTGCAGGATCAGGAAGATCAGCCCGGCGAAGAAGACGACGTAGACGAGCAGGATCGCGAGCACGCGCGGCAGCGGGCGGCCCCTGATCCTGATCCGCTGCAACAGGCCGACGGCCGGATCGAGGGCCAGCGCGAGGAAGATCGCCGTGATCGTCCAGCGCAGCGTCGTCGTCGTGTTGAGGACGACCAGCGCGAGCAACAGCGCGAGCGCAACCATCAGCAGCGCCACGAGGACGATCTTCGACACGGCCCGGGCCTCGATGTCCCTCGCGCGCATCCTCCCGCAAGCTAGAGCGCGCCCGGGACGGCAAACGGTCCCGCGATCCCACCCGGCGCCGCCGCTGCGCTACTCTCCGCCCACTTCGATGACGCACCGGCTCGACAGCCTGGCGCTGCTCCTTCTCCTCCCCCTCCGGGGGGAGTAATCGCTGGGCGGCGCGACAGCCGCGAACTCACAACAGGTCATTCGAAGTCTCCAGAGAAGGAGGACCAGCATGAGGGAAGCCACATCGAGCGAAGCACCCGGACCCGATCGCGTCCACATCTTCGACACGACGCTGCGCGATGGCGAGCAGTCGCCCGGGATCTCGCTGAACACCCAGGAGAAGATCGAGATCGCACAGCAGCTCGCCCGCCTCGGCGTCGACGTAATCGAGGCGGGGTTCCCGATCACCTCCCCAGGTGACTTCGAGGCAGTCGAGGCGATCGCGCGCCAGGTGGAGGGGCCGGTGATCTGCGGGCTCTCCAGGACCCACAAGGCGGACATCGACGCCGCCTGGAACGCGATCAAGGCCGCCGAGCGCCCCCGCATCCACACCTTCATCTCGACCTCCGACATCCACATCGAGCACCAGCTGCAGACGACGCGCGAGGACGTCAAGGGTCAGGCGAAGGCCGCCGTCGCATTGGCGCGCTCGTACTGCGACGACGTCGAGTTCTCACCGATGGACGCGACGCGCGCGGACGTCGAGTTCACCGCCGAGGTCTGCGCGATCGCCGTCGCCGAGGGCGCGACCGTGATCAACATCCCTGACACCGTCGGGTACACGACACCCGCGGAGTACGCGAGCTACTTCCGGCGCCTCTACGAGCTGGTCCCCGGCCTCGACGGCGTCGAGGTCTCCGTGCACTGCCACGACGATCTCGGGATGGCCGTCGCCAACTCCTACGCCGGCGTCCTCGCCGGCGCGCGGCAGGTCGAGTGCGCGGTCAACGGGATCGGCGAGCGCGCCGGGAACTGCTCGCTCGAGGAGATCGTGATGCTGCTCCGAACCCGCCGCGACGCGCACGGGCTCGACACCGGGATCGACGCGCGCGAGCTGGCCCGCACGAGCCGGATGGTCTCGCGCCTGACCGGCTACTCCGTGCCGCCGAACAAGGCGGTCGTCGGCCGCAACGCCTTCGCGCACGAGTCCGGGATCCATCAGGACGGGGTGCTCAAGGAGCGCTCGACCTACGAGATCATGGATGCGACCGAGGTCGGGCTCGAGTCGAACTCGATCGTGCTCGGCAAGCACTCCGGCCGCCATGCGCTGGCGGACGCGCTGAGGCAGCTGGGATTCAACGTCTCGGGCGGCGCCCTGAACCAGGCGTTCAAGCGCTTCAAGGAGATCGCGGACAAGAAGAAGCAGGTCACCGCGCTCGATCTCGAGGCGATCGTCTCCG
Organism: Solirubrobacterales bacterium; assembly: GCA_036258315.1. Classification (GTDB taxonomy): domain Bacteria; phylum Actinomycetota; class Thermoleophilia; order Solirubrobacterales; family 70-9; genus DASSYK01. The sequence goes on from DATADX010000043.1 coordinate 6,407, forward strand.
ACGAGATGCGCGAGCGCTCCGAGGCCTACAACCTGTCGCGCTTCGCTGTCTCCTCCGGCTCGGAGCGCGAGCCCGAGGCCGAGGTCGCCGTCACCCTCCCGGACGGGACGGAGTCCGTGGCGAAGTCCTCCGGCGATGGGCCGGTCGACGCGATCTTCATCGCGATCCAGCAGGCGATCGGCACCGAGGCCGAGCTGCAGCGCTTCGAGGTCGCCGGCATCGACAGCGGCACCGACGCCCTCGGGGAGGTCACCGTCTGGGTGCGGGCCAACGGCCGGCTCGCGAGCGGTCAGGGTGTCGCCACCGACATCCTCGAAGCGGCCGCGCGGGCGTTCGTGCGCGCGATCTCGAACGCGCTCGAGGGCGCCGCGATCCGGGAGGCCGAGGAGGCGACCGCGGAGGCCGCGACCGAGCGGACCCCCGGTCCGTGAGCCCTCGGACGGTCCGCCCGCTCCGTTGCGGCTAATGTGGCCGGTGTGGGTGCGCTTGAAGGCAAGGTCGCGGCGATCACCGGTGCTTCATCCGGCATCGGCGAGGCGACCGCGATCGCGCTCGCGAAGGAGGGTGCGGCTGTCGCGCTGATCGCGCGCCGCCACGATCGGCTCGTCGAGCTCGGCGGCCGGATCGAGGCCGAGGGCGGCACAGCGCTTCCGCTCGAGGTCGACGTCACCGACCACGGCGAGGTCGAGGCGATGGTCGGGCAGATCGTCGGCCAGCTCGGTGGGCTCCACATCCTCGTCAACAGCGCCGGGGTGATGCTGCTCGGACCGGTCGACGGCGCGGACGTCGCCGAATGGCGGGGGATGGTCGACGTCAACGTGCTCGGCCTCCTCTACTGCACCCGCGAGGCGCTTCCGGTGATGCGCGACTCGGGCGGCGGCCACATCGTCAACCTCTCCTCGGTCGCGGGGCGCGCCGCCAATCCCGGCAGCGCCGTCTACAACCTGACGAAGTGGGGGGTGACGGGGTTCTCCGATGCGCTCCGCCAGGAGGCGCTTCACGCCAACATCCGCGTCACCTGCGTGGAGCCCGGGTTCGTCGCGACCGAGCTCCAGGGCCACAACACCAACCCGGTCGTGCTCGACGCGATCGAGAGAATGCGCGAGGACGTCGGGGAGCCGCTCCAGGCCGACGACATCGCCGAGGCGATCCGCTACGTCGTCACCCAGCCGGACCGCGTCAACATCAACGAGGTCCTCGTCAGGCCGACCGGCCAGCGCCGCTAGGGCCGAGGGGGGAAAACGTACGAGCGTACGTGATAGCGTACGCGCCGTGAGGGCGACCGCGTCAACCGGCCAGCCGATTGCCGACAGGCTCAACGGCGCCGTGGGAGCCCGAATCAAGGCGCTGCGCGAGGCGATGGGGCTGTCGCTGCGCGACCTCGCCGAGCGCAGCGGCGTGAGCGCGCCGATGCTCTCCCAGGTCGAGCGCGGCGAGACGAGCCCGACGCTCGCCGTCGCCGGGCGGATCGCCACGGGCCTCGAGCTGTCGCTCTCGCAGCTGCTGCGCCTCGACGAGAACGGACACGTCGTCGTCACCCGGGCGGCCGCCAGGCGCACGCGGCGTCACCGCGGGCACTCGGTCGAGGAGCTGAGCCCGCCGCTGCCGGGACAGCGCGCGGACGTCTCGGCGCATACGCTCGCGCCGGGAGCCGCGACGGGCGGCCCGGATGATCCGCCGATGCACGAGCCCGGCAGCCGGGAGACGGCGGTGATCCTGGAGGGCTCGATCGATCTGTTCATCGACGGCGAGCGCCACAGGCTGGCGGCGGACGACAGCGTCACCTTCGACGCCGACCTTCCGCACCACTTCGAGAACAACGGGGGCGAGCAGGCGCGGTTCCTGGCGGTCGTCGCCGCGGGGCTGAGGCGGGGCTAGCGACGATGCCGAAGAGCCTTTTCGAGAAGATCTGGGAGGCCCACGAGGTCGACGACGACCTGATCTACGTCGACCTGCACCTCGTCCACGAGGTGACCTCGCCGCAGGCGTTCGAGGGACTGCGCCTCGCGGGACGTCGAGTGCGCCGGCCCGACAAGACGCTCGCCACCGCCGACCACAACGTCCCCACCGACGGCACCCCGACCGCCAGGCTGATCCAGGACTCCCTGTCGCGCGTGCAGGTCGAGGCGCTGGAAGCCAACTGCGCGGATTTCGAGATACCGGTCTACTCACTGGGCTCGGAGCGGCGCGGAATCGTCCACGTGATCGGCCCCGAGCTGGGTGTTACCCAGCCCGGAATGACGATCGTCTGCGGCGACTCCCACACCTCGACCCACGGCGCCTTCGGCGCGCTCGCGTTCGGGATCGGCACCTCGGAGGTCGAGCACGTGCTCGCTACCCAGTGCCTGGTCCAGCGCCGCCCGAAGACGATGCGGATCAACTACTCGGGTGAGATCGGCTTCGGGGTCACCTCCAAGGACCTGATCCTGGCGACGATCGGCCGGCTCGGCACCGGGGGGATGCAGGGCTACGTCGTCGAGTACGCGGGCCCGCCGATCAACGCGCTGCCGATGGAGAATCGGATGACGATCTGCAACATGACGATCGAGGGCGGCGGCCGCGCCGGGATGATCGAGCCGGATGAGACGACCTTCGAATACGTCCGCGGGCGCCCCGGCGCCCCCGCGGACATCGACGCCGCGATCGAGCTCTGGCGCGGGCTGCCCAGCGACGACGGCGCGAGCTTCGACCGCGAGGTCGACATCGACGCCTCCGAGCTCTCCCCGATGGTCACCTGGGGGACGACGCCGGGGATGGTCGTCGAGGTCACCGACGACGTGCCCGATCCCGCGGCGATGGACTCGCCCGCCGACCGGGAGGCGGCCGTGCGCGCGCTCGCCTACATGGACCTGAGGCCGGGAACCCCGATGACCGAGATCCCGCTGGAGCGGATCTTCATCGGCTCGTGCACCAACTCCCGGATCTCCGACCTCCGCGAGGCCGCCTCGATCGTCGACGGGCGCAGGATCGCCGCCTCCCTGCGCGGGATGGTCGTGCCGGGCTCGCAGCAGGTCAAGCTCCAGGCCGAGGAGGAGGGGCTCGACGAGGTCTTCCGCTCGGCCGGGTTCGAGTGGCGCGAGTCGGGCTGCTCCGCCTGCCTCGGGATGAACCCCGACATCCTTCAGCCCGGCGAGCGCTGTGCCTCGACCACGAACCGCAACTTCGAGGGCCGTCAGGGCGCCGGCGGGCGCACCCACCTCGTCAGCCCGAAGATGGCGGCCGCGGCGGCGGTCGAGGGCCGCTTCGTCGACATCCGGGAGTGGAGCTGAGCGAGGGTGCCGATGGAACCCGTCGACATCATCGAGGGCCGCGTCGCCGTCCTGGACCGCGCCGACGTCGACACCGACCAGATCATCCCCAAGCAGTTCCTGAAGCGGATCGAGCGGACCGGCTTCGGCGAGTTCCTGTTCTACGACTGGTTCCGGTCGGGCGAGATCGAGCTCGAGCCGCATCCGATCCTCGTCGCCGGCCGCAACTTCGGCTCGGGATCGTCGCGGGAGCACGCGGTTTGGGCGCTGAAGGACTACGGCTTCGACGCGGTGATCGCGCCCTCGTTCTCGGACATCTTCTTCAGCAACTGCACCAAGAACGGCCTCCTGCCCGTGATCCTCGACGAGGAGCAGTGCCGCGCCGTCGCCGGCGCGGGGGAGGCGCGGATCGATCTCGACGACCAGACCGTCAACTGCGCGAGCGCCCCCGGCGAGGGGGCGCGAGGAGCGGGTCCAGGAGTCTTCAGGTTCGAGATCGACGAGCAGCTCAAGCACCGGCTGGCGAACGGGCTCGACGACGTCGCGATGACACTCGAGCGTGCCGACACGATCGACGCGTTCGAGCGGGCCCAGAGCGATGCCGGGGCCGTGCGCGGCCCGGTCACGACGGCGCTGTGAGCAGCACCCCCTCGTCGCGGGCGTTGAACGCCGGGCCCCGCGACTGGGACGCCGAGACCTATGACCGCGTCTCCGACCCCCAGTTCGGCTGGGGGATGGAGGTGCTCGAGCGGCTCGAGCTGGCCGGCGACGAGACCGTGCTCGACGCCGGTTGCGGCTCCGGCCGGGTCACAGCCGAGCTGCTGAAGCGGCTGCCGCGCGGCCGCGTGATCGCGGTGGACGCGTCGCCTTCGATGCTCGCCAAGGCGCGCGAGAACCTCGGCGACCGGGTCAGGTACTCCGAGCAGGACCTCGCCGAGCTCGAGATCGACGAGCCGGTCGACGTCGTCTTCTCGACTGCGACCTTCCACTGGATCGCCGATCACGAGGGGCTGTTCGCCCGCGTTCACGATGCGCTCGTCCCCGGCGGCAGGCTGCACGCGCAGTGCGGAGGGGCGGGCAACGTTCGCGAGCACGCCGAGGCGATCGCGAGGGTCACCCGACGCGCGGAGTTCGCGCCCCACTTCGAGGGGATGCCGACGATCTGGAACTTCGCGACGGCCGGGGACACCGAACGGCGCCTTGACGACGCCGGATTCGTCGACGTCCGCACCTGGCTCGAGCCGAAGCCGCTGCAGCCCGAGCGTCCGCGCGAGTTCATTCGCACGGTCACCCTCGGCCCGCACCTCGCCTTCCTCCCCGACGATCATCCCGAGCTCCGGGAGGCATTCGTCGAGGCGGTCGCCGCCGAGATGGACGAGCCGCTGACGCTCGGATACGTGCGCCTCAACATCGAGGCGGGGAGGCCGGCGTGACCCGGGTCGTGCTGCTGCCGGGCGACGGGATCGGCCCCGAGCTGGCCGCCGCCGCGCGCCGCCTGCTCGACGAGCTGGGCGGAGTCGAGATCGACGAGGAGCTGATCGGCGGCGCCTCGATCGACGCCCACGGGACGGCGCTCACGGACGAGGTCCTGCGCATCTGCCGGGGGGCCGATGCCGTCCTGCTCTGCGCAGTCGGTGGGCCGAAGTGGGACACGACGGATCCCGACGCGCCCCGCCCGGAGCAGGGGCTGCTCGGGCTCCGCAAGGGCCTGGGCCTGTTCGCGAACCTGCGTCCCGTGCGCCCCAGCGAGGCGCTCCTCGATTCGAGCCCGCTGCGCCGCGAGCGGATCGAGGGCACGGACCTGCTGGTCGTGCGCGAGCTCACCGGCGGGATCTACTTCGGCGACTCCGGACGCGACGGGGACCGCGCCCACGACGATTGCGCGTACACGATCGAGGAGATCGAGCGGATCGCCCGCGTTGCCTTCGAGGCGGCGGGCGAGCGAAGCGGCCGTCTCGCCTCGGTCGACAAGGCGAACGTGATGGAGACCTCGCGACTCTGGCGCGAGACCGTCACCCGCCTCGCTCCGGAGTACGAGGGGGTGGAGCTCGTCCACCTGCTCGTAGACAACGCGGCGATGCAGCTCGTCGCGCGGCCGTCGGAGTTCGACGTCATCGTGACCGAGAACCTGTTCGGCGACATCCTCAGCGACGAGGCGGCGATGCTGACGGGATCGCTCGGGATGCTGCCCTCTGCGAGCCTCGGGGAGAACGGCCCGGGCCTGTTCGAGCCTGTCCACGGCTCGGCTCCCGACATCGCCGGAAAGGGGATCGCCAATCCGCTCGCGACATTCCTGTCGGTCGCGATGATGCTGCGCTACGGCCTCGGCCGCGGCGACCACGCCGACCGCATCGAGGCGGCGGTCGATCGTGTCCTCGCCGACGGCCTCCGGACGCCCGACCTCGGGGGCGAGGCGCGAACCGACGCGGTGACGGAAGCGGTGCTGAAGGCGATTTCTTGAGGCGTGGTCCCCGCTAGGGCATACTCTCCGGCCTAGTGGAGAAGGTCGAGCTGATCTGGAAGAACGGCGAGCTCGTGGCATGGGACGAGGCCAACGTCCACGTGCTCAGCCACGGCCTCCACTACGGGACCGGCGTGTTCGAGGGGATCCGCTGCTACGACACCGAGGCGAAGGGGCCGGCGGTGTTTCGGCACCGCGAGCACCTCGAGCGGCTGGCGAAGTCGGCGGAGCTCTACTACCTGTCGCTCCCGTATTCGCTCGAGGAGATCGCCGAGGCGACCAAGGAGCTGATCCGCCGCAACGGGCTGCGCTCCTGCTACATCCGCCCGCTCGCGTTGCGGGGCTACGGCGAGATGGGCCTCTACGCGGCGAGCGCGCCGATCGACATGATCGTCGCCGTCTGGCCGTGGGGCGCCTACCTCGGCGAGGAGGGCAAGACGAACGGCATCCGCGCGAAGGTCTCATCCTGGCGGCGGATCTCCCCGGCCGGCTTGATCCCGCACGCCAAGGCCTCGGGCCAGTACCTGAATTCGATCCTCGCGAAGACCGAGTCCGCCAAGGCGGGCTACGACGAGGCCGTCCTGCTCGACGAGCGCGGGTTCGTCTGCGAGGGGTCGGGCGAGAACATCTTCGTGATCACCGACGGCCGCATCGTCACCCCGCCGCACGTCGCCTCGATCCTCGACGGGATCAGCCGCAAGTCGGTGATGCAGATCGCCGAGGACCTCGGCTACCCCGTGCTCGAGCGCGACATCGCGCGCGCGGAGCTCTACATGGCCGACGAGATCTTCCTGACCGGGACGGCGGCCGAGCTCGTGCCGATGCGCGAGATCGACGATCACTCCCTGGGCGAACCCGGTGAGATCACGCGCGCGATCCAGGCGAAGTTCGATGACGCGCTGCACGGGCGCGCCGACGAGTACCTCGAGTGGCTCGACCCCGTCGGCGAGCCGACCGGGCAGGCGCCGCCCGAGCCCACGCCCGCGGAGGTCGACGCCGAGGAGGTGGGCGAGCCGGCCTCCGGTAGATTGGGCTCGTGACGCGTTTCACCTGCATCGGGCGAATTACGGGGGCCGCGAGGGCCTAGCCCCGCGGCGGGCGGCATCTTGCCGCCGTCCTTCACGCCCCGACTAGAAAGGCTGCACCCCCGATGACACAGGTACTCCTCTACGACACCACCTTGCGCGACGGCATGCAGGGCCAGGGCATGTCCCTGTCCGCCCACGAGAAGATCCGGGTCGTCCGCAAGCTCGACGAGCTCGGCATCCACCTGATCGAGGCGGGGTTCCCGGGGTCGAACCCGAAGGAGCTCGAGCTCTTCGAGATGCTGGCCGAGGTCGAGCTCGAACAGGCCGACGTCTGCGCGTTCGGGATGACCCGGCGCCGCGACGTCCCCGCGGAGGAGGACGAGGCGCTCGCGATCCTCGCCCGGTGCTTCGCTCCGGTCGTGACGCTGGTCGGGAAGACCTGGAGGCTCCACCTCGACAAGGTGACCAAGGTGACGCCCGACGAGAACCTGGCGATGATCGCCGACTCGATCGCGTTCCTGCGGGGCGCGGGCAAGCGCGTGGTCTACGACGCCGAGCACTTCTTCGACGGCTACCGCGAGGACCCGGGCTACGCGCTCGAGTGCGTGCGGGCGGCCGCGGACGCGGGCGCCGAGAACGTGACCCTGTGCGACACGAACGGCTCCAGCCTACCGCCGCAGGTGACCGACGCAGCGCGCGCCGCGGTGGGAGAGATGACCCGCGGCCCCGGACGCGCGAGCCGCGCGGAGCGCGGCAACCTGGGCGATATGCAGGCGGAGCCGCGGGTTGATGTTGGAATCCACGCCCACAACGACCTCGAGTGCGGCGTCGCCAACTCGCTCGCCGCCGTCGCCGAGGGCGCCTCGCTCGTTCAGGGGACGATGAACGGGATCGGCGAGCGGACCGGCAACGCCAACCTGACCTCGATCCTGCCGGCCCTCCAGCTCAAGCTCGGCCATCGGGTCGTCAGCGACGAGCAGCTCGCCCGCCTGACCGGCGTCGCCCACTTCGTCGACGAGCTGCTCAACATCACCCCGCGTCCCGAGCAGCCCTACGTCGGCCGCAACGCCTTCGCCCACAAGGGCGGGATGCACGTCGCCGCGGTCAGCGCCGACGCCCGCACCTTCGAGCACCTGGATCCCGAGCTGGTCGGCAACGAGCGCGAGATGATCGTCTCCGAGCTTTCGGGCCGGGGGACCGTCCGCGACCGCGCCGAGCGCGCCGGGGTGGAACTGGATGACGAGCAGGCTGCCCGGGCGCTGCGCACGCTGAAGGAGCGCGAGCATCGCGGCTACCAGTACGAAGCCGCCGACGCCTCCTTCGAGCTGCTGCTGCGGCGGGAGACGGACCGCTACGAGCACCTGTTCAAGCTCGAGAGCTTCAGGGTCACGACCGACAAGCGCGAGGACGGAAAGGTCCAGACCGAGGCGACGATCAAGGTCTGGGTCGAGGGCGAGCGCTACGTCAAGACGGCGGAGGGCAACGGCCCCGTCAACGCGCTCGACAAGGCGCTCCGCGAGGCGATCACCGACCGACACCCCCACCTGGCCGAGATCGAGCTGACCAACTACAAGGTCCGGATCCTGGACGAGCACCACGGTACGGGGGCGGTGACCCGGGTCCTGCTCGACTGCTCGGACGGCGAGCGCGAGTGGGGCTCGATCGGGGTCTCGGAGAACATCATCGAGGCGTCCTGGGAGGCGCTGGTGGACTCGCTCGAGTACGCCTTCCAACCCCGCGCCGAGCAGGAGAGCAGTGACCGAACCGATCCCGCTCGCACGACCTGAGCTCGGCCCGCGCGAGGAGGAGCTGGTTCTCGAGGCGCTTCGCTCGGGACGGCTGTCGCTGGGCCCGCGGCTGACCGAGTTCGAGTACGAGTTCGCGAGCTGGCTCGGCAGCGATGACGCGATCGCGGTCTCCAGCGGAACCGCCGCACTCCACCTCGGGGTGCGGCGGCTCGGATGGGGGGCAGGGGACGAGGTGCTGACCTCGCCGCTCAGCTTCGTCGCGTCGTCGAACTGCCTGCTCTACGAGGGCGCGACGCCGGTCTTCTGCGACATCGACCCGGTCACCCTCAACATCGACCCCACCGCCGCGCAGTCGGCGGCCGACAACCGCCGCATCGCCGGGATCCTCCCGGTGCACATCTTCGGCTATCCGGCCGACCTGATCGCGCTCGAGTCGATCGCGGACGCGTATGAGGCCCCGATCCTCGAGGACGCGTGCCAGGCGCTGGGGGCGGTCGACTCAGAGGGCAGGCAGATCGGCGCGGCCGGGCACCTCGCGGCCTTCGCGTTCTACGCCAACAAGCAGCTGACCACCGGGGAGGGGGGGATGCTCGTGCCGACCACCGACGAGGGGATGGCGGAGGTGCTGCGGAGCGAGCGCAACCAGGGTCGCTCGCCGGACATGGCCGCGGTCGACCACGTCCGGATCGGGTTCAACTATCGGATGACCGACATCCAGGCGGCGCTCGGGCTCGCCCAGCTCGAGCGCATCGACGACCTGCTCGCCGACCGGGCGGAGGTTGCGATCGCGTACGGCGAGGTCCTCGCCGGGGTCGGCGGTGCCCCGGCCGGCCGCGGGGACCCCGACGGGCTGGTGCTGCCCTGCGAGGACACTGGCGACGAGCAGCGCAGCTGGTTCGTCTACGTCGTCCAGCTCCCGGAGGCCGCCGACCGCACGGCGGTGATCGAGTCGCTGGCGGCGAACGGGGTGGCCTCGAAGGCCTATCTGCCGTGCATCCATACGATGCCCCCGTACCGGGAGCGGTTCGGCTTCCAGGGCGGTGAGTTCCCGGTCGCCGAGCGGGTCGCCGCCCGCTCGCTGGCGCTGCCGTTCTTCCCGGCGATGCACGAGACGCAGGTCGAGCGGGTCTGCAGCGCCCTCGCCGGCGCCCTGCAAGCGGCTGCCTAGACTGCGGCCATGTCCCGCTTCGGCGAAGACCAGGACCCGCTGTTCAAGCGGCTCAACTCCTCGATCTCGTTCGACCGCCGCCTGGCCCCGTTCGACGTCGAGCAGTCCCGCGCTCACGCGCGGGCGCTGCGGCGCCTCGAGGTGCTGGACGAGGGCGAGCTCGCGGAGATCCTCGCCGGCCTCGACGCGATCGAGGCGGAGCTCGCCGAGGGCCGCTTCCCGTTCGGCGAGGACGACGAGGACATCCACATGGCGATCGAGCGCCGCCTGATCGAGCTGGCCGGCCCGGTCGGCGGGAAGCTCCACACCGCGCGCTCGCGAAACGACCAGGTCGCGACGGACCTCGCGCTGCTGGTCCGCTCCCACGCCGCGCGGGAGATCGCGCTGCTCGAGGCGCTGATGGAGACCCTCGTCGAGCTCGCCGAAGGGCACCGCGACTGGGCGGCCCCCGCGTACACCCACCTGCAGCGCGCGCAGCCCGTCTACCTCGGCCACCACCTGCTCGCCTACTTCTGGATGTTCTTCCGCGACGCGCGCCGCTTCTTCCTCGTCGCCGAGTCGACGAGCGACATGCCGGCGGGATCCGGGGCGCTCGCCGGCCTCAACTGGGATCTCGATCGGGAGGGCATGGCGGCCGAGCTCGGGTTCGCGCGGCCGCACCCGAACTCGCTGGACGCCGTCTCCAACCGGGACTTCGCGCTCGACTACCTGTACGCCGCCTCGGTCTGCGCGATGCACCTCTCGCGCCTCGGCTCGGAGATCGTCCTCTGGTCCAGCAGTGAGTTCGGCTTCTGCGCGCCCTCCGACGCGTTCGCCTCGGGCTCGAGCATCATGCCGCAGAAGAAGAATCCCGACGCGGCCGAGCTCCTGCGCGGCAAGGCGCCCCGGGTGGCGGCGTCGCTCGCGAGCCTGCTCGGCACGATGCACGCCCTGCCGCTCGCCTACAGCAAGGACCTCCAGGAGGACAAGGAGCCGCTGTTCGATGCGATCGACAACCTCGAGCTCTGCCTCGAGGCGGCGACGCCGATGCTCGCCGGCCTGCACTTCGACCGCGACCGGCTCGCCGAGGCCTCGAGCGACGAGATGCTGGCCGCGACGGACCTCGCCGACGCTCTGGTGGGGGAGGGGGTTCCCTTCCGCGATGCCCACGGCGTCGTCGCCGGGCTGGTTCGGACCGCGGTTCAGTCGGGCAAGCGCCTCTCCGAGCTCAGCGACGCCGAGATGAACGGTGTGCCGGCGCAGGCCCGGGAGCCACTGCGCGAGGCGCTCCGGGAGGGCGGCACGCTCGAGGCGAAGGTCTCGGCCGGTGGCACGTCGACCGCGCGCCTCGATGAGCAGCTCGAACAGGCCCGCGCCGGACTCGGCGACCTGCGCCGGTGAGCTCGCTCGAGGCGAAGACGGCCTCGACCGCCGAGCCGCTCGGCGACGGGTTCTTCGATCGCTCGGTGCACGAGGTGGCGCCCGAGCTGATCGGCTGCACCCTCGAGGTCGAGGGCTGCGCCGGGGTGATCGTCGAGACGGAGGCCTACGACCGTACCGACCCGGCCTGCCACGCGTTCGTCGGGAGGACGGCGCGGAACGAGGTCCTGTTCGGCCCTCCGGGCCGAGCCTACGTCTACCTCTCCTACGGGATCCACAGCCTGCTCAATGCGGTCGCAGAGCCGGAGGGCAGCGCCGCGGCGGTGCTGATCCGTGCGCTCGAGCCCAGCGCCGGCATCGGCCTGATGCGCGAACGCCGCGGCCGCGATGGGCTTCGCGAGCTCTGCTCGGGCCCGGGCAAGCTCACCGAGGCGCTCGGGGTCGGCCTCGGGATGAACGGCGCTCGGCTGGACCGCCCGCCCCTGCGGGTGCTCGCGCCGGCGCCCGGCTGGGAGGGGGTGGAGGTGGTGGCCGGCCCGAGGATCGGGATCACCAGGGCCGTCGACCACCCGTGGCGCCACTGCGCGGCCGGAAACCCGTTCGTCTCCCGGCCGTGGCCGCTCACAGCCAGGTAGGGCCGCTTCGCCATCAGGCGGGTCCACGAGCGCCCGCCCACTGACAGTCGCGGCAGCAAGCCGCCGTCTCCAAGCGAGGTGCGGGCCGTGGTCCCTACAGTCCGACTCCGCCCGTGCCGCTGGTGCCGCCGCCGCCACCGCCGCCGGAGGGAGCGGGAGCCGGGGCCGACTGGCCTGAGCCGCCGCCACCGCCACCGCCACCGCCGCCGCCCGAGGAGCCGGAGCCGGAGCTCGGCGGCACGTAGTCGTCGCCGCTCGAGCTGTCGCTGCTGCTGGAGCTGTCGCCGTCCTCCTCGTCCTCCGCGTCCTTCGCGGCCTCGGCCTCCTGCTCGAAGATCTCCTCGCAGGCGGCCATGATCCGGCCCCAGATCAGCGCGGGATAGGTGCCGCCGTCGACCGGGCCGCCGCTGTACTCGGTCTCCATCGGCGTGTTCGTCTGTGCGTGCCCGACCCAGACGCAGGCCGTGAAGTTCGTCGAACCCCCGCAGAACCAGGCGTCGCCGTTGTTCTCGGTCGTCCCGGTCTTGCCCCACTCCTCGTCGTCTCCGAACTGCGCGTTCTCGCCCGTCCCGGAGAGCACGTTGAGGTGGAGGATGCTCTTCACCGAGTCCGCGACGCTCTCGGGGATCGCCCGCATCTCCTTCGGCTTGTAGTCCTTGCCCTCGAGGACGGTCCCGTCCGGCTGCACGATCTTCGTCATCGCGGTCGGCCCGAGGTCATCGAGCTCCTCGTTCGGGCCGAAGCTCGAATCGAGCGGCCCTCCGATCCGGATCCCGCCGCGCGCGATCGTGCTGAAGGCATACGTCATCTCGAGCGGCGTCACGCCGGGGTCGATACCGCCGAGGATCATCGCCGGGTTGGTCGAGAAGTTTGTCTGGATGCCCATCTCGTGGGCGGTCTGGGCGACCTTCTGGGGTCCCTTGCGGCCGAGGCCCTGGGGACCGAAGCCGAGCTCGGCGAAGATCGAGTTGTCGGAGTGGATCGTCGCCGAGGTCAGGTCCGAGGTCCCGTAGTAGACGTCGTCGTAGTTGTTCACCTCGAACACCTCCCTGCCGCCCGAGTTCGGGACAGTGAAGGTGCGCTTCCCGGACGTGAAGGTGCTGCCCGGGCCGAAGCCGTTCTCGAAGGCGGTGATCAGCGTGAACGGCTTGAACGCGGAGCCGGGCTGGCGGTGGCCGTTCGTCGCCAGGTTGAACGGGGTCTTCTGGAAGTCGTTGCCGCCGACCATCGCCTTGATGCCGCCGGTCCGGTTGTCGATCACGACCACCGACGCGGTCGGCGCGATCCCGGCGAGGGTGTCGTAGGCGACGCTCTCGGCGGCCTCCTGGATGTCGAGGTCGAGCGTGGTGTGGACCTCGAGGCCGCCGCCGAAGGCACGGCCGGCGCCGTACTTGTCGACGAGCTGCTGGCGCAGCCACTCCGTGAAGTACGGCGACAGTGACTCGGGAGCCGGGCGCTCGATGTCGGACGGAGCCGGGAGCCCCTCCTGGACGGCGGTCCGGTACTGCTCGTCCTGCAGGTAGCCCTGCTCGTTCATCTTCTGGAGCACGAGGTTGCGGCGCGCCAGGGCACCCTCCGGGTTGGCCCGCGGGGACGCGGCGGAGGGGGAGCTGATGATTCCGGCCAGCATCGCCGCCTCCTCCGGATAGAGGACCGACGCGCACGGGTCGGCGCCCTCGGCCAGGCACTCGGGGTGGTTCCACCCGAAGTAGGTGCGGGCGGCGGCCTCGATCCCGTACGCGCCCTCGCCGAAGTAGATCGTGTTCAGGTACTGGGTGAGGATCTTGTCCTTGTCCCACTGGCGCTCGAGGTGGTACGCGTAGGCGGCCTCGCGGAGCTTCTGGAAGTAGGTTCGGGTGCCCTGCGCGTCGAGCGCGTTCTTGATGAACTGCTGGGTGATCGTCGAGGCGCCCTGCGTGGAGCCGCCGGGCATCAGGTCGTTGATGAAGGCGCGCCCGATCCCGATGTAGTCCACTCCCGAGTGGTCGTAGAAGCGCTCGTCCTCGATTGCGACGGTCGCCTGCTTGATGTAGGGCGAGATGTCCTCGGACTCGACCAGGATCCGCCCGCTGTTGGAGAGCAGCGTCCCCATCTCCCGGCCCTGCGAGTCGTAGACCTTGCTGTTCTCCGCCTGCGCGTACTGCTCCTTGCTCTCGAGCTGCGGAAGGTCGCCCGCGACCGCCATCATCATCCCGAACACCATCGAGACGAGCGCGAGGGCGCCGAGGCCGATGACGATGATCGCGAGGCGGAGCTTCTTGACGCGGCCGGGCTTGGGCCTGCGAGGTCGCCGTGAGGAGAGGCGGCGGGGCAGCCGCGGCCCCGGCGGCCCCCCGTTCCCATCGCCTTCGCCGCTTCGGCCGCTTCCGCCGGGCGCGGGCCGGGGAACCCGGGCCGGGATCCGCTCCTTCAGCTCGCCCAGCCTGGCGCCGGTTCCCCGAAGCCGCTCGCGCCCGTCGTCGAGCAGCCCGCGGAGGCCGTAGCGAACCGCCGCGCCGCGCTTGGCGACCGCGCTCTTCTGCGGTTGGCGCTCCAGCAGCGCCTCGAAGTCGGTCTCGTCGTCGTCCGAGCGGCGCGACGGAGCCGAGGCGCTTCGCCCGGTCGCCCGGCGGCGCGCGTTGCGCGCGAGCTCGCGTCCCTCCCCGGGCCGGCGAGGCCCGGCCGGGCCGTCGTCGGGCCGCGCGATCGACTCGAGGCCGGCGTCGCCGGGCCGCTCGTCGGCGAAGCTCAGCCAGTCCTCGTCGTCGGCCCGCCCGGGCCCCGCCGGGGTGGAGCTGCGCGACGGGCGGAAGCGGCGGCCGGTTTGCGGCTCGTCTCCGAAGGCACCCCGCTGAACCGGGTCACCCGGCTGATCCCGGTCACCCGGCTGATCCCGGTAGGCGAGGGGCGGCCGCTCCTCCGGCTTGCGCTTCCGGGCGCGCCCGTTGCCGGACTCGCCATTGCGGGAGGCGCCGTTCTCTGGCTTGGCCTTCTGCTCGCCGTGGCGAGCAGCTTGATCCGGGTTCAGGTCGAAATCGAAATCGAAGTCTGTATCTGTCATCTCGGCTCGGCTTCGGGGCAGTCCAGCCGGAGTTCCCAGGTGGTGATGGTGAAGGTGGGAGCGCCTGAGCGACCAGTTTGGAGGTGCGCGCGGACAGCCGCGACCGGCCAGGCGGAAGGCCGCAGTCTAGCATTGGCCCCGTGACCGACTCGAAGGGCGATCCGGCGATTCTCAAGCGCGGCGCGGAGGAGGTTCTGCCCGAGGGGGCTCTTGCGAAGCAGCTCGAGCTGGGGCGGCCGCTGCGGGTCAAGCTGGGGATCGATCCGACCGCGCCCGACATCCATCTCGGGCACGTGGTCGTGCTCACGAAGCTCGCCCAGTTCCAGGAGGCGGGCCACACGGTCGTGCTGATCATCGGGGATTACACGGCCCGCGTCGGCGACCCGAGCGGGCGCGACAGCCGCAGGCCGGTCCTGACCCCCGAGCAGATCGAGCTGAACGCGAAGACCTACCAGGATCAGGCGTTCAAGGTGCTCGACCGCGATCGCACCGAGGTCAGGTTCAACAGCGAGTGGCTCGACATGCCCGCCGTGGACCTCTTCGAGCTGCTCGGCAAGACCACGGTCGCCCGGTTGCTCGAGCGCGACGATTTCACACGACGGATCGCGGCCGGCCGGCCGATCTCGACGCTCGAGCTGCTCTACCCGATCCTTCAGGGGTATGACTCGGTCGCGATCGAGGCCGACGTCGAGGTCGGGGGGACCGAGCAGAAGTTCAACCTCCTGTTCGCGCGCGACCTCCAGAGGGCCTTCGACGTGCCGGAGCAGGCGATCGTGACGATGCCGATCCTGCCGGGGACCGACGGCGTCCAGAAGATGAGCAAATCGCTCGGCAACTACGTGGGCGTCACCGACCCGCCCGAGGAGATGTTCGGGAAGCTGATGAGCATCCCCGACGCGGTGATGCCGACCTACTACGCGCTGCTGCTCGGCGAGTACCCACCGGCGGAGCTGACGCCGCGCGATGCGAAGCGGGCGCTCGCCCGCCGCCTCGTCGACCGCTTCCACGGCCCGGGGCGGGGGGAGGAGGCCGAGGCCGGGTTCGACCGGATCCACGTCAAGGGCGAGATCCCCGAGCACGTCGAGCAGATCGACCTCGAGGCGATCGACGGGGTCGAGCTGGACGGGCCCGAGACCGTCGTCCACCTTCCCGCGCTGCTCGCCGGCGCGTTCGGGATCAGCAGCAGCGAGGCCAGACGGCTGCTGAAGCAGGGCGGCGTGAAGCTGGACGGCGAGACGCTCCCGGCGAAGCCGCTCGATGTCCCGCTCGCCGAGCTCGCCGGCAAGGTCCTGCAGCTCGGAAAGCGCCGCTTCGCGGCGGTTCCGGCGCAGCCGGGCTAGCGTTCGGGAGTGCCCCGCTCAGGCCCCGCCCCCGCGGTGGACTTGAGCCGCGCCCATGGATATACTTCTCGGTCGCTCTTGCTTCGGATCACGAAAGGAGCAGCCTCCTAAAGGAGCCCGCCAGCGGCCGGCCGACCAGCCGCCCAGCATCTGGGCCCCTCCGAGAGGGGCCTTTTTCGTGTTCTGAGGTGGAGCAGCGAGACGGCGAGGCCGTCGTTCCGCACAGCGGTCTTTGAAAACTGAGCAGCGCGTGACGACGGGGCTCTCGGAGTCCTGCCGTCACTCGCGTCCGACCTCCGCCTCAAGCATGCACCGGGGCGGAGGACTGAAACTCCGTCATGTCTCCGCCGCATTGTGTACGCGGCGGAACGGTTTGAGCTAGACATGACAACTCTCTTGTGACTGACGCCAGTCACGTCACACTTTTTCCGGAGAGTTTGATCCTGGCTCAGGACGAACGCTGGCGGCGTGCTTAACACATGCAAGTGGAGCGACGAACCGGGCTTCGGCCCGGGGCAAAGCCGCGAACGGGTGAGTAACACGTGGGTAACCTGCCCCGATGACCGGGACAACCCGAGGAAACTCGGGCTAATACCGGATGTGCTGTGCGGCCTCAAGGCCACACAACAAAGGAAGCTTCGGCCTCCGCATCGGGAGGGGCCCGCGGCCCATTAGCTTGTTGGTGAGGTAAAGGCTCACCAAGGCAACGATGGGTAGCTGGTCTGAGAGGACGATCAGCCACACTGGGACTGAGACACGGCCCAGACTCCTACGGGAGGCAGCAGTGGGGAATCTTGCGCAATGCGCGAAAGCGTGACGCAGCAACGCCGCGTG
>DATADX010000044.1:0-35551 GCA_036258315.1 Solirubrobacterales bacterium
CATCGGAGCCGAGTCGAGCTACCTGACGGCGATGCTGCCGACCTTCATCCTGTCCGGGATCGGGTTCACGCTCGCCTTCGGCCCCCTCACGATGGCCGCGACCGCGGACGTCGGTGACGAGGAGCAGGGCCTGGCCTCCGGGCTCGTCTACACCTCGTTCCAGCTCGGCGGAGCGGTCGGCCTGGCCGCAGCGACGGCGGTGATCGATGCCGGGACGTCCGGATCGGCCGCGGCAGCGGGCAGCTCCACCGCCCTCCTCGACGGGTTCCACCCCGGGATCGTGGTCTCGATCGCGATCGCGGCGCTCGGCGCGGCCGTGACGCTGATCCCCCTGCTCGGGCGGCTGCTGCCCGCACGGCTGGCGGTCGCGACGAGCGGCGATCAGGGCGACCGCGGGGACTGAGCGGGTCGGGAGCGGCCGGGCTCGTGGCCGGGCCGCTCCCTCCCGCCAACCCCCGGTTTGCGGGGCGTTCTCGGGCTGGGCGGGTCCATGACCGCTGCTACCCTGCGGATGCGGGCTGAGTTCCTGCCCGCGCACCCCGATCCCGAGGTTGAGACACCTCTTCATTCCTTGACCGAGCCGCGGTTCGACCTTTCCGATCGCGAGGGCCCGCGCGATGAGTGCGGGGTCTTCGGCGTGTTCGCGCCGGGCCGCGATGTCGCGCGGCTGGCCTACTTCGGCCTCTACGCCCTCCAGCACCGCGGCCAGGAGTCGGCCGGGATCGCGACCTGCGAGGGCGGCCACATCACGACGCTCCGCGAGCTCGGGCTCGTCTCGCAGGTGTTCGACGAGGAGAAGCTGCGCGCGCTCGCCGGCGACATGGCGATCGGGCACGTCCGCTACTCGACCACCGGCGGCGGCGCCTGGGAGAACGCCCAGCCCGTCTGGCGCGACGACGGCCGCGAGCTGGCGCTCGCCCACAACGGCAACCTGACCAATGCCGTCGAGCTCTGGAACGAGCTCAAGGACGACGGGATCGAGCTGCGCGGGACCTCCGACTCGGAGATCATCGCGGCGCTGCTCTCGCGACACACCGACGGCTACATCGAGGACGCCGTCGCCGAGGTGATGCCGCGGCTGGAGGGCGCCTTCTCGACCGTCGTGATGACCAAGCACGCGGTGGTCGCGTTCCGCGACCCGCACGGGGTGCGGCCGCTGGCGCTCGGCAAGATGAAGCCGAGCGACGGCCTGCCCGAATGCTTCGTCGTCGCCTCGGAGAGCTGCGCCTTCGACATCATCGGCGCGCAGCTGATCCGCGAGGTCCAGCCCGGCGAGATGGTGGCGCTGACCGGCGACGGGCTGGAGATGAAGCCGGTGATCGAGGGAGAGCGCAAGGCGATGTGCGTGTTCGAGCACATCTACTTCTCGCGCCCGGACTCGCGGCTCGAGAACCGGGTGCTGCAGAGCGTGCGCGGCAAGATGGGCGAGACCCTCTGGCGCGAGGCGCCGGTCGAGGCCGACCTCGTGATCTCGGTGCCGGACTCAGGCAATCCGGCCGCGAACGGGTTCGCGCGCGCCTCCGGCCTACCCCAGGACGATGGTCTGATCAAGAACCGCTACGTGGCGCGCACCTTCATCCAGCCAGGCCAGGAGCTGCGCAAGCACGGGCTGCGGATGAAGTTCAACCCGCTCCCCGAGATCGTGGCCGGCAAGCGCGTGGTCGTGGTCGACGACTCGATCGTGCGCGGCAACACCACTCGCCAGATCGTCGCGATGCTGAAGGAGGCGGGAGCGCGGGAGGTCCATCTGCGCATCTCGGCTCCGCCGATCCGCCATCCCTGCCACTACGGGATCGACATGTCGACGCGCGAGGAGATGATCGCCCACGAGCGCACGGTCGAGGAGATCGCGACCGAGCTCGGCGCCGACTCGCTCGCCTACCTGTCGATGGACGGTGTCTACGAGGCGATCGGGACGCCGCGCTCGCGCCACTGCGATGCCTGCTTCACCGGCGAGTACCCGCTCGGCGATCCTGAGGACGCGAACGGCAAGTTCGCGCTCGAGGAGATCCCGGTCGGCCCGGTCTCTGGCTGAGAGGATGCGCGCGTGAGCGCGTTCCGCATCGCCGTCCTCGCATCGGGAGGGGGCACGAACCTGCAGGCGATCCTCGACGAGCTGCACGGCAAGGGTGAGATCGACGTCGTCGGGGTCGTCTCGGACAAGCCCGGGGCGACGGCGCTCCGGCGCGCGGGCGAGGCTGGTGTCGACACGGCGGTGTTCCCGGCGGACGACTATCCCGACCGCGCCGACCGTGACGCCGCGATCGGGGACTGGCTCGACGAGCGGCAGGTGGAGCTCGTCGTCCTCGCCGGCTACATGCAGCTGCTCTCGCCCGACTTCGTCGCCCGGTTCCGGAACCGGATCATCAACGTGCACCCGGCGCTGCTGCCCTCGTTCCCGGGGCTCGAGGCGGTCCAGCAGGCGCTCGACCACGGGGCCAAGGTCACGGGCGTCACGGTCCACTTCGTGGACGAGGGAGTCGACTCCGGACCGATCATCTTCCAGCAGCCGGTGCCCGTTCCGCCGAGCCGCGACTGGGACGAGCTCGAGGAGCGGATCCACGCGACCGAGCACAGTCTGCTGCCGGAGGCGATCCGGCTGATCGCGGCGGGCCGGATCGAGCTCGACACCGACAACCCGAGGCTGGTTCGGGTCCAGCCCGAGTCATAGACTCGTCCCTCCCGTGCCGACGATCCCGACCGACGAGCTAGTCCCCGAGCCCGCCGGCGAGGCGCTGCCGGTGCGCCGGGCGCTGATCTCCGTCGCCGACAAGACCGGGGTCGCCGACTTCGCCAAACAGCTGGCCGCGCTCGGGGTCGAGCTGATCTCGACAGGCGGAACGCGCTCAGTGCTGGATGAGGCGGGGCTCGAGGTGCGCGGCGTTGAGGACCTGACGGGCTTTCCCGAGATCCTCGACGGCAGGGTGAAGACGCTGCACCCGCACCTGCACGCCGCGCTGCTCGCGAGGCGCGGCGACCCCGATCACGCGGCGACGCTGCTCGACCTGGGGATCGAGCCGATCGACCTCGTCTGCGTCAACCTCTATCCGTTCGAGCGCACGATCGCTCGCCTCGACGTGCCGGAAGACGAGGCGATCGAGAACATCGACGTGGGCGGCCCGACGATGATTCGGGCGGCCGCCAAGAACCATCGCTACGTCGCCGTGGTGGTGACGCCCGAGAGCTACGACGCGGTGATCGCCGAGCTCGAGGAGACGCGCGAGCTGTCGGCTGCGACCCGGCACTGGCTCGCCAACGAGGCGTTTGCGATCACCGCTCGCTACGACGCGGCGATCAGCCGCTGGTTCGGCCGGCGCTACGAGCAGTTCCCCCAGCACTGGGTGACGTCGTGGGAGAAGGAGCTCGACCTCGCCTACGGGGAGAACCCCCACCAGCGCGCGGCGCTCTACCACGAGTCGGGCGCGCGCTCGCACGTGCTCTCGAGGGTCGCGAAGCTGCACGGGAAGGAGCTCTCCTTCAACAACGTTCTCGACCTGGACTCGGCGCGCAGCCTGTGCGCCGACCTGGAGGGGGCCGGCTGCGTGATCGTCAAGCACAACAACCCCTGCGGGGTCGCGGAGTCCGACACGATCGAGGCGGCCTACGAGGGCGCGTTCGCCTGCGACCCGCTGTCGGCGTTCGGGGGCGTCATCGCCTTGAATCGTCCCGTCAGCGTCGCTCTCGCCGAGCACCTGCACGAGCAGTTCATCGAGGTCCTGATCGCCCCCGGCTACGAGGAGGGGGCGCTCGACGTGCTGCAGCAGAAGCAGGCGATCCGGATCCTCGCGGACACCGAGCGGCGCGGGCACCAGATCGAGCCGGACATGAAGCGAGTCCGCGGCGGCCTGTTGGTCCAGGATCCCGACGGGACCCCCGAGCCGCGCGAGCTGATGGAGGTGGCGACCGATGCGCAGCCGGCCGAGCGGCAGTGGGCGGACCTCCTTTTCGCGTGGCGGGTGGTTCGCCACGTCCGCTCGAACGCGATCGTGCTCGTTCGGGACGCGGCGACGCTCGGAATCGGCGCGGGACAGATGTCGCGCGTCGACTCCGTCCGGCTCGCAATCGAGAAGGCGCGCGACGCCCGCGGCCCCGATGCCGAGACGCTGCTCGCCGGCTGCGTCGTCGCCTCCGATGCCTTCTTCCCCTTCGCCGACGGGCCCCAGGCCGCGATCGACGCCGGCGCCTCAGCGGTGATCCAGCCGGGCGGCTCGAAGCGCGACGCGGAGGTGATCGCCGCCTGCGACGCCGCCGGCGTCCCGATGGTGTTCACGAAGCGCCGGCACTTCCGCCACTAGCCCCGCCGCTGCCCCCTGGCTTCCGCGTCTGGACGAGGAAGGGGCCGCTCTTCCGAGCGGCCCCTTCCGTCAACCGGTTTGGCCTTGCTCAGCCGCCGAACACCTTGCCCCACTTGCCGACCTTCATCGCGAGCAGCTGGCCGTACTCGACCGCCGCCGGATCAGGATTCGTCTTGTGGACCTGCGCGTCGAACAGGAACCAGCCCTTCCCGATCACCTTCGAGGCGTCGATGATTCCGCTGGACTCCTCGTCCTGGGTGATGAACCCGGGCGCGCCGGGCCCGAACTGGAACTCGTCGAACTCGGCGACCACGCCGCGCTCGCCGGTGTCCACGTCATAGGCGACGATCCGTGCCAGCTGGGCGTTGTTGCCGGGATCCTCCTGGATCATCAGGTGTCCCTTGCGGTCCATCCCGACGTTGTCGGGCTTGTTCAGGAACGGCGCCTCGGTCCCGTCGAGCAGGAGCGTCAGCGTCCCGCCCTTCCAGGGCCGCTCGACGTCGTCGTAGCTGAGCCGCCAGACGCCGCCGCCGTCCCGCGAGACCGGCGGGTTCGTGCCGGGAACGGTGCCGGGGGACCCCTCCGTCGTGACGAAGTAGAAGTCCTCCGGGTGCCGCGGGTCGAACGCCCCGTCCTCGATCCGGTTCAGCGTCAGGCCCTCGGCCGCGGCCTCGGCGTTCTGCGCGTCGCCCTTCTGGTCCCAGCTCACCTCTTCCTCGGGGCCGAGGTCGAAGCGGGCGGGGTTGTTCTTGCCATAGCTGCTCCTGAACCCGGCGTCCGTCGCGACGGCCTCGTTGTCGAGGTCGACGACGAAGTCGAGCCCGTTGGTGAGGCCGGCCTTGTCGAAGGCGCTCCCCTTCGACTGCTTCTGGCCCATGTAGACCCAGAGCTGGCCGCCGGCGGCGTCCTCCTGGCCCATCGTGTACGTCGTGTCGCCCTTGTTCAGGCCCGCGAGCGTGTTCTCCCACGAGAAGAGGCCGAGCCGCGGGAGCTGCTGCGCCTGACCGCTGGTGGTGACGCCGAACGAGCGGCCCTCGTTGCCGATCTCCTCGTTGCCGAGGTAGATCTGGCCCTTGTAGCCGCGACCCGTCTTCTCGTTGTAGAGCTGACCGGGCTCCGTCACCGAGCTCGAGCACCAGCGCCCGAACGCCGCAAGCTGAGCGACGAAATCATCCTTGGCCGGGTCCACCGGGTCCTCGGGGACCCGTGGGTTGTCCCCCGCGGGCGAGGGAGCGGTCTGGTACTTCGCCTCCGGGTAGTTCCAGAAGCGGACGCCCGGGTCGACCAGGTCCTCGCCCGCCTCGACCTCGAACGACTTGCGGTCGATCGTCAGGTCGGCGACGAACGCCCCCTTCTCGCCGTGCCGGCGGACGACGCCCATATTCGCGGGTATCTCGTGGTTCATGAACAGCCTGAAGTCCCGCTTGCCCTCCTTCAGCGCGCCCAGACCGTCCGGGATGCCCGCCATCTCGTAGTCGTTCGAGGCGGCCTCGTCATCGCTGACGGTGAGCAGGGACGTGATCTTGACGCCCTTGGCCACGGGCACGACGTAGGGCTCGGTGCCGCTGTTCGGGCCAACGTCGGTCGACGCTGCAATCGCCGTCGCCACCGCGGCCACGGCCGCGATCCCGACGGCGCCTCCCAGCGCGATCCTCTTTCTCTTCCGCGAAGTTCGCATCTGTCTAGACCCTTCCTTCAGTGGGTTTGGGCGGCGGAAGCTATGACCGGCCCTGCGGCGGAGGGTTACGCGGCGGTGAACGGCGGGAAGCGATCCGCACAAAGGGAAATCGCAGCTGTTACCCGGCGGCGGCCGAGAGATGAGGCTCAGAAGTAGCTCGGCCATCGCGGGTTCGGCCGAAGGATCTCATGTGACCTCCGCGCCGGTCGGCCGCTCGGGTGGCCCCGTCCGCAATCATTGGCCCGCCCCCGTAGCTCAATTGGTAAGAGTGCTCGCCTTTTAAGCGAAGCGGTGCGGGTTCGAGTCCCGCCGGGGGCATGCTCAGTTCGCGCCCGATCCCGAGCTTTCAGCGAACCGCCCGCCTATCCGTGAGAATGCCTCCAAGTGAGGATCTCGGCGAAGGCGGACTACGCGGTGCGCGCGGCGATCGAGCTCGCCACGGCGGGGGAGGACCCCGTCAAGGGTGATGCGATCGCGGAGGCCCAGGGGATTCCGCTCAAGTTCCTGGAGAACATCCTCGGCGAGCTGAAGCACGCGGGACTCGTCGCGAGCCGGCGCGGGGCCCACGGCGGATACTGGCTCGCGAAGCCCGCCGGTGAGATCGCGCTCGCCGACATCGTCCGTGCGGTCGAGGGGCCGTTGGCGACCGTCCGGGGCCAAGGGCCCGAGCAGCTCGAGTACAAGGGCGCCGCGAAGCCGCTGCAGCTCGTCTGGGTGGCACTGCGAACGAACATCCGCGAGGTGATGGACAAGGTGACGCTGGAAGACCTCGTCGCCGACGAGCTGCCGGCGAGCGTGCTGGAGCTGAGCGAGCCGGCAGAAGCCTGGAGTCCGCGCTAGCCGTCGTCCTCGGCGGCGCGACCCGGTTGGCGCCTCGCCGGCTCGCTCAGCTTCAGCTCCGCGCTCCCGTCTAGGCGGGCTCCACCACCGGCGGGAGCGCGGCGCCATCGGCGCTGAACACCCGCTCCGCCCGCGGCCGCACGAACACGATCTGGCCCTCGGCGAGCTCGAGCTCGTCGACCTGGTCGCGGGTGAGCTGAACGGAGAAATGCTCGCCGTCCTGCAGGGTCAGCTCCACGCGGACCTCGAAACCGAGGTGGACGACGCGGTCGATCAGCGCCTCGGTCGTCTTCCCGTTCGGCTCGTGGGTGATCTCGACGTCATGCGGGCGCACCCACGCCTGACCGAGCCGGTGCGCCGGCCCGACGAAGCTCATCACGAACTCCGAGGCGGGATCCTCATAGAGGTCACGCGGGCCGCCGGCCTGCTCGACCCGGGCGTCGTTCATGACGATGATCTGCTCGGCGACGTCCATCGCCTCCTCCTGGTCGTGGGTGACGAAGATCGTCGTCACGTGCACGTCGTCGTGGAGGCGGCGCAACCACGTGCGCAACTCCTCGCGCACCTTCGCGTCGAGCGCGCCAAAGGGCTCGTCGAGCAGCAGCACCTTGGGCTCCACCGCCAGCGCCCGCGCCAGCGCCATCCGCTGCCGCTGCCCGCCCGAGAGCTGGTTCGGGTAGCGCTTCTCGAACCCCTGGAGGTGGACGAGCTCGATCAGCTGGCGGACGCGCTCGCGGATCTTGCCCGAGCCCTCGCCGCGGATCCTGAGACCGAACGCGATGTTGTCGAACACCGTCATGTGCTTGAACGCGGCGTAGTGCTGGAAGACGAAGCCGACGTTTCGGTCCTGGACCCGGGTCCGGGTCGTGTCGTCTCCCGAGATCAGCACCCGGCCAGCGTCGGGCTGCTCGAGCCCGGCGATCACCCTGAGCAGGGTCGACTTGCCGGAGCCGCTCGGTCCGAGCAGCGCCGTCAGACCGCCGTCTGGAACCGTGATCGAGACGTCGTCGAGGGCGACGAAGTCGCCGAAGCGCTTGGTGACGTTCTCGACGACGATCCCTCCGCTCGCCTGCTGGGCGCGCGCGGCGACGTCGATGTCGGGGTTGGTAGCCATGTCAGGCCTCCTTTGCGGGTTCGGCGATGACCTGCAGGGCGGGCTCGACATCGTCCTCGCCCGAACGACGGCGCAGCAGGTTCATCGACAGCAGGACTACGACAGCCAGCACCGCCAACACGATCGCGGCTGCGTAGGCCCCGGCTTGGTTGAAGTTGTCGTACTCGTTCTGGACGAAGAGGGGCAGCGTCTCCGTCTGGCCCGAGATGCGGCCGGAGACGACGGCGACGGCGCCGAACTCCCCGAGGGCGCGGGCGGTCGCGAGCACGACGCCGTAGGTGACGCCCCATCTGATCGAGGGCAGCGTCACCCTCCAGAACGTCTGCCACCCGTTTGCGCCGAGCGTCGAGGCCGCCTGCTCCTGATCGGTCCCGATCTCCCTCAGCACCGGCTGCACCTCCCGGACGACGAACGGCAGGGAGACGAACACGGTCGCCAGGATCAGGCCGGGCGTCGAGAAGATGACCTGGATCCCGGCGTCGGCGAGCGGCGCGCCGAGCCATCCGTCACGGCCGTAGATCAGGAACAGGGACAGCCCGATCACCACCGGCGAGATCGCGAACGGCAGGTCGATCAGCGAGTTGAGGACGCCCTTGCCCCAGAACTTCTGACGCTCCAGGACTAGCGCTGCGCAGATGCCGAAGATCGTGTTCAGCGGCACCGCGACACCGACGCACAGCACGGTCATCCAGAAGGCATGCATTCCTTCCTCGCTGGTGACCGCGTCGAGCGGCTCCCTGAAGCCGTCCTCGAAGGTCTTCACGAAGATCATCACGAGCGGGATCGCGAGCAGCAGCGCCAGGTAGGTCAGCGCCAGGCCGCGCATGCCGTAGCGGGCGAGGCGACTAGGCTCGGTCATGGCGGGACCTCCAGCGGCCGAACAGGTTGAGCAGGAATAGGACGAGCACCGCGATCACGAGGAGCAGCACGGAGACGGCGGCGGCGGCGGTCGTGTTGTCGCTCTCGATCCGCCCGAAGATGTAGACCGACGCGACCTGGGTGTCGAACGGGATGTTGCCCGTGATCAGGACCAGCGAGCCGAACTCGCCGATCGCACGCGCGAACGCGAGCGCGCAGCCGGCGATGATCGCCGGCGTCAGGTTCGGGAGGACGATGCTGCGGAAGATCCGCCGGTTGCTGGCGCCGAGCGATGCGGCGGCCTCCTCCATCTCCTCGTCGATCTCGTGCAGGACCGGCTGCACGGCGCGGACCACGAACGGCAGCGTCACGAACAGCAGCGCCAGCCCGACGGCGACCTTGGTGTAGGTGACGTTGATCCCGATCGGGCTGTCGTTCCCGTACAGGGCGAGAAGCGTGAGCCCGGCGACGATCGTCGGCAGGGCGAAGGGAAGGTCGATGATCGAGTTCACGATCCTCTTCCCAGGGAACTCGTCGCGGACGAGCACCCACGCGATCAGCGTCCCCATCACCGCGTTGATCGCGACGACGACGAACGAGGTGATCACCGTCAGCCGGATCGCGCTCTGCGCCTCGGGCTCGGAGATCGCGTTCCAGAAGGCGCTCAGCCCGTCCTCGGTCGAGCGCAGCACGACCGCGGCGAGCGGGGTCAGGACGATGATGCTGAGCCACGTGATCACCACGCCCCGGGTGAGCAGCTCCCCGCCGAAGGGGGCCCGCAGGCCCACCTTCGGCGGGGTCACAGTCGCTGCATCAGCGGGAGGTGGTGTCACAGCTGCTCCGGAGCCCCTCTACTCGAGCGCCGCACCCTGGTCGCGCAGGATCTGCGTGACCTTTCCGGTCTCGTCGTCGAAGAACTCCTCGTCGGCCTTCGCCCAGCCGCCGAAGTCCGCGATCGTGAACAGACCGGGAACCTCGGGGAACTTGTCCGTGTTCTGAGCGAGCACGGACTCCGTCACGGGGCGGTAGCCGTAGTCGGCGAAGATCTGCTGTCCCTCATCGGTGAGGATGAAGTCGAGCAGCGCCTGCGCCGCCTCCGGGTCCTTGGCCTCGGACGTGACCGCGGCCGGGTTCTCGATCAGGATCGTCTGCTCGGGAATCACGTACTCGAGCTCGATCCCCTCGTCCTGCGCCTGGATCGCCTCGTTCTCGTAGCCGATCAGGACGTCGCCCTTGCCGCTCGCGAACGTCTGCAACGAGTCGCGGGCGCTGTCGTCGAGGACGGACGTCTGCTCGAGGATCTGGGCGACGAAGTCGAGCGCCGCCTGCTCGGACTTGCCCTGCTGGATCTGCGACCCGTACGCGGCCATGATGTTCCACTTCGCGCCGCCCGAGGTCGCCGGGTTGGGCGTGATCACCTCGGCACCGCTCTCCACGATGTCCTCCCAGGTCTGGATGTTCTCCGGGTTGCCCGGGCGAACCGAGAGGGTGACCACCGAGTCGGTGATGATCCCCTTGGTCGGGCCGCTGTTCCAATCCTCGGCGACCAGTCCGCTCTCGACCAGGCTGAGCATGTCGGGCTCCAGCGAGAAGTCGACGAAGTCCGCCTCCTGCCCCGCCTCGACGGCACGGCGCTGGTCTCCGGACGAGCCGAACGAGGTCGTAAACTCGACGCCGCTGCCAGCGTCGGTGTTCTGGAAGGCTGGGATGATTCCCTCCTCGAACGCCTGCTGCGGCGTCGAGTAGGCGACCAGGGCGACCTCTCCGCCGCCTCCGCCGCCGCCGTCGTCGTCATCGCCGCCGCAGGCCGCAATCCCGAGCGTCGCCGCCAGGGCGATCCCCGCGATCCCTAGCCTCGTCGCGAGGCGCGACAGGCGGTTGTTCTTCTCCTTGGTCATCTTCTTCCTTTTGGTCTTTCCTGATTGGTTTACTGGACAATGCGAGCGGGCCAAGGTAGCAGAGATCTCCACCTTGAGTTGGAAAGGTGGGAAACCTGGTCGGATTAAAGTATTTCCACTAATCCACTAGAGAAATAGGGAAGACACCACTCTGGCTCGCTGGTCGCCGGCTGGGAAAGCTCAGGTCATGCGCCTGATGTTCGGAATCTGGGTGACCCTGACTGCCTCGGGAATCGTCTTCTACTCCGTGGTCGGCCTCGCGCACCACTGATGCGGAGCGTGCCAGGTTCGTTCGCGAGCAGTCGCTCTCGCTCTTCTTTCTGGCCATCTTCCTGGCGGCCGTCGTCGGGCAGGCGGTCGCGGGCCACGCGATGCACAACAAGGAGGCGGCGGAGCACGGCGGGGCGCAGATCTCGATCTGGCGCTACGTGACCGGCTCGGACTTCGGCAACGCCGTGATGGAGAACTGGCAGTCGGAGTACCTCAGTTCCTCCTGTTCATGCTCGCCACCGTCTGGTTGCTTCAACGCGGCTCGCCGGAGTCGAAGCAGATCGGCAAGGCGGGGACGGAGTCCGACGAGGAGCAGCGGATCGGCGAGCACGCCGACGAGCGCTCGCCCCGCTGGGCCCGGACCGGCGACTGGCGGACCACCATCTACTCGCACTCGCTCCTGATCGCGATGGCGATCATCTTCGTCGGCTCGTGGTTCGCGCAGTCCGTGACGGGCTGGACCGCCTTCAACGCGGAGCAGGTCGATCACGGCGAGCCCAAGGTGAGCTGGCTCGGCTACGTCGGCTCGGCGACTTTCTGGGAGAGCACTTTGCAGAACTGGCAGTCCGAGTTCCTCGCGGTTGGCTCATTCGCCGTGCTCGCGATCTTCCTGCGCCAGCGCGGTTCCCAGGAGTCGAAGCCCGTCGGCTCCCCCCACGACGCCACCGGCGTCGAGGGCTGACCCGCCGTCGGCGCCCGGGCGCCGGCGCCAAGCAGCTAGCGGGCGCGGCTGATCGCGCGCCGCAACTGCTCCTTGCCCATCTTCGAGCGGCCGCGGATGTTGAGCCGCGCCGCCTCTCGCCTGAGCTCGTCGCGGGTCTTCGCCTCGCCCTTGCGGACCCCGCTGGCCTCCTTGCCGAGGGCGGTCTTCGTCCGGGCGGGCAGCTTCTTCAGCGTCTGCTTCTTGCGGGCGCCGGCCTGCGCCTTCTTGACGTTGCGCTTCGCGGCGCGCCGCTGTGCCTGCGTAGCCATCAGGACCTCCTCCCCTGGACGGCGCCGAGCAGCTGGCGCTTGTTCATCTTCGAGCGGCCCTCGATGCCGAGCTGCCGCGCCTCGTTGTAGAGCTGGTCGCGGGTGCGGCCCTTGCGCCCGCCGTGCGAGCGCTTCCCACCGCGACGGCTCGAGGAGATGTCCTGAATTGAGGTCCGCGAGCCCCGCGCCGACTCGCCCGAGCGGGCGCGCTCCTTGTTCACGATCCGCGCCGCAATCTCCTCGGCGCGATCCCCGGATGCTCCCCTGCGCTTCTCGCTGTCCTTGATGTGCTCGTACTGGCGGGCGCGCTTGGTGCCCTTCTTCACTCCTCGCGGTGGCATCTGCATGCCTCCCTTCGATCGCTTCCGAGCTTGCCGTTTACCCCGGCAGGCGCACCTGAATCACGAGAACAGGCTCTCCTGCTTCGCCGGGCGCTCCGCAGCTGCCCGCTTCCGCGCCGCCTCGGCGCGCCGGCGGCTGCGGTCGTAGCGAGGGTCGCGGCTCGCCGGCGCCTTGACGAGCGACCCGAGCCGCTTGCGCTCAGCGGGGGCCGCGTAGGCGCCGCGGGAGTAGAGGCGCTCGTAGCGCTGCACGAGATCAGGCCGCGCCGCGGACAGCCAGGACATGAAGACCTCCCGTACCCCCGGCCGGAGATGGAGCGCGATCCCGTTCACGAAGGTCGCGCCCGCCTCGCGGCCGAGCGCGACGATCTCCTCGACCTGCCCGGCTGTGTCGTTGATCCCTGGCATCAGCGGCGCGATCAGGACCCCCGAGGGAATCCCCGCCTCGTTGAAGCGCGCCACGGCCTCGAGCCGCTTGCGCGGGTGCGGCGTGTGCGGCTCGGTCTCGCGCCAGGCCTTCTCCTCGAGCGTCGGCACCGAGAAGTTGACGCTCACGTCGGCGACCTCCGCGATCTGCTTGTAGAGCTCGAGGTCGCGCAGCGGCAGCGGTGACTTCGACAGCACCGACGTCGGCGTGCGCGTGTCGCGCAGCGCCTCGAGCATCGGCGGCATCAGCTCGTAGCGGCCCTCCGCCCACTGATAGGGGTCGGTGTTGGTCCCGAACGCGACCAGCTCGCGCCTCCAGCGCGGCCGGCTCAGCTCCGCCCGGAGCAGCTCCGGCACGTTGACCTTGACGACGATCTCGCGCTCGAAGTCGCGGCCGGCGTCGAGGTCGAGGTAGGTGTGGGTGCTGCGAGCGAAGCAGAAAGTGCACGCATGGGCGCAACCCCTGAAGGCGTTGACCGTCCAGTTGAACGGGAGGTAGGTGCCGGGCACCCTGTTGAGCGCCGACTTGGCGCGGACCTCGTGGAAGCGGATGCCAAGCGCCTCGGGCGCGTCGAAGGTGCGAACTCGCTCGGTCTCGAGCCCGGGCAGGGTTCGCTCAGCCTCTCGCTCGGTGCTCTGATCGTCCCAGCGCATAGAACGTATGTTCGCACACGCGTCGGGCCGGTCCAGGACGGGTAGGCCAGTCTCGTGGCGACGAAGCAGCTCCCTCTCGATGGAACCGAGGCGTCCGGGGCAGAGGCGCTGATCCCCGCGCGGCCGACGCTGCCGCGGCTGCGCGAGGCGGCGGCGAACTGCCGGGCATGCCCGCTGTGGGAGAACGCGACCCAGACCGTGTTCGGGGAGGGGCTGAAGCGCGCGCGGGTGATGCTGATCGGCGAGCAGCCGGGCGATCGCGAGGACCGCGAGGGCAAGCCGTTCGTGGGGCCGGCGGGTGGCGTGCTGGACAAGGCGCTCGACGAGGCCGGGATCGAGCGCGCGGACGCCTACGTCACCAACGTCGTCAAGCACTTCAAGTGGGAGGCTCGCGGCAAGCGGCGGATCCACCAAGCCCCGAAGGTGGAGGAGATCAAGGCGTGCGCGCCGTGGATCGAGGCCGAGATCGAAGTGGTAGACCCCGACGTGCTCGTCTGCCTCGGCGCGACGGCGGTGCGGGCGATGATCGGCTCGAAGCACCGCGTAATGCGCGACCACGGGCAGTTCGTCGAGACGAAGCTCGGGCGGACGGCGGTCGCGACGCTGCACCCCTCGGCGATCCTGCGCGCCGATGATGAGGACCGTGAGGAAGCGATGCGAATGCTCGTCGACGACCTCCGCCGAGTCCGCGATCGGCTCGACTCGTAGGGCGGCGCTCGAGCCGAGACGGGGATACTTGCGTCGATGAGCGGCGAAGGCACCAACGCCACCCTCCACCCGGCCGAGCACCGCGGCTACCGCGAGCTATACCTCAGCTCCCGTCACCTGATCAAGCGCTGGGGGCGGTTGATCTCGGCGCTCGAAGGGACCGCATACGCGGAGGTGCTCGAGCGCGGGCGCGACCGGGTCGAGAAGCTGCTCGCGGCGCTGCCGACCGAGACCGAGCGCTACGGGGTCTACGGAGGTCCGATCGCGCTCGGTGTCGGCGCGCGGATGGCGGACCTGCGCGGCGCGTTCACCGACCGCTCGGTCGATACGGGGATGGTGATGCGGCTTGCGGTGCTCGACATCGAGCACGTGGCGACGCTGCTGGGCCAGCTCGGCGCGCTCGCCCGCTCCCGGGGGGACGACGAGCTGGCGGCATTTTGTCGCGAGTGGGAGTCCTCGATCCGGCCCGAGGTCGAGACGACCCGCGTCGCGGCGATCTCGGTCGGGGATTCGCCGGAGCTCGCCGCGGCGCCGCTGGACTCTTCGCTGCTCGGCCGAGCCGCGCACGGGGTCGGCTGGATGCTCGGCTCGGTGGGCGAGACCGTCGATCGCGTCAGCGGCCAGCGCCGCGGGTCGCAGGACCGATGACTGAGGCCGGGATCACCGGTCGCACAGGAAGCGGACAGGCACGCTGGAGCGTCGTGGACGGCGGCGAGTTCAGGACCGACTTCGACCTGACCTACCGGAGGGTTACCGGCTAGGAGAGGTCGGGGGTTCCGCCGACCGGGGTCGAGGCCTCCGCGTGCAGCCGCCGCGGGATCCGTCCCGCCAGTCGCGCGGCGTGGCCGGCCTCGACCGCGCGGCGCATCGCCGTCGCCATCCCGGCCGGATCCTCGGCGCGGGACACGGAGCTCGCGAGCAGCACCCCGTCGCAGCCCAGTTCCATCGCCAGGGCGGCGTCGGAGGCCGTCCCGATCCCGGCGTCGAGGATCACCGGGACGCCCGCGCGCTCGGTGATGATCTGGATGTTGTAGGGGTTGCGGATGCCCATCCCCGATCCGATCGGCGAGCCGAGCGGCATCACCGCGGCGCAGCCGGCCTCCTCGAGCCGCCTCGCGAGGATCGGGTCGTCGTTCGTGTAGGGGAGCACGGTGAAGCCCTCCTCGACGAGCGCCTCGGCGGCGCTGGCGAGCTCCACGGCGTCGGGAAACAGGGTGCGGTCGTCGCCGATCACCTCGAGCTTGATCCAATCGGTCTCGAACGCCTCCCGCGCGAGGCGCGCCGTCCGGACCGCGTCACGGGCCGTGTAGCAGCCGGCGGTGTTCGGGAGCAGGAACAGGCCGAGCCGGTCGACGAGGTCGATGACCGACCCCTCCGCGTCCGGATCGACTCGCCGCAGGGCGACGGTGACGATCTCGGTCCCGGAGGCGAGCAGCGCCTGCTCCATCTGCTCGAGCGACCGGAAGCCGCCGCTGCCGACGATCAACCGCGAGCCCCACTGACGTCCGCCGAGCTTGAATCCGTCACCGGAGCCGCCCTGGATCGCGGCGACCACCTCGACGTTCTGGCCGTCGCTCAGCCGCGTCTGCTCCCACTCACTACGCGGAACCACCACGCCGTCGACTGCGACGGCGAGGCCCCTCGGGCCAGGCTCCGAGCCGGTCGCGCTGACCGCCGCAGCGACGGTTGCCCCGTCGGGGAGGATCGCGCTCTCGCCGTTCAGCTCGATCCTCATCTCGCTCCCACCTCGGTCCCACCGACCGTCTTCGCTGCTCGATCGCGGTCGAACCGCGACGGTGAGAACGGCTCCAGCTCGACCGGCGGCGTTCGGCCGGTGAGCAGCGCCGTGACCGCCTCCGCGGTGACGGGGGCGAGCAGGATGCCGTTCCGGTAGTGCCCGGTCGCGAGGATCGCGCCCCCGGACTGGTCGCGGCCGATCGCGGGGGCGTTGTCGGGCGTGCCCGGCCGGAGACCGGCGCGGGCCTCGACGAGCTCCAGCTCCGCAACCTCGGGCAGGACCCTGAAGGCTTCGCGGAGGAGCTCGAGCACGCCGCCGGCCGTGATCGTCGTGTCGAATCCGCGCTCCTCGACGGTCGCGCCGGCGATCAAGCGGCCGTCATCGCGGGGCACGAGGTAGATCCGGTCGCCGGCGACGATGTGCTCGCAGGCGGGCGCGTCGGCGGAGCCGCGCAGGGTGAGGATCTGGCCCTTCACCGGCCGCACCGGCGGGCGCATCTCGTCGGGCGACCAGGCCTCGCTCCCCGTCCAGGCGCCGGTCGCGACGACGAGCTGCTCACCGGCGAGCCTCCGCCCGTCCGCCAGGGTCAGCTCCCAGCCGCCGCTCGAGGAATCGGCGCCGAGGACCCCGGACCCCGAGATCAACTCCGCTCCTGCTGCGCGGAGCGCCTCTACCAACGCCTCCGCGAGACGCTCCGGGTCGGCGGCCGAATCTCCGGGGACGTAGACGCCCGCGGTGACGGCGGTGGCGAGCCCCGGCTCGAGCTCCCGGCATCCGCTCGGACGCAGCCGCTCGGACTCGAGTCCCAGCCTGCGCTGCAGCTCGTGGCGGCGGTCCAGCTCCTCGGCCTCGTCCCTGTCCAGCGCGACGTGCAGTGCGCCGGTCCGCCGGAACCCGGCGGACATGCCCGCAAGCGACTCGACATCCGCGGCGAAGCGCGGCCACATCTGCAGCGACTCGCGGCCGAGCTCGAGCAGCGCATCCTCGCCCCAGGAAGCCTCCCCGACCGGCGCCAGCATCCCCGCCGCGACGCCCGTCGCGCCTCCGGCGGGCGCGCCGCGCTCGATCACGCAGGCCCGGACCCCGGCCTCCGCCGCGCGCATCGCGATCGACAGTCCGATCACCCCGCCGCCCACGATCAGGGCGTCGTATGAAGGTCTGTTGTGGGTCATAAACCTCCCTGCGCCGGCATTACCCGGATCAGGTTCCTACGGTCGGCGGCGCTTCAGCCGCCCTCTCAGCCCGTGGTGGGCTCCCGTCTGCTGATACCCATCGTACTCCCGAGCGACCACTACTCTGACCCGGATGAGCGCTTCGGGGTCGCGACCGAGATGGCTGTCACCGCCCGAGGGAATCGGGGGACTGCGCCGCGAGCGGCTCGGCTGGGCGCGTCTCTACTTCGTCTGCGAGGCTCGCCCCTACGGATCGGACCCCGAGCCGCTTCTCCGCGCCGCCCTCGCGGGAGGGGCGGGAATGGTCGAGCTCCGCGACCGCGAGCAGCCGAGCGGCGTGATCGAGCGCTCGGCGGGGACGTTTCGGCGGCTCGCCGACACCTACAGCGCGCTCTTCATCGTCAACGACGACCCGGAGCTGGCGCGCGAGCTCGACGCGGACGGCGTCCACGTCGGCCAGGAGGACATCTCGCCCGGCGAGGCGAGGGAGGTCGTCGGCGACGATCGCATCGTCGGCCTCTCGACCCACTCCCGCGACCAGGTCGAGGCGGCCCACGACGAGCCCGTCGACTACATCAGCGTCGGACCGATATGGGAGACCCCGACCAAGCAGGGTCGCCCGGCGACCGGCCTCGAGCTGATCAGCACGGCCGCCGAGATCGCGACCCTGCCGTGGTTCGCGATCGGGGGAATCGATCCGGGCAACGTGGACGAGGTCGTGGCGGCCGGGGCGCGACGGGTATGCGTGGTGCGGGCGATCCGGGATGCGGACGACCCCGCGGCCGCCGCCCGCGCGCTGGTGGGCCCGGTTGAGGCGGCCGCGAGCGGGGGCGCACCCTGATGGGCAGCCGCGAGCGCAAGCGGGTTGAACGCCGGAAGCGCAAGCGCCGCTCCACCGAGCGCCACGCCGACGCGATCGTGGACGAGATCACCGCGGAGCCGTCGGAGAGCTTTCAGGAGCGGATCGCGCGGCGCTCGGAGGAACGGAATGCCGAGGCCCGGGCCAAGCTCGAGCCGCTGGCGGCTGGGGAGCGGCCGCGCGCGGTCGCCGTCTCCGCGGTCGTCTCGGTCGTCCTCGCGCTGATCTTCACGGCGTCGACCGTGATCGCGGCGACCGGCTCGATCGAGATCCGCGACGACGAGCCCCAGCCCTTCCCGCTCCTGTTGGTGGCCGCCGTGCTGTGGCTGATGGCGTGGGGGCTGTGGAAGGCCCGCTACTGGGCCGTGCTCGGGTTCCAGATGGTGCTCCTGCTGGTGATCCTCAGCACGACGCTCGGCCTGGTTCAGGTCTCCACCATCCCCGAGGCGGTCGCGACCCTGCTCCTGTTGGCGGGGGCCGCGACGCTCTTCTACTTCATGATTCGAGCGATGGCACGAATCCAGATGCCCGACAGGCCCGGCTCCTGAGGCCGATGGCGCGCCACCAGCTGAAGCCGCTCTTCGACCGCGTCGTGATCAAGGAGCTGGACCCCGACCGGATGCGCCGCTCGGGCCTCGTGATCCCCGCCGGCGCCCAGGAGGACCCGCCGCAGCATGGGATCGTGCTCAGCGTCGGGACCGGGGTCGACTGGT
Organism: Solirubrobacterales bacterium; assembly: GCA_036258315.1. Lineage (GTDB taxonomy): Bacteria > Actinomycetota > Thermoleophilia > Solirubrobacterales > 70-9 > DASSYK01. The sequence goes on from DATADX010000044.1 coordinate 18,537, forward strand.
GGGAGTCGGCGGGCGTGCGGATGCCGGTCCGGGCCGGCGACCACGTCGTCTTCCCCTCCTCAGCGGGCTCGTGGGTCGAGGTCGACGAGGAGCGCCTGCTGGTCTGCCGGGTGACCGAGTTGCTCGGGGTGCTCGAGCGGGTCGAGGAGCCGGCGGAGGACGAGGGCGTCCGCGACCCGCTCCAGGACGAGTAGCCGGCGCAATCCGGCGGCAGCGCTCCTATAGAGTCGAAAGCCGATGGCTAGCTACGACACGATCGTGATCGGAGGCGGGCCCGGCGGCTACGTCGCCGCGATCCGCGCCGCCCAGCTCGGCCAGAGGACGGCCGTGATCGAGCGCGACAAGGCGGGCGGCCGCTGCCTCAACTACGCGTGCATCCCGGCCAAGACCGTCCTGCATACGGCGCAGGTTTACGCGGACGTGGCCGAAAGCGGCGCTGAGCTCGGCGTCAAGGCGTCTGGCGTCGCGATCGACTGGCCGGCGGTTCAGGAGCGCCGCGCGAAGGTCTCGAAGACGCTCGAGGACGGCGTCACGATGCTCTGGACGAAGGACAAGATCGACTTCATCGCAGGTGAGGGGCGGCTCGACGGGGACGGGAAGGTCACGGTCGGCTCGGATACCCACGATGCGAAGGCGATCGTGCTCGCGACCGGCTCCGTCGCGATGCCGATCCCAGGGATCGACTTCTCCGATCGCGTCGTCGACACCTGGGGGGCCTGGTCGCTGGAGAAGCTGCCGAAGGCCCTCGTCGTCGCCGGAGCGGGCGCGTCGGGCGCGGAGATCGCCTCGGCGTACTCTCGGATGGGCGTCGAGGTGACCCTGGTGGAGATGCTCGACCAGATCCTGCCGCTCGAGGACAAGGACATGGCGCGGGTGGTCGAGCGTCAGTTCAAGTCCGACGGGATGGCGGTTTTGACCGGGACCAAGGTCGAGTCGGTCGAGGAGCAGAAGAGCGGGGTCAAGGTCAAGGCGGGTGACAACGAGATCAAGGCCGACTACCTGGTGATCGCCGGCGGCCGCAGGCCGGACATCGAGGGACTGGGCCTCGACGCCGCGGGCATCCAGACCGAGGAGAACCGCCAGATCAGGATCGACGAGTTCCAGCGCACGAGCGCCGACGGCGTGTTCGCGATCGGCGACATGGTCCGTGGCCCGGCGCTCGCCCACAAGGCGTCGGAGGAGGGAGTGATCGCGGTCGAGGTCGCCGCCGCGCTCGACACCCACCCGCTGGATCTCAACCTCGTCCCCGGGGCGACCTTCTGCCATCCCCAGGTCGCAAGCGTCGGCCTGACCGAGGAGCAGGCGAAGGCCGACGGCCGCGAGGTGAGGATCGGAAAGTTCAAGCTCGGTGGCGCCGGCGCCTCGGTCGTCTACGACGACCGCGCCGGGCTCGTCAAGATCGTAGGCGACCCCACCTACGGCGAGATCCTCGGGGCGCACATCGTCGGCAACATCGCCTGCGACATGATCAGCGAGTTCGTCGACGTGATGGCGCTCGAGGGCGGCTACCCGGAGCTGGCGCGGATCATCCATCCGCACCCGACCATGTCCGAGGCCGTGCTGGACGCTGCCCGCGCGGTCGAGGGCTGGGCGATTCACGCTTAGGCCGCGTGAGCCGGGCGACCTTCTACTACGACTTCAGCTCGCCCTACTCCTACCTCGCGGCGGAGCGGATCAGCGGACGGTTCGCCGAGGCGGGCGCCGAGCAGCCGGAGTGGGTTCCGATCTCGTTCGGCCATGTGCTGAAGGCGACCGGACGGCGCCCGTGGTCGCTGCAGCCCGACGGGCCGAACCCCGCCCACCTGGACGAGATCGGCCGGCGGGCGGCCGCTCGAGGCCTCCCCGAGGTCCGCTATCCGCGGGGATGGCCGGCCGACAACTACAGCCTCGTGCCGACCCGGGCCGCGGTGTTCGCGAAGGAGAGCGGGCGCGTCGTGGCGTTCAGCCTCGCCGCCTTCCGCCAGGCGTTCGCCGCCGGCCGCGACCTGAGCGACCTCGACAACGTGCTTCTCGCCGCCGCGGCCTGCGAGCTCCACCCGAACGCCGTCCTGAAGGGAATCGAGACGAGATCCGTGAGGGACTCGCTGAAGCGAGCGACCACGGAGGCGCTCGAGCGAGGCTTGGTCGGGATCCCGACTGTCGCCCTCGGCGACCAGCTCTTCTGGGGCGACGACCAGCTCGAGGCGGCCGCGGACGCGGCCGCCGTAGCCTGATGCCGGCCGCCGAAGCGGCCGCGGGCCGATGAGCGGTCGCGGAACCCCGTTCGGGCGCACCTGGCGCGCCGCGCTGGCCCTCGGAGCCGTCGTGGGGCTCGCGACGCTCGGATCGTCGAGCTCACCGGCCGCGCCCGGGCCTCCGCAGCTTGCCGAGCGGATCGCCTCGACGCACGCGGGGTTGCTCGAGGCGATCGAAACCTGGCACGCGGAAGCGGGCGATCCGCCCAACGGTCAGGCGCCTGCCGAGGTGATCGAACCGGCGCTGGCGCTGCAGGAGCAGGTGCGGAGGCTCGCGCGCAACGCCGCCCTGGCGAAGAGCACGATCCGCCTGCTGCCCGGCGAGTCGCGGCGCGAACTGAGCGATCTGACGGCGGCGGCCCGAAAGCTCGGCAGGCTCGCGGGCGGCGGCAAGCCCCGAAAGGTGCGGGTGGGGAAGCCCGAACCGCTCGCGACCCTCGACGCCCACTATCGCGAGGCGGAACGGCGCTACGGCGTCGGACGGCACTATCTCACGGCGATCAACCTCGTCGAGACCAAGTTCGGGCGCGTGAAGAGCAAGAGCGTGGCCGGAGCGCGGGGGCCGATGCAGTTCATCCCCTCGACCTGGAAGATCTACGGCCGCGGCGGGGACATCGATGACCCGCACGATGCGATCCTGGCGGCGGCGAACCTCCTGCGCGACAACGGAGCGCCGGGCGACTACGGGCGCGCGCTCTACGCCTACAACCCTTCACGCCTGTACGTCGCGGCGGTGCGGCGGTACGCGGGCCTGATCGCGCGGGAGCCGACGACGATCCACTACCTGTACGCCTGGGGACCGTGACCGGCCTGGTCTCCGCCGCCGCCTGAGGTCGAGTGACGAAGCCGGGCCGCGGGTAGTCTGAGTGCAGATGGCGACCCCCAGAACGACGTCGGAGTCGAAGCAGGCCTCCGTGGACGGCGCGACGGCGAAGCTGAAGCTTCCGGACAAGGACACCAGCCGCGAGCTGCTGAGGACGATGGCGACGATCCGCCGCTTCGAGGAGGAGGCGGGGCGCCAGTACCAGAAGGCCAAGGCCGGCGGCTTCCTCCACCTCGCGATCGGCGAGGAGGCGACGATCGTCGGCACCACCTCTGTGATGCGGCCCGACGACTACCTGATCGGGACGTACCGCACGCACGGCCACGCGATCGCCCGCGGAGTCGACCCGAAACGGGTGATGGCGGAGCTGTTCGGCCGCGTCGACGGCACCTCGGGCGGGCGCGGCGGCTCGATGCACATCTTCGATCTCGAGCACCGGTTCATGGGCGGCTACGGGATCGTCGGCGGGACGCTGCCGCTCGCCGCGGGTCTCGCGCTCTCCTCCGACTACAAGGGCGAGGACACCGTCACCGTCTGTATGTTCGGCGATGGCGCCTCTAACACCGGCAACTTCGGCGAGACGATGAACCTGTCGGCGCTCTGGAAGCTGCCGGTCGTCTTCCTGGTCGAGAACAACCTCTACGGGATGGGCACGTCGCTGGAGCGCCACTCGGCCGTCACCGACCTCTCGAAGAAGGCCGAGGGCTACGGCGTCCCCGGCGTCCGAGTCGACGGGATGGACGTGCTCGCGGTCCGCGAGGTCGTCGCCGAGCACATCCGCCTCGCCCGCGAGGAGCACAAGCCGACGCTGGTCGAAGCCTTCACATACCGCTACCGCGGCCACTCCGCCGCCGACCCCGAGGTCTACCGCGAAAAGGCGGAGGTCGAGGAGTGGCAGCAGAAGGACCCGGTGGAGACCTTCGCGACGCGGCTGATCGAGGAGGGGGTGATGAGCCCCGACGAGGTCGAGGAGATCCGCGAGGAGGCCGAGCGCACGGTGATGGAGGCCGTCGAGTTCGCCGACGCCTCTCCCGAGCCCGAGCTGGACTCGCTCTACGACCACCTCTACGTGGTCGGTGAGCAGGTCCCCGGCTGGTACGCGGTCGACGAGCGCTCGCCGGACACGCACCCAGGCGAGTCCGAGCGCGATGCGGGCCGGCGAGCCCAGGAACTGGCCGAGCGCGGGGCCGCGTACGCCGGCCCGGGGGCGCCGGGGCGGCATGAGGAGGAGGGCCAGTCCGATCCGGAGATCCCACCGGGGGGCCGCGAGTAATGGGGACGGTGCGGATGCGGGAGGCGCTGCGCGACGCGATGGCCGAGGAAATGCGCAGCGACGAGAACGTGTTCGTGATGGGCGAGGACGTCGGCGTCTTCCAGGGCGCCTTCAAGGTGACCGAGGGCCTGCTCGACGAGTTCGGGGAGAAGCGCGTCCGCGATACGCCGATCTCCGAGAACTCGATCGTCGGCGTCGGCGTCGGCGCCGCGATGGGCGGGCTGCGACCGGTCGTCGAGATCATGACGGTCAACTTCGCGCTGCTCGCGATGGACATGATCGTCAACCACGCCGCGGCGATCCCCTACATGTTCGGCGGGCAGGTGCGCGTCCCGATGGTCGTGCGGATGCCCGGCGGCGGGGGGCACCAGCTCGGCCCGACCCACTCGCACAGCCTCGAGGCGATGTTCGTGCAGATCCCCGGCCTGCTCGTGGCCTGCCCCTCGACGCCAGCCGACGGCAAGGGGCTCCTGAAGACGGCGATCCGCGACGACAATCCGGTCATCTTCATCGAGCACGAGTCGCTGTACGGCGCCCGCGGCGAGGTCCCCGACGACCCCGACCGCGTGCTCGAGTTCGGCGACGCGGCGATCAGGCGCGAGGGGTCGGACGTGACGATCGTCGGCATCCTCCGGATGGTCGAGACCGCCGAGCAGGCGGCGAAGACCCTCGCCGCGGAGCACGGGGTCGAGGCCGAGGTGATCGATCCGCGCACGCTCCGCCCGCTCGACCTCGACACGATCCTCGACTCGGTCCGGAAGACCAACCGCGCCGTGATCGTCGAAGAGGGTTGGCCGCACGGAGGCGTGGGCGCGAACCTGGCGGCTTTGATCCAGGAGCAGGCCTTCGACCACCTCGACGCGCCCGTTCAGCGGGTGACCGGCGCCGATGTGCCGATGCCCTACTCGAAGCGGCTCGAGCAGGCGGCGATCCCGCACGCCGAGCACATCGTCAGCGCGGCGCTCGCGAGCCTCGAGGGAGCGCGCTGATGCCGGACATCGTGATGCCCCGCCTCTCCGACTCGATGGAGGAGGGCACGGTCCTGAAGTGGCTGAAGTCGGTCGGGGACGAGGTCGCGGTCGGCGAGGAGCTCGTCGAGATCGAGACCGACAAGGCGAACATGGTCTACGAGTCCGACGCCGCCGGGACCCTGACCGAGATCATCGCCGAGGAGGGCGACACGCTCCCGATCGGCGAACCGATCGCCCGCGTCGGCGACGCCAGTGAAGTGAAGGGCAACGGCGAGCCGGCGGAGGAGACAGAGGCCGAAGCCCACAAGCCGGCGGAGGAGACAGAGGCCGAAGCCCCGTCCGGAGCCTCAGCATCCCCCGCGCCCGCGTCGGAACCGCATATCCCCGCAGGCGAAGCCGAGGAGATGGGCGGTGGTGATGGCGAAGCCGTCAACCGCGCGCCCGCCACGACCGACGGCGGCCGCGTCAAGGCTTCCCCGATCGCCCGGCGAATCGCCCGCGAGCGCGGCGTCGAGCTGACCGCCCTCGCTGGCTCGGGGCCGGGAGGCCGGATCGTCAAGGCTGACGTCGAGCGCGCGCTGACCGGCGGAGCCTCAGCACCCCCCGCGCCGGTGTCGCAACCGGCCGCCCCCGGACGCGCAGCGGAGGAGGCGGCCGGTGATGGCGAAGCCGTCCGCCCCGCCGCCCCAACCCCCGGCGCCCGGGAGAAGCCCGAGACGGCCAAAGGCGCCACCGAGGTGATCGAGCTGACCAAGATCCAGCAGACGATCGCGCGCCGAATGGCCGAGTCGAAGGCGACCGCGCCCCACTTCTATCTGCAGGCCGAGATCGACATGACGGCGGCCGTCGAGGGACGAAAGAAGCTCAAGGAGACCGCTCGCGAGGGCGATCCGGTCCCGACCTACAACGACATGGTCGTCAAAGCCTGTGCCCTGGCCCTACGCGAGTACCCGAGAGCGAACGGCTCCTACAAGGACGGGCGGATCGAGCTCTACTCACGGATCAACGTCGGGGTCGCCGTCGCGGCCCAGGACGCGCTGATCGTCCCGACGGTCTTCGACGCCGACAGCAAGGGTCTGCGCCAGATCGCTACGGAGACCAAGGCACTCGCGGCACGCGTCCGCGACGGATCGATCACACCGCCCGAGCTCTCCGGCGGCACCTTCTCGGTCTCGAACCTCGGGATGTACGGGATCTCGAACTTCCACGCCGTGATCAACACCCCGCAGGCAGGGATCCTCGCCGTCGGGGAGCTGAAGGCGAAGCCGGTCGTGACCGACTCGGGCGAGATCGAGGCCCGCCAGCTGATGGGCGTCACCCTCGCCTGCGATCACCGGATCCTCTACGGCGCCGACGGGGCCCAGTTCCTGGCCCGGGTCGGGGCGTTGCTCGAGGAGCCGCTCGGATTGGCGCTGTAGGGAGCGCGGCGGGGCGACGCTGATCAGGCCCCCCACGCCGCTTGTTTTGCGGCCAGCGCGAGGGGTATGATCGGATCGTCACATAGGGAAGAGAGGAGCATCCCTCGATTCCCGTGTCCGTAGGCGCGGTCCCGGAGATCCCGGCCCGCGACAACGGCCGAGCGGACGGCGATCCCGGAAGCCCGGCCCGACCAAAGAAGGCGGACCGCATATGAAGCTCGAGAACGCGAGCGTTGCTCGTGATCGCTCGCGTGAGGCAGTGCCTGGCTCAGCCGAGGGCCTGACGCGCGACGACCGTGCCCTGCTTCTTCGCTACATGCTGCTGATGCGGCTCTCTGAGGAGCGTGCGATCACTCTCTACAGGCAGGGAAAGGTGCCGGGGTCGTTCTACGATGGCCGCGGCCAGGAGGCGATCTCGGTGGGCGCCTCGTTCGTCCTCGGTCCCCGGGACCGCGCCTGCATCCTGCACCGCGACCTCGGGGCGCACTTCGTCCGCGGGGTTACCCCGGACCGCTACCTCGCCAACTTCATGGGGCGGAGCGGCGGCGTGACCGGCGGCAAGGACGGCAACATGCACTTCGGCGACCGCCAGCTCGGATGCGTCGGGATGGTCTCGATGCTGCCCGACATGGCCGAGGTGGCGACCGGGATGGCGCTCGCCTTCAAGATGCGCGGCGAGCCCCGCGTGGCGCTGACCTTCTTCGGCGAGGGCTCGACCGCGAATGGCCAGTGGCACGAGGCGATGAACTTCGCCGGCGTCCACCAGCTGCCGCTCGTGTTCGTGCTGGAGAACAACCAGTTCGCCTACTCAACCCCGAACGAGCTCGAGTTCGCGGTCGACCCCGTCGAGCGCGCCGCTGTCTACGGATTCCCCGGCGTCAAGGTCGAGGGCAACGACGTCGAGGCGGTGTTCGAGGCGGCGCGGGTCGCCTCCGAGCGGGCCCGTGACGGCGACGGCCCGACCCTGATCGAGGCCGACACGATGCGCATGCACGGCCACGGCGCCCACGACGACATGAGCTACGTCCCGCCGCAGATGTTCGAGGAGTGGGCACGGCGCGACCCGATCGAGACCTACGAGCGGCGGCTGCTGGAACAGCAAGGGTTCTCGAGCGAGGAAATGGAGGCGATCCGCGAGAGCTGCAAGATCGAGGTCGCGGAGGCGGCCGAGGCCGCGCTCGCCTCGCCGATGCCGGATCCCCGCCTGGCGCTGGAGGGCGTCTTCGCCGAGCGCTTCGAGCCGCTCGGTGACGGCCAGGCCCCGTGGTCACGCTGGGCAGGGGCGGCCGAGAGCGCCGGCAACGGCCACCGCAACGGCGACCACGGCCGGGAAGCGAGGGCCGCCTGATGGGCGAGATGACATACCTCGATGCGATCTCGGACGGGCTCCGAGAGGAGATGCGCCGAGACGGATCCGTCTTCTGCTTCGGCGAGGACATCGGCGTGTTCGGCGGCGCCTTCAAGGTCACGGACGGGTTCGTGGACGAGTTCGGAAAGGATCGCGTCCTCGACGCGCCGCTCGCCGAGAACCTGATCATCGGCGCCGCGACGGGCGCGGCGATCGAGGGAATGCGCCCCGTCTGCGAGATGCAGTTCGCCGACTTCATCTCCTGCGGCTTCGACCAGCTCGTCAACGTGGCCGCGAAGATGCACTACCGCCAGGGGGTCGCCGTCCCGATGGTGGTCCGGCTGCCCTCCGGAGGCGGATTCTCGGGTGGCCCGTTCCACTCCCAGAACCCCGAGGCCTGGTTCATGCAGGCGCCGGGGCTCAAGGTCGTGGCGCCGGCCACCGCGGCGGACGCAAAGGGCCTGCTGGCGAGCGCGATCCGGGATCCGAACCCGGTCTGCTACCTGGAGCACAAGGGGCTCTACCGCCACGTCAAGGGCGATGTACCCGAGGGCGAGTACACGGTCCCGCTCGGCGAGGCGCGGCTGGCGCGCGAGGGCGACGAGATCAGCGTGATCGCCTACGGCTCGGCCGTCCACCTCGCCCTGCAGGCCGCCGAGGAGCTCGGCGAGGAGATCGAGGTGCTCGACCTGCGCTCGCTCTGCCCGCTCGACACCGACGCGATCCTCGCGACGGCGCGGAAGACCGGAAAGGTCCTGATCGCCCACGAGGCCACGCAATCGTGCGGCGTCGGCGGCGAGGTCGCGGCGCTGGTCTCCGAGCATTGCTTCGAGGACCTCGACGCGCCGGTCCGGCGGCTGACCACGCCGGACGTCCCGATCCCGTTCAGCCCCCCACTCGAGCAGCGCGTGCTGCCGCAGCTGGACGACATGAAGGAGGCGTGCCGTGAGCTCCTCGCCTACTGATCAAGCAGCCGGCTCCGCGGTCGAGATCGTGATGCCGCAGATGGGCGTCTCGGTCGCGGAGGGAACGATCGTCGAGTGGCGCAAGCGCCCGGGTGACTGGGTCGAGGCGGATGAGACCGTCTGCATCGTCACCACGGACAAGGTCGACGTCGAGATCCCCTCTCCCGCCTCGGGCCGGATCGGAGAGCTGCTCGTCGCGGAGGGCGAGACCGTCGACGTCGGCGTCGCGCTGGCGACGCTCGACACCGCCGCCCAGCCCGGCGAGGCGCACCCGGAGGAGACGCGGGAGCGGGAGACGCCCGCGCCCGAGAGCGCCGCGCGCGAGGGGGCGGCCGCCGAGGGGGCGGCCGCGAAGGCCGAGCCCGCGGAGGGCGAGCCCGACCGCTCCCGGTTCTACTCGCCGGTCGTGCGGCGGATCGCCGAGGAGCACGGGGTCGACCTCGACAGCGTCGAGGGGACCGGAGTCGGCGGTCGCGTCCGGAAGCGGGACGTGCTCGCCCGGGTCGAGGCCGGCGACGGGGCCGAAGCCGCTCCTGCGCAGCCGACCCTTCACACGGAGTCGCCATACCGGCCGGAACCGGCCCCGGCCGCCAACGGCGCCCCCACCGTGCCCGCCGAGAGAGGTGCCGGCGCCCCGCCGGCCGAGCGGCGCGAGCCGATGACGCCGATGCGGAAGAGCATCGCCGAGCACATGCTGGAGAGCCGGCGCACCGCGGCACACTGCACGACGATCGTCGAGGCGGACTTCCACCGCGTCGCGGCGGCGCGGAAGCGGCTCAAGGAGGAGATGCGCCGGCGCGGCGTGCCGCTCACCTACCTCGCCTTCGTCGCGACGGCGACGGTGGCGGCGCTGCAACGCCACCCGGCCCTGAACGCCTCGCTCGACGGCGACGAGATCGTCTACCACGAGGACGTCAACCTCGGGATCGCGGTCGCGCTCGACCAGGGACTGATCGTGCCGGTGGTCCCGAAGGCGCAGCGGCTCAGTCTCGAGGGGATGGCGGCGGCGATCGCCGACGTCGCCGAGCGGGCGCGCATCGGTGCCCTGGAGCCCGATGACGTCCACGGCGGCACCTTCACGATCACCAATCCGGGCCAGTTCGGCGCCGTCCTGGCGACGCCGATCATCAACCAGCCGCAGGTCGCGATCCTCGACCTCGAGGCGATCGTGCGCCGGCCCGTCGTGGTCGACCAGGCGGACGGCGAGGCGATCGCGGTCCGGCCGATGAGCTACCTGTGCATGTCCTGGGACCACCGGGCGCTCGACGGCGCCGAGGCAGCTCGTTTCCTCGCGGACATCAAGTCCGGCCTCGAGGGCTGGAGGGCGGAGCCATGATGGCGCTCGAGCACGAGGAGCTCCACGTCCGCCGCGGCGAGCGCACCGGCCTCTACGTGATCATCGCCGTCCACTCCACCCGGCTGGGGCCGGCGCTCGGCGGGGCGAGGCTGTGGCACTACACGACCCCCGGGGATGGCGTCGCCGACGCGCTGCGGCTCGCATCCGCGATGACGCTGAAGGCCGCCGCGGCCGGCCTCGACCTCGGCGGAGGAAAATGCGTGATCTGCGCCGAGGGCGAGATCGCGGGCGGGCGCCGCCGAGAGCTGATGCTGGACCTCGGCGACGCCGTCGGGGAGCTGGAGGGCCGCTACATCACCGCGGAGGACGTCGGGACCTCCAGCGCCGACATGGCGCTCGTCGCCGAACGGACCGAGCACGTCGTCGGGCTGCCGGCCGAGCTGGGCGGGCGCGGCGACCCCGGTCCGCTGACCGCACGCGGCGTCGAAGCGGCGATCCGGGCCTGCCTCGCACATCGCTACGGCGACCCCGATCCGGCCCGCCGCCGCGTATGCGTGGTCGGGCTCGGCCACGTCGGGCTGGACCTGTCGGAGCGGCTCGCCGCCGCCGGGGCGGAGCTGACCGTCACCGACATCGACCCGGATAGGCGGCAGGACGCCCGCCGCCTCGGGGCGCGCTGGGTCCACGCGGATCGTGCGGCCGAGGTCCAGTGCGACGTGCTGGCGCCCTGCGCCCTCGGAGGCGCGGTCCACGACGGCAACGTCGAGGCTCTGCGCTGCGGGATCGTCTGCGGCTCGGCCAACAACGTGCTGGCAGACGACACGCTCGCCGAGCGGCTGCACTCCCGGGAGATCGTCTACGCGCCCGACTTCATCGCCAACGCGGGCGGGCTGATCAACGTCTACGGCGAGCTGCACGGGCTCGACCAGCACCGCGTCGACGAGCTGGTCGACGGAATCGGGCCGGTCGTCGAGGCGGTCCTCGCCGAGGCGGCGCGTCGCGGCGACACCCCACTCGGGACCGCTCGCACCCTGGCCCGCGAGCGGCTCGGCCACGCCGGCGGGCGGGACCGCGCGCCTGCGAGACTCAGTGCATGAGCGAAGAGCTCTGGTGCGTTCGGCTCGGCGAGGTCCCGTACGAGGAGGCCCGTGGCCTGCAGAGGCGGCTCGAGGCCGCCCGGCACACGGGCTCGACCCCGGACGTGCTGCTGCTGCTCGAGCATCCGCCGGTCTACACCAAGGGGCGCCGCTCCCGGCCCGAGGAGCTCGCGATGGGCGAGGACTGGTACCGGCGGCAGGGGATCGAGGTCGCCGACACGGACCGGGGTGGCGCCGTCACCTACCACGGCCCGGGGCAGCTGGTCGGCTATCCGATCGTCTCACTGCGCGCCTACGGCGACGACGTCCGCGAGTACGTCGAGCGGATGGAGCGGATGATGATCGCCTCGCTGGGCGACGCGGGCGTTGAGGCGCAGCTCCTCGACGGCCTGACCGGGGTTTGGACCGCCGGGGCTGCGCCGAGCGCCGACCCGGCTCCGGGTTCGGCGCGCAAGATCGGCTCGATCGGGGTCCATATCAGCCGCGGCATCACCACCCACGGCTTCGCGGTCAACGTCAACAACGACCTGCAGCCGTTCGAATGGATCGTTCCCTGCGGGATCGAGGGATGCCGGATGACCTCGATGTGCCGCGAGCTCGGCGCGGAGCAGGACATGGACGCGGTGATGGACGTCGTCACCGAGCGCTTCGCGACGATCTACGAGCGCGACGCCGTGGCCACCGAGCACTCCCAGCTCGTCGAGCGGATCGACGAGCGGGCTGCGGCGGCCGAGGCGGCGGCGCCGGTACGGTAGGTGGGATGAGCACCGAGACCTCCGCCATCGAGGAGCGCCTGCACGTTACCCGGTCGCGCGCCAACCCCGGCGGCGCGGCACAGGATGGGGCTGGAAAGGTCGCCTTCCGGTCCCGCAAGCCGTCGTGGCTCAAGGTCCCCGCCCCCGGCGGGACCAACTACCGGCGGCTCAAGAAGACGATCGCCGAGGACAACCTGCACACCGTCTGCGAGGAGGCGAACTGCCCGAACGTCGGCGAGTGCTGGGAGCGCGGCACCGCGACCTTCATGATCCTCGGCGACGTCTGCACTCGCCGCTGCGGGTTCTGCAACGTGCAGACGGGCAAGCCGACCTGGAACGACCCGCTCGAGCCGCTCCGCGTCGCGAACCAGGTGAAAAAGATGGGGCTGACCCACGCCGTCGTCACCTCCGTCGACCGCGATGACCTGCCCGACTACGGCGCTGGCGCCTTCGTCGGCGTGATCCGCTCCATCCGGCGGCTCGCCCCAAGTTGCAAGGTGGAGCTGCTCACGCCCGATTTCCGTGGCGCCGAGATGCCGCTCGCCAAGGTGGTCCACGAGCATCCGGACGTCTTCAACCACAACGTCGAGACCGTTCCGCGGCTCTATCCGATCGCGCGGCGCGGCTCGGACTTCATGCGCTCGGCGCGGGTGCTCGGGATGGCGAAGGAGATGGGCGGGGACGAGGTCGTCACCAAGTCGGGCCTAATGGTCGGTCTCGGCGAGGAGTTCGACGAGATGGTCGAGGCATTCGGGATCCTGCGCGAGCACGGCGTCCAGGTGCTCACCGTGGGCCAGTACCTGCGGCCGACCGAGAACCACCTGCCCATCGCGCGCTATTGGCATCCCGAGGAGTTCGAGGCGCTGGAGCGGGAGGCGCGGGAGATCGGCTTCGAGTCGGTGGCGTCGGGGCCGCTCGTGCGCTCGAGCTACCACGCCGACGAGAGCGCCCGCGAGGCGCTCGAGAGCCAGGCCGCGGCCGGCTGAGGCAGCGCCCGCCGAGGGGAGCGATGCAGCGCACGATCGATCTCCCCCTCGAGGACATTCCCGTGGTCGACGAGCACGGGATGCTGGTCCTCGCGCCGCAGGAGAAGGTCTGGGACGCGCTCCTGGAGACGGTCCCGAAGGCATTCTCGGGCGCGGTGACGAAGCGCGTGGCGCGGGCCCTCGGCTGCTCCGAGACCGAGTCCTCTGGCGAGGCGGGGGAGATCGGCTCGACCTTCCCCGGCTTCGTCGTCGCCCGGGTCGTCGAGCCCGCAGTGCTCGCCCTCGAGGGGCAGCACCGCTTCGCACGATACGGCCTCCTCTTCAGCGTCGAGCCGACGAAGGACGAGCAGACCCTGCTGCGGGCTGAGACGCGCGCCGACTTCCCGGGGATGAAGGGCAGCGTCTACCGGACCCTCGTGATCGGCACCCGCGGGCACGTGGTCGTGGTCAAGCGGCTGCTCGATGCGGTCAAGCGCCGGGCGGAGCGGGGCTGACCCAGCGGTGCACCTTTTCCTGCGGACGCGTGTTTTGGCGTTCGTACGCTGATGACGATGGCCGCGGCACGCACCCGAGCCGTCGCGGCCGCGTGCTGCGCGGCCGCGACGCTGGCGATCCTTGTCCTGGGCCCGGCGGATCAGGCCCGCTCGCAGGCGACCGATCCGCAGCCGTCTCCTCCGACCGCCGCGACGAGCCCGCTCGCCGGCGACGGGATGTGGATCTGGTACGTGAGCAAGGCTCAGCGCGGCAACGTCAACGCGATCGCCGCGAAGGCGAGGCGGCGCGGGATCGAGACGGTGCTGATCAAGTCGGGAGACGCCGGGCGGTACTGGTCGCAGTTCTCCGCCTCGCTGGTCGCCGCGCTCAAGGCGCGCGGGCTCGACGTGTGTGGCTGGCAGTTCGTGTACGGGAGGAAGCCGAAGGCCGAGGCGAACGTCGGCGCCGCGGCAGTGGCGCGCGGAGCGGACTGCCTCGTGATCGACGCCGAGGGTCACTACGAGGGCCGCTATCCGCAGGCCTCGACCTACATGCTGCGGCTTCGCAACCTGATCGGGCCCGAGTTCGCGGTCGCGCTGGCCGCGTTCCCGTACGTCGACTACCACCCGGCCTTCCCGTACTCGGTCTTCCTCGGTCCGGGCGGCGCCCAGTACAACCTCCCGCAGCTCTACTGGAAGACGATCGGCGAGAGCGTCGACGAGGCGTTCACGCACACGTACGTCTTCAACCGCGCCTACGGGCGCGAGATCCTGCCGATCGGGCAGGTCTACCTGAACCCGAGCCCGAGGTCGGTGCGGCGCTTCAGGCGGCTCGCCCTCTCGACCGGGATGGCGGGGGTCAGCTGGTGGTCCTGGCAGCATGCCGGCAAGCGCCAGTGGAAGGCTGTCGGGGGCAACGTCAGCGCGATCGCGGGCTACCTCCCCTACAACAGCTATCCGCTGCTTCGCCAGGGGTCGAAGGGCGACCTCGTCGCCTGGGCCCAGCAGCTGCTCGCCGGGGGCGGCAACTACACCCCCATCAGCGGCTACTTCGAGGCGCCGACGCGGTCGGCGGTGCTCGCCTTCCAGAGCGCGCGGCTGCTGCCGCAGACGGGGAACATCGACGTGCCGACCTGGGATGCCCTGCTGCAGAACGAGCCGCTGCGGGTGCGATGGACGAAGAGCGGCGCCGTCGCGGCCGCCGGCGCCGGTGATGCGCTGCCCGCCCCGCGCTCGGCCCGGCTGCCCGCGCGGCGCAACGAGATCGCCGGCCACCGGCTGCGTCGGTAGCGGCCTAGGCTGGGGGCCGTGAGGATCCTTCTCGGCCTAGTCGCGGCGCTGGTGCTCGCGGGCGGGGCCGTAGCCGTCTGGTACTGGGAGCCGTGGGCGGAGGACGAAGGGGGAGCAGTCGCCGGGGAGGCCCCGCTGCTCCGCGCCGACTACACCGGCAGTGCCTGCCGCGAGCTCGCCGGAGTCGCCGCGAGCCTCGCCGAACGCGAGACCGACGCGGGCGGGTTCCTGCGCGAGCTCGGCAGGCGGGCGGCCGGGATCCGCGAGGGCCCGCGCGCCTACGGCGACCTCGCCCGCGGCGGGCGCAACCTGATCCGCGGCAAGGGGTTCCTGGCGCGCTTCGACGACGGCACGAGCGGCCAGGTGCGCCACTTCGCCGGGATCGCGGTCGCGACGAGCTACGGAGGCGGGGCGACGACCCGGCTGATCTCGATCTTCGTCCGCGACGACCCGGAGGACTCCCCGGACGGCCGCCTCACGGACGAGGGGATCGCGTTCGCCACGGCGGTGATGAGCGCAGAGCTGGAGCTCGAGCTGGCACCGCGCTGGATCGTCGACCGCCTCTGCCGGCGCAACCCTGCTTAGGGCGGCGACTAGGCTAGGCCGCTCGCGAGGATGCTGCCGCTCAAGGACAACATCCCGACGGACCGCTTCCCGGTGGTCACCGTCGCCTTCATCGTCATCAACATCGCGGTCTTCATCTGGCAGTGGACCTACCCGGTCGATCAGCAACTGGAGCAGGAGCTGAACCTCGGCAGCATCGACCAGACGTCGCTCGAATATGGGGCGATCCCCTACCGGATCACGCATCCGGGCCAGGAGCGCGACTGCGCGCTCGGCGCCGTCGGGCAGCCAAGCGCGACCGGTCAGTACGAGGCCGGCGTCGTCTGTCCGGGGACACCCGAGTACGTTCAGGCGGTCGAGCGGGGCCAGCAGAGCGCCGGCGCACGGCCGATCCCGCTCGATCAGGCGCCCTGGTACGTGACCCTGTTCACCTCGATGTTCATGCACGGCGGCATCCTCCACATCGCGGGAAACATGCTGTTCCTCTGGGTGTTCGGGAACAACATCGAGGACTCGATGGGGCGGGTCAAGTTCACCCTCTTCTACCTCGCCGCCGGCATCGTCGCCGTCTATTCGCAGGCGGCGCTCGACCCGAGCTCGACCGTGCCCACGATCGGCGCGAGCGGCGCCGTCGCAGGGGTGCTCGGCGCCTACGCGCTGTTACATCCGGCGGCACGCGTACTGACCCTGATCTTCATCATCTTCTTCGTGACGCTGGTCGAGGTGCCGGCCCTGGTCCTGCTCGCGATCTGGTTCGTCCTCCAATTCGTCCCGGCGCTCGGTCAGGTGGCCGCGCCGGAGGTCGGCGGCGGGGAGGGGATCGCCTACTTCGCGCACGTCGGCGGCTTCATCTTCGGGCTGGCGACGGTCAAGCTGCTCGCGAACAAACGGCGGGAGCCCGAGCCGCCGTTGCCGGCCTACTAGGGCGCTGAGTGGACCGGGGCACGCGGAGCGCGCTGCTCGGCTTCGGGATCGCATTCTGCACCCTGTTCGCGCTGCTGACGATCTCCGCCGCGGTCGAGTCGGGCTTCAACTTCCTGACGGTGGTCTCGCTCGTGATCGTGGGCATGCTCCTCGCCGGGCTGATCGGCGCGATCCGCAACCCACCTCCCGATGAATAAGCGCCTGGTCGCGCTCGCGCTCGCGTTCTGCCTCGCCTGGGCGGCGGCCGGGGCCGTGCTGCTGTGGCCGGACGAGGACGGGCCCGCCTCCGGCGACGATTCGGAGACGGCCTCGACGGCGGTCCAAGGCGAGCACCGACACGCGAAGCGGGAGGCGCTCGCGGCGATCGCCTCGAACCTGTCCGCGCCGCCGGGAACGGGCCCGTACGCGGTCGAGGTTGCCGCGCCACCGTATCCCGTCCGACCGCGCCTGAAGCGGCCGCCCGCCGCGGGGCTGCTGTTCGACGTCGACACCGGCGAGGTCCTCTGGGCCCGGGAGCCGGCCGCCGAGCGCCCGATCGCGAGCCTGACGAAGATGCTGACGGCGCTGGTCGTCGCGGAGCGCCACCGGCGGCGCGAG
>DATADX010000045.1:0-37996 GCA_036258315.1 Solirubrobacterales bacterium
GAGTGGTACTCGCTCGCGACCGACCCGGACGTCGTCGAACGCGGCACCGAGTCCGAGAACTGGGTCTGCGGGGTGGGCGACGACAGCTGCACCGGCTTCGAGACCTTCCCGATCCTGCGCTGGCTGCTGATCGCCGCGGCCGCGGCGCCGCTGATCCTCGCCTACATCCTCGTGCGCGGGCACAAGCTGTCGTGGCCGCGCGGGGAGCTGACGGCGATCGTCGGGCTGACCGCGTTCGTGCTGATCGCCTACAACGGCTTCATCGACACGCCGAACGCCGGCCTCGAGGTGAGCCTTTCCTACGGCTACTTCATCGCGATCCTGGCCTCGCTCGGGATCGCCATCTCCGGCGGCCTCCGCGCCGTCGAGAGCGGCGGCGGCGCGCGGCGAAAGCCGCCGGCGACCTTCTAGGTCCCTGGACCACGGCTTCGCCATCATGTCGCGACTGCGAGCGGCCGCAGACATAAGTCGCTCCGGCTTCGCCTCCGCTCCGATAGTGAGCGGCCTGGCAGTCGCTTAGCCTGTAGGTCGGTGGCCGACGCTTCCGACACGCATGTGATCTCGCACGACGTCCGCTCCGGCGCGACGCCGGATCGCAACCTCGCGCTGGAGCTCGTCCGCGTCACCGAGGCGGGGGCGCTCGCCGCCGGCCGCTGGGTCGGGCGCGGGGAGAAGGAGAGCGCCGACGGCGCCGCCGTCGATGCGATGCGGCTGATGCTCGACACGGTGCCGATGGACGGATTGGTCGTGATCGGCGAGGGCGAGAAGGACGAGGCGCCGATGCTCTACAACGGCGAGCAGATCGGCGACGGCAGCCCGCCCGTGGTCGACATCGCGGTCGATCCGCTCGAGGGCACCACGCTGACCGCGCGCGGGATGCCATCGGCGCTGTCGGTGATCGCCCTCTCGCCACGGGGGACGATGTTCGATCCCGGCCCCTGTGTCTACATGGAGAAGATCGCCACCGGGCCGCGCGCCGCCGACCTGATCAGCCTCGAGGAGCCGCTCGAGGACGTGGTCCGCAAGATCGCGGAGCGCAAGGGCGGCGAGCCGGGGGACGTGACCGTGATCATGCTTGACCGCCCGCGCCACGAGGAGGCCGTCGCGGCGCTTCGCGGGGTCGGCGCCAGCATCCGCTTCATCAGCGACGGCGATGTCGCCGCGGCCCTGTTCGCCGTCAGCCCCAACACCGGGATCGACCTGCTCTGGGGGGTCGGGGGCACGCCCGAGGGCGTCCTCTCCGCGGCCGCGATCAAGTGCCTCGGCGGCCGCATTCTCGGCCGCCTATGGCCCCGCGACGACGACGAGCGGAAGGCCGCCGAGGACGCCGGCTACGAGATCGACCGCGTCCTCGACACCGACGACCTCGTCGGCGGCCACGACGCCTTCTTCGCCGCCACCGGCGTCACCGACGGCGACTTGCTCGACGGCGTCCGCTATCTCGACGACGGCCACGCCACGACCGAGTCCCTGGTGATGCGCTCGCACTCCGGCACGATCCGGAAGGTCCAGGCCACCCACGACCGCCCGAAGCTGCGCGAGGTAACCGGCGGCCGCTACGGCTGAGTCCCGACAGCCGGGGCGGGTGCTCGTCGCCGGCGCCACCGGTTACGTCGGAAGGTTGCTCTCGCTCGAGCTCGCGCGTCAGGGGGCCGCCCCTCGCGTGATGGCCCGCAGCCCCGGCAACGCGAGGGACCTCGCAGAGGCGGGGTGCGGAGTCGTTCCGGGGGACGTGCTCAGGCCGAGCACCCTCGGCGAACCCCTGCAGGGCATCAGGTGCGCGTACTACCTGGTTCATTCGATGGGGCGGGGGGGCGACCGGGACTTCGCCGAGCGTGACCGCAGCGGTGCGGAGAGCTTCGCGACCGCCGCCGCCGAGGCCGGGGTGGATCGGATCATCTACCTGGGCGGGTTGGCCGACGCAGGCTCGAAGCACCTCGAGAGCCGTCACGCGACCGCGGGCTATCTCGCCTCCACAGGGATCCCCGTCACCTACATGCGGGCCGCTGCAGTGATCGGCGGCGGCAGCGAGTCGTTTCGCACCGTCTACCACCTCGTCAAGCGGCTGCCGGTGATGGTGACCCCGCGCTGGGTGACGACGAGGACCCAGCCGATCGCGATCCGCGACGTGGTCGCCTACCTCGCTCATGCCGCCGGGATGGACGCGGCCCGGGGCCGCGTGATCGAGATCGGCGGGCCCGACGTGACGACCTACGGCGGGATGATGGACCTTCTCGCCACGGCGCTCGGGAAGCGGCCTCCGCCGAAGATCGGCGTCCCGCTGCTGACTCCCTACCTCTCCTCGCTCTGGATCGGGCTGATCACGCCCGTCGACGCCGGCGTGGCGCGCCCGCTCGTCGAGGGCCTGTCGGTCGAGACGATCGTCCGCGACCCGTCGGGCATGGAGCTGTTCGACGTCGAGCGCACGGCGATCGGCGAAGCGATGCGCCGCGCGGCCGCCGAGGCAGAGAAGGCAGCGGCGTCCTAGGGTGCGCTCTCGCGGTAGGCGCCTTCGCGCCCCGGCCGCAGCGGCGGCAGGTCGTCGCGCTCGAGAGAGCGCAGGTAGCCGCGCGTGACGAGGACGTGGATCCTGAGTTGAGTCTGGGCGTAGATGAGGGCGCCAACGCGGGCGAACCAGCCGGTGCCGCGGAGAAGCGGATAGAAGTTCGCGACAACCGCGCGGACCCGGACCCGGGGCTTGCCGCCCGGCGCTGCATCGATCCGCCGCGCATCGAAGCTCAGATAGCCCCGCCCGCGGCCGCCGGGAGCGACGAGCACGCCGCGCTCGATCGGCCACGTCACCCGGCCGAAGCCCGGGCCCGTGTCGAAGCGAGGCGCTCGGAAGCGGAGCAGCTCGAGCCGCTCCGAGACGAGGACGATCGAGCGGGACGAACGGGCATAGACGACGCGCAGGAGCCGCAGGGAGATCCGGTGCAGGTAGCGCCAGTAGCCCCGCGCCAGCCGCTCGAGCGTCTCGGCTCGCCAGAGCTCGTCGAGGATCGCCGGGTCGGTTTCGATCTCCGCCTCCTGGACCGAGCGGAGCGGGCCGTTCGCGGTGACCGGCCCCCGCTCGGGGTCCGGCAACACGCGAACCGTCAGCCCGGCGGTCCGGGGACGAGAGTGCACGCCGCTCACCCCTCCGTCGGGAGCGTGCCCGTGTCGTCGTGTTCATGGCGAAGCGAGTTGATCACCGCGCCGGCGAGCAGCCCGAGGCTGACCGCGTAGAACCAGATCAGGGCGACGAGGACGAAGCCGATCGTGCCGCCGACCCGGTTCAGGTCGGAGACCGAGGTCAGGTAGAGCGGGAAGGCGTAGTTGGCGATCCCGACCGCGGTGCTGAAGAAGAGTGCCCCGGGCCAGACGGAGCCCCACGGCATGTGCCCCTTCGGGACCGCCCAGTAGATCGCGCTGACGATCACGAAGGTGGCGATGAAGCCGCCCACGACGACGACGCCCGTCCGGACGGGACCGAAGTCGTTCAGCCCCCACGGCAGGTCGTCGGTGCCGGCGAGAACCGCGCTCTCGATCGTCGGCACCGCGACGCTCGCGGCCAACAGCAGCGTCAGCGCCACGAGCATCACAAGCGCGAACCGCTTCTGGGCGACCCAGCTGCGGCACTCGACGTGGTAGATGCGGCAGAAGGCGGTGTCCATCGCGCCCCAGAACGAGGCCCCGATCCAGATTCCGCCGACGATCGCGGCGACCCCGATCGTGGTCGAGCTCGACCGGACCCTGTCGATCGCGTTGGCGAGGGCGTCCTGCTCGACGTTCGGGAAGAGCCGCTGCAGGTCCATGATCACGCTCTGCTCGATCTGGTCGCTGTTCACGACCTGACCGAACACGAAGAGGACGAGCAGCGCGAACGGGAAGATCGCGAGCATCAGGTTGTAGGCGACCATCCCGGCGAGGCCGGTGATGTTCTCCTTGTAGGCGCGATTCCAGAAGCCGCGCACCCAGGGATGACGCCAGGGCGCCTCGGGCTCCCGCTTCCGGCTCGTCGGCAAGAGCCTCATCCGTAACGATCGCCGAGCAGGGTGTATTCGGAAGGGCCGACGGAACTTTCCGGCGAATGGGCTGTTTTTCCCATCCGGAGGCGGGTTGCGGCCCCCGCCCCGCGATTGACTTCAAAATGTATAGCGACTAGGATGGGAACAGACGTTTGAACGCTCACATAGGGTGGCGCGTTGCCCCTTGATGCCGGCTCAGATGCGGATTCGGGACCGCCCGGTCCGCGTTTTTGTGGGCTCGAGAGAGGCAAGGTAAAGGTTTGGAGCAGGCGGTCGAAAGTGAGATCAGAAGTCCCAGAAGTGGGTACCAGACGCGTAGCGGCCAGGAAATTCTGAGACACCACGGAAGGAAGAGCTAAAGCGGATGCTAGTTGCGGAACTGCAGGAACTCGAAGAAGTAAAGACTTTGGTCACGAAGGGGCAGCAGCTCGGCGTCCTCACCTTCGGTGACGTCGCCTCGGCGGTCTCCGAGGTCGAGCTGGACGAGTCCGACGTCGAGGACCTCTACGGGCACCTCGAGAAGTCGGGGATCGAGCTGGTCGAGGACGTCGATCCGGCTCAGAAGGCATCCGCCGACGCCGAGCGCTCGGACGGCAAGCGGGGAGGTCGCAAGAAGAAGGCGACGCTCGACCTGAAGCCGGACATGACCACCGATTCCCTGCAGCTCTTCCTCAAGGACATCGGCAAGGTCCGCCTCCTGACCGCCGCCGAGGAGGTCGAGCTCGCGAAGCGGATCGAGCGCGGCGACCTCGACGCGAAGCAGAAGATGGTCGAGTCCAACCTGCGCCTCGTCGTCTCGATCGCCAAGAACTACCGCAACCAGGGCCTGCCGTTCCTCGACCTGATCCAGGAGGGAACCCTCGGCCTCGTCCGCGCCGCGGAGAAGTTCGACTACCGCAAGGGCTTCAAGTTCTCGACCTACGCGACCTGGTGGATCCGCCAGGCGATCGCACGGGCCCTCGCCGACAAGGCCCGCACGATCCGGATCCCCGTCCACGTCGTCGAGAAGCTGAACAAGATCGGGCGCGCAGAGCGCAAGCTCGTCACCGAGCTCGGCCGCGAGCCCACCCCGGACGAGATCGCCGAGGTGACCGGGATCGAGCCCGAGGAGGTCGACTCGATCAAGCGCTCCGCGCAGGCTCCGGTCTCGCTGGAGAAGCCGGTCGGCGACGAGGAGGAGTCGGAGTTCGGCCAGTTCATCGCCGACGAGCGCGCCGAGTCGCCCTTCGAACGCGCCGCCGAGCTGCTCACCAAGGAGGCCCTGAAGGAGGCCCTCGAGAACCTCTCCTACCGCGAGCGCCGCGTGCTCGAGCTCCGCTACGGGCTCGGCGGCGAGCACCCCCGCACCCTGGACGAGGTCGGCCGCACCTTCAACGTCACCCGCGAGCGGATCCGCCAGATCGAGAACCAGTCGCTGAAGAAGCTGCAGTCCCTCGCGGAGGCCCAGAAGCTCCGCGAGGTGGCGTAGGAATCGCGGCGGCGACCGACCCAGAGGACCGCGAGCTTCAGGACAGCGAGCTTCGCGACGCCTCGCGCCGCACCCGGCTCGCGAGCGAGCGCACCGAGCTGGCCTGGTGGCGGACCGGCCTGACCGCGCTCGCGGTCGCCCTCGGCGTCGGCCGGATCGTCCCCGAGCTCGACCCCTCGGCGACGCGCTGGCCCTACAGCGTGATCGGCGTCGGCTTCGCTCTCTACGGCGTCGCGCTGATCGTCTACGGGACGCTTCGCGCCCGCGCGGTCGAGCGCTCGCTGGAGGAGGGCCGCTACGCGCTCCCGTCCGACCCGCTGCTCGACATCCTCACGGTAAGCGGCGCCATCCTCGGCATCGCGACGGCGGCGGTGATCATCTTCGACTAGCGCCTTCCCCTCGAACGCCGGCGGGCATACAGTCGGGCTGTCCCGGCAACGAAGAGAGGAGTTCAGATGCTGGTCTTCTTCAGTGGGCGTCGCCTGAAGCCCGAGCGGTGGGAGGAGTTCCGTGAGGCATGGGGGCCGAGTGGCGACGAGTTCAAGAACGAGCTGCCCGAGGGCACCATCGCGATCTACCACGCGCGCAACCTCAAGGACCCCGACGAGATCATCTCGTTCGGCATCTTCGACGGCGACCCGAGCGATCGCGAGAGGGTGCGCGGCGAAGACGAGGAGGAGCTGAAGCGCCAGGACGCGATGGCGAAGTCGGTCCACGACATCCCGCTCGAGGGCGTCTACGAGGTGATCGAAGAGATCAGGCCCTGATCCCGGCCTAAAGGCGCCAGCCCCGGCGCCCGATAGGGCGTCTGATGGCGTTCGACATCGATCAGGCGTTGACCTACATGGTCGAGCGTGAGGGCTCCGACCTCCACGTCAAGGTGGACTCACCGCCCGTCGCGCGTGTGCACGGCGACCTCTGGGCGCTGCAGGGAATGGATGACCTGACCGCCCAGGAGACGGAGAAGGCGCTGCATCAGATCGCCGACGAGAGTCACCTGACCGAGTTCGAGGCGACCGGCGAGGTCGACTTCTCATACGAGATCCCCGACGTCTCCCGGTTCCGCGTCGCTGCCTACAAGCAGCGCGGCGCCGTCTCGATCGCGCTCCGGGCGATCCCTTACGCGGTGCGGACGATCGACGAGCTCGGCCTTCCGCAGGTCGTGAAGCGGCTCGCCGACGAGCCGCGCGGGATCATCCTCCTGACGGGGACCACGGGGTCGGGCAAGTCGACGACGCTGGCGGCGATGATCGACCAGATCAACTCGACCAAGGCGCGCCACGTCGTCACCCTCGAGGACCCGATCGAGTACCTGCACCACGACAAGATGTCGATCATCAACCAGCGCGAGGTGGGCTCGGACACGACGAGCTTTGGGCAGGCGATGCGCCGGGTCCTCCGCCAGGACCCTGACGTGATCCTGATCGGGGAGATGCGCGACGAGGAGACGGTCCGGACAGCGCTGTCGGCCGCCGAGACCGGCCACCTCGTGCTCTCGACGCTGCACACGCTCGACGCGACCGAGACGATCAACCGGATCATCGACTTCTTCCCGCCGCACCTCCAGCAGCAGGCGAGGGTGATGCTGTCGGCGACCCTGAAGGGAGCGATCTCACAGCGGCTCGTTCCGCGCTCCGATCGGGAGGGCAGGATCGCCGTATCGGAGGTGATGGTGGCGACCGGCCGCGTCCAGGACCTGATCATCAACCCCGAGGAGACGGGGCGGATCAGCGAGGTGATCGCCGAGGGCGACTACTACGGGATGCAGACCTTCGACCAGGCGCTGCTCGGCTACGTCACCGAGGGACAGATCTCAGAGGAGGTCGCGATGCAGACGGCCTCGAGCCCCCACGACTTCAAGCTGATGCTCGCCGCCGACGGCCAGCGCGCAAGCGGGATCGAGCAGCTGATGGAGAACGGCGACGGCGCCGAGCCCAGCCGGGCGTCCAGCGCCTGAGCACCCCTGGCTCAAGTTTCACCCGACCTGGCCGAATTACTGACTGTGCCCCGGACGGGGTCACGCCACTGGGATTAAGGATGAGAAAAGCACTGAACGAGAACAAGAAGGTCCAGATCGGCCTGATCGCCGGCCTCGGACTGGTGGCGGCGTTCATGCTGATGAGCATGAAGGGCGGCGGCGAGTCCGCCGCGCTGCCCCCGGAGTCCGTGCCGGGCGGTCCCGCGGTCAGCCCCGCCTCCGCCGGGACGACCGAGGTGGGCGTTGACGTGTCCGTGAACGGTGAGAGCGCCGGCTCGGCGACGGCTTCGGTGCCGACGTCGACCGGAACCGTCGCTCCGGCGACAACCGGCGCCGTCGCTCCGGCGACCACCGTCACCCCCGAGGCACTGAAGCCAGGTCCGGGGCTGCCGGCTCCCGTCGTCAGGGCGTGGAGGGGCGGCGACGCGATCGCGCTGCTGATCGTCAGGGGCGGAGCCACCGACGATCGGCTCGTCCGCGGTTCCGTCGAGTCCCTGTCGGGGAGGTCGGGGCTGTCGGTGTTCATCGCACGGGCGAAGCGGGTCGCTCGCTACTCGCGTATCACCCAGGGGGTCGGCGTCAACCGCGTACCGGCGCTGGTCGTGATCAGGCCCCGCCGGATCAGCGGGTCGGTGCCGCAGGCGCTGGTCAGCTACGGGTTCCGTAACTCTCAGAGCGTCGTCCAGGCCGTGGACGACGCGCTCTACTCGGGCAAAGACAACGTTCCGTACTACCCGGGGTAGGCCGCGGTGACCCCGCGGGAGCTACCCGAGTATCTGCGGCCCGTTCCGGGCCCGGATGCACCGCCCGACGGACCCGTCACGACGAACGGAGCGGATCCGCTGGCGCCGGCCGCTCCGGGGCCCGCGGGTCCGGTGCCCCCGGGACCGGCTCCCCCGGGACCGGCTCCCCCGGCACCGGCTCCCCCCGCGGCGCCTCCCCCGGTGCAGCAGGCGCCGGCGAGCCCGCCGACCCCGCAGCCTCGGTCGCCCGTCGCCGACCCGGCCGTCCGGCCGGGAGGGCTGACGCCGCCGCGCCGGCGCGGCCATTCGGGCGGGTTCATCACCGATGTGATCGTCGACCTCGGCTATGCGAGTCGCGAGCAGGTCGACGGCGCCGTCGAGCAGTCGCGAACGGCGGGCCGCGCCCCCGAGCAGCTCCTCGTCGAACAGGGGGTGATCGACAGCGAGCGCCTGTCACGCGCGATCGCCGAGCGCTACGGGCTCGACTTCGTCGATCTCGCCAGCTACCAGGTCGACATGGCCGCGGCGAACATGGTCTCGGTCAAAGCCGCTCGCCGCCACCAGGCCGTGCCGATCGGGTTCATCGATCAGCAGACCCTGCTGCTGGCGATGGCCGACCCCGCCAACGTGCTCGCGCTCGACGACGTGCAGATGGCGACCGGACTGACCTGCCACGTCGCGGTCGCTCCCGCGACCGACATCGACGCGCTGGTAAGCAAGCTGGTGACGCTGCAGAGCACCGTCGCCGACGCGATCGCGGAGGAGGAGCAGGAGGAGGAGGCGCCAGAGGAGGACTCCACCGAGATCACTGACATCCGCGCCTCCGCCGCGGACGCGCCGGTCATCAAGCTCGTCAACAGCATCCTCGGGCAGGCGGTCACCGAGGGCGCGTCGGACATCCACTTCGAGGCGAGCGACGCTGAGATGAGGATCCGGTTCCGGATCGACGGTGTCCTCCAGGAGGCCGCGCGGGTCCCGAAGCGGATGGTCTCCGGCGTGATCTCGCGGATCAAGATCATGAGCGAGCTCGACATCGCCGAGAAGCGGGTCCCTCAGGACGGACGGGTCGGGGTGACGATCGAGGATCGCCGTGTCGATCTGCGCGTCACCACGCTGCCGACCCAGCGCGGGGAGAGCGCGTCGGTACGCATCCTCGACGAGGCCGCGGCGCTGCGCACGCTCGACGACCTCGGGATGGCCGGCGAGGAACGCACCCGATTCGAGACGTCGTTCCGGAAACCCTACGGCGCGATCCTCGTCACCGGTCCGACCGGGTCGGGGAAGTCGACGACCCTCTACGCCGCGCTCCAGGAGCTCAACCACGTCGACAAGAACATCGTCACGATCGAGGACCCGGTCGAGTATCGCCTCACCGGCGTCAACCAGATCGGGGTCCACCGAAAGGCGGGGCTGACGTTCGCGACCGGGCTTCGCTCCGTTCTCCGCGCTGACCCCGACGTGATCATGGTCGGAGAGGTCCGCGACTCCGAGACGGCGCGGATCGCGATCGAGTCGGCGCTCACGGGTCACATGCTGCTGACGACCCTGCATACGAACGACGCCCCCGGAGCGATCACGCGTCTGACGGAGATGGGGATCGAGTCGTTCCTGACCTCCTCCGCGGTCGACTGCGTCGTGGCGCAGCGCCTCGCCAGGGTCCTCTGCCCCCACTGCAAGCGCCGCACGGTGATCTCGCTGCACGCGCTGGGCGAGGCGGGGTTCCGCGTCGGCGCCGACCTCGAGGCCAACGAGCCGGTTGGCTGCCCGCGCTGCCACCAGGTCGGATATCGCGGCCGAATCGGGATCTACTCGGTGATGGTGATGACCGAGAGGCTGAAGGAGATGGTCGTCAACCTCGCGACCGAGGCCGACATCGGCAAGGCCGCGCGCGAGGAGGGGATGCTGACGCTCAGAGAGGCGGGTCTGGCCAAGGTGCGGGCGGGCGTGACGAGCATCGAGGAGGTCGCGCGGGTCGCAAGCTAGGCAGTTTTGGGTGTTTAGGCAGCGGCCTGCGCGGACGATGGAGCGATAGCCATGGAAGCGAACGGGAGCAACAGGAAGTTCGACTTCTCGGAGGTGCTGCTTCGGATGGCCGAGGAGCGCGCCTCCGACGTCCACCTCAGCCCGGGCTTCCCGCCCGCGATCCGGGTGCGCGGCCGGATCACGCCGCTCGAGGAGTACGGCAAGCTGCTGCCGCAGGACACGCGCGACACGGTCTACAGCATGCTGAACGACGACCAGCGGAAGCGCTTCGAGTCGAACAAGCAGCTCGACCTCGCCTACGCGGTTCCCGGGGTATCCCGGTTCCGCGTCAACTGCTTCTTCCAGCGCGGGTCGATCAGCGCCGCGTTCCGCCGCATCCCGCACGAGATCCCGAACCTGGCCGAGCTCGGCCTGCCGCCGGTGCTCGAGGAGTTCACCCGGCGGCCGCGCGGTTTCGTGCTCGTCACCGGGCCGACCGGCTCCGGCAAGTCCACCTCGCTGGCGGCGATGCTCGACGTGATCAACAAGGGACGCGAGGAGCACATCCTCACGATCGAGGACCCGATCGAGTTCCTGCACACCCACCAGAAGTGCATCGTCAACCAGCGCGAGATCGGCGCCGACGCGGACGACTTCTCGCTCGC
This sequence comes from Solirubrobacterales bacterium, assembly GCA_036258315.1. Classification (GTDB taxonomy): domain Bacteria; phylum Actinomycetota; class Thermoleophilia; order Solirubrobacterales; family 70-9; genus DASSYK01. The sequence continues at coordinate 10,824 of DATADX010000045.1, forward strand.
GCTCAAGTCAGCGCTCCGCGAGGACCCCGACGTGATCCTCGTCGGCGAGATGCGCGACATCGAGACGATGTCGACCGCCCTGACGGCGGCCGAGACGGGCCACCTCGTGTTCGCGACGCTCCACACCCAATCGACGTCACAGACGGTCGACCGGATCATCGACGTGTTTCCCTCCGAGCAGCAGAAGCAGGTTCGGATGCAGCTCTCGATCGCGCTGCAGGGAATCGTCACCCAGCAGCTGCTCCCGACCGCGGACGACTCGGGCCGCGTCGTCGCCTGCGAGGTGCTCGTCCCGACGCCGGCGATCCGCAACCTGATCCGCGAGGGCAAGACCCACCAGATCTACTCGGCGATCCAGACCTCGGGATCGCTCGGCATGCAGACGATGGACGCCCACCTCGCCCAGCTCGTGCGGATGGGCAAGATCACTCAGGATCTCGCCGAGCGGCGCGCGGCGGTGCCCGAGGAGCTGACGCGCCTCCTCGGCCCGGTCCAGCAGAACGGCGGCGCGGCCGTCCGGCAGCAGGATCCGGTTCCGGTCTCCCCCGGGGACGGGTACAGGGGCTAGTCGATGGCGACCTACGCGTTCCGCGCCGTCGACGTCGCCGGGATCCCCTCCCGGGGAGAGATGGAGGCCGATACCAAGGGCCAGGTGACTGAGATGCTCCGCCAGAAGGGGCTGATCGTCCTCGACGTCGCCGAGCAGCGCCAGGCGCTGAAGCTCGAGAGCTTTCTGGACCGGTTCCGGCACGTCAGCATGCGCGAGCTCGCGATCGTGTCGCGGCAGTTCGCGACGCTCGTCGCGTCGGGGATGCCGATGCTCCGCTCCCTCTACACGCTCGAGGACCAGACCGAGGACGAGCAGATCAAGGAGGCGCTCGGCAGCGTCCGCGCCGACGTCGAGGCAGGCAGCTCGCTCGCCGACGCGATGGAGCGCCGCCCCGACGTCTTCAACAACCTGTTCCGGTCGATGGTCCGCTCGGGCGAGAGCTCGGGCCGGCTCGACGAGGCCCTGGAGCGAGTCGCATTCCACTTCGAGAAGCTCGACGCGCTGAGGCGCCAGGTGCGCTCGGCGATGATGTACCCGTCGTTCGTGATGGTGCTCGCGGCCGTGATCATGGTTGCCGTCGTCGCCTTCATCGTCCCGGTCTTCGTCGGGGTCTTCGAGGAGATCGCCTCGGAGCAGCCTGGAGCGAGCGCGGAGCTGCCCTTCCTCACCCAGATCACGGTCGGGGTGTCGGACTTCATCACCGGCTGGTGGTACGTCTGGATCCCTGGACTGGTCGGCTCGATCGTCGCCTTCGTGCAGTGGAAGAAGACCGAGCGAGGGCGGAGGACGTGGGACCGGATGAAGCTCCGCATCCCCTGGCACATCGGCGACGTCGTCCAGAAGATCGCGCTCGCGCGATGGTCGCGCACCTTCTCGGGGACCGTCTCGTCGGGAGTGCCGATCCTGCAGTCGATCAAGATCACCGGGCGGACCTCCGGCAACGCGATGGTCGAGGACGCGATGGACGAGGTCTACTCGTCCGTGAAGAGCGGTGGCAGCATCGCAGCGCCGATCCGCAAGAACGCCTTGTTCCCGCCGATGGTCTCCCACATGGTCGCCGTCGGCGAGGAGACCGGTCAGCTCGAGCACATGATGAGCAAGATCGCCGACTTCTACGAGGCCGAGGTCGACGCCAAGGTGAAGGCGCTGACCTCGCTGCTGGAGCCGGTGATGATCGTGTTCGTCGGCGGCATCGTCGGGTTCATCGTCATCTCGATGTACCTGCCGATCTTCAGCCTCTACGACAACATCCGCTAGCGCGCCCGCTCGCGTTTCACCCGAAGGGTGGACGCAAGTACGAGTGCAGAGGCATCCGCACTATTAAGGGAATGACTCAAGCCGCCGGACAGCGGCCCGATAGACGCGGAGTAAGGGAAAACTGCCAGCGCCCCGGTGAGAAAGGCAAACCCACTGTGAGGTGGGGACGCAAAGCCAGCGGGGCCCCGTCGAGAGGCGGGAGCCAGCCGGGCCGCCACCGGGGTCAAGCGACACCGACGGCGATTTAGGGGCTCTGGCAACTGCAGTTGGACATTAGGAGGTCCAAATGTTGCAGAAGCTCCGTGAACGAATGGGACGCGAGGAGGGTTTCACCCTCGTCGAGCTCCTGGTCGTCATGCTGATTCTCGGCCTGCTGGCCGCGATCGCGATTCCCTCATTCTTCAACCAGAGGGATAAGGCTCGGGATGCGGACGCCAAGTCGCTTGCGCGCACTGCGCAGACGGCGATCGAGACGTACGCGACCGACCATGGCGGCAGCTATGTGGGCGCCACTCCCGCCGCTCTGATCGCCATTGAGAACACTCTCAACGGCGCCGACGGCGGTGACGGAAGCGCCAACGGTGACGCGCTGACCGTGGGCAACCTCGCGGCCCAGACCTATACGGTGACGGTCGCTTCGGCTAACACGCCGAACACGTTCAGCATCACCCGCGCCGCCAACGGCACGGTTACGTATCCGTGTGCGAACGCGGACAACGACGGCTGCCCCGCGGGCGGCTGGGGTGGCTAGCCACCCGGATCGACGCTGACGCAAGTCAGCAGTCTGCGAAGGGCGGGCCCTCGGGCCCGCCCTTCGCCTTTCTCGAGGCGCTCGCTCGTACTAATGGCCATCGCACCGAATCCTGGGTATCGGAGATCCGGCGAGGGTGGCCGATGGGGGTGGGGTGAGGGCGCTCCACCAGGTGAACCGATGTCACGCATGAAGACCCTTAAACGAATTCACACTGACGAATCGGGACTGATGCTCATTGAGGTACTGGTGAGCTCGATCCTGCTCGTGGTCGTCTCCATCGGCGTGTTCAAGGGGTTCGACGCGGCGACGCGATCGAGCGCCGAGGAGCGCCACCGCGCGCAGGCTCACACCCTCGCCGAGGCCGACCTGTCGCGGATGCGCGGGATGAGGATCTCGGACCTGTCGAACCTGAACGAGACGAGCACCTTCACCCAGGACGGGGTGACGTACACGATCAACTCGCGGGGGGACTTCCAGACCGACGCAACCGGGACGGCCTCCTGTGAGGAGGGGACCGCCTCGGCGGACTACATCCTCGTCAGCTCGACCGTGACCTGGGCGAGCATCGGCAGCCGGCCGCCGGTGGTCGCATCGACGCTGGTTGCGCCCCCGAACGGATCCGTCTCGGCGAACAGCGGCGCGCTCGCGATCGCAGTCGAGGACTCGCAGAACCTCGGAATCCCCGGCGTAACCGTGACCGGGAGCGGGGCCGCCTCGTTCTCCGGGACGACCGGCCCGACCGGCTGCTTCATCGTCGGCAACCTGCCGGCCGGCAACTACACGCTCAACGTCGCGGGGGTCGCGAGCGGACTCGTCGACGTGAACGGCGATCCACCGGGGCCCGTCGACACCAGCGTCGTCGGTGAGAGCACCAACACGGTGGTCCTCCAGTACGACAACCCGGGCTCGGTCGTGGTCAGCTTCACCACCAAGCCCTACGGCGGCGGCGCCGTCGTACCCTCCAGCGCCGACTCGATCGTCGCCTTCAACACGGGGATGACCGCCGCTCGGGCGTTTCCCCCGACCCCGGGTGCCCGGGTCGCGTCGATCACGGCGGACCAGCTCTTCCCGTTCACCTCCGACTACGCGATCTACGCCGGGACCTGTGAGGGGGACGATCCCAACAGCCTCGCGAACAACCCGAACCAGCTGGATCCGGCGCCGGGCGAGCAGGCGATCCTGAGCGCCCTCGTTCCTCCCGGCGGCAGTCCCGCGCCGCCAACGACGATTCAGCTTCCGGCGCTGCACATGACGGTGTACACGGGCACCACCACCGGCAGCCTGCGAGCCGCGGGCGCCACCGTGAGGCTCCGGGACCTCAACTGCGCCGACTTCCAGCGCACCCTGACGACGAACCTGAGCGGGCAGTTCGCGGATCCCGGGCTCCCCTTCACCGACTACCAGGCCTGCGTCCACGACCCGATCACGAACCAGCACAAGAACATCAACCTGATCAGCCTCAACGACGTCAACGAGTTCACCGGCGGCACGGTCACCAACGTCTTCATGGGCTCGGGGACCTCCCCGGGGAGCTGCCCGCCATGAGCGACGAGCGCGGGTTCACCGTGGCCGAGATGGTGATGGGGATAGCGGTCTTCATGATCGTCCTCAGCGCGATCCTGGCGATGGTCGAGGTCGCGGTTCACAACCAGGACCGGGTCGCGCGCAGGGTCGCGGCCAACCAGCGAGCGCGGCCGCTGATGACCCGCCTCGTCGATCAGCTGCACTCGGGCTGTGTCGCCCCCGCCGTCGCGCCGGTGCTGGCTGGAAGCACGGCGTCCTCGATCGCGTTCATCTCGAAGAGCGGATCGACCGTCAGCCCGACGCCCGACAAGTACGTGGTGAGCTTCAGCAACGGCGCCCTCACCGAGAGCGTCTATCCCGCCACGGGCGGGTCGCCGCCGACCTGGACGTTCTCGGGCACTCCGTCCTCGACGCGCGAGCTCCTCAAGGGCGTCACCAACGCGACGGCCGGCAGCCCCTCCGCGACCGTGCCGGTGTTCAGGTACTACGCCTACGTCGGAGGCGAGCTCTCCGCGACGCCTCTGTCGACCCCGCTGAGCGCCGCGGACGCCGCGAAGACGGTGCAGGTGAACGTCTCGTTCGCGACCCAGCCGGCGACCACGAGCTCCCAGGACCCGAATTCCGCGGTCAGCCTCTCGGATGCCGCGATCCTCCGCCTCGAGCCCGCCAGCGAGGACAGCGCGGAGGTGAACCTGCCATGCGTGTGATGCTCGCCGCGCTCGACCGGATCCGGCGCAGGCTGGCCGGCGAGGAGGGCTACACGATGATCGCGATGATGGGAGCGATCGCTCTCGTCACCTCGCTTGTCGGGGTGTCCCTGGCCGCAACCACCCGGGACGTCCATCAGACCCGCCGTGACCTCGATGACAAGCGCGCCTACGCGGCTGCGCAGGCAGGGATCGCGGACTACTCGTTCCACCTCAACAACGACAACGGCTACTGGGCGAGATGCACGTCGGTGCCGAACCCGAACGCCGTCAACCAGCAGGGCTCGACGACGAGGCGGCGCCTCGTGCCAGGGACGACGGACGCGACCTATGCGATCGAGCTGCTGCCCGCCACGGGCCAGTCCTCGTGCAACACGTCGAACCCGGTCGGCTCGATGCTCGAGCAGTCCGGTCCCAGCACCGGCTCGTTCCGGATTCGCTCGACCGGATTCGTCGACTCGTCCGAGACGAAGGCCTCGATCGTCGCCACCTTCAAGCGCGCGAGCCTCCTCGACTACATCTACTTCACTCAGCTCGAGACCTCGGACCCGGTCACGTACGGGTTCAGCAACCCATCGGCCGCACTGACGGGCGCTTACTCCCAGTGCACGAAGTTCATCCGCGAGGGGCGTTACAGCCAGCCGATCCCGAACGCCGGAGGCACCTACTGCAATGAGATCCATTTCATCACCGGCGACCAGGTGAAGGGGCCGCTGCACACCAACGACGCCCTGATGATCTGCGGGACTCCCACGTTCGGCCGCACGGCGGCGGACGTGATCGAGGTCAGCGCGCCGCCCCAGGGGTGGACCGCGGAGTGCGGCGGGAGCAACCCGAGCTTCGTCGGTCCCTTCGTGACGACCGCGCCCGTCCTCACCCCGCCGCCCACGAACGGCAAGCTGAAGACGATCGCGGGCCCCACCCATACGCGCTCGTGCCAGACCAACATCACCCTGAACGGCACGGACATGACCGTTCAGGTGGGCACGGGCTCCTCGGCGACGATCCCCTTCCCCGCGAGCGGGGTCTTCTATGTCGCGAACGGCAACTCCGCGTGCTCCTCGAGCGCCTGCTCGACCGCCTATTCACCGTTCACGGCGAGCTATCCGAGCCACTCGCAATGCGGCAATGTGAGGGTGAGCGGCAGCTATTCCGGCCAGCTCACGATCGCCGCCGAGAACGACATCATCGTCACCGAGGACATCATCCGGTCCGGGAACGGATTGCTCGGCCTCGTCGCCAACAACTTCGTCCGGGTCTACCACCCGTATCCGAGCCAGACGAGCCGCAACAACTGCGGCAGCGGCAGCGGCTCAGGCAGTCTCGGAAACGTGCGGATCGACGCCGCGATCCTGGCGATCCAGCACTCGTTCATCGTCGACCATTACAACTGCGGCAGCGAGCTCGGAACGCTGACAGTGAACGGGGCGATCTCGCAGAAGTTCAGGGGCGCGGTCGGCACCCACTCGGGCGGCGGCTCCGAGACCGGCTACTCGAAGAACTACAACTACGACGACCGGCTGCGCTACCAGGAGCCGCCGAACTTCCTCGACCCGGTCCAGTCGGCGTGGCACATCCAGCGCGAGACGCTCGACTTCCCGTGAGCGCGTAACCGACGCTGCTCACGACTCAAGCACGCAATGACCACGGCCGAAGCAAGCAAGGAATGACCGCAATCGCTCCCATCGCCTTCGTCGGGGGAATGCTGTTCGGCAGCTTCGCGAGCGTGATCGCTCACCGCGTCCCCCGCGGCGAGGCGTTCGTCGCGGGGCGCTCCCACTGCCCGGGGTGCGGTGCGACGATCGCCGGTTACGACAACGTGCCGGTGATCTCGTGGCTGCTACTGCGCGGGCGCTGCCGCAGCTGCGGGGAGGCGATCTCACCCCGGTACCCCCTCGCCGAGCTGGCGATGGCGGTTCTGTTCGCGGCGACGGTCCTCGTGCTCGGGACCGACGACGTGTGGTCGCTCGTGCTTGGTCTCGTGTTCTGCGCGCTGCTGGTGACGGTCACCCTCACCGACCTCGACCGGCGGGTGATTCCCAACGCGATCCTCGGCGCCGGTGCACTGGCCGCGGTCGCGATCCTCGCCGTCGGCGACCCCTCCAGCGTGCCCCAGCACCTCCTGGCTGCGGCCGGCGCGGGCGGGTTCCTGCTCGCCGCCGCGCTCGCCTATCCGAAGGGGATGGGGATGGGGGACGTGAAGCTCGCCGCCGTGATGGGGCTGTTCCTGGGGCGCGCGGTCGTGCCGGCCCTGGCCGTGGCAATCCTCGCGGGCGCATTGGTCGGCGCAGCGATCCTGCTGCGCCACGGCTCGGAGGCGAGAAAGCGCGCGATCCCGTTCGGCCCTTTCCTCGCACTCGGCGGCGTCGTCGGCCTGCTGGCGGGGGACGAGATCCTCGACTGGTACCTCGACTCGTTCGTCGGCTAGACGAACGACCAGTTCATCACTCCTGGGTATGGCGACCCCGCACTCAGCGGCCGATGAACCCGGTGGAGGCAAGACCTGATGCCAAGCCGCCTGTTCACAAAAACTTCCGCATTCACCAAGAGCTCTGCATTCACCAAGGGTGCATTCACCAAGGGTGCATTCACCAAACGCCCGGTGTTCACTACAAGCTCAAAGGCCAAGACGACGGTCGGACTCGAGATCGAAACCGGCAGCATCGCCGCGGCCGAGCTCGCCGGCAGGAACGGCTCCTCCACGGTGGCCCGCACCGCGATCGCGCCGCTGCCGCCCGGCCTCGTCTCCGAGGGCGAGGTCCGGGACGTCGAGGCACTCGCCGCGGAGCTGAAGTCGTTCTTCTCGAAGAACAAGCTCGGCAAGTCGGTTCGCCTCGGCGTCGCCAACCAGCGAGTCGTCGTCCGCACGATCCGCCTGCCGCTGATCGAGGACGACGAGGAGCTCGACACGGCGATTCGCTTCCAGGCTCAGGATCACATCCCGATGCCGCTCGATCAGGCGGTGCTCGACCACCAGGTGATCGCCCGTGAGAAGGGGCCCGAGGGCGAGCGCCGGATGGACGTCCTCGCGGTCGCGGCCCGCCGCGACATGGTGACCTCGCAGCTCGGCGCCCTGCACAAGGCGGGCCTCCGCCCGGTCGGGATCGACCTGTCCGCCTTCGGGATGATCCGGGCCCTGAACGCCGGCGTACCCGATCCGGGGCAGGGATCGGTTCAGACGACCACTCTGTACTGCCACCTCGGGGACATCACGAATCTCGCCGTCGCCCGCGGCGGCCAGTGCCACTTCACCCGCATCGCGCCCTATGGGATCGACGAGATCGTCACCCGCGTAGCCGGGCGCCTCGAGATGCCCGACGACGAGGCTCGCGAATGGCTGGTCGACGTCGGGCTCGATGAGCCGCTCGAGGACTTCGGCGAGGATCGCGAGGAGGCGGCCTCGGCCCGCGAGGCGCTGGTCGAGGGGGCGTCGCGGCTGGTCGACGAGCTGCGCGTCTCACTCGAGTTCTACGGCGCCCAGGAAGGTGCGCCGCCCGTCGAGCGGGTCGTGATCTGTGGCCCAGGAAGCACTATCCCCGGTCTCGCCGAGCGGATCCAGGTCGGGCTTGGCCTCGGGATCGAGTCGCTCAGTCCCGCGGCCCTCTCGCATCTCGACGCTGAGGACGCCGCCCGCCTGACGATCTCTTACGGACTTGCGCTGGAGGCCTGATGCGCCCCGTCAACCTGATCCCCCCGGAGGAGCAGCGCGGCGACCGTGCGCCGATGCGAACCGGCGGCGCGTCGTACGTCCTGATCGGCGCGCTCGCCCTCGGCCTCCTGTTGGTCGTCGCGACGGCGATCACGAGCAAGCAGATCTCGGACCGCAAGACGGACAGGCAGGTCCTCGAGCAGGAGCTTCAGGCCGCGACCGCGCGCGCCGAGAGCCTCCGCGCGTTCGCTGATTTCCGCGGCGTGCAGGAGTCGCGGACGGCGACGATCTCGAGCCTGGCGAAGAGCCGCTTCGACTGGGAGCGCGTGATGCGCGAGCTCTCCCGGGTGATCCCACCGGATGTGTGGCTGGTGAACCTGACCGGAACCGCCAGCCCCGCCGTCCAGATCCAGGACGCGGCCGAGATCGTCAGCCGCGACACCGTTCCGGGACCCGCGCTCGAGATCATCGGCTGCGCTCCGAGCCAGGATTCGGTGGCCGGTTTCGTCGCGGCCCTCGAGGACATCGACGGCGTCACCCGAGTCGGTGTCCAGTCCTCGCAGCGGTCCGAACAGGAGGCGTCGGGCCCTCCGGCCGCGTCGTCCTCCGCCCAGTCGACCACCGAGGAATGCCGCACGCGAAGCTTCATCTACAAGTTCGAGATCGTCGTCGCGTTCGACGCGGTCCCCGATCCGGCCACCGCCACGCAGGCGCCGACGGTGCCGAGCGGCGCCGCCCCGGCCGACGCTCAGCTGGCGGGCTCGCAGCCCGCGGGCGGCAACTCGGTGGGGGAGCAGACCTCGCAGGCCCAGCAGGCCGCCAACCTGGTTCCGGGAGGCTGAGATGAAGGGCACGGATCGCGCAATCCTCTTCTCGCTGCTGGTCGCGGCCGTTCTTGCCGGCTTCTACTTCATGGTGCTCTCGCCGAAGCGCGAGGAGGCGTCGAAGCTCGGGGACGAGGTCTCGACGCTCGAGGCCTCGATCCTCGACCAGGACCAGCTCGCCGCGTACGCCGAGGATGCCCGGCGCGAGTTCCCGCGTTACTACGGGCGCATGGTCGTGCTCGGCAAGGCCGTCCCGGCGGAAGCTGACTCAGCCTCTCTGCTCGTCCAGGTGGACAACATCTCGGCTCGCTCCGGCACCAGCTTCGAGAGTCTCGCGCTCGGGCAGGGAAGCGGCTCGACGACCACCACCGCCCCCGCCGCGACGCCGCCCGCTCCGTCCGGCACCGCCCCGGAGGGGTCGGGGGAGGCGCCGGCGGCCGGCTCGACTCCCGCCTCCACCGGCGCCACGACTCCCGCCTCCACCGGCGCCACGGCGGGCCAGACGGCCGGTGCCGCCTCGGTCGCGCCGGCGACCGAGACGGCGGCGGCGTCCCTTCCGATCGGCGCGACCGTCGGCCCAGCCGGTCTGCCGACGCTGCCCTACGACCTCTTCTTCAAGGGCACGTTCTTCCAGGTCGCCGACTTCATCGCCGGCGTGGACGGCCTGATCCACACCCGGGAGGCCTCCGGGCAGGTGGTCGTCGACGGGCGGCTGCTCACCGTGAACGGCTTCTCGCTCCAGGGCGGCCGGCCGGGCAGCGACCCCGCGCTGGACGCCGACTTCGCGGTGACCAGCTACGTGATGCCGAGCGACCAGGGGCTCACGCTCGGCGCGACGCCGGGGGCCCCGGGGCCGCCGGCTGCCGGCCAGCCGCAGACCACTCCCGCGAGCGCGACGGGGACGCCATGAAGACCTGGAAGATCCGGAAATTCGCCGGCGACGTGGTTTACGACCTGCGCGGCCGCGGGCTGCTCCCGGTCGCGGCGGTGCTCGCGGTCGCGATGATCGCCGTCCCGGTGCTCATCGCCCGGTCCGGCTCGGACGCGCCCCCGCCGCCGGCGGCCGAGGTCGCGAGCGCGTCGAAGCTGGCCCCGGAGAACCAGGCTGCGGTCGTCGCCTACAAGCCGGGCGTGCGCGAGTACAAGAAGCGGCTCGGCGACCTGCCCGAGAAGGACCCGTTCGTCCAGCAGTACCCGGTGCCCTCGGCTCCTGAGGGCGACTCTGCCGCGTCCGCGGCGCCCCCGGCCGGCACCACCGGCGGCGGGGGAGCCCCGAGCGACGTCACCGAGCCCGTCGTAGTCCAGAAGCCGAGCGAGAAGGTGCGGATGCGCTACTTCTTCTACGAGACCGACGTGATGGTCGGGGACGCGAGCGCGCCGCTGCAGGCGCGGAGGCGAATCGACCGGTTCAACCCGCTGCCCAACCCGGAGGCGCCTGTGGCCGTCTTCCTCGGCACCCAGAACGGCGGCAAGAAGGCGGTCTTCCTGGTCGGCGACAACGTCACGCCGCTCGCCGGGGGAGGGGGACGGTGCACCCCCACGCCCGAGGCCTGTCAGCTGCTCGCCCTGGGCAAGAATCAGACCCAGGACCTGGTCTACGCGGTGGACGGCAAGACCTACCGGATCAAGGTGACGCGGATCGAGCTGATGGAGACCCGCAAGCCGCCGAAGTCGTAGGGAGGCTCCGCTTCAAAAAATGAAGCTTTGACGCTATCCTGCCCTTGTGGTCGATGATTCATGCCCAGTTTGTCGCACCGCGGACGTCATCTCCGGCAAGTGGACGCTCCTCATCATTCGTGACCTCGCGGATTCGCCGCTGCGGTTCTGCGAGCTCGAGCGGTCGCTGAGCGGGATCAGCCCCCGTACCCTCTCGCTCCGTCTCCGGGCGCTGGAGGAGCACGAGATCGTCGAGCGGAAGACGTACCCGGAGGTCCCGCCGCGGGTCGAGTATGCGCTCACCGACAAGGGTGCCGCCCTGGTCCCCCTGATCGAGGACATGCGCTCCTACGGGCGCCGCTGGCTGCCGCGCGACGAGCGCGAGCCGGCCGCCGCCGCCGTCTAAGGCGCCGCGCCAATCTGCAAGCCCGCCTGCACACGCAGGACGGACGCAGGCGCGGAAGAAGTTCCGACGCGTGACGACTTTGGAGAGCACCACCGAGCGCCTTCAGGACGCGCTGCGGCGACTTGCGGTGGAGGCGGCGGACCTGTTCGACGAGCTGCTCGAGAGCGGCGCGGAGCTGCCGTTCGACCTCGAGGCGAGCTTCGATGAGGGGCCGCTCCCGATGTACTCCTACGCGCCCCTGACCGGCGAGTTCATCGGCCGCCACAGCGGCGAGCTGCGCCGCCTCGAGGCGTATCTCGAGGTCCGCGAGCTGACCTCGGATGAGGTCGCGATCGGCTTCCTGGTCGGTCTCTGGGAGGGCCGCACGGAGTTCGAGATCGCCGGCGACCGGCTCAAAGGGGCGATCGACGAGGTGCTCGCGAGCCTGACGGCCGGAGACGGCCAGGGAACGCCCGCGGGAGAGATGATTGTGCCATTGGTCGGCTTCCACATGCCGGCCGACGAGATCGAGCTCGACGGCGTGAGAATCGTGCGCGCTGAGTCTGTCGCGGACGCGCCCCTCGACGCGGTCGAGGCGACGCGTGGAAGCGGCGGCAAGCCCGGGTTCCTCGCCTCGGTCAGCTCGGGGTTCGCGAACGTCGCACCCGCGGCCGCGGTCGCCGATGACCTGCAGCGCGCGCTGCGGACGATGAGACTTTTTCGGCCCGGGGCCGTCGGCCTCGCCGCGTACGGATGGGCGCGGCGGGCCGACGGCTGGGAGCGGTTCGGGACCGGGGCGGGGAGGCCGCGCAACGGCGGCTACCGCCTGACCGGCGGCGAGGTCGCGCAGCTCGAGCGCTTCTCCCGCCAGCTCGCCGAGCGCGGCGCGCGGCTTCCGGCCCTCGCCTGGGCCGTGTCCCGCTTTGACCTGGGCGCCGAGCGCGCCTCGCTGATCGAGGCCCTCTCCGACTACCTGCTCGCCCTGCGGGGGCTGCTCGAGGGAGGCGGCCCCGCCAACGCCGGTCTCAGCGCCCGGATCCCGGCGCTCACCTGCGACACCGCCGCCGAGCGCGAGCAGGCCCGGGTCTGCGTCGAGCGGGCGCTGCTGATCGAGCGAAAGCTGATGAGCGGGGCGCGCTACCGGCCCGCCGCCGACGCCTCGCCGCTCGCGGTGATCGCAGAGCTCGAGGAGCTGCTGCGCCGGGTCCTGAAGGGACTCGCGACCGGAGCGCTCGGCGGCAACCTGCGCGCCGCCGCGGACGAGATCCTGCTCTCGGAGGGCCTCAACGCGGCCCCGGTCTCTCAGCCCGCCCTCGGCGAGACGGCCGAATGGCGGATCCCCGATCCGACGCCCGACGAGGAGGGGCAGCTCGACCTCGCCGGAATCGCCGATGGACGGATGGGCGAGGACGACGAGATTGCGGTCCGACGCACCCGCGAGGATCCACTTGGAGGAGGAGCCCCCGGCGTCCCCGCCGACCGGGCGGAGACGACCAGGATCGTCGTCACGGACGTCGAACTACCCAACATCATGGGCGCCGACGAGCACCCGACCGAGCCGGGCGACCCTGCGCCGGCCGAACCGAGCGACCGCGCCGACTGGTTCAGCTCGGACAGCGAGGTCGACTGGCCGGCGTTCGCGAGCCCGCGCCGCAGGCGCGGCGAGAGGCCCGAGCTCGACCGCGAGGCGAACGACAGGGTCCGCTACCTGTTCCCGGTCCCGGATGCGACCGACTGGGACGTCGGAGAGCTCCGCTACGACCAGCCTCGGCACAAGTCGTCTTAGCAGCCCCCGCGTCCGCGTCGCAACCGCGCATGCCCGGACGCGAAGCGGAGGACCTGCGGATTAAGGCGAAGCCGTCAGCCGTCAGGCCTGCGCCATCGCTTCGCGTTCCGCGGAGGTCGCGAACAGGTAGCGGTCGATCTCGAGGAGGCCGTCGAGGTCGTGGACGTCCTCGTCCAGGTACGGGACCCTGATCACGCGACGCTGGTTCAGCTCGCGGGCGAGGTGCTGGACGTTCCGTGCGTCGCGCTCGGCGAGCGCCTGGTAGTCGGCGAAGTTGGCCGCGACCCGGTTCGCGAGCTCGGGCCCGAGCAGCTCGCCGAGCTCGGCCGCGGCGCCGTCGCCGTCGAGGTCCGCTTCGGTCTCGTAGTGGACCTTGTTGACGATCACCCCGCCGACCGGCAGCCTCGCCTCGACCAGCTTGCGGTGGAAGTAGACCGCCTCCTCGATCGGCTCGCCCTGGGGCCCGCAGACGATCACGAAGGTCGTGGCGGGATCCCCGAGCAGCTCGTTGACGCGCTTGGCCCGTTCCCGGAAGCCGTCGACCATCCCGCTCATCGCCTGGAAGAACTCGCTCAGGTCGGTGAGCAGGTCGAGGCCGGTGATCCGCTTCAGGACCCCGAACATCATCGAGCTGCCGCGGCCGACGACCTTGGTGGCTAGCCCGGTCGGCTTCATGAACAGCTGCATCGAGCGCCCCTCGATGAACTGCGTGAGCCGCTTCGGGGCGTCGAGGAAGTCGAGCGCGTTGCGCGAGGGCGGCGTGTCGAGGACGAGGAAGTCGTAGTCGCCCGTCTGGTGGATCTCGAACAGCTTCTCCATCGCCATGTACTCCTGTGAGCCGGCGAGGGCGGCGGAGAGCTGGCGGTAGATCCGGTTCTCGAGGATCCGGTCGCGCGTCTCGTCGTCCGGCGCGTGCTTGCGGACCAGCTCGTCGAAGGTCGCCTTCGCGTCGAGCATCATCGCCCAGAGCTCGCCGCGCATCTCGACGCCGGCCTCCTCGAAGAGCTTCGGATCGACCATCCGCGGCTCGTTGCCGAGCTCCTCGAGCCCGAGCGAGTCGGCGAGGCGCTTGGCCGGGTCGATCGTGAGTACCGCCACCTTCTGCCCGCGTGCGGCCAGCCCGGCCGCGAGCGCGGCCGACGTGGTCGTCTTGCCGACCCCGCCCGAGCCCGCGCAGATGCAGACGCTGCGGCCCGCGACGATCTCGGTGACGCTGGCCACGGCTACAGGGCCGCCGCGAGCCGCTCGAGGGCGGGGACGTCGAGCCGCGGCTTGAAGATGAACGGGAGCGCCCTGACGGGGGTGCTGACGAGATCGGTCAGCCGCATCAGCTGCTCGCGCTGGGAGACCCCGCGCCGGTACTCGGAGAGCGCGGCGCGAATCGCGGCCCGCGGGGTGCCGTCCGTGAGGTCGAGGACCCGGTCGAGCTTCGCGGCCTCATCGTGGTCGAAGCGCTCGGGGTAGACCGCGTTCATGTAGACGCGGTCCACGGCGATTCCGATCTCGCCGGTCAGCTGCTGCTCGAGGTAGGCCGACTCGTTGACGGGCATCTCCTCCGGCAGGGCGACGATGGCGACGCCGGTCGTGCCGTGATCGGTGATGTAGCGGTCGAGCTCGGCGGCCTGGGAGTGCATCGGGCCGACCCGGGCGATGCCCGCGAACGTGCGCGGGGTCTGTAGGAACCCGACGCCATGCCCGGTCGCGGGGGCGTCGACGATCACGAGGTCGTACTCGCGGCCCTTCTTCACCTTGCGCCGGGGTTGGGCGAGCTCCCAGACCTTGCCGATCGTGACCAGCTCCTTCAGTCCCGGCGTGGCCGCGGCGAGGTAGTTGAAGATTCGCGAGCGAACGAGCAGGTCGCGCATCGCCCGGACCTTCAGCTGGAGCAGCAGGTACTCACGCAGGCTCTCGTCGGGGTCGATCGAGATCGCCCAGAGGTTCTCGGCGACCTGGACCTCGTGAAAGCCGACCTCGCCCTTCTTGAACACGCGCGAGGCCGTCTCCTGGGAGGCGACCTCGCAGACGATCGTGCGCTTCCCCGCCTTCGCCGCCGCGAGGCCCATCGCGATCGAGATCGTCGTCTTGCCCACCCCGCCCTTGCCCGTCACGAAGACGAGCCGCTTGTCGAATAACTCGGGCACGTGATTCCGGGCGGATTCTTCCAAGACGGGGAAGGAAACCGGCCACGACCTCCGAAATAGCCGCTCAGATGGCACTCCTGCGGAAGAAGAAGGACGCCGAAACGGCGCCCGAGGTCGCGCCCGCCCCCGAGGCGAAGGCCGCCGCCCCCGAGGCGAAGCCCGCCGCCCCAGAGGCGAAGCCCGCCGCCCCCGAGGCGAAGGGCACGCGCCACGCGAAGGTGATCGCGTTCGCGAACCAGAAGGGCGGCGTCGCGAAGACGACGACGGCGCTCAACCTCGCGGTCGCCTTCAAGGAGTCCGGTCATGCCGTGCTCGCGGTCGACATGGACCCGCAGGGCAACCTGACGATGAGCCAAGGCGTCGACCCCGACAAGGTGGACAAGAGCATGTTCGACGTGCTCGTCCACCGGATCCCGATCAAGGACGTGATCGTCGAGCGCGAGATCGACGTCGCCGTCGCCTCGATCGACCTCGCCGGCGCCGAGATCGCGATGAGCACCCAGATCGGCCGCGAGCGGTCCCTGCAGAAGGCGATCGACGCGGTACGCGGCGACTACGACTTCGTCTGCATCGACACCCCGCCGAGCCTCGGGCTGCTGACCGTGAACGCGCTCACCGCCGCCGACAAGGTGATCGTCCCGGTCCAGTGCGAGTACCTCTCGATGCGCGGCCTCGTGCAGCTCCAGAACACGCTGCAGATGATCCGCGAGAACCTCAACCCAGACGTGGAGATCGAGGGGATCCTGCCGACGATGCTCGACGCGCGGACGGTTCACGCCAAGGAAGCGATCGAGATCCTCGAGGAGAACTTCGGCGACCTGGTCTTCCAGTCGCGGATCAAGAAGGCGATCAAGTTCGCCGAGGCGCCCGTCCGCGGCACCTCGGTGCTCAAGTACGACCCGGACGGGACCGCGGCGAGGTACTACCGCGACCTCGCTGAGGAGGTTCTGGCTCATGGCTCGTAAGAAGCGCGCCAGCATGCGCGAGGGCCCCCTCGCGGACCTGTTCCGCTCGACCGACGAGGCGCTGGCCGAGGAGGAGGTGAAGGTGACCGCCGCCAAGGCGAAGCGGGAGGCCGCCGACGCCGACGCCGAGGTCGCCGTCACCGTGCCCGAGACCGACAAGACTGCGAAGAAGAAGGCGCCGGCGAAGACGGCGAAGAAGAAGGCGCCGCAGACGATCAAGGTCGAGGAGCCCGATCCCGAGCTGCTGGAGGAGGAGCCGGCCGAGCCCGAGATCGTCGAGGCGCCCCCCGTCGAGGAGCGGCGAATCGTCCGCGGCGGCCCACTCAGCGACGAGACGATCCTCAACCCGCACCGCGACCCGACGGTCGAGGAGCTCGATGAGCGCGCCGCCCGCACCGTCCGCGTCGACGAGGGCGCCGAGGTCGTCGAGGACCACGAGATCGAGATCGAGCACGAGGGCCTGAGGCGCTTGATGGGCGGCGACCCGCCCCCCGAGGGCCCGGCCTTCGGCCGCGACGATCCGAACACGGCGCGCCCCCCGTCGGTCCCCCGCAGCCACCAGGCCGTGCTACGCGTGGTCGGTGTCGGCGGCGCCGGAGTCAACGCGGTCAACCGGATGGTCGAGGCGCAGCTGCCCGGCGTCGAGTTCGTCGCCATCAACACGGACCTGCAGTCCCTGCAGCACTCGAATGCCGACTCGACCCTCCACATCGGGGCCGAGCTCACCCGCGGCCTCGGGTCCGGCTCCGACCCGCGGGTCGGCTACCGCGCCGCCTTCGATGAGCAGGACAAGATCAAGGCCCTGCTGAGCGGCTCCGACATGGTCTTCATCGCCGCCGGTGCCGGCGGCGGCACGGGCACCGGAGCGGCGCCCGTGGTCGCGAAGCTCGCCCGCGACGTAGGCGCGCTGACCGTCGCCGCGGTCACGAAGCCGTTCGGATTCGAGGGCGCGCGCCGCGCCGCCCAGGCCGAGGAGGGGATCGCCGCCCTGAGC
This sequence comes from Solirubrobacterales bacterium, assembly GCA_036258315.1. Lineage (GTDB taxonomy): Bacteria > Actinomycetota > Thermoleophilia > Solirubrobacterales > 70-9 > DASSYK01. Next base: position 28,016 of record DATADX010000045.1, read on the forward strand.
GCCGAGGTGGACACGTTGATCGTCGTCCCGAACGAGCGCCTGTTGCAGATCCTCGAGCGCCGTACCTCGATCACCGACGCATTCCGGGTCGCCGACGACGTCCTCCGCCAGGCCGTGCAGGGGATCTCGGACCTGGTCACGCTGCCCGGCCTGATCAACCTCGACTTCGCCGACGTCCGCACCACGATGCTCGACTCCGGCGACGCGATCCTCGGGATCGGGATGGGGATCGGCGAGCACCGGGCGGTGCTCGCCGCCGAGAAGGCGGTCAACTCGCCTTTGCTCGATACCTCGGTCGAGGGCGCGCAGTCGCTGCTCCTCTCGATCACCGGCGGCCCCGACCTGTCGCTGATCGAGGCGAGCGAGGCAGCCCGGATCGTCCAGGAGGCCGCCCACCCCGAGGCGAACATCATCTTCGGCGCCAGCATCGACGAGAGCCTCGACGAGCACGTCTGGGTGACCGTGATCGCGACGCGCTTCGACTCCCCCTTCCACCATCTCCCGCGGCGGGACCGTCGCTCGGACCCGCGCGAGCCGCGCTCGAACCGCGACGAGGACGATCGTTTCGCGGATCCGGCCGCGGACTGGCGCGACGGGGACAGGGGACGGCGCGCGCGGATGGCGAGCGCCGACGAGCTCTACGGCGACAGCCTCCAGCGGCCCGGGCGCGGCCAGGATCGCCGCCCGCCGATGCCGGGCTCCACGAACGGCGGGCTCGTCCTCGACGTGCCCGAGTTCATCCCCGGCCACTAGGCCCTGGACGGCCGGCGCAAGCCGGCCGTCTCTGATTTCCGGGCCCCGTCCTAGGCTGCGGGAATGAGCGGTCCACGGGGAGTCGTGGCGGCGGGGCATCCCGTCACAGCCGAGGCGGGCGCGGAGATCCTCCGCGAGGGCGGCAACGCGGTCGACGCCGCCGTCTGCGCGGTCCTGACCTCGTTCGTGACGGAGAGCCCGCTGACCGGGTTCGGGGCGGGCGGGTTCATGCTGATCCACGACCCCGCAAGGGCCGAGCCCGACCGCGACGTGCTCGTCGACTTCTTCGTCGCCGCGGGCGGGGCCGACGGGGCCGAGCGCGGCTCGGAGCTGGTTCCGATCCCGGTCGATTTCGGCGACCAGATCCAGGTCTTCAACGTGGGTGCGGCGTCGTGCGGGGTGCCCGGCACGCCGGCGGGAATCGAGCGGGTAGCGCAGACGCATGCATCGGTGGGCCTCGGAGAGCTGGTCAAGCCCGGCATGCGGATCGCCCGGGAGGGCGTCGCGGTCAACCGCCAGCAGGCGTTCCTGTTCGAGATCCTCGCCCCGATCCTGACCGCGGAGCCGGAGGGTGAGGCGCTATACGCGCCCGAGGGCCGAGTCCTGCGTGAGGGCGAAACGTTTCGCTTTCCGGAGCTGGCGACGGCGCTGGAGCGCTTCGCGGCGGAGGGCGCGGAGCCGTTCTATACCGGCGAGGTCGGCCGCAAGGTGGCGGGGTGGGTGCGCGAGCGGGGTGGGACCCTGGGCGCCGGCGATCTCGCGGCATACGAGCCGATCGAGCGCGAGCCGGTCGCGGCACGGTTTCGCGGCGCCGACGTGCTCACCAACCCGCCGCCGTCCTCCGGCGGGATCCTGCTCGCCCACGCCCTCGCCGTGCTGGAGCGACTCGGCGAGACCACGGGCGTGGAGGAGCTGGTCGCGGCCACTGAGGCCGCGAACGAACGGCGGACGGCGGAGTTCGCGGAGGGGCTGCACGACGAGGCGTTCGTGCGGGCGTTCCTGGACGAGGACCAGCTCGGTTCCACGACGCATCTCGCGGCGCTCGACGCGAACGGGATGTGCGCCTCGGTCACCTGCTCCAACGGGACCGGCTCGGGGATCATCGTTCCGGGCACCGGGGTGCACGTCAACAACATGCTCGGCGAGGAGGACCTGAACCCGGGCGGCTTCCACCGCATCCCGCCCGGGCGCCGGGTGAGCTCGATGATGGCGCCGACGATCGCGCTGCGCGATGGAGCGGTCGTGGTCGGGCTCGGCAGCGCCGGCTCGAACAGGATCCGCTCGGCGATCCTCGATACGGCTGTGCGCGTTCTCGAGCAGAGAATGGACGCAGGCGAGGCCGTACGCTCGCCGCGAATCCACTTCGAGGCTGGCACCGTGCAGGCGGAGCCGGGGGTGGACGAGGAGGGGCTGAGGCGGCTCGAGGAGCGCGGCCTCCCAGTCGTCCGCTGGTCGCGCCAGAACCTCTACTTCGGCGGGGTGCAGGCGGTCGCGCGCGACCCCGCGACGGGCGAGCTGTCCGGCGGCGGCGACCCGCGGCGCGGCGGCGCGGTCGCGTTCGCCTAGCTCTGGTCGAAGAAGACCTTGCCGTTGGAGCGGGCGTGGTCCGCGGCGATCTCGGCGCGCTCGAGCGCCCTCTCGACGGCGCGGAGGGCGTTCGCGAGCAGCTCCATGCGGTCGCCCTCGTCGCGCATCTCGAGCAGGGTCTGCTTGGTCTCGTCGGGGAGCTCTATCCGGGCGGCGATCGCGTAAGCCGACGCGCCCTCCAGTTCCTCCTCCTCGGGGCGCTCGCCGGTCGCTCTCTCGGCGAGCTCCGCGAAGGCGTCGCGGGCGGCGGCCGCCGAGTCCTCGTCGGTCGCGGTCCCGTCCTCGTCGGGGATCACCTCGACCTCGCCGATCGGGTAGTCGGGTGCCTCGAAGCGGTCGAGGACCCGGAAGGGCTCGATCCCGCTGACGACGATGTTCAGGCGCCCGTCATCGAACCGCTCGAGCACCTCGTCGACCCGGGCGGTGCAGCCGATCGACCGGGCCCCATCGTCGTCGCGGAGGACGACGCCGAACGGCTCTCCATCGTCGAGCGAATGGCCGATCATCCGCTTGTAGCGGTCCTCGAAGATGTGCAGCGGCAGCCGCTCGCCCGGGAGCAACACCAGCGGCAGCTCGAAGATCGGCAGCTCGCCCATTTGCATCAGATTGTAGGTAGTGCGGTCCGGCGGGCCACACGGGTCGTTACGGCCTGCGCGCGGAGATCAACAGGTTGTAGAAGAGCTGCGGCGGAAGCCGGGGCTCGAGCAGTCGAGAGTCGATCCGCTGCAGCGCCAGGTAGCTGCGGAACGCGAACCGGCGCCAGCCCGACGGGATCTGCTCCGGGACCGCGCTCGCCTCGAGCGTCCGCATCGTCCAGCCGTGCACGTTCGCGAGCAGCTCCTCGCCCTGGACGCGGATCTGGTCGAAGCCGGCGCCCGCCGCGAAGCCGCGCAGGGCACCGGGGCTGAAGGCGTGGACGTCGACCTCGGCCTCGAGCGCGTGACCGTTGCCGTCCTCGGCCTCGTAGGCGCGGCGCGAGGCGCCGACGAGGCGGCGCCAGACCGGCGCCGCGACAAGCGCGGCGCGCTTCGGCGCCGCGGCGAGCAGGTCCCCGTAGCGCGACGGCTCGCCGCAGAAGACCAGGGTGCCGCCCGGGCGAAGCACCCGCTGGAACTCCGCGAAGCCGCGCGACAGGTCAGGGATGTGGTGCAGGATCGCGTGGCCGAAGACGAGGTCGAAGCTCTCGTCCGCGAACGAGAGGCTCTCGGCGTCGGTCGCGACCGTGCGGACCTCAACGCCGAGCCGCTCCGCGTTCCCGTCCAGCTCGCGCAGCATCCCCGGCGAGATGTCGGTCGCCGTCGCGCGCTCGATGATCCCGGCTTGGAGCAGGTTGAGCGAGAAGTAGCCGGTCCCGGCGCCGATCTCGAGCGCGTCGCCGAACGGCTCGGCCGGTTGGCCGCCGAGCGCCTTGCGCATCTTGCCCAGCACCTGGTTCTGACTGGCCGAGCCGTAGTCGATTCCCCACTTGGCGTCGTACTCGGCGGCCGCCACGTCGTGGTAGCGCTCGTTGACATCCTTGATCCGCTCTGGAGATGCCGGCCCGCCCATCGCGGCGAATGGTAGGCGCAGCGGGCGGCCCGCGATATCTATCGTGCGCGGCGCCGATGCACTACGTCCAGCAAGACCAGCCGGAGGGCGTGCCGCCGCTGGAGCTGACCGGCGAGCGGACGCTCCCCGACGTCCCCGAGGAGAACTACTGGTACCAGCGCCACGTCGCCGTCTACGAGTGGATCGCCGACCGCTGCGCCGGCCTGAGGGTCGTCGATCTCGCCTCCGGCGAGGGCTACGGGTCCGAGCTGCTCGCGCGCAGCGCAGCCGAGGTCGTGGGGGTCGACGCGAACCCGGAGGCCTACGAGCACGCCCGCCTCCGCTACCGGCGCCCGAATCTGCGCTTCGAGCGAGGCCTCGTCGAGGACTACGACCGGCCCTGCGACGCGGTCGTCTTCCTGCAGACGATCGAGCACATCCGCGACCCCGGTCGCCTGCTCGAGCGAATCGCGGCAATCGCCCCGCTCGCCTACATCTCGACCCCGAATCGGCTCACCCTGGCGTCACCGGGCGCCGAGAAGTCCGAGAACCCGTGGCACCTCCGCGAGTACGACCCCGGCCAGTACCGCGAGCTGCTCGAGCCGCACTTCGGGGAGGTGACGCTGCTCGGGCTCTTCCACGCCCGAAAGCTGCGCGCTCACGAGCTGGCGATCCGGGCCGGCTGGGACCGGGTGCACCCGGCGCTGCGGCTGACGAAGCCGTTCTACGACCGTTTCATCCCGGCGATCAGCTCGCGCGACTTCAGGCTCGGCCCGGACGGGCTCGACCGGGCCCTGGACTTCATCGCGATCTGCCGGCGATGACCGACCGCGGGTCGGTGGGCGACCTCGCCTTCGTCCTCCACAGCCACATGCCCTACGTCGAGGGCTTCGGGACCTACCCGTTCGGCGAGGAGTGGCTGTTCGACGCCTTCGCCCGGTCCCACCTGCCCGTGCTGGAGGTCGCCCGTGAGCTGACGATGACGGTGACCCCGGTCCTCGCCGACCAGCTCGAGGCGGGAGGGGTGGGGGAGCGGATGCTCGAGTTCCTGCGCCGCTACCGGCTCGGCGCGGCAGAGCGCGACGCCGAGGCTCCCGATCCCGGCCTTCGGCTGGCCGCGGAGGCGGAGGCCGCGCACTGCGCCTCGGCGATCGCGCGGCTCGAGGAGCTCGGCGGGGAGCCCCTCCCCGCGTTCCAGCGGGCCGCCGATTCCGGTCGTGTCGAGCTGATCGCCTCGGCGGCGACCCACGCGGTGCTGCCGAAGCTGGCGACGCGCGCGGGCCGGCGGCTCCAGGTCGACGCCGGACTCCGCTCCCACGCCCGGCGGTTCGGTCGCCCGCGGGGGTTCTGGCTGCCCGAGTGTGGGTACGTCCCCGGCCTCGAGTCGGTTCTCGCCGAGCGAGACCTCGCGTACACCTGCCTCGACCAGAGCGCCCGCGAGGCCGATGGCGCCGCCCTGGCGCCGCTGCGCCTTCCCGGCGGGCCGGTCGGGTTCACGATCGACTGGCCGACGGTGGAGCTGGTCTGGTCGCGGTCCGGCTACCCCTCGGCGCCGGAGTACCTCGAGTACCACCGCCTGTCCGCGAACGGAACGCGACTGTGGTCGATCTCCGGCGATCCATACGACCCCGCGGGCGCCCTCCGGCGGGCTGCCGAGGACGCACGAGGGTTCGTCGGCGCGGTGCACGAGCGACTCGAGCGCTACGCCACGCGAGCCGGGCGGCGCGGCCTCTGCGTGTTCGCGATCGACACGGAGCTGCTCGGCCACTGGTGGGCCGAGGGACCGGTGTGGCTCGCGGCGGTGCTGGAGACGGCCGCGGATCGCGGAGTGCGGCTGCTGACGCTCTCGCAGGCGCTCACGGAGCACGAGGCCGAGGACCGGCCGGCATCCGAGGCGAGCTGGGGGGAGAAGAAGAGCCTGGAGACGTGGGACTCGCCGGCGGTCGCCGACATGCTCTGGGCGGCGCGACGGCTCGAGCTGCGGCTGCTGCGGACGGCCCGCGAGCGGCGCGACGACGATCCGCGCCTGCTCCGCGCGGCCCGCGAGCTGCTCGCCGTCCAGTCCAGCGACTGGGCCTTCCTCGATCACCGCGGACGGGCCGGGGACTATCCGTACCGTCGCGCGGTAACGCACGCTGAGGCGATGCTGCAGGCCATAGACTCTTCACATGCGCCGGACCCGCAGCTGCGGAACCTCGCCCCCGATCTGAGTCTGGCGCCGCTTCGCGAGCCCTGAATTGATTCGCGTCCTGATCCTCTCCTGGGAGTATCCGCCCCTGATCGAGGGCGGGCTGGCGCGGCACGTGCGGAAGCTCTCCGAGGCGCTCGTCGACCGCGGGACCGAGGTCCACGTGCTCACCCGCGGCGGCGAGGAGTCGCCCGACGAGGAGCTCGTCAACGGAGTCTTCGTCCACCGTGTCCGCGAGCCGACCCGGCCGGCCGAGCTGAACGAGTTCGTCGCCTGGGTCGAGCGGATGAACTCCGACATGCTCGCCGCCGGCGTCGAGCTCGGCGATCGGTTCAGCTTCGACGTCGTCCACGGCCACGACTGGCTCGTCGCCAACGCCTGCGACCACCTCGCCAAGCGTTTCTCCGCGCCGCTCGTGACGACGATCCACGCGACCGAGCACGGGCGCCACCAGGGCTGGGTGAACAAGCATCCGCAGGCCTACATCCACGGCGTCGAACGCTGGATCGTGAACCGCTCGGACAAGGTGATCGCCTGCTCCACCTTCATGCGCGAGCAGGTCGTCGACGTGTTCGCAGTCGAGGAGGACAGGGTCGAGGTGATCCCGAACGGGATCGACCCCGAGGACCTTCAGCCCCATGACGACGAGGAGCTGCGCCGCCTGCGGAGCGAGTTCGCAGAGCCGCACGAGTCGCTCGTCCTCCTGGTCGGGAGACTCGTCTACGAGAAGGGCTTCCAATTCGCGCTCGAGGCCCTCCCGGAGATCATCCGGCGGCAGCCGCAGACGCGCTTCGTGGTCGCCGGCTCGGGCACCCACGAGCAGGAGCTGCGCCGCCAGGCGAGCGAGCTCGGGTTGATGGAGCACGGCACCTTTGTCGGCTGGATCGGGGACGACGTCCTGCACTCGCTCTACCGGATCGCCGACGTTTGCGTGGTTCCCTCGATCTACGAGCCGTTCGGGCTCGTCGCGCTCGAGGCGATGGCGTCGAGCTGCCCCTGCATCGTCGCCGACACCGGAGGGCTCCGCGAGGTCGTCCCCCACGACGAGGTCGGGCTGCGCTTCCGCGCCCGCGACCCGCAGTCGCTCGCGGAGATGGCGGTGCGGATGCTCGCCGACGCCGAGCTCTGCCGCCGGCTCACGGCCGAGGCCTTCGACCACCTTCGCCGCTTCGACTGGGCCGACGTGGCCGAGCGCACCGACGCGGTCTACGACGACCTCACGATTCGCTCGGCCGCGGGCCCCTGATGACCCGGATCCCAGATGACCGCCGCGAGGTGAGGCCCTCGCGACGGGTCGCCGATCAGCGGCCCGGGGCGAGCTTCGGCTCGCGCCTCAACGTCAGCGTCCCGATCTCGTTCGGACTGCCGCTGATCGTCGTCGGGCTGTTCCTGATCGTCACCGCGGCGGCGAGCGGGAGGACCTTGTTCTGGGTGCTCGGTGGCGTCAGCGCCGGGCTCGGAGTGCTCCTGTTCGCCTCGGGCAAGCGCCTCTAGCGGAGGAGGATCGGCACCTACTTCCTCTTCTTCTTGCGCTTTTCTCCCGCTGCGCGCCGGTGCCCCTCGCGGCGGCTACGTGTCCTCGGGCCGCGGTTCGGGCTCGACCGGATCCGGCCAGCGAAGCTCCTTCGGGGCCTCGCGCATCCGGATCAGGCGCGCGGGGACGCCGCCGACGACGGCGTTGGCGGGGACGTCGCTCGTGATCACGCTGTTGGTGCCGATGATCGAGTTGTCGCCGACGCGGACGCCGCGCAGGCAGCAGGCGCCGTATCCGATCCAGACGTTGGAGCCGACGACGAGCTCGCGCATGTAGATGCCCTGGTGGCGGATCGGCTTCTCGACCTCGACGACGCCGTGGTCGAAGTCGATGAACATCGCCCTGTCGGCGATCACGCATTGCTCGCCGATCCGCACCCGCTTGTACGACGAGATCGTGCACTCCTGGCCGAACACGGTCTTCGCACCGATCTCGACCACGCCCTCGTGGCTCCGGATCTTGGTCCCGTCGCCGATCCAGCAGAAGCGCCCGAACCGCACCTCGGCCCCCCTCGCGATCTGCAGCTGCAGGCCCTTCCCGAAGAAGACCGGGCCGTCGGTCTTCCAGCGCCAGCCCGCCGGGGTGAGGAAGCGCCGCCACAGGTAGCGCCAGAGCAGCCGCGCGTAGCGCAGGTTGAGCATCTTCTTCTCGCGGAGGAAGCGGAGCAGCCGCACGACGGGCAGCACCGTATCTACACTGCGGCGCCGTGACGGCGAAGACCGATCAGACGCTCGCTAAGCGCCTCCTGGACGGCGACAAGCGGGCGCTGGCCCGGGCGATCACGCTGATCGAGAACGACGACCCCGAGGGCTGGGAGCTCGTCAGAGAGATCTATCCGCACACGGGCAGGGCACGGATCATCGGCCTCACCGGTCCGCCAGGGGTCGGGAAGAGCACCCTGATCGGCGCCCTGACGAAGGAGCTGCGCGAGGCCGACCGCCAGGTCGCGGTGCTCTCGATCGACCCCTCGAGCCCGTTCACGCGGGGCGCCCTGCTCGGCGACCGGATCCGCCTTTCGGATCACTTTCTCGACTCGGGGGTCTTCATCCGCTCGATGGCGAGCCGGGGCGCCCTCGGAGGGCTCTCCGAGGCGACGCTGCAGGCGGCCCTGCTGATGGACGCCTCCGGGAACGACGACGTGATGATCGAGACCGTCGGGGTCGGCCAGGCCGAGATCGACATCGTCGATCACGGCGACACCGTCGTGCTCGTGCTGATGCCGGGCAGCGGCGACTCGATCCAGGCGCTGAAGGCCGGCGTGATGGAGATCCCGGACATCATCGTGGTCAACAAGTCCGACCACCCGATGACCGACACGATGATCCGCGAAATCCGTGGCGTGCTTTCCCTTGGACCGGCGACGTCGTGGAGGGTCCCGATCGTGCGGACTGAGGCGGCCAAGGGCGAGGGCGTCGCGGAGCTGGCGGAGAAGATCACCGAGCACCGCGATCACATCGAGGCCGAGGGGACCCTCGAGGAGCGGCGGGCGAGGAACCTCCGCAACGAGGTGCTCGAGCTGGCGGCGTCCCGGATGCGGCGGCGGCTGGAGACCGCCGTGGCCGACGATGCGAGCGTTCGGGATCTGCTCGACCGGGTGGTCAAGCGCGAGCTCGACCCGGCGAGCGCCGCCAAGGAGCTGCTCGCGCGCGAGGATGGCTGAGCGCGCAGGAGCTCGAGCTCGCCGCGCACTGGGACATGAACGAGGGATGGGTCGTGCCGACGAGGTGGCCAAGCGGGACGCCGACGAGATCACCGCGGTCCCGGCAGAGGTGGAGGACTAACAGCCGAGCTGTCGCGCGATCACCATCTGCTGCACCTCGTCGGTCCCCTCGCCGATGGTGAGGATCTTGGCGTCGCGGTAGAAGCGGCAGACCGGGTACTCCTCGATGTAGCCGTAGCCGCCGTGGATCTGCACGGCCTCCTCCGTCGCCCGCACGGCGAGCCGGCCGGTGATCAGCTTCGCCTGCGCTGCAGTCAGCGTGAAGGGCTCGCCGCGGTCCTTGAGGACGGCCGCCCGGTAGACGAGCAGGCGGGCGGCCTCGATCTGCGCGGAGATATCGGCGATCTTGGCCTGGATGGCCTGGAAGTGCGAGATCGGCTGGCCGAAGGCGCGGCGCTCCTTCGCGTATGAGATCGCCTCGTCGAGCGCGCCCTGCGCCAGGCCGACGCCCATCGCGGCGACCCCGATGCGGCCACCGTCGAGAATCTGGAGGAACTGCTTGAAGCCCTCGCCGCGGCGTCCGAGCAGGTTGCCCTCCGGGACGCGGCAGTCGTCGAAGGCGAGCGGCCTCGTGTCGGAGGCGTTCCATCCCATCTTCCGATACGGCTCACCCGCCTCGTAGCCGGGAGTCCCGTTCGGGACGATGAGGTTGGAGATCTCCTTGCTTCCGTT
>DATADX010000046.1:0-10275 GCA_036258315.1 Solirubrobacterales bacterium
CCGCTCAACGGCGAGGGCCTCGCGGCGCGGCACTTCGGGTGGTCGACGCTGCTGGTCGACCTCGCGGCCGAGCAGGCAGCGGCCAAGCCGCGTCACGGCGACCGATACGTTCGGGGGATGAGCGACGGACGGCGCCCGCCGAGCCCGCGCGCCGACAGGGTCCTGCCCGGCGTCTGGAGGCTGCGCCTGCCGCTGCCCTGGCCGGGCGTGCCCCACGGCAACGCCTGGGCCGTCACCGCCAATGACGGGATCGTCCTGTTCGACACCGGGATCGGCGGCGAGGGGACCGCCCGGCTCGAGCAGGCGCTCGCGCAGGCGGGCTTCGGACTCGCGGACGTGCGCCTGGTTGCCTGTACCCACGCCCACGCCGATCACTACGGCCTCGCCGGCCCGATCATCGAGGCGAGCGGCTGCGAGCTCTGGATCCACCCCGCCTGGGAGCACGTCCGGGCGATGGTCGAAGACCCCGAGGCCGCGCTCGAGCAGCGGATCGAGGTCGCGCGGCAGAGCGGCGTCCCGCCCGCGGCGCTCCGCGAGTACGAGCAGCGCCGCCGCGGCCAGAACCCCGGGATCGACGCGCTCGTCCCGCCCGACCGCGAGCTGTTGCCGGGCGTGGAGGTGAAGACCGACCTCGGGAGCTGGCAGGTGCACGAGACCCCCGGCCACGCTCCCTCGCATGTCTGCTTCCACCAGCCCGAGCGCGGGCTGCTGATCTCCGGCGACCACCTGCTCGGGCGGATCTCGCTCTTCTACGACTACGGGCACACCCCGGACCCGGTAGGCGAGTTCCTGGCCGGGCTCGACGAGATCGCACCGCTCGACGCGGAGCTCTGCCTGTCCGGTCACGGCCGCCCCTTCCGCGACGTGGCGGCGAAGATCGCCGCGACCCGCGCCGAGGCCGAGGCTCAGCTGGCCAGGGTCCGCAGGTCGCTCGCAGACGGCCCGAAGCCGGCGTTCGAGACGGTGCCCGATCTGGTCGGGACCGAGGACCTCGATCCGGCGACCGCGGCCTGGGGCCTGCAGATCGCGCTCGCCTACCTCGATCATCTCGCGCTCGCCGGAGAGGCGACTCGGACCGAGGACGGGGATAGCGTCCGCTGGGCGCTGAATTGAACCTCCGAGATCTTTCCGTACGAGATCGTATGTTGGCGGATCTACCGCTGCTACGATCGGCCCAATGGGACAGCAGACTGCAGTCGCACCGGCGGAGAACGAGCAGCCGCTCAGCGCGGACCTCTGTTGGCTCCTGTCGCGGGCGAGCTACACGCTCACGACCGAGCTGACGGCGGCCCTCGAGGACCTCGGCCTGTCACCCCGTGCCCACTGCGTGCTGTCGGCGGCGATGACCGGCGACTACACCCAGACCGAGCTTGCCCAGATGAGCGGGCTCGACAAGACGACGATGGTGGTCACCCTCGACGAGCTCGAGAAGGCCGGGCTCGCGGAGCGCCGACCCTCGGAGGAGGACCGCCGCGCCCGCGTGATCGCGGTGACCGACGAGGGGAAGCGGACGGTCCGCAAGGGCGAGCGGATCGCCGAGCGGATCCGCGAGGACGTGCTCGCGGCCCTTCCAGCCGAGGACCGCGAGGTCTTCCTCGACTCCCTCTCCCTGCTCGTCAGCGACCGGCTCGCGGAGCCGGTGCACTGCTCGAAGTCCGTCCGCCGCCGTGCCCCTCGCGTGTGATCTCGGTCACATAGTTTTGTAACGGATAGTCCCGAACAAGATCATTTGCTACGGTCCTGTCTCGCACTTTCGACAGGAGGGAGCAGATGACGGGGACCGACGCACAAGCTTTCGAAGCACCGCGGCAGGAGGCCGACCACGACCGCTGGATCGCCCTCGTGATCCTCTGCGCCGGGTTCCTGATGATCGTCCTCGACCAGACGATCGTGAACGTCGCGCTCCCCTCGATCCAGGACGACCTCGGCTTCACGCAGTCGAGTCTCGCCTGGGTCGTGAACGCGTATCTGATCGCGTTCGGCGGCCTGCTGCTGCTCGCCGGGCGGCTCGGCGACCTGATCGGCCGCCGCAGGATCTTCCTGATCGGACTGACCTCCTTCGTCGCCGCGTCGGCGCTGTGCGGGATCGCTCAGAGCCAGGAGGTGCTGGTCGCGGCGCGGTTTCTGCAGGGCGCCGGCGGCGCGCTCACCTCGGCGGTGATCCTCGGGATGATCGTGACGATGTTCCCGCAGCCCCGGGATCAGGCGAAGGCGATCGGCGTCTACAGCTTCGTCGCTTCGTCCGGCGCCGCGATCGGCCTGCTCGCGGGCGGGGTTCTCACGGACGTCCTGAACTGGCACTGGATCTTCTTCGTCAACCTTCCGATCGGGATCGTCACGGGGCTGCTCGCCCTGAGGCTGATCGACCGCGACGAGGGAATCGGGTTCGAGAAGGGCGCCGACGTGCCCGGCGCGGTGCTCGTGACCGGCGCGCTGATGGTCGGCGTTTACGCGATCGTCGAGGCGGCCGACTACGGCTGGGCGTCCGCCCACACGCTCGGGTTCGGGGCCGGGGCGCTGGCGCTGCTGGCCGGATTCCTGCTCCGCGAGTCGCGTGCCGCGCACCCGCTGATCCCGCTCGGGATCTTCCGCTCGCCGACCCTGTCGGGAGCGAACCTGGTGCAGATGCTGATGGTCGCCGGGATGTTCGGGATGTTCTTCCTCGGCTCGCTCTACCTGGAGCTGGTGCTCGGCTACAGCCCGCTCGAGATCGGGCTCGCTTTCCTGCCCGTCGCGCTGGCGATCGGAGTCCTCTCGCTCGGGTTCTCGGAGCGGCTTGTGATGCGCTACGGCGCCCGCACGACCCTGCTCCCGGGCCTGCTCCTGCTGCTTGCCGGCCTCGCCCTGTTCACGCAGGTGCCGGCGGGGGACGCGTCCTACGTGTCGGACCTGCTGCCGTCGATGCTGCTGCTCGGCGTCGGCGCGGGGCTCTCGTTCCCGTCGCTGATGAACCTGGCGATGTCGGAGGCCACCCCCGAGGACGCCGGTCTGGCGTCGGGGCTGGTCAACACGAGCCTCCAGGTGGGCGGCGCCCTCGGCCTCGCTGTGCTCGCGACGCTGTCGAGTACGCGGACCGAGAACCTGCTCGGCGACGGCGTCGCCAACGCGGAGGCGCTGACGAGCGGCTACCAGCTCGCGTTCTGGATCGGCGTCGGCCTGGTGGCCGCCGCGATCGCGCTGGCGCTGGCGGTGCTCCCGTCACGGCCCGCGCAGCCCGAGGCCGAGGTCGTGGCCGAGCCCGAGTTCGGCGCCGGAGAAGTCGCTTACCAGGAGGAGGCGGCGTAGGCCGCCTCCGTACCCAGGTGGAGGCGGCGTAGGCCGCCTCGGCAGCCGCCGTACGGCGGCCTGGATGCGGCCCGGTCCGCTGGGAGTTTTCCCCCGCTACCAGCGGACCGGCAGCGTCTTCAGCTGGTTGAGGAAGGCCGAGACCGCGGGCGCGGGGTCGCCGGCGAGCTCCATCTCGGGGAAGCGCTTCAGGGTCTCCTCGAAAAGGATCCTCAGCTCGAGCCGCGCCAGCGCCGCACCGAGGCAGAAGTGTCGCCCGCCGGCGCCGAAGGCCTGGTGCTCGGGGTTGCGGAGGACGTCGAAGCGGTGCGGGTCCTCGTAGCGGCCCTCGTCCCGGTTCGACGACACGTACCACATCAGGACCTTCTCGCCCTCCCCGACCTCCTGGCCTGCTATCTCGGTGTCCCGGGTCGTCGTGCGGCGAAAGTGCGCGAAGGCGGGGAACATCCGCAGGCACTCCTCGACCGCTCCCGGGATCAGCGACGGGTCGTCGACAAGCATCCGCAGCTGCTCGGGATGTTCGAGCAACGCCCGCATCCCGCTCGTGTAGGTCGCCTTCGTCGAATCGTTGCCGGCGGCGACGAGCAGGAAGAAGCCCATCACGATCTCGTGCTCCTCGAGCGACTCCCCATCGATCTCGGCGTGGACGAGAACGCTGGTCAGGTCGTCGGTCGGGTTCTCGCGCCGGTCGGCGATCATCGCGCGGCAGCGCTCGAAGATCTCCGGTATGTCCTGCTCGAGCACCTGGTCGATGCCGCCCGGGTTGAGGTCGTCATCGCCGAGCCCGAGCGCGGAGTTCATCAGCGTCGCCCAGACGACGTCGTCCTCCTCGGGGATGCCCATGAAGCTGCCGATCACTCGCGAGACGACCGGCTGCGCGACGGCGGTGACGAGGTCGCACTCGCCGCGGTCGGCGACGCCGTCGAGGACGCGTTCGGCGATCGCTCGGATCGCGTCCTCGTGTTCGGCGATCCGCTTCGGCGTGAAGCCGCGCTGGAACAGCATCTTGAGTCGGTCGTGCTTCGGCGGGTCCATCCCGATGAACATGCTCTGCTGGAGCTCGAGCGGGACGGCGTGGGTGAGGCCGGTGACGCCGCCGCGCTCCGACGAGTAGGTCTCGTGGTCGAGGCTGATCGTGCGCACGTCGTCGGCGCGGGTCACCGACCAGAAGCCCTCCTCGTCCGGGTACTCGTTGATCTCGCTCCAGTGAACCGGGCAGCGCCCCCGCAGCTCGGCGAAGATCTCGTGGGGAGGGCCGTCCTCCCAGTTCTCGCGGTCGGTGACGTCGAGCGCCTCGAGCTCAGCGTCGGAGAGCTCGCTCGCACGGTTCACCGCGGTCTTCGCCCGCTCGGCCATCGCCGCGGACGATACTGGCTGCCTGGCCAGTCTTCTCTACGGACTTTTGGGTGACCTCAGTGAGCACCCTTGCGCATCCCCTCGAGCCGGTCGGCGAGGCGGTTCATACCTCGTGCTCGCGCGGCCTTGGCGGCGGCCGCGAAGTCGGTGCGCTTGTCGCGGGGACGGCCCACCTTCGCCTCGCGCAGGGTGGCGATCTCCTTGAAGGCGAGCAGCTCGTCCGGATTCTCCAGCAGCGCCTTGCGGAGGCCCGGCCGCGGCTCCCGGAACGCGGCCTCGAGCACCGCCTCCAGCGAGCCGTGCTTGCGAAGCAGTTCGGCGGCCGTCTTCTCCCCGACGCCCTTGGCGCCGGGGAGGCCGTCGGAGGGGTCGCCGCGGAGGGCGATGAAGTCGGGGACCAGCTGCGGCGGGATCCCGTAGCGCTGCTTCACCTGCGCGGGGCCGATCACCTCGCCGCCCTGCTTCCCCGTGCTCACGTAGAGGACCTTGGTGGAGCCGTCGGCGCACTGGAACATGTCTCGGTCGCCGGTCATGATCAGCGTGTTCCCGCCGGCCTTGCGCTCGCGCCGTGCGTAGGACCCGAGCAGGTCGTCGGCCTCGAGCGAATCGCTCGTCGCGATCGTCCACCCGAAGGCCGCGAAGAACGCTCCGGCGTCCTCCCACTGATGGCGGAGCTCGTCGGGGAACGCGGCATCGCGATCGGCGTGGTAGGCGGGGTAGAGCTCGACTCGGTAAGGCGCGGCATCGGGACCGGAGCAGAGCACGACCGCCCGCGGACGATGGGTCTCGACCTCGCGCAGGATCAGGTTGGCGGTCCCGAGCAAAGCGTTGACTGGATTACCGTCCGGCCCCTTGATGCTCTTCGGCAGGGCGTAGAACGCACGGAACAGCATCGATGGGGCGTCGACGACGAGCAGTGGAGCGGCCATCCCCGCACGGTATCCGGGCCGCCGCCGTGGGGCTGGCACACTGCGCGGATGGCGAGGCGCAGGCGAGAGAAGCCCGAGACGGAGACCGTCGACTACACCGATGCCGAGGGGAACGTGCTGACGCTGCGGACCTCGCTGAGCCGCGGCACGATCGCGAAGCTCAACCGGCCGCCGCGCCGTGCCGCCGCCTCGATCGAGGACACCTGGCGGCGCCGCAACGAGATGCTGTTCGAGCGCCTCACCGTCAGCTGGGAGATCGCCGGTCTGCCGCTCGACGAGCAGAAGATGCTGATCGGCCGCTACCGGATGGCCGACTCCGACACGCAGCGCTGGGTGCGCGAGACGATCGGCAAGCACGTCGAGCGCTACATCCCCGAGCTCCAGGACTAAGCTCCGCCGGCGCGCGCTGAGCGTGGTATTTCGGTGCGGAGCCGCGGAGCGCCTACCCTGGGCGGCGCAGGAGCCAGGATGGATCCCGAACGCCCCGAACAGCCACACGACCCGGATGGGGAGCTGGTCGAGGCGGAGCTCGTCGTGCCCGTCGAGCCGACGAGCCGACTCGACTCCCTGATCGACGCCGGGGGCAGGGTGGTGACGCCGGTCGCCTGGTTCGGCTTCCGCAGCGTGCGCCGCGTCGGTCGGCGGCTCGGCGTCAACCGGGCGGTCAGTCGCGTGGTCGACCGCGGCGTCGACCGCGCCCTGGAGAGCGAGACGGTCGAGCGGGCCGCGGAGAAGGCGCTCGACAGCGAGCTGGTTGACCGCGTCTGGCAGAAGGTGCTCGAGAGCGACGAGGCGCAGCAGCTCGTCGAGCGGGTCGCCGAGGCGCCGGAGGTGCGGTCGGCGATCACTTCGCAGGGCGTCGGCCTGGCGGAGGACATGCGCCGCAGCATCCGCCGTGCCGGCCGCACGCTCGACGACCGAGCCGAGCGCGTGGTGCGCCGCCTGCTGCGCCGCCGCCGGCGCACCGGCGGCCGTCCGATCTACGCCGGCTTCGTCACCCGGCTGCTGGCGCTGGCGCTGGATGCCGCCCTGCTCACAGCAGCGCTCGGTCTCACCTCCGCGGTGCTCGCCTCGCTCGCCAACGCCCTGTTCGCGGGCGACGGGCTGAGCGTGCAGGCGATCGCAGTCGGCGCTGCCGCGTGGTGGGTGGCCGTCGCCGTCTATCTGATGCTCTTCTGGACGCTCGTGGAGCGGACGCCGGGAATGACGTTCATGGGGCTCCGCATCCTCAGCGAGGATGGCGGGCACGTCCCGCCGCGTCAGGACATTCGCCGCCTGATCGGCCTCGTGCTCGCGGCGATCCCGTTCTGCCTCGGATTCCTCGGTGTGTTCACCGAAGAGCGTCGGCGCGGCTGGCACGACCGCTTCGCCCACACGGTCGTCCTCTACGCGGACCCGGAACTTGATCAGGGCGTTGACCCCTCCGGCCGTCTCTCGAACTTCACCAGGCGTTGAGTCAGCGGGCCGTTCCGATCGCTCCCGGACTCGTCCCCGCCGCCGCGCAGGCGACCGCCGAGGGCTTCTTCGACAACGAGATCTGGGTCTGGATGCTGCGCCGGGACTGGCAGCGCCGCCGGCTGCTCCCGCGCCACTACCGGGCGATGATCCGCCGCGTCTACATCCCGCGCAAGGCGGCCTGGACCACGCCTGACACCGTCGGTGCCTCGCTCTGGTTCCCGCCGGGGACGCTCGAGATGAGCACGCGCGAGCGGCTCGCCGAGACGCTCTCGCTGCTCCCGGAGGGGATCGACTGTTTCGGTCGCGGCGCCCGCTGGGAGGAGCTGATCGCCGAGCACCATCCGCGCGAGCCGCACTGGTACCTGCAGACGCTTTCGGTGAGGCCGTCTGCCCAGCGCCGGGGCGCCGGCACCGCGCTGATCCAGCCCGGCCTGGACGGCGCCGACGCCGACGGTGTCGGCATCTATCTCGAGACCCAGCGCGAGTCCAACATCCCCTTCTACCGCCGCTTCGGCTTCGAGCTCACCGACGAGATCAGCCTCCATGACTCGCCGCCGCTGTGGCTGATGTGGCGCCCGCCGCGAGCGAAACCGACCTGACCAGCGTCCCGATCAAGCGGGCCACCGTCGAGCTCTCGGCGGGAGCCTGGTCCGCGCTACGAGAAGGAGATTGAGATGTCCCCGAAGCCGAAGTCGTACGAGGAGTTCCTAGCCGAGGGCCGCGCCTCGGACGCCGTGATGGTCGAGGTGGAGCGGCCCGCCGAGGACCGCGCCACCGTCCGTCTCGCCGATCCCGGCAAGCTCAACGTGTTGTCGGCACCGCTGATGCTGCAGCTGCTCGACCGGACGGGGGAGCTGGTCGCCGATCCCGCGATCCGCTCGATCGTGCTCACTGGCGGCGACCGTGCCTTCTCGACCGGGGGCGACCTGCGGATGATGCGGACCGTCGTCCAGGAGCTGGGCGACGACGAAGAGGAGGAGGGCGCGTTCCGGCCCTACCAGTGGATTCGCAACCAGTTCGGCGGGATGGTGCGGCTGGTCGCGCGCAGCGACAAGGCCTTCATCGCGGCCCTGAACGGGCCGGCGGCGGGCGTCGGCCTCGCCTTCGCGCTCACCTGCGACATCTCCGTTGCCGCTCGCGGCGCGATCCTCGTCCCCGCCTTCGGACGGCTCGGGCTGGTGCCGGAGGTGGGGACGAGCTGGGCGCTCACGCGGGCGCTCGGCTACAGTCGGGCCTTCGAGTTCTACGTGGCCGGCGAGACGCTCAGCGGTGAGCGGGCGGCCGAGCTCGGGCTCGTCAATGAGGTCGTCGCCGATGATGAGCTCGAGGCCCGGGCGATGCAGTGGTGTGATCGCGTCGCGGCCCTGCCCGCGCACGCGCTCCCGATCGCGAAGCCGCTCCTGCGCGCGGCCGCCGACGCCAGCTGGGAGCAGTCGCTGGCGATGGAGGAGCTCGCCGAGCCGATCTGCTTCACGACCCGGGGGTTCGCCGAGGGCGTCGAGGCGGTGATCAAGGCGACCTCGACGCCCTCAGCTCAGCGCTAGGGCCTACGGAGCGTTGAACGCCGCGACGAGCGCGTTCGCGCCGCCCTGCATCCCGGCCCGGTTCGGGTGGATCGATGCGGCCAGGTTGCCCGGGATAAGCGGCTCGACCCAGCGGATCGACGAGCCCTTGCAGGCGTCGTGCCCGATGCTGGCCGCGTACCAGTTCACGAGCCGGGCGCCGTTGGCGGCCGCCTCGCTGGCGAGCATCTGGTTGAGCTCGCGCTGCTTGGAGCGCAGATACGGCGTATCCGAGAACGAGATCGGCATCTGCGGCCAGCAGCCGTTCCCCGTCTCCCCGTCGCCGGGGCCGATTTGGCGCGAGGCTAATCACGGCCGCGGTGAGCGTCCAGCACGTTCCTCGAACTTGACGATTTGTTTACGGAGCTGCGAGATCGTCCCCATGCAAGCGAGCGAGGGGAGCACGCATGAGCAGGTTCCTGACCGCAGCGGCAGCCGTCGCCGCGCTGGCGATCGCGGGCTGCGGCGACGATTCGAGCGGCGCGGCGTCCGGGGGCGCGGCGCCCGCGACCGAGACCACGGCGGCGGACGAGCCGGCGCCCGCGACCAGCCCCCAGCCGGTTGCGGTCGGGACGACCGTCAAGGTGGCGGACTCCGACTACGGCAGCATCCTCTTCGACGACACCGACCAGGCGATCTACCTGTTCGGCAAGGAGAGCGCGGCGAAGAGCGAGTGCTACGGCGAGTGCGCGGACGCGTGGCCGCCCGTGCTTACCGAGGGGGCGCCGCAGGCCGGCGCCGGCGCGGACCCGGCGCTGCTCGGCACCACCAAGCGCGATGACGGAAGCACGCAGGTGACCTACAACGGGCACCCGCTCTACTACTACGTCGACGACCCGAAGGGCGAGGTCCTATGCCACGACGTGTCGGAGTTCGGCGGCCTCTGGCTGGTGGTGAAGCCGAACGGCGAGGCCGCGGCGTAGGGCACGACCCAGGTGATGCCTGGGGCTACTCGTCGCCGAGCGTGTGCTCGGCCTCGCTCCAGCTGCCGGGCGGGACGCGCAGCGAGATGTCGCCGCGTCCCCACTCGTCGAGCGGCCAGTCCGAGGTCAGGACCGCCTCGATCCCGGTGTCAGTGAGCTGCTGGCGCCAGGCTCGGGCCGCCTCGAGCTCGCTGAAGTCGCGGACGATGTCCCAGTCGTCGTAGCGAGGGTCGCCGACGTGCAGCTCGGCGATTCCGTCCGGCACCGGTGGCCCGGTGGCGCTCGTGCACAGGCGCTTGAGGCTCTCCCGGAGGCCCACGACCCGCAGCCTACGCGCGCTCGCGGCGGCCCGTCGCGACGAGCTCCTCGGAGAGCTCGCGGAGTCGCCGCCATGCCCCCGGGTCCGCAGCCTGTGGCTGCGGCGCGGATTCGGTCGCTTGGTGGCCCCGGTGACGAGGATCGTCCGGTTGTCATTCATGCCAGATTCCCGCCTGGGAGCGGGACTAGCCGGAGAGCTCGACGCGCTCGATCACCTGCGGGGTGACCGGCCTGTCGCCGGCCCCCGTCTCGGTGCCCTCGATCGTGTCGACGTTCTCCATCCCCTCGACGACCTCGCCGAACACGGTGTGCTTGCCGTCGAGCCAGTCGGCGGCCTGCGTGGTGACGATGAAGAACTGCGAGCCGTTGGTGTTCGGGCCGGCGTTGGCCATCGCGAGCGCCCCGCGCACGACCTTGTGGTCGTTGAACTCGTCGTCGAACGTG
>DATADX010000047.1:0-44169 GCA_036258315.1 Solirubrobacterales bacterium
CGCTTCGGGTTCGACGACGTCCGGGTCGAGCTCTCGACCCGGCCCGACAAGTCGATCGGCACGGACGAGGAGTGGGAGCGCGCGACCGCGGGGCTTCGCGACGCCCTCGAGCGCCAGGGCCGCGAGTACGACGTCAGCCCGGGGGAGGGCACCTTCTACGGCCCGAAGATCGACTTCCACGTCACCGACGCGCTCGGCCGCGCCTGGCAGCTCGGTACCTGCCAGCTCGACTTCTTCATGCCCGAGCGCTTCGACCTCGTCTATACCGGCGCCGACAACGCCGAGCACCGCCCGGTGCTGATCCACCGCGCCCTGCTCGGCTCGATGGAGCGGTTCGCCGGAATCCTGATCGAGCACTACGCCGGCCGGCTGCCGCTCTGGCTGGCGCCGGTGCAGGCGGCGGTGCTGCCGGTCGCCGACCGCCACAATCAGTTCGCGGCCGAGGTTGCCGCCCGCCTGCGCGAGGCCGGGGTGAGGGAGAGCGTCGATGCCCGCACGGAGTCCGTCGGCCGCAAGATCCGCGACGCCGAGCTGTCGCGAACGCCGTACATGATCGTCGTCGGCGATCGCGAGCTCGAGCAGCCGGGAACGGTCTCGGTCCGCCACCACGGCGAGGGCGACCTCGGGGCGCTCGAGGTCGAGGAGCTGATCGCGCGGCTGCGGAACGAGGCCACCCTGAGCTGAGCCGCGGCCTCTATAATGGCCGCCAATGCCGGGCACCTACACCACGCCGCGCCGCTGAGCGCCCCGTGCCCGCCGTCCCGATCCATCCTCCTCATTTCGCTTGACGGTCAACACGATGCGTAGCTAGTGGCGGTCTCCCGCTTCGACCGCCGGCCGCCCGAGCGCGATCCCACTCGTATCAACGAGCGGATCCGCGTGCCCGAGGTGCGGCTGATCGACGAGAACGGCGAGCAGGCCGGGATCAAGCCGACTCCGGAGGCCCTCGAGTACGCGCGCGAGCGCGAACTCGACCTCGTCGAGGTCGCCCCGAACTCGAAGCCGCCCGTCGCCCGCGTGCTCGATTACTCGAAGTACAAGTACGAGCAGGAGCAGAAGGCGAAGGCCGCGCGGAAGCACCAGCAGCAGGTCAACGTCCGCGAGATCAAGTTGCGGCCGAAGATCGCGGACCATGACTACGAGACCAAGAAGGGCCACGTTGAGCGCTTCCTGCGCAACCACGACAAGGTCAAGGTGACGATCATGTTCCGCGGCCGCGAGGCGACCCACCCCGAGCGCGGCAGGATGTTGCTCGACCGCCTCTTCAGCGACGTCTCCGAGCTCGCGACGATCGAGCAGGAGCCCCTCCAGGAGGGGCGCAACATGCACATGCTGCTGGCTCCGACCCGCGCCGCGGGGCAGCAGACCCAGGAAGCCGCAGCCGGCTGAGACTCGGCCGCCTGGTCGGAGCACGGGATCCTCGCGCAGGGTTTCTCGTCTGCTTCAATGAACGATCCCGATGCCGAAGATGAAGACCCATTCCGGCGCCAAGAAGCGCTTCCGCACGACCGCCAGGGGCAAGCTCCGGGGGCGGCATGCCAACTCGAGCCACATCCTCGAGAAGAAGTCGCCGAAGCGCAAGCGCGCGCTGGCGCGCCCGGCCGTGATCTCGAAGCCCGACGCTGGGCGCGTCAAGACCCTGCTCGCGGGGAGGGATCGCTGATGCCCCGCGCGACGAATGCGGTCTCCAGGCGGCGGCGGCGCAAGAAGGTGCTCGACCGGGCCAAGGGCTACTACGGCCGCAAGCATTCGAGCTACCGGCTCGCGAACGAGCAGCTGATGCGCTCGGACGCCTACGCCTACCGCGACCGGCGGGCCCGCAAGCGCGACTTCCGCCGCCTCTGGATCACCCGGATCAACGCGGCGGCGCGCCAGGAGGGGATGAGCTATTCCGAGCTGATCCACGGCCTGAGCGAGGCCGGGGTGGAGGTCAACCGCAAGATGCTCGCCGACATCGCCGTCACCGACCCCGACGGCTTCCGCCGATTCGTGGAGCTGGCCCGGGAGGGTGCCGCGGCCTGAGCCAGGGCACCAAGCGCGTTTCATTCCCCGGGCGGTCCGCAAAGCGGCCGCCCTTCTTTTTTTCGCGACGCCAGGATGAGGACATGATCACCAGCCGACACAACGAGAAGCTGAAGCTGATCCGCCGCCTGCAGCGGCGCCGCTCCCGCGAGGCCGACGGGCTGTTCGTCGGCGAGGGCGAGGACCTGCTGCTGGCGGCGCGCGAGGCCGGCCGCGAGCCCGTCGAGCTGCTGACCGCGGGCGGAGCAGATCTCGGTGGGACCGAGGTGGAGCCTGGGTTGCTCGACAGCGTCGCGGCGCTCGGCTCGGGGACCCGTGCGATCGGCGTCTGGCGCGAGAGCTGGGCTGAGCGACTGGGGTCGCCCTGCACCTACCTGCACGGCGTCACGGACCCCGGGAACGTCGGCACCATCGTCCGCACGGCCGGCGCGCTGGTCGGCGGCACGGTGGTGATCGGGCCCGGCTGCGCGGACCCGTTCGGGCCGAGGGCCGTCAGGGCGAGCATGGGCGCGGTCTTCTCGCAGCCGCTCTCCCGGGCCGGCCTCGAGGCCACGCCGGAGCCGCGGGCGGCGCTGGTGGCGCGCGGGGGCGCGGGGCTCGAATCCGTGCAGGGTGCCGCGACGATCTGCCTCGGGGGCGAGCGCGAGGGGCTCCCGCGTTCAGCCCTGGAGCGCTGCGACCATCGGGTGACGATCCCGCTGCGTCCCGGCGCGGAGTCGCTCAACGTCGCGGCGGCGGCGGCGATCGCTCTGCAGCGGATATCGTCGCCCGCCTCGGAGGAAGACGATGATTGAACGGATCGAGCAGATTGGCGGCGAGGCGACCGAGGCGATCGGCAGGGCCGCAAGCACCGCCGAGCTCGAGGAGCTCCGAGTCCGCTACCTGGGACGGAAGGCCGAGCTGACGACGATCCTGCGGAGGATCGCCGAGCTGCCGGCCGATCAGCGCGGCCCGGTCGGGAAGGCGGGGAACGAGGTGCGCCGGTCGCTCGAGTCCCTGATCGACTCCCGGGCCAGGGAGCTCGACGCCGCCGAGATCGAGGCGGCGCTGAGCGAGGAGGGCGTCGATGTGACCCTGCCCGGCTCGCCGCCCCACCCGGTCGGCCATCTCCATCTGGTCACCCGGACGCGGCGGCGGATCGAGGAGATCATGGTCGGGCTCGGCTACCGGATCCTCGAGGGGCCCGAGGTCGAGATCGACTACTACAACTTCACCGCGCTCAACCACCCGGCGGGGCATCCGGCACGGATGGAGCAGGACAGCTTCTACGTCGCCCCCGGCTCGCTCACCAAGAAGGCGCTCGAATCCGCCCGCGCCGCCTCGGCGGGCGCGGGGGACGACGGGGCCACCCCCGATGACGAGCTCGTCGTGCTCCGCACCCACACGTCGCCGATGCAGGTCCGGGCGATGGAGGCCGAGGGGCCGCCGCTGTTCATCGCGGTTCCCGGCAAGTGCTACCGGCGCGACACGATCGACGCCACCCACCTGCCGATGTTCCATCAGGTCGAGGGGCTCGCTGTCGCCGAGGACATCACCCTCGCCGACCTGCAGGGGACGCTGCGCGAGATGCTGCGGGGCCTGTTCGGCCCGGGCCGCGAGGCGCGGATGCGGCCCCACTTCTTCCCCTTCACCGAGCCGAGCGTTGAGTTCGACGTCTCCTGCTTCCGCTGCGACGGGACCGGGAGGCTGCCGGACGGGTCGCGCTGCGGGCTCTGCAAGGGGATCGGCTGGATCGAGGTCGGTGGCGCCGGGATGGTCGACCCGAACGTGTTCGGGTTCGTGGCCGCGAACGGGTACGACCCGGAGCGAATTCAGGGCTTCGCGTTCGGGTTCGGGATCGAGCGGATGGCGATGCTTCTGCACGGGCTCCCGGACCTCCGCCTGTTCGTCGAGAACGACGTCCGCGTCCTGGAGCAGTTCTCGTGAGCGCGAAGCGCGAAGGGACACCCTGATGCGGGTTCCGGTTAGCTGGCTGCGCGAGTACTGCGATCCCGGCTGGGACTCCGATCGCCTCGCCGAGCGGCTGGCGCTGACCGGGACCGAGGTCGAGCGCGTCAGCCACGCCGGCGCGCCCTCGTCCGAGGGCTTCGTGGTCGGCCGCGTCACGGGGGTCGGGCCCCATCCCGACGCCGACCGGCTCAGCGTCTGCACGGTCGATACCGGCGACGGCGAGCGGACGATCGTCTGCGGAGCTCCGAATGTCGCCGCCGGCCAGCTCGTGCCCGTGGCGCTGCCGGGCGCCGTGCTGCCGGGCGACGTGAAGCTGAAGAAGGCCAAGCTGCGGGGGGTCGAATCCGACGGGATGATCCTGTCCGAGTCCGAGCTCGAGCTCGGCGAGGACTCGGACGGAATCGCGGTCATCGACCAGGACATCGCTGGCTCCTCCGGCGAACCGGCACGCCGCCGCGCTGGCGCGCGGCTCGCGCGTCCGGGGCCTGCACACCGAGCCAGGCCCGGCACGCCGCTCGCGGAGGTCGTCGCCGTTTCGGACGACGTGCTCGAGCTCGAGGTGACGTCCAACCGGGCCGACTGCCTCGCGATCTACGGGGTCGCGCGCGAGGTCCACGCGATCTCCGAGGCGTCGCTCGCCGACCCGCCGTGGAGCGAGGACGCCGAGGCGGCCGGCGAGGGCGCGGCGGTGGACTACGCGTCGGTCACCGTCGAGGTTCCCGAGCTCTGCCCGCGGTTCACCGCCCGGGTCTTCACCGGCGTCACGGTCGGCCCCTCGCCGATCTGGCTGAAGGCGCGGCTGGTCGCCGCCGGGCAGCGCCCGATCAACAACGTCGTCGACATCACCAACTACGTGATGCTGCTGACCGGCCAGCCGCTCCACGCCTTCGATCTCGCCCAGGTGCCGGACGGCGCGCTGGTCGTGCGGACCGCGCGGCCGGGCGAGAGGATCACGACCCTCGACGGTGTCGAGCGCAGCCTCGAGTCGGACACGGTCCTGGTCTGCGACCGCGAGAAGGCCTCGGGCATCGCCGGGATCATGGGTGGCGCCGCCTCGGAGGTGTCTGAGCGGACCTCCCGGGTGCTGCTCGAGGTCGCGACCTGGGACGGGGTCAACATCCTCCGCACCTCACGCCGGCTGGGGCTGCGCTCCGAGGCCTCGGCCCGGTTCGAGAAGCAGCTGCACCCGGCGCTGACGATGCGCGCGCAGCGCATCGCCTCACGGCTCCTGATCGAGCTGTGCGGCGCGAAGCTCGTGCCCGGCACGATCGACGCCGGCGAGGAGCCGGACCCGATCGAGGTGACGCTGCGGGTGCCGCGGGTCGGGCGCCTGATCGGCCTGGAGATCGACGCCGAGACCTGCGCGGCGCGGCTCGAGCGGCTCGGCTTCGGCGTGAGGCGCAACGGCGACGAGATCCGGGCGACCGTTCCGCCCGAGCGCGCGTCGGACGTGAGCCGCGAGGCGGATCTGATCGAGGAGGTCGCCAGGCTCGGCAATCTCGACACCGAGCTGCCCTCGACGCTGCCGGCGACCCGCGAGCGGATCGGGCGCCTGACGCGCGAGCAGCTGCTGCGCCGCGACGCCGAGGACGCGCTGCGCGGGATCGGAGCGGACGAGATCGTCGGCTGGAGCCTGGCCGCACCGGACCTGCCCGAGCGGCTTCGCCTCCCGGCCGGGGATCCGAGGCGCGAGCTGGTCGAGCTCTCCAACCCCCTCTCGGTCGAGCACTCGGTGCTGCGGCCGCTGCTGCTCGCGAGCCTGCTCGACGCCGCGAGGCTCAATCTCGCGCGCGGCGCCGAGCACGTCGTCCTGTTCGAGTCCGGGCACGCCTACCTGCGCGACGGCGATCGCGCGGGCGGCGAGCTCGGCGGCAGCTTCTCGGGCGGGCATCCGGCGCCCGTCTACGAGCCGCACCGGCTCGCGTACCTGGCGAGCGGCGAGCCGCCGCAGCGCTGGCGCGGCGAGCCCGTTCCCTACGACTACTTCGCCGCCAAGGCGGCGCTGGAAGCCCTGCTCGGGCGGCTCGGGCTCGCCTCCGAGGTCGAGGCCGCCGAGCAGCCGTTCCTGCACCCCGGCCGCTCGGCGCGACTGCTCGTCGAGGGCGCGGCGGTGGGGTGGGTGGGAGAGCTCCACCCGCTCGTCGCGAGGGACTGGGACCTGGCGGGCGGCGCGGCGTTCGAGGTCGACCTCGCCCCGCTGATCGCCGCCGCCCCGAGCGGCGGGGAGCCCTATCACGACGTGACGACCTTCCCGGCCGTCTACCAGGACGTCGCCGTCGTCGTCCCGGACGACGTCGCCGCGGCGAGGGTGCGCGAGGTCGTGCTCGAGGGCGGGGGAGAGCTGCTGCGCTCCGCCGAGGTCTTCGACCTCTACCGCGGCGAGCAGGTCGGCGAGAACAGCAAGAGCCTGGCGCTGCGGCTCAGCTTCCAGGCACCCGATCGAACCCTGACCGACGAGGAGGTCGGGGAGCGGCGGGCTGCGATCACCGCTGCGCTCGAGCGGATCGGGGGGTCGTTGCGTGAGTAGCGAGGCGGCCCAGGCGCGCCAGGCGCAGCCGCTCGCCGCGGACCCCGCCGGACGAGTGCTCGTCGCCGGGGCATCCGGCTACGCCGGCGCCCTGGCGGCCGACCTGCTCTGGCTGCATCCGGGGCTCGAGCTCGCCCGCGTCACCGCCCGCACCGACGCCGGAACGCGGCTCGACGACCTCTACCCCCAGCACGCGGTACCGCTCGTGCTCGAGGAGCTCGACCCCGCGGCTCTCGAGGGGATCGACGCCGCGCTCGTCGCCTATCCCCACGGCGCCTCGGCGCCCGTCGTCGCCGAGCTGCGCGGGCTCGGGATCAAGGTCATCGACCTGTCGGCCGACTTCCGGCTCCGCGACCTGCCGCTCTACGAGAGCTGGTACGGCGAGCACGGCGCGCCCGAGCTCCTCAAGGGCGCCGTCTACGGGTTGACCGAGATCTATCGCCACGAGATCGTCGAGGCCGAGCTGGTCGCGAACCCGGGCTGCTATCCGACCGCGAGCCTGCTCGCGCTGGCGCCGCTCGCCTCCGCTGGGCTGATCGAAGACGTGGTCATCGACGCAAAGTCCGGGGTATCGGGAGCCGGCCGTGCCGCCGCCGAGGAGATGGAGATGGTCAAGGAGGTCGACGACACGAGGCCGTACAGGGTCGGGGGCCATCGCCACGTTCCCGAGATCGGCCAGGAGCTCGCCGCGCTCGGCGGCGAGGGCGAGGTCTCGATGAGCTTCGTGCCGCACCTGCTGCCCTTCGACCAGGGCGAGCTGGTCAGCTGCTACGTGCGCACCACGCACCGGATCGAGCCGGCGGTGCTGCAGGATCTCTACGAGCGGGTGTACGCGGACGAGCCGTTCGTCGAACTCGCGCAGGAGCCGCCCGGAGTCGCGGAGGTGCGCGAGACGAATCTCTGCCGGATCCACGCGACCGTCGGCGGCGACGGCCGGGTGCTCGCCTTCGCCGCGATCGACAACCTCTGGAAGGGCGCGGCGTCGCAGGCGATTCAGAACCTCAACCTGATGCTCGGGCTTCCCGAGGGCGAGGGGATCTCGTGAGCCCGGCGAAGACCGATCAGTTCCTCGGCTCGCGCTGGGTCGAGGCGCCGGAGGGGGTTGAGCAGCTCGATCCGGCGCTACTCGCGCCCGGGTTCCGCGCTGCCGGTGTCGAGGCCGGGCTGAAGAGCGACGGCGGCACGGACGTCGGCCTGCTCGTCTGCGACGCGGAGGAGGTCCGCTCGGCGCTGGCGCTGACCGCCAACGCCTCGCCCGCCGCGCCCGTCAGGGTCTGCCGCGAGCTCTGCGACGAGGGCGCGATCCGCGCCGTCGCCGTCAACTCCGGCAACGCCAACGCCTCGACCGGCGAGCCGGGGTTCAGGGACGCCGTCGCGATGCGCGACGCGGCCGCGGACGCTCTCGGGCTCGAGCCCGCCACGGTCGCGGTCGGGGAGACCGGGGTGATCGGGGTCCCGCTTCGGATCGAGGAGCTGCTCGCCGGCATCGGCGCCGCGGCGGGCGAGCTCAGCGCCGAGGGCGCGGCCAGGTTCGCCGCGTCGATCATGACCACGGACCGGGAGCCGAAGCACTGCACTCTCACGCTCGGCGGCGTGACGGTCTCGGCCCAGGCGAAGGGCGCGGGGATGATCGAGCCCGGCTTCGCGACGATGCTCTGCTTCGTCCAGACCGACGGCGTCATCACGGACCCTGGTCGGTCCCTCCGCCGCGCGCTCCGGCCCTCGATGGAGCGGATCACCGTCGACGGCCAGATGAGCACCAATGACATGGTCGTCCTCCAGGCGACGGGGGGCGCGGGCACGGAGCTGCCCCAGGAGCTGCTTGACGCGGTGCTGCTCCAGCTGGCGCTCGAGATCGTCGCCGACGGCGAGGGCGCGACCCGGGTCGGCCGCGCCCAGGTGCGCCAGGCGAAGACCCCGGAGGAGGCCGAGAGGGTTGTGCGCGCGATCGCCAACTCCCCGCTCGTGAAGACCGCGCTGTTCGGGCACGACCCGAACTGGGGGCGGGTCGCCCAAGCGGCCGGGATGGCGCTCGCCGGCGAGGAGCTGAAGGAGCTCGGCCCCGACCGCATCGATGCGAAGGAGCTCGCGGGCGACGACGCCGAGGCGGAGCTCACCGTGACGCTCGGCCGCGGCGAGGCCGAGGCTCACGTCTACTTCAGCGACCTCACCTACGACTACGTCCGCATCAACGCGGAATACACCACGTGACGGCGCCGGACAGCAAGAGCGTCGCCACCCTCCTCGAGGCGCTCCCGTACATCCGGGAGTTCCACGGGCGCACGATCGTGATCAAGTACGGCGGCGCGGCGATGCGGGAGGAGGAGCTGCGCGAGGCGTTCGCGACCGACGTCGTGCTGCTCAAGTACGTCGGGATGAACCCGGTGATCGTCCACGGCGGCGGCCCCGAGATCTCCTACTACATGGAGAAGATGGGGATGGAGGTGAGGTTCGTCGAGGGACTCCGGGTCTCCGACGAGCAGACGGTCGAGGTGGCGAAGATGGTCCTGCTCGGGAAGATCAACTCCGACATCCTCACCCGGCTCAACCGCCACGGCCAGGCGGCCGTCGGCCTCGGCGGCGAGGACGGGAGGCTGTTCGAGGTCCGCCGCGCGGCGATCTCCCAGGAGCTCGGGTACGTGGGCTCGATCGAGCGGGTCAACGTCGACGTGATCGAGCACATCGCCGAGGACTACGTGCCAGTGATCTCCTCGGTCGGCACCGACCGGGAGGGGCGCTCCTACAACATCAACGCGGACGAGGCCGCCGGGCAGGTCGCCGCGGCGCTGCCCGCGCACAAGGCGATCTTCCTGACCGACGTCGACGGGTGGCTGCGCGATCCCGACGACCCGGCCTCGCGCGTCTCCCAGGCCCGCGTCCCCGAAGTGGAGGCCGCCCTCGACAGGATCGAGGGCGGGATGCGGCCGAAGCTCGCCGCCTGCGCCGACGCCGTCAACCGCGGCGTCAAGGCCGCCCACATCATCGACGGCCGCCAGCCGCACAGCCTCCTCCTCGAGCTCTTCACCGACGCGGGGATCGGGACCAAGATCACGGCCCGATGAACCTGGGGGAGCTGCAGGAGCTGGAGCGGGAATGGGTGATGCCGACCTATCCGCGGGCGCCCGTCGAGTTCGTGCGCGGGGAGGGAGCGCGGTTGTGGGACGCGGAGGGGAGGGAGTACCTCGACTTCCTGGCCGGGATCTCGGTCTGCTCGGTCGGGCATTGCCACCCCGCCGTGGTTGCGGCGGTGCGCGAGCAGGCGGGAATGCTCACGCACGTCTCCAACCTGTATCTGACGGAACCGGGCGTGCGGCTGGCACGGCGGATCTGCGAGTCGAGCCTCGGCGGCAAGGCGTTTCTGTGCAACTCGGGCACCGAGGCGAACGAGTGCGCGATCAAGCTCGTCCGCAAGCACGCCCATGGCCGCGGCCTCGCCGAACCCGAGATCGTCGTCCTGGAGGGCGCCTTCCACGGGCGCACGATGGGCTCGCTCTCGGCGACGCCGGAGCGGGCGGCGAACGAGAGCTTCGCGCCGTATCTGCCGGGGTTCGTCGCGGTGCCGCGAGACGATCCGGCGGCGCTGCGCGAGGCGGTCGGCCAGCGCACCGCCGCGGTGATGCTGGAGCCGATCCAGGGCGAGACCGGGGTGCACGTCGTCGGCGACGAGATGATCGCCGCCGCCCGCGAGGCGAGCCGGGCCGCGGGGGCGCTGCTCGTCTTCGACGAGATCCAGACGGGGATGGGACGGACGGGGTCTCTATGGGCCTACGAGCAGCTGCCGGCCCGGCCCGACGTGCTGACGAGTGCCAAGGCCCTGGGCGGCGGCCTTCCCGTCGGGGCGTGTGTGGCCGCGCCCGACGTGGCGGACACCTTGCAGCCCGGCGACCACGGCTCCACCTTCGCCGGGGGACCGCTCGTCGCGGCGGCGGCGCTCGCGGCCTTCGACGTGATCGACGACGCCGCGCTGCTGCGCCGGGCGCGCGAGCTCGGCGGCAGGTTGCGAGACGGACTCGGCGCTATCGAGGCGGTCAGCGTCGTTCGGGGCCGGGGCCTGATGGTCGGGATCGGGCTGGGCGGCCGCGCCGACGCTGTCGCCATCCGCGACCGGTCGCTCGATCTCGGGCTCGTGGTCAACGCTCCGACGCCGGATACGATCCGCCTGTTGCCGCCGCTCGTGATCGGTGAGCGCGACGTCGACAACGCGCTTGGCATCCTCGCCGAGGCGCTCGGCTAGGCTGCCAGCCCGATGCGGCGGTCGATCCTCCTCGTCGTCTACTTCTACCCCCCGTCCGAGGAGGTCGGAACGCTTCGCCCTTTGGCACTTGTCCGCCACCTGCGTGCGCGGGGCCATCGGGTGACGGTCCTGACCACGCGCGCCTACGGGACTGAACCGCAGGATCGAGATGGGGTCGAGCGGACGTACGACCTGCAGTTGCTGCCCGCCCGCGTGCGCGGCCATGCGGCGGCGCCCGAGGGCTTCGGCATCGCGCGTGACAAGCCGCATCCGCTGAGCCGGTTCCTTGTGCCCGACGCTCACCTCGCCGCGTGGGCTCCTTTCGCTCTCAGCCGGGCGATCCGGCTGGCCCGGCGTGAGAGGTTCGACTGCGTGCTGACCACGTCGCCTCCCGAGTCAGCGCACCTGATCGGGCGCACCCTGGCGCTCAGGGGCATGCCGTGGGTCGCCGATCTGCAGGACGGATGGTCGTTCGAGAGGCCGGCCGATGAGCTGCGCTGGAAACCCGAATGGCAGCGTCGGTACAACCAGCGGCTCGAGAGGCGAATCCTGCCGCGAGCCGAAGGGGTCATCGCCGTCAGCGCTCCGCTCGCGAGCGATCTCCGCGCGCGGATCGGCATCGACGTCGACGTGGTGACGATGGGCTGGGAGCCGGACGACTTCGCGGACCTCGATCTCGAGGCCGCGCGACGGCACCTGGATCCCGACCGGATCTCGATCGTCTACACGGGTCGGATCAAGGCCGCGGGGCGCGACGCCGAGCCGCTCGTGGCCGCGATCGCGGAGCTTGCGGCCGAGGATCCGAAGGCGGCTGGGAAGATCGAGCTCGTGATCGCGGGCAGCTTCACCGATCAGGAGAGCGAGATGCTCAAGCGCGACGTGTCCCCGGCCCGCATCGCGCTGCTGGGGCGGCTTCCTCGATCCGATGTGCTCGCCTTGCAACAGGCGGCAGACGTGGGGCTGTTGCTGACCCCCCCGAACGTTCGGTACCAGATCCCCGCGAAGACGTTCGAGTACATCGGCGCCGGTGCCCCGATCCTGGCGTTGACCGAGCCCTACAGCGCGGCGGCGGACCTGGTCCGCCAGAGCGGCGCGGGGATGGTGGTGCCCCTTGGCGACGTCGGCGGGATCAAGGAAGCCCTGAAGGCGATTGCCGAGCAGGGCCCTCCACCTCCCTGCGAGGACCCGGAGCGCTACACGAACGAAGCGCTGATCGGGGGCATCGAGGACGCGGTCGAGCGGGCGATTGCGCAGGCGGGTCGTCGCTGACGCCAGCTACGATCCGGCGGATGGTGGCGGTGAGGGGTTCCGACGCATCGGGGGAAGCTCCGAGGGTCGTCGTGGTGATCCCGTGCTACAACGACGGCGAGTTCGTGGGCCAGGCGCTCGGATCGATCGAGGAGGACGAGCCGGTGGAGATCGTCGTCGTCGACGACGCCTCGACCGACCCGGCCACCCACGCCGTGGTCGACCAGCTCGAGCGCGACGGCGTTCGGGTGATCCGTCATCAGCGCAACCAGGGCCTGAGCGCGACCCGGATGACGGGGGTGCGGGCGACCCGTGCGCCGTACGTGTTCCCGCTCGATGCGGACGATCTCGCCGTGGCGGGAGCGCTGGCGAAGATGGCCGACAGGCTCGACGCCGACCCGGCGGCGGCGATCGCATTCGGGGACCGCTGCGAATTCGGCGCCTGGGAGATGGTCAGGTCGGTCCCGGAGCTCGATCCGTACCTGGTCGCGTTCAGGAACGAGTACCCGGCGTCGATGCTGATCCGTCGTGACGTCCTCGAGGAGATCGGGGGGTGGAGCGCGGACGGGAGCGTCTACGAGGACTGGGATCTGTGGATGAGCGTCGCCGAGGGAGGCTACAAGGCGCTTCACATGGGCCCGAACGAGGTCACCTACCGATACCGCGTGCACGGAGGACGGCTCGGCGGGCGGATCCGGAAGCGTCACCCGAGCGTCTACGCCACGCTCCGCGAGCGCCACCCGAAGCTGTTCGAGAACCTCGGGGCGGCGCGGCGAGAATCCGAGATGGGCCGCATTCGCAAGCTGCTCTTCCCGCTGCTCTACGGCGGCCGACGGCGGTTCGCCTTCGAGGCGGATCTGATGGGCGTGGTCAACCGGGTGAAGACCCGAGCCTCGAAGCGCTGACACCGGTGCGCCCCTCCCGGCCTGTGATCCTCCTCATCCACGAGGGTGGGGCGACGGGCGGAGACGAGCTGGTCGCGCTGATCGAAGCCCTCGAGCCCCGGTACGACGTCTCGGTCCTGCTGATGGAAGCTGGACCGCTCGCGTCCGCCGAGGACCTCGGGGTGCGCTGCCGTGTCGCCGGCCTGCCGGGGATGCGCTCCATCCCGCGGATTCCGTTCGCGGCGAGGGGGATCGCAAGGGAGGTGGGCGGCGACGGGATTGGCCTGATCCATGCGGATGGGACGCGAGCCGCCCTGCTCGGGACCTATCTCTCACGCCACCTGCAGGTGCCGCTCCTGTGGCTGATCCGAGACACCCCGCGACGGGCGCCGCTGCGCCTCCTCGGCCCGTCGTGCGAGCGGATCGTGGCCGCCTCCGCCCGGGGACTCGACCGGGCTCCGGATTGGCTGCGCGACCGTGTCACCGCCATTCCGCCGGGCTCCGGAGCCGACCTGGCTCGAAGGCTCGAGCCGGAGTACGCCGCGATCGTCGATCGCCCTGAGCCCGCGCGGCCGCCGCCCGGGGCCGGCGGTGGGTTCGCCTCTTCGCGCCGAGTCGCACGGAACACCCTCGCCCGGTCGGCGGGCGAGATCATCGCGAAGGTCGCTTCGGTCGCGTGGTACGTGGCGATCGCGCGAGAGCTCGGGGCGGAGGATTTCGGCTCCTTCATCTTCGGCATCTCGCTGAGCATGGTCGTCCTGATCGCCGCGGGATTCGGGACCGACCAGCTCCTCGCTCGCGAAGTGGCACGCGACCGGCGGCTCGTCCATGGCCTGCTCAGCAACGTGATCGCGCTGAGGGGAGTGATGCTGGTCGGGCTGATCGGAGTGCTGGCGGCGATCGTCCTGATCGGCCCCTATGACGCGGAGACGAGGATCGCGGTCGTCCTGATCGGGATCGGCGTGGCGATCGAGATGATGACGGCCAACCTCGCCGCGGTGATGCAGGCCTACGAGCGGATGGACCTGGGCGCCGTCGGTCTCGTCGTGCAGCGGGGTGTGACGGCCCTGGTCGGCATCGCGGTGCTGTTCGCCGGTGGAGGGCTGATCGCGGCGGCCGTCGTGTTCGCCGTCGGGTCCCTGGTCGGCTACCTGGTGTCCGATCTGCTGATGCGCCGGGTCGTCCGGGTCAGGTTTCGCCCGGATCGCTCGCAGCTATGGCCGGTGCTGAAGGCCGGAGCCCCGATCGGGGTCGCGACCCTTCTGTTCATCATTCTGCTCCGGCTCGACGCGACGCTGATCTCGTTCTTCACCGGAGGCGATCAGCGTGAGGTCGGTGACTACGGCGCGGCCTGGAGGCTCGTCGAGGCGACGATGTTCATCCCGTGGGCCTTCAACGCGGCGATGCTTCCCTGGCTCTCTCGTCAGGCGGAGAGGGAAGCGCTCCTCGCGACAGGGTCGGTCTTCGGCCTCAAGGTTCTCACCGCGGTGCTGATGCCGATCGGGGTCGGCTACGCCGTGTTCGCACCGTCCCTGATCGACATCATCTACGGGTCCGAATTCGAGGGTGCGGTGCTGCCGCTGCGCCTGCTCGGCCTGATGACCGTGCTCTACGGGATCAACGTCTACGCGAGCACGGTGCTCGTCGCGCGGCTCCGGCCCGGAGCCTTTGCTCGCGGCGTCGCATTCGTCCTCGCCTTCAACGTCGTCCTGAATGTGCTCTTGATCCCGTCCTATGGAGCCGACGGCGCCGCTCTTGCCGCGCTGCTCTCCGGGGTCCTCCTCGCGGTGGCGAGCGTGCGGCAGGTCTGGGCAACGGTCGGCCGCTTCTCGTTGGCGCGGGCCTTCGGCGGGCCGCTCGCAGGCGCTGCTGTGATGGCGGCGATCGCGCTCCTCACCGGCCTTCCGTTCGCGGTCAGTGCCGTGCTCTCGACGGTGGCGTACATTGCGACCCTGGTGATGTTCGAGCGAACTTTCTTCGTCAACGACTTCGACTTCGTGCGCGCCGCCCTGCGCGCATTCGCCAACCGCCGGCGGGGAGGAATCCCGGCGGAACCGGCGTAGTGTGGGCGCAGCGCCAGGTCGGCGTCCGACAACCCGTAGATTCCACCGCCCCGTGAACGAGAGACCTACAAAGCGCGTGCTCGTCGCCGGCGGTGCCGGGTATATCGGCTCCGTTCTGGTCCCGCGGCTGCTCGCCGCCGGCCACGAGGTGCGGGTGCTGGACGCCCTCCTCTACGGCAACGGCGGGTCGCTTGCGGGCGTCCTGGATGACGACGGGCTTTCGTTCGTTCTCGGCGACATCCGCTCCTCCGACAGCGTGCGCGCCGCGCTCGATGGTGTGACCGACGTCGTCCTTCTCGCGGCGCTGGTGGGCGACCCGGTCTGCAAGCGGAATCCGGAGTTGGCCCGGGCAGTCAACGTCGACGGCGCCGCCAACCTGCTCGAGGCTTCACGCCAGGCGGGCGTGGACCGATTCGTGTTCGCCTCGACGTGCAGCAACTACGGGCTGCGAGAGGACGATCACCCCGCCAGCGAGGCGGATGAGCTGCGCCCGCTCTCGCTCTACGCCGAGACCAAGGTCGAGATGGAGGGCCGGACGCTCGCTGACGCGAACGGAGACCTGACGCCGACCGTCCTGCGTGTATCGACCGCGTATGGGATCTCGCCGCGGATGCGCTTCGATCTCACCGTGTCGGAGTTCACGCGCCAGCTCGCCCTCGGCCGCGAGCTGGAGGTCTACGACGCCGATACCTGGCGTCCCTACTGCCACGTGGCCGACATCTCCTCCGCGATCCGGGCCGTCCTCGAGGCCCCCGCCGGGACGGTCGGCGGCCAGGTCTTCAACGTCGGCGGCGACGACGGGAACTACACCAAGCGGATGATCGTCGAGGCCGCCGTGGAAGCTCTCGACGGCGACGCCCGGGTGACCTGGACGGAGGGAGGGGTCGATCCGCGCAACTACCGCGTCTCGTTCGACAAGATCCAGAGCGCGCTCGGCTGGCGCCCGCAGCACACCGTGCGCGGCTCGATCCCCAACCTGATCGCGGCGGTGAGGACAGGGATGTTTCCCGACGTCGAGGCGAGGGAGCTCTTCTACGGAAACCACGGCTTCGCCGCCCCCATCGAGCCCGGCGAGGGTCAGGGAGGGGGCGACGCCGGGTGAGAGCGGTGATTCTCGCCGGGGGACAGGGGACGCGCCTGCGGCCCTACACGACCGTGCTGCCGAAACCGCTCGTCCCGATCGGCGATCGGCCGATCCTGGAGCTGGTCATTCGCCAGCTGGCTCATCACGGCTTCCGCCGGATAGACCTCTCGGTGGGCCACCTCGGCGGCCTGATCCAGGTCTACCTCGACAGCATCGAGCTGCCGGCGCGACTGGAGCTCAATTACGTCTGGGAGGACAAGCCCCTCGGTACCGCTGGGGCCCTGAAGCTGGTCGAGGATCTCGACCAGCCCTTCCTGGCGATGAACGGGGACGTGCTGACGACACTCGACTACGCCCAGCTGATGCGCTTCCACCAGGGTCAGGAGGCGCTGCTGACGATCGCCACCCACCGCAAGGACGTCGGGATCGACCTCGGCGTGATCGAGTCCGAGGGCGGCCGGGTGCTGGACTACATCGAGAAGCCGACGATGCACTTCGACGTCAGCATGGGCGTCTACGCGTACAGCCCCGAGGTGCTCGAGTTCATTCCTGACGGGCGCTTCGATTTCCCGGAGGTGGTCAAGGCGCTGCTGGGCGCGGATCACAGGGTCGCGATCTACACCGGGACCGGGACCTGGTTCGACATCGGGACCGTCGGCGAGTACGAACGGGCAGCGGCGGCGATCGAGGATCACCCCGAGATCTTCGCCCATGCCTGAGTGGAGGGTCCCGCTCTCGGATGTCGTCTACGAGGATGGCGAGATCGAGGCGGTCGCCGATACCTACCGCTCGGGCTGGATCAGCATGGGTCCACGGACCGAGGAGCTCGAGGCGCGGTTCACCGAGTACACGGGGGCGGCTCATGCGGTCGCCGTCACGAACTGCACGGCCGGCCTTCACCTGAGCTGCCTCGCCGCCGGCCTCGGCGAGGGGGACGAGGTGATCGTTCCCTCGCTCACCTTCATCGCGACGGTCAACGCGATCCGCTACACGGGGGCGACACCGGTCTTCGCCGACGTCGCCGGGCTCGAGAGACCATGGCTCTCACATGCCGCCGCGGAGTCGCTCGTCGGGGAGCGGACCATGGCGATCATGACGATGAGCTACGGGGGGTACCCCGGCGAAACCGCGGAGCTGTCGCGCCTGGCCGCGGACCGCGGCCTGATCCTGCTCGAGGACGCCGCGCACGGGCTCGGCGGCCGCCTCGATGGCCGCCACCTGGGCACGTTCGGGCGCGCCGGGGCTTACAGCTTCTTCTCGAACAAGAACCTCCCCGTCGGCGAGGGGGGACTGGTGGTCACCGACGACGACGAGTTCGCCGAGCGTTTGCGCCTGCTGCGCTCCCATGGGATGACGTCCCTCTCCTGGGATCGCCATCGCGGCCATGCCCACGGCTACGACGTCGTCGCGCTCGGCTTCAACTACCGAATCGACGAGCCCCGCGCAGCGCTCGCCGCTCGCCGTCTCGCCCGCCTCGACGCGGACAACGGCCGCAGGGGGGAGCTGGTGAACTCCTACCGGGCGCGGCTCGAGCAGGTCGACGGTGCAACCCCGACATTGCCGCCCGTTGAGGGCTGGGAGCCGGCGCACCACCTGTTCTCGGTCGTGCTCGCCGAGGGCATCGATCGCGACGGGGTCCGCCAGGCGCTCGCCGAGCAGGGAGTCCAGACCAGTCTCCACTACCCGCCCGCGCACCGGTTCTCGATCTACGCGGACGGGCAGCCCCCCCTGCCGCTGACCGAGGCCTACGCCGAGCGGGCCGTGACCCTGCCCCTCTTTCCCCACATGAGCGAGGCTCAGCTCGAGCTGGTCGTCGACTCGCTCAGCGACGCCCTCGGCTGAGCGACCCCGTGCCCCGCGTCCTGCTCGTGCTGCGGCCCGACGAGGGCGGCGCCTACCGGCACGTGGACGACCTCAGCCGCGGCCTGTCCGCCGCCGGCCACGAGGTGGCCGTCTGCGGCCCGCTCGCCCACCGCGCCGAGGACCTCTCCGTTCCCGTCATCCCGTTCCCGATGGCGCGGCAGATCTCCGTACGCCACGATTCCGCAAGCCTGATCGAGCTGGCGGGGATCGTTCGTCGTTTCCGACCTGACCTGGTCCACGCTCACGGCACCAAGGGGAGCGTCTTCGCTCGCGCGGGGCGTCCCGCCTACCCCCGTGTGCCGGTGATCTATACGCCGCACGGCTATCCGTTCTCGGGCCGGTTCCGGGACGCGCGAGCAGCGCGCAACTACCGGAACATCGAGCGAGCGCTCAGCCGCCTGGCGACGCGCGTCATCTGCGTCTGCGAGAACGAGCGCGAGTTGGCCTGCTCGGTCGGGCCGCCGCAGCGAACCAGGGTCGTCTACAACGGCACCCAGCAGGATCCGGTCGCGGAGGTGCACCCGGGCATCCGCCAGTCGGACGGCCCTGTGGTGGCGGCCGTGTCAGGCCTTCGTCCGGGCAAGGGGATCGAAGCCCTGCTCCAGGCTTGGATCAAGGTGAGCCCGAGCCGCCCCGACGCCGTCCTGGTGATCGCAGGGGATGGTCCCGAGCGACAGCGGATCGAGGAGCTGGCAAGCGACCCTCGCCTTGCCGCTTCAGTGCGGCTGATCGGCCACTCGCCCGGGGCCGACCCCGTCCTGGCCGGAGCCGATCTGTTCGTGAATCCGTCCTTGGGGGGTGGACCCGAATGGGCCGAATCGTT
The DNA here is from genome assembly GCA_036258315.1 of Solirubrobacterales bacterium. Lineage (GTDB taxonomy): Bacteria > Actinomycetota > Thermoleophilia > Solirubrobacterales > 70-9 > DASSYK01. Next base: position 18,699 of record DATADX010000047.1, read on the forward strand.
CCCGTACACCGTCCTGGAAGCGATGGCGTTCGGGCTCCCGATCGTCGCGACCGACGTCGGGGGCGTCAGCGAGGCGGTCGAACCGGGGGCGAGCGGCCTGCTCGTCCCCCCCGAAGATCCGAATCGGCTCGCTGAGGCGATCGTCAAGCTGCTGCGCGAGCCCGATCTCGCCCGTCGTCTCGGCGACGCGGCGCGGCTCCGTCACCGGCAGCGCTTCACCTTGGAGCGGATGGTTGAAGGGAACCTTGCCGTATATGAAGAAGTGGCCGCCCGAGGAACTGAACCACTCCGAACCCCGAACAAATAGGCTCTCGACTCTTCTCTGATGCAGGCCAACGACTCATTCGACTCGGCACCATCGCAACCGCGCTTGGACGAATCCGGCGCGGATGTTCGCCGTTACCTGGACGCGATTCGACGCAACGCCCGATTGATCGCACTGGTGGTCGTGGTCACGACGGGCGTGGTCCTGCTCCTGTCGCTGCTGTTGCCAAAGACGTATGAGGCCGTGGCCCGGATCTCACTCGACACGGAGGCCAGCGTCCTGGGTGCTACCGATGCCGAGTCCACCCAGCGACAGCTCGCCACGCTGGAGACCCTGCTGACCAGCCGGCAGGTGCTCGAAGCAGCGGCCGGGGAGCTTCCCGGGGAGAGCGTCGACTCGCTCGAGCAGAACGTCGAGTCCTCGGCCGACCAGCAGGCGAACATCATCAACGTGGTGGCCAAGGACGGCGACGCGGAGCGGGCGGCCGAGATCGCGAACGCCGTCGCCAGGAGCTTCATCGATGTGGAAGCGGCCCAGGAGCGGGAGCGGCTCGAGGCAGCCCAACGGGATCTCGAGGCCCAGATCCAGCGTCTCACGGCCTTGCCGGCGACGACGGACTCGAGCGTGCAGATCGCCGCAATCCAGGAACGCCTCAGCCAGATCGCCGTCGAGCTCCAGCTCGCCGGCTCCGAGCTGCAGATCGCCCAGCCTGCCGAGGTCCCTGACTCCGCGGCCTCGCCGCGGCCGTTCCGCAACACCGTCCTCGCCCTGTTCGGGTCCCTGGTGATCGGAGTGCTGATCGCGCTGGCGCGCGATCAGCTCAGGCCGGGGCTCCGCGGGCCGCGCGAGGTGAGCCGTCTCGCGGGCGGGCTGCCGATCATGGCGACGATTCCCGACGTGCGCCGGGGGCTCAGCCGGAGGCGCACCGCATGGGCGAGCGCCGCCGAGCACGAGGCCTACCTGACGCTTCGGGCCGCCGTCCGCAGAGCTGTCCCGCCCGAGCGCGGGGGGGTGATTCTGGTCACCAGCGCGCTCCATGGCGAGGGAAAGAGCACCGTGACGGCCCGCTTGGGTCGCGTGCTCGCGCAGGCCGGGAACCCGACGCTGTTGATCTCCGCCGATCTCCGGGTGCCATCGCTGGACAGGCTGTTCCGGCTGCCACGCCGCCCCGGCCTCACCGAGGAGATTACGAAGCTCGCCGATGCACCGGAAGGCCGGAAGCAGAACCTGCCCGGGAAGGCACACCGAACGGGCTCACCAGATCCCGGAGGGGGCTCGGCGTACCGCCTCGACGTCCTCACCAGCGGTGCGGAGCCACCTGATCCATCGACGCTGCTCGCCAGCAAGGCGGCTGAGCGGTTCTTCAAGGAGGTTCGGGGATACGAGTATGACTACGTGCTCATCGACACCCCGCCCCTGCTCGGGATTGCGGACGTGCAGGCCCTCACCCACTACGCCGACGATGTGCTCTTCGTCACCCGGCTTGACCACCTGACCCCGGCGGCACTGATCGACGCGCGCGACATCTTCGCGCGGCTTGACGTGAGGCCGATGGGGGTGGTGGTGATCGGCGCCAAGGCCGACGCGACGCCCTACCACTACATGCAGCGGGGCGCCGAATGGCCCGAGCCCGCGAGCCGCGCGCGCTGAGAATCAGCTTCCCGGCCAAACGGCCTCCGAGCGGAGCGTCGAAGCCACCCAGATCAGCGCCGCGATCACCCACAGGTGACGCCAGTGGGCGCTGTCGATCACGAAGCTGTTGACGAGGATTCCGCACCACGCGCCCAGCAGCGCCGCGGAGCCGATCCCGAATGCGCTTTGACCCACCAGCGCGTTGCGCGCCGCAAGCAGGAGAGTCGCCAGCATCAGTCCACCGAACACGACCAACCCGAGAATTCCCTGCTCTGAGAGCACGCGAACGTAGGTGCTGTGGCTCGCCACCGGTGAGAGCGCCTCGAACTGACCGGGTCCGACCCCTACCGGGTACGCCGAGGCCAGCTCGATTCCCAGCCGCTGAGCAGCGAAGCGGTCGGTGTCATAGGTCTGCACCGCCGAACGCTCTTCCAGGAATGCACTCTCCGCTCCCACCTGGAGCGCACCGAACACCCCGATCGCCCCGACGGCCAACACGAGCAGGATCGCGGGCACCTGCCTTGCTCCTCCACGGCGGATCACGAGCACGAGGAACATCACCGCGAGCGCGACCGCGAGGTTGGCGAAGGCGCCGCGTGAGAAGGAGACGAACACGCCGACGATCAAGACCAGGAACAGGCAGACCTTCAGCGGCCGGCGAATGCGCAACAGACGAGGTTCGAGCGCTTCTTGAAGAACGATCAGCGCGGCCGGGATCAGGAAGGGACCGTAGACGTTGGGATCCTGAAACAGGCCCTTGGCGCGCGAACCCCCATATGTGAAGACCTCGCCGCCGGGAAAGGGAGCGAGAATGGCAGCTGTCGCGAGCAGGGCGGAGATCACGGCTGCGGTCAGATAGCCGATCAGCACGATCCGCGCTCGGTTGGCGGAGTTGACGAATCCGGTCAGCCAAAGGGCGAACAGCGAGAGAAACGCGGTGGTCGCGAGGAAGAAGGCCGCGCGGTTCGGGTCCACCGCTTCGATTGTCGAGAGGACGTTGAGAGCGAGGAAGGCGATGATCAGGATCGTGATCAGGAGCGGGGCGCGGGTGATGTCGAACCGGCCCGTGACGAGGGCCACCGCCATCACCATCGCGAACAGGACGTCAACGGGCGCGGGCTCGATGACGACCACCCCGAGCAGCGCGAATCCGATCCCGACTGCGATCTCATAGCGCGCAATCGCGAGGAAGAGGAGCGCGACGATGCCGAGGCCACCGGCGAGGGCAAAGCCGATCGAGGGCGGCGGGTACAGGTACAGCAGATAGGCGAGGATCGCCCCGAGGACGGCCGGCAGCCAGAGCACCCGAAGCGCGGGCGCTCCGACGCCGTCGGGCGCAGCGTCGGCGCGGGTCGGGTACGAGTATCCGCTCATACCGAGCCGAAGGCCAGGGAGGAACCCCTCAGGATCTTCCCTTCAGCAGCACCGCTCCACGGGCGGCGGGCAACGTGAGCCGCCCGACCCGCTTGCCCGAGAAGGACCGGTAGCGCCCCGTCTTGACCGTTCGGGTCGGCTGGCCCGCCGGGTTGACCAATGCGATGCCGTCGGTGTAGTTGCGGCGCCAGAGCCCTTTCCACTGATAACGCTTGCCGCGCGGAGCGCCCAGGTCGGTACTCCAGACGCGGGACCAGTTACCCGGATTCGCGGCGTACGAGGACGCGATCGCGTCGCGGCGGGACTTCGTCAGATAGTAAGCGGCGACCTCGTAGATCTGCTTGGCTCGATCGAGGCCATACGGCTCGAGGATCACCGACTTGCCAAGCGAGTGAAGCCAGTCGATGTGCGCCATGAAGCTCTCGAAGCTGAAGGGGCCTCCACCGCCCCTCAGGTCGACATCGTTGTAGCCCCGCTCAAGCTCGATCATGTCGGCCGCGGCGACCTGCCGACGAACGCTCGGATCGGAGTGGTCCAGCCACCACTGGCCCTGGTTGTGGGCGATCGCGGCCCGTGGCAGCGACTTCCTGATTCGTTCGGTGAAGTCAGCGACGTAGCGCCGCCAGTCGCCATCTCGCATCCGCTTGCCCGTCCGCGGATCGATCGGGACGACGAGGCGCCCGGCTCCATCCGAGATCTGCATCTCCATGCTGACGTCGTCGATGAAGATCCCGGCATACCCCTTGGCGAGAATCTCTGACGCCCGCTGGATCCAGTGCGCTTGGAACGCGGGGTTGCCGAGGTCGCCGGCGTACAACGGACAGCTCTCCCCGTCGCAATCGCTGGGGATGTAGAGCGGGTTGCCTTCCTCGTCGCGGAGGACCCAGCTCGGATTCCTCTCCACGAGGGCGCGGTCAGCGGCTCCGTCCCGGTAGATGGCGTAGAGGTCCCTGGCGAAATCCGTGGGCGGTGCCCATCGGATCGCTCCGCTCTTCGCGAAGAAGGGGTCGAAGCCGCGCATGCGCCAGTACGTCGACGCGATCCATCGCCTCTGCTTGCGACTCGCGCCGGTGAGATAGCGGTCGAATGCGCTGGTGGCGCTGCGAATGAAGTTGATGCGCCCACGCGAGGCTCGAGCCAGATGAGCGGTTGCCCGATCCCGGCCGGTATGGCGGACTTGAGCGGAGCTTGCGCATTCTCCCCCCCAGGGCCAGCAGCGGGACTCGGATCCGAACGCAACCAAGATCGCGCCCGAGAGAACCAGGAGCCCGACCGCGACCTGCGAACGCCGCCGCCGTCGCAGCATCCGACCGAGCGATAGACCTCGTCCGATCAGTCGGGCCAGAACTGGTTTCGCGTCGCGGTCGGCCAAAGTCGAGCCGGGGAAGGATAGCCTCCTCGCCTCGTGACGCCGCATTCGGGGGTACCTCAGCCCGCTGTCGCCCTGCCGATCTTGGTCGTGACAGGGGTGATGACGTGGTGGGCGTTGGAGCACGGCGCCTTCTTCCCGGTCGATTCCCTTCCCGGGGGGATGATCCTTCTCCTGCTCGCGGCGACGCTGCTCGCGTTCGCGCCCTGGCCGGCCCGCCTCCGGGGGCCGGCATTGGCCGCGCTGTCGGCCCTGGCCCTGCTCGCGGGATGGATCTTGATCTCAGCGCTCTGGTCCGCCGCGCCGGACGTCGCGATCGAGGACGCCCAGCGCTGCCTGCTCTACGCCGTCGGGTTCGGGCTCGGGCTGTGGCTCTGTCTGCTGCTGGGCAGGCACATGCTCCTCTCCCTGGTGCCGCTGGCCGCCACCGCCGGCCTGGTCGCCGCGGCCACCCTGTTCACGCTCTGGACCGGGGATGACCTGCGCGAGCTGCTCGGGTACGACGCGACCCTCCAGTTCCCGCTCGGGTACCGGAACGCGGCGGCCGCTTTCTTCAGCGCCTCGGTTTGGCCGACGATAGTGCTCGCGGCCTCCTCGGATCTCGACTGGCGCCTCCGGGGCCTGTTCGTCGGCTCAGCGACTCTGTGCATAGAGCTCGCGGTTCTGGCGCAGAGCCGGGCGTCAGTGTTCGCGGTCGCGGCTGGGCTCGCGGTCCTCGTCGCGGTGCACCCCGCTCGCCTGCGGATCCTCGCCTGGCTCGGCCTCGCCGCGGCGGGCGCCGGGATTGCGGTCCCGTGGATTCTCGACGTCTACCAGCAGGGGGGTTCCGGGATCAACGCCGAGACCGCGTCCACCCTGCACCGTACCTGTGGTGCGATGGCCGTGACCTCGGTGCTTTCAATTGCCGCTGGGTGTGTCGCAGCGCGGGTGGGGCGGTCGTTCGAGCTCTCGGCCCGGGCGAGGACCAGGACCGGCTGGGCGCTGGTGATCGCACTCGCCGCGTCGCTGCTGGTCGCCGGGTTCGCGTTCGTGTCCGAGAGGGGCTCGCCCCTCGACGAGCTCGAGCGCCAGGCAGACAACCTGAGCGCCGGCTCGGGGGAGTTGCCGGTGGGGGAGAGCAGGTTCGGCCTCGACCTCCGCACCGAGCGTGGCGACCACTGGAGGGTGGCGTTCGACGATTTCAAGGCCGAACCGCTGGTGGGCGAGGGCGCAGGCGGCTTTCGGTACAGCTACCTGAAGGACCGGGAGAGCGCGCTGCAATCGGAGGATCCACACAGCGTTGAGCTCTTGATGGCGGGCGAACTCGGTCTTCCCGGGCTGATCCTGTTTGCCGTGTTCGTGGTCGGCTCCGTGATCGCGGCGCTTTGCACACGCAGGCTCGGTCCAGAGGGAGGAGCGCTCGCAGCCGGGGCGCTGGCCGCTGCCGCGTACTGGCTGGTGCATGCCTCGGTGGATTGGTTCTGGAGCTACCCGAGCCTCACCTTTCCCGCGGTCTTCGCGCTCGGCGCCGCTGCGGCCCCGTCGCTCGGGTCGAGCGGCGACGGGTCCGGCCTTCGAATTCGCCGCTCGCTCGCGCCGATCTTCATCGCCCTGGCGGTCGCGCTGGTGCCGTTCTGGCTCAGTGATCGCTACACGAATGAAGCGCTGGAGACCTGGCGAGCCGATCTGTCGGGCGCCTATGCCGACCTCGGACGCGCTGCCGACCTGAACCCGGTCAGCGACCGGCCGCTCGTGGCCGAGGCCGTGATCGCCGAGCAGGCGGGAGATCCGCAGCGGGCGCTCGCCGCCTTGGCGGACGCCCAGGCCCGGCAACCCGAGGAGTGGACGCTCTACTGGATCGAGGCGCGGATCCTGGCGGAGACCGATCCCGCGCGGGCCGACGCTCCGCTGCGCATGGCGCAGAGCCTGAACCCCGCCGCCCCCGAGCTGAAGCGCCTCGCCAGGCGGCTTCGCGCGCAACATTAAAGCCCAAATTACGCGCCAAACGAACGTACGATTGACGGCGAAAATTGAGGACGTTTGTATTACGTGGTAGGTTTCGTCGCTGATCTGTAGCGCCCCGAGTACGCCGATCTTCCTGCTGTGAGGGGGAATACGGGAGCGCGGGTCGCAACAGGAGAGAGGACGACTAGGAAGCCGGGAAGGAACCACGGCCGTTGCGGTTTTCCCGCAAGGTTGCGCCATCCCCCTTGAATAACCGAGCGGGAACGATTTAGTATGCGCGTGGGGGTTTCGTTGAAAACGCCGGTCCGGCCGCTCCACAGCAGGGAGCGCCCCAACCACACGACTAGGAGAAGATCGAATGCGGAAACACAGGCGTAGCCCGCTCGGCGTCTTCCTGACCGTTGCGTTGGTGGCGGCCTTTGCGGCTGTGCCCGCGGCGTATGGGCAGGGTGATCCGCTCGGGGCTCAGTACCCGACGGATGGGCAAGGGACTTCCGGCGTCGCCGCGTCGGGCGGAAGCAATGACCCGCCGGCGCCGCCCGCTCCGGCCGTTGCGGAAGAGACCGGTTTGAACAACAACGTCGGGAGCCTTCCGTTCACCGGTATCGACCTCTTGATCGTGGTCGGCGTCGCGCTGGTTCTGACGGGCACAGGCTTCGGGCTCCGGAGGCTGTCCAGCCCGCGGGGTCCGGCGGTCTAACGGCAAGAAGCCGTAACCGTCTGAAGGCCGGGAAATGAGCGAACGTCGGCACTACCCAACCAGTGGGAGGAGCGCGGCGGTTCGCTCGTTCCCGTACCTGACCGGGCTCACCGCCCAGGGGCTCCTGGAGAACATCGCGATGCGCCTCGCCCCGGCGGTGGCCGCCGCGGCGATCACCTATGCCCACTTTCAGGTCACGTGGGAGGCGCTGCTGGTAGGTGCCTGCCTCCTCTGCGTGAGCATCGTTCTCCGCCGCCCGCAGTACCCGATGCAGCTGATTCCCTTCGCCTCGTCGGTGCTCCATCTCCTTGCGGCGCCGCTGGGTGCCGCTTTGGCACTCGCGATCATCACCCTCGACGGATACGCCGGGAGCGATTTCGGCGTCGGCGACATGATCGCTCCGGTGCTGGGGGCCTGGGTCGTGACGGCTGTGGGGTCGGTGATCACGCACCGTTTCCGGGGCGAGCGGCAGGTGCGCATAGCCGTGATCGGGTCCCATGAGTTCACGCGCGGGCTTCAGGAGGAGCTGAAGGCGGTTGGCATCCGGGGATCCCGGGTGATCGGCTGCTTCGACCCGGAACGCCCCTGTGAGGCGGACGTCGTCGCGGGGGTCCGCTGTCTCGGATCACTTTCCTCCTTGCGCCGGCCGATCATCGAGAACAACATCGAGCTGCTCGTGCTGGGACCGCTGTTCCCGGGTGCGGGAATCGACGACGCTGACCCGGGAGCGGAAGGAGGCTTCCGTGGCAGCGGGGTCTCCCGCCTCGATGTGTTCGAGCGGGTCGCGGACGCCTGCCTCGATCTTCCGGTGTCGATGATCGAAGCGGGCCAGCTCTACGAGCAGCTGTTCGGGCACGTGCCGCTCGGGACGACGACGTCGGCCTGGTTCCAATACCTGCTGCACCCGAACTACAAGCAGAGCTGGCCGCTCTCGAAGCGCCTGCTCGACATCGGCGTCGGCTTGCTGGCGGCGATCGTCGCCGCGCCGATTCTGCTGATCTCGGCGATCGCGATCAAGCTGTCCGACGGCGGTCCGATCCTCTACCGGCAGACGCGGATCGGGGAGAAGGGCCGTGAGATCGAGCTCTTGAAGCTACGGACGATGGATCCCGACCCCACCGCCGACGCAGTCGGCGAGAACGGTTCGGGCGGCCATCGCATCACCCCCGTGGGCAAGGTCCTGCGCCGCCTGCACATCAACGAGCTGCCTCAGATCTGGCTGGTGCTGAAGGGGCAGATGAGCCTGGTCGGCCCGCGCCCCGAGATTCCCGACGTCGTCAGCGCGCTCGAGGGTCGCTTCACGTACTACGATCGCCGCCACCTGCTGAAGCCAGGGATCACCGGCTGGGCCTCCGTGCGCTGCGGCTACTCGGGGACCCCGGTCGGGGAGGCATGGAAGCTTTGTCACGACCTGTTCTACCTCAAGCGGCAGTCGGTCCTGTTCGACGTCCTGATCATGCTGGAGACCCTGAGCACGGTCTTCTTGCCGGAGCCCGCCAACCGGCCGGATGAGCGCTTCATCGTTGCCTCCCGCGAGGCGGAGGAGGTGCCCGGGAACACTCGTCCCCGGGAGCCGGCCGCCGCGAGTTGAGGCTTCTCTGATTCCCTGAACCGGCTCGGCCTGGCCGCTCGTCCCCGGTGGCGCCCGACCCGGGTACTACTTTGCGCCGGTGCCGACTGGACCGGAGAGCATGCGGGAGCCGGGGAGGCGCCGGATCACGAGGTTCGTTGCGGATCACGGCGGCTGCGACGGCGGCTTCGACCTCGAGCGCCGCAGCTCCGCGCGAGGGGGCGGGATAGTGGTCACCTGTCGCGGTTGCGGCCGCTGGGCCGAATGCGATCCATCGCAGCCAGGTCTGCTGAAGCTGATCGAGCCCGAGCGCGGCAAGCCGGCGAGGCGACTGACTCGCGATCAGGTCGAGCGCTGGTTGCCCGCCCCAGCGGCGCTCCCGTGGTGGGTGCCGAACGCATACATCGGCATCGTGATCCTGGCCGGCGTGCTGCTGGTCGCGTTCGGCGTCCTCGGCGGGGCCGAGACGAGCAGGGTCACTCCCGGCAATCCCCCCGGGGCGACCGTTGCCGTCCCGGCGCCCGGTCCCACAGCAGTCGATGCCGGGGCTGCGGTCGGGGGGGAAACGGAGTCCGAGGAACGGGAGCGGGCACGCTTCAGCTTCCCCGAAAAGGCGTTGCGGCGAAGCGAGATGCTCGACCGCGTGGTGACGAATGAGTTCGCGATCGGGAAGCCGCGGGAGTGGGGAGAGGGAAGCGCCGCCGATACGGCGCTGGTCCTCTTCGAGCCCGGCGGCGATGCCCAGCTGCGCGTCTACTTCGAGGCCGGGGAGCGTGAGCTCTCGGAGCTGGCCGGTCAGGCTCGCCGTTTTCTCGCGGCCGAACACCGCGGCAGCCGGATCGGCCGGGCGATCGACGTCACCGTCGGTGGCTCCGGGGGGATCGCTCTGGTCGCGGCCTACCGCGGGGGTTGGGAACGGGCTCTGCTGCTCGTCGCGAACGGCTACACGTACCTCGTCCTGGGTGAAGTCGACGGAGCCGCATCGGGTGCGACACGGCTGGATACGCTGGCGTCGCTGGGAAGCTTCCAGCCGCTCTGACCCACCGTTTCCGGCATGTCGAACGAGCGTCCAAACCGGATAGGTTTGAGCGATGGGGATCGGAGAGCGCCATCGCAGCGAGGGAGCGAGCGATATCTCGCGATTCCTCGCCGAGCACCAGAACTGCGACGCCGGCTTCGACGTGCGCCGGCAGGAGGATCCGCGCCGCGGCCGCTTCACGATCACCTGCCTCGGCTGCGGCGGGAGCCTCAGCCACATGGCCGCGCACTTCGGCGACCTGATCGCCTTCGACGCCGAGCTCGACAGCTCGATCCCGGTCGAGAACGGGGCGGGCCACCGGCACCCGGGAGCGAGCGAGCCGGCGCGCTCGAGCGCGGCCGCGAAAACCGAGGGCGCGCAGAAGCCCGCGAGGACCCGGCCGCGCGGCCTCCTGATCGCCGGCGGGGCACTCGCGGCGACGGGGCTGATCGCCGCCGCGCTGCTGGCCTCCGGGGGAGACGACGGCGGGCCCGCCACCGCTCCGCCGGCCGAGGGGCCGGTCGCGCAGCCGCCGGCCGAGGCACCGGCTTCCCCGCGGCCGGCCCAGCAGCCCGTCGATCTCGAGCGCCAGAGCTTCGTCGACCGCTTCTCGATCGGGACACCCGGCGGCTGGGACTCCGAGTTCGCCGACGGCGGGATCGAGCTCGCTCCCCCGAGCGGCGAGGCGGCCGTGGAGGTCTACTTCGAGCAGGGCGAGACGAGCACGCGTGACCTCGCACGGTCCGCCAGGGACTACCTCTCCGTCCGCCACGAGGACGCGAGCCTCAGCGCGCCTCGCGTCGTCGACCTCGGTGGGACGAGCGGCCTCACCGTCCGGGCCGACTATCCGGGCGGGGCGGAGGAGGCGATCGTCGTCGCCTTCTCCGGCTACGCCTACCTCGTGCTGAAGCGGATCGACGGGGGGGCAGCGCCGAGGATCACCCGCCAGGCCGACGCCGTCGCGGCGAGCTTCAGGCCGCTCTGAGCGACGCGCTGGGGCTAGGGGACCTGCCAGCGCCCCTCACCGGACACGGCGAAGGTCTGCACTCCGGTTCGGCGGGCGAACACGGCGTAGCGTTGCGCCGCGCTGTAGACGGGGTGGCAGGCGGTGAGGACGATCTGCTCGTAGCCGACCGGGTCGACGATCTGGACGTCGCTCGGCTCGACGATCTCGTGCTTGGTGACCGCATAGGTGAACGCCGCGTATGGGAGCTCGATCCGGATCTCGTCACCGTCCTCGATCTCGTTGATGTGCCTGAACGGGGCCTGGTAGGTGGTGCGGTGGCCCGCGATCCCGGTGGTGCCGCCGAGACCGGGAAGGGGGGACTGCGGATAGCGCCCCGGCCCCGCCTGCAGGGTGGCGGTGTCGGTGCCGTTCATCAGCACCTTGTCGACCCCGATGCTGTCGATGTCGATCCGCCCGATCGCGTCGCCGATCTCGATCTCGCGCTCGAACCGCTTCGCCAGGAACCGGACACGCCGCTCCTGGTCGACGAGAGTCGGCGGCACCTCCGTCGAGAACGAGTCCTCAAGCTCTGCGAGCTGGTCGCCCGCCTTGCTCTGCTGCAGCGCCCCGTAGGCGGCCGAGACGGGTTCCTGCCAGACGACGGTCGCGATCGCGTCGGCGAACACCACCAGCCCGGCGGTGATCAGGGCGGTCGAGAGGATGCGCAACGGCCTGTGCACGCGGCCATTCTGGCAGCGGATGGCCGCTTGCTGCGACACTGCGGCGCCAGCGATGGCCGACCCGCGTCCCGACAGCCCCCGCGTCGCCTCCTATCAAGCCGATCCCGACCAGGTCGGGCGCGTGCTGCTGCTCTACTCGGGCGGGCTCGACACGAGCGTGATGCTGAAGTGGATCCAGGAGCGGTACGGGGCCGAGATCGTCACCCTGACCGTCGACCTCGGCCAGCCCGGCGAGGACTGGGAGGTCGTGACCGGGAAGGCCCGGCGGCTGGGCGCGGCCGAGACGGTCCTGGTCGACGCGCGCGAGGAGTTCGCGGCCGATTACGTGCTCCGGGCGATCAAGGCGAACGCGCTGTACGGGGGCGGCTACCCGCTCTTCACCGCGCTCGGGCGTCCGCTGATCGCGAAGCTGGCGGTCGAATCGGCGCGCGAGCACCGATGCGACACGATCGCCCACGGCTGCACCGGCAAGGGCAACGACCAGGTGCGGCTGGAGGGGACGGTCGCGACGCTCGACCCGGAGCTGAGGCTGCTCGCCCCGGTGCGCGAATGGCAGATGGGCCGCGACGAGGAGATCGCCTACGCGCGCGAGCACGGGATCCCCGTCAAAGGCGGGACCGAGGTCTCCCCCTACTCGATCGACGACAACCTATGGGGCCGCTCGTCGGAAGGGCGCACGATCGAGGACCTGGAGGCGCCTCCACCCGACGACGTCTTCCGGCTCGTGACGCCGCCCGAGCGGGCGCCGGATGAGGCTCAGCTCGTCAGCGTCGCCTTCGAACGGGGCGCTCCGGTGATGCTGGACGGCGAGCGGCTCGAACTGGTGCCGCTGATCGAGCGGGCGACCGAGCTGGGGAGCCGTCACGGCGTCGGGATCGTCGATCACGTCGAGGACCGGATCGTCGGCCTCAAGGTCCGCGATCTCTACGAGGTCCCCGCCGCCGAGATCCTGCTGACGGCGCACCGTGAGCTCGAGAAGCTCGTCTGCACGATCCATCAGAACAACTTCAAGGGCGCCCTCGAGAGCCACTGGGCCTACCTCTGCTACGCCGGCCTCTGGCTGGAGCCACTCCGCGCCGACCTCGACGCGTATATGGACTCCGTGAACGAGTTCGTCACGGGCGAGGTGACGCTCAAGCTCTACCGTGGCTCCGTGACCCCGGTCGCCCGCCGCTCCCCCTACGCGCTCTACGATCGTTCGCTCGCGTCGTTCGGGGAATCCGGCGGAGAGTTCTCGCAGCACGCGAGCCCGGGGTTCATCGAGCTGTTCACCCTGCAGAGCCGGCTCGCGCACCGGATTCGCGAGGCGCGGGAACGGGAAGGAGAGGAGCAATGAGTCAGGTCTACGAGTTGATCGGCCGGATTGTCGTCGCCGTCGTCCGCTGGCGCTTCGGCCGCCAGATCCGGATCGCGGCCGCCGGGGCCGGGGTCGCCGCGCTCGCCGCGCTCGGCGCCTACGTGGCGCTGAGGGGCAACGGCTCCGAGGAGAGCTAGAGGGCACGAGGCGGAAGCGTGAGCAGCCTCCCGCCGGCGCCCGGGGGAGAGGCCGGCAGCGCCGCGCGGGAGCGTCGGCCGAACAGCCTTCGCAGCCGGCGGTGCGGCTCGTCCGCGGCGCGCAGCTGTGCCGCGCGCCGCGCCAGCAGCGCCTGGACCTCGGCGGTGGGGACGAAGGGGTCGGCGATCACCGCGCCGGTCGCCAGCGAGCGGGCCACCACGAGGCGGCCGTCGACCGCGGCCCCGAGCAGGCGGCCGAGCGGAACCTCGCCGCTGTCGCGCTGCGCCAGCCGGGCGAGCGCCTCGCCGTCGCCCTCGTCGAGCATCCTGATCGTGATCTCGGTCTCCGTGGTGATCTCCATCGCTGGCTCCTTCTCCGGGGTGGTCATAGGTAAGAACGACCAAATGGTCGCTTCTGTGACCTATCAGCGCAACATGAATTCCTACTGTGCCTGATAAGGTGTGCTTATGCTCGACGTCCGGCGGATGAAGGTACTCAGCGAGGTTGTCAGTCGCGGCTCGTTCTCCGCGGCGGCCGATTCGCTCCACCTCTCGCAGTCCGCCGTCAGCCAGCAGGTCGCCGCGCTCGAGCGCGAGGTCGGGCTGCAGCTGCTCGAGCGGACCAGCGACGGACCGAAGCTGACGGCGGCCGGCGAGAAGCTCGTCGCCCACGCCGACGCGGTCGTCACCCGGCTCGATGAGGCCGAGCGGGAGCTCAACCAGATCGCCGGGCTGGAAGGGGGGAGGCTACGGTTGATCAGCTTCCCGACCGCGAGCGCGACGCTGATGACCCAGGCGATGGCCGAGTTCCGCCGTCGCCATCCCCAGATCGAGCTCAATTTCGCCGAGGGCGAGCCCGAGGACTCGGTTCCGGCGGTGAAGCGCGGCGACTACGACGTCGCGCTCGTCTTCGACTTCGTCGCGTTCCCGGAGGACTTCGGCCGCGACCTCGACAGCGAGCTGATCTTCGAGGACCCGATGCGCGTCGCGCTGCCGCCCGGCCATCCGCTGGCCGCGTCGAAGAGCGTCGACCTCGCGGCCCTCGCCGACGAGGACTGGCTGTGCGGCGACAAGCCCAGCTCCTGTCGCGAGCACGTGCTGAACGCCTGCCGCAGGGCAGGCTTCGAGCCGAGGATCTCGTTCGAGAGCGACGACTACCAGGTCCTTCAGGGTCTGGTCGCCGCCGGCCTCGGTGTCGGGCTCGTCCCCGACCTCGCGGCGCCGGACCCGAATGTCGCCCTGCGCGAAATCCAGCCGGACCCGCCGATCCGGCGCGTCTGGGCGGTCACGCGTCCGGGCAGCTCCCGCTCTCCGGCCGCCGCGGAGATGCTCGCGATCCTCCGCGAGGTGGGGAGCAGGGTGAAGGCGGGGACTCGCCTCGAGGCAGTCGCCTGAGGCCGCAGAGGCCCGCCTGCACGATCCCTTGCACGCGCAGGAGCCCTGGATCGGGCGCCGACGACCGGATGCGAGTCTGCGAGCGTCCGCTAACGTTCCGGCTCGACAACGAGCCGAATCTCCGGCAACTGAGCCATCCCCGGACGCGCTGCGGAGGAGATGGCGATTGATGGCGGAGAGCGGGGGACCCATCGGCGGCCCGGAGTGAGGGTCGCCAGGGGCGAATCGCACCACGCGTAGCGCCACTCCTTCGGCGCGAGCCCGCCAGCTAACCCCGCAGGCCCCGGAAGGAGCAGGCAGGTGCGAACCCAACTGAAGATCGGCATCGTCGCGGCGATCGCGCTGACGGGCGCGGCGATCTCCGGGATCGCGCTCGCGGGTGCCGCCGATCCCGACCTCGAGACAAGGATCGACTCCGCACGCCAGGAGGCGACGCTCGTCACGGAACGGATCTCCTCGCAGTCCGCCAGGATCGCCGAGCTCGAGCGGAGCGCCGCGGCGGCGCGGGCCCGCGAGCAGGACCTGGAGGCGGAGCTTGCGGAGAGCCGGGCCCGCTCGGCGGAGCTCGGCGACGAGCTCGCCGCCGCCGAGACGGAGCTGGAGGCGGTGCGGGCGCGCTACAAGCGCGCCGTCGACGTCCTCGCCGAGCACCTGGTCGCGATCTACAAGAGCTCCGAGCCCGACTACCTGACGATCCTGCTGGAGGCCGACGGCTACGACGACCTCGCGACCCGGACCGATTACCTCGACGCGCTCACCGCGGAGGACGACCGCGTCGCCGCCCGGGTCGCCGACCTGCACGAGCAGGTGGCCGGGCGCCACAGCGAGATCACGGAGCTGAAGGCCGAGATCGACCGCCAGACCGAGCAGCTCGAGGGCGCCCGCGCGGAGATCGCCGAGCTGCGTGCCGAGGACGAGCGCCGCGCGGTGCAGCTGTCGGCGGCCCGCGCCGAGGCCCGGGCAGCGCTCGGCGAGCTCCAGGATCGGATCTCGGGCTGGGAGCTCGAGGTCCGCCGCGAGGCGGCGGAGCAGCTCGCATCAGGCGGCGGCGAGGCGTTCCTCGGCGGCCCCTACGCGATACCGACCTACATCGTGATCTGCGAGTCCGGAGGCAACTATGGCGCCCTCAACCCCTCGAGCGGCGCCGGCGGCGCCTACCAGATCCTTCCCTCGACCTGGCATGCCTACGGGGGCAGCGGCCTTCCCCACCAGGCCTCGAAGGCAGAGCAGGACCGAATCGCGGCGATCATCTGGCGTCAGGACGGCCCCGGCGCCTGGTCCTGCGCCTAGCCGCCTCCCGATTCAGACCCCGCACGTGTGGGTATCAGCCGCTCAGGTCCACCCCACGAAAAGAAAGGCCGATCAGATGGCGACCGCCGCTGCCACCGACACCGGAATCCTCTCCGACGATCAGACAGCCAAGCGCGAAGAGATCGTCGAGCTGCTCAAGAAGGCCTACTGGATGGAGATCGAGACGGTGATGAGCTACATCGCCAACTCGGTCAACCCCGACGGAGTCCGTGCCCAGGAGATCAAGGAGTCGCTCGAGGAGGACATCACCGAGGAGCTCGGCCATGCGAAGCAGTTCGCCGAGCGGATCAAGGAGCTCTATGGGGTCGTCCCCGGTTCGCAGCAGTTCGCGGCGGAACAGGACTACCTACAGCCGCCCGAGCAGCAGACCGACGTCGTCCACGTCGTCCGCGGCGTGATCGAGGCCGAGACCGGGGCGATCGAGCACTACACCCGAATCGTCGAGGTCACCGACGGCGTCGATCCGGTCACCAACGACATGGTGATCGACATCCTCCGCGACGAGCAGGGCCACCGCCGCCTGTTCGAGGGGTTCCTGCGCGAGTACGAGGCCGAAGGGTTGGCGTAGTACGGGCGGAGCCTCAGCAGCCCCCTCGCGCCGGCGTCGCGACCGCGTATCCCAGCAGGGCGAAGCCCGAGGAGATGCGCGTTGATGGCGAAGCCGTTTACCCTGCGATCGCGCGCAAGTCCTTCGGTCGGAGCAGGGCGTGGAGGAGGTGGTCGTCGATCGCCCCGATTCCGCCCTTCTTCAGCTTCACGCGCGAGCCGGTGACGAGGGCGATCGCCCTGGAGAAGTCGGGCTCGTGACCGACCAGGATCACCTCGCCGCGCCCGGCGCCGAGCTCGAGGGGATCGAAGTCACCCCCGGCGAGGCGGTCGTCGAGCTCGACCTCGACGCCGAGCTCCCCACAGGCGAGCTCGGCAGTCTCGCGGGCGCGCACCTTCGGGCTCGAGATGCAGGCGTCGACTTTCACGCCGAGCTTCGCGAGGGCGCGGCCGGCATCTCGCGACTGGCGCCGGCCCTTGTCGGTGAGCGCCCGCTCGGCGTCGTCCTTGCCGTGCCCGTCCTCGGCGTCGCCGTGTCGCAGTAGCCAGATCATCTCTCGCATACTGCCGAAAGTCGGGCCGATTGCGCGCGGAAGAGGTGCGTTGGCATCTGCCTCGATTGACAGGATTGACCGGTGAGCGCCGGAGGGGCCGTACATCTGCACGTACACAGCGAGTACTCGCTCCTGGACGGCGCCTGCAAGATCGAGAAGATGGCCGCGCGGGCCGCGGAGCTGGGGATGCCCGCGCTCGGGCTCACAGACCACGGCGTCATGAACGGCGCCGTCGAGCACTACAAGGCCTGCCGCGACGCAGGGATCAAGCCGATCATCGGCGTCGAGGCGTACCTGGTCGACGACCGGCGCACGACCCCGCAGCAGCCGCGATACGAGCGCAACCATCTCACCCTGCTCGCCTCGAGCGAGGCGGGCTTCCGCAACCTCGTTCGGCTCAGCTCGGCGGGCTTCACCGAGGGGTTCGCGCGGGGCAAGGCGAACGTCGACATCGAGCTCCTCGAGCGGCACTCCGACGGCGTGATCGCCCTGACGGGCTGCCTCCAGTCGCGTTTCTGCCGCCGCCTCGTCGAGGACCGGCCCGCCGATGCGCGCGCACACCTCGACGACCTGATCCAGGCGTTCGGGGCGGAGCAGGTCTACCTGGAGGTGCAGCGCAACGGGATCGCCGAGCAGGACAAGGCGAACGAGGGGATCGCACGCTGCGCCAAGGAGGTGGGCCGGCCGCTCGTCGCGACCGCCGACGTCCACTACCTGCGCCGCGAGGACTACGACAACCACGCGGCGCTGCTCTGCGTGCAGACGAAGTCGACGGTCGAGCAGCCGAAGCTGCGCTTCGACACGAACGAGTTCTATTTGAAGAGCTCGGAGGAGATGGAGCAGGCCTTCTCGGAGATGCCGGAAGCGCTCGCGAGCACGCGCGAGATCGCCGACCGCGCCGAGGTCGAGATCGAGCTCGGCAAGCTGCTGCTGCCTCGGTTCCCGACCGAGAACGGGGAGGAGCCCCGTGAGATGCTGCGGCGGCTCGCCTCCGAGGGACTGAAGGAGCGCTACGGCGATCCCGTCCCGGCCGCGGCGCGCGAGCGGCTCGAGTTCGAGCTCGGCGTGATCGGCGAGATGGGGTTCGATTCCTATTTCCTGATCGTCTGGGACTTCGTCAGCTACGCGAAGCAGAGTGGGATCGCGGTCGGGCCGGGCCGCGGCTCGGCCGCCGGCTCGATCGTCGCCTACGCGCTCGAGATCACGGACCTCGACCCGCTCGCGAACGGCCTCCTGTTCGAGCGGTTCCTGAACCCTGGCCGCAAGTCGATGCCGGACATCGACATCGACTTCTCGGTGCGCGGCCGCGAACGCGTGATCCGCTACGTCCAGGAGAAGTACGGGCGCGACTGCGTCGCCCAGATCATCACCTTCGGGACGATGGCCCCGCGCGCCGCGACCCGCGATGCCGCTCGGGTGCTGGGGTTCGACTACGGGACCGGCGACCGGCTCGCCAAGCAGATTCCCGAGCCGATCATGGGCCGGACGCCGAGTTTCGAGGAGTGCCTGAGGCCTGGGGAGGAGCTCAGGCGCACCTACGACTCCGACCCCGACGCCAAGCGGATCCTCGACGTCGCCAAGGGCCTCGAGGGGATCGTCCGCAACAACTCGATCCACGCCGCCGCCGTCGTCATCTCCGACCGCCCGCTGCAGGAGATCGTGCCGCTGCAGCTCGCTGAGGACCGCGGCGGCGCGACCGACGGCAACGGCAGCGCAAACGGCAACGGCGGCAGGCCCGAGCGCGCGTACAAGACGGTCACCCAGTACTCGATGGGCCCGATCGAGGAGATCGGCCTGCTGAAGATGGACTTCCTCGGCCTCCGGAACCTCGACGTGATCGAGGACGCGGTGACGATCATCGAGCGCTCGACCGGGGAGCGGATCGACATGAAGGTGCTGCCGCTCGACGACCGCAAGACCTACGAGATGCTCGCGCGCGGGGAGTCCGTCGGCGTCTTCCAGTTCGAGTCCGAGGGCATGCAGAACGCGCTGCGCTCCGTGAAGCCGACGGAGTTCCAGGACCTCGTCGCGCTCGGCGCCCTCTACCGGCCTGGGGCGATGCGCTACATCCCCGACTACGCGCGCGGCAAGCGCGACCCATCGAGCGTCCGCTACCCCGACGAGCGGATGCGCCCGATCACCGAGTCCACCTACGGCTGCGTGATCTACCAGGAGCAGCTGATGGAGATCGCCAAGCAGATGGCCGACTTCAGCCCCGCCGAGGCCGACGACCTGCGCAAGGCGATCGGCAAGAAGAAGCGCGAGCTGATGGCGACGATGAAGGAGAAGTTCCTCGAGGGCCTGGGCGCATCCGGGACGGACAACCGGGTCGCCAAGGACCTCTGGTCGCTGATGGAGGCGGCCGCGGACTACTCCTTCAACCGCTCCCATGCCGCCTGCTATGCGCTGATCTCCTACCGGACCGCGTGGCTGCGCGCCAACCACCCCGCCGAGTACATGGCGGCGCTGATCTCCTCGGTGATGTCGACCAAGGACAAGGTCCCGTTCTTCGTCAACCGCTGCGACGAGATGGGGATCGAGGTGCTGCCGCCCGACGTCAACACCTCCGATCACGGCTTCGTGGTCTCGGGGAAGAGCATCCGGTTCGGCCTCGACGCGGTCAAGAACGTCGGCCACCAGGCGGTTCGGGCGATCATCGACGCGCGCGAGTCGGACGGCGAGTTCGACTCGATCTACGATTTCTGCGAGCGCGTCGACAACCGCGCCGTCAACAAGCGGGCCGTCGAGTGCCTGATCAAGTGCGGCGCCCTCGACAGCACCGAGGCAACCCGCAAGGGAATGCTCGACGCGCTGCCGATGGCGGCAGGCGCCGGCCAGAAGGCCCAGGAGGACTCGCGGATGGGCCAGGGCTCGATCTTCGACCTCGGCGGGGGCAGCGAAGGGCCGACCGGGGGTCGCTCGCAGCACCCGCCGATCGGGCTCCACGAGTTCGACCAGCGGGAGCTGCTCCGGCTCGAGAAGGAGACGCTCGGCACCTACCTCTCGTCGCACCCGCTGGCCGAGGTCCGCGACGCGCTCCGCGCCCGGGTCGACTGTTCCATCTCGCAGCTCGGCGACAAGCAGGACGGCTCGTTCGTGACCGTGGGCGGGATCGTCACCGAGCTGAAGCGGATCAAGACGAAGCGGGGAGACCCGATGGCATTCGCGACTCTCGATGACGTCGAGGGCCAGGTCGAGATGCTCGTGCTCGGCAAGGCTTACGAGTCCTCGGTCGAGTTCTTCGCCGTCGACAGCATCGTCGTCGTTCGCGGCCGCCTCGACCACAAGGAGCGCGGCCAGACGAAGCTCGTCGCCCAGGAGCTGGAGCTGTTCGAGCCCAGCGAGGACGAGCTGGCGCGTGCGCGCAAGGCGCGAGGCTCCGAGTCGCTCGTGATCCCGATCGACGCGGCGGCGTTCGGCGCCACCCTGATCGACGAGCTCAAGGCGGTGCTCGAGCACTTCCCCGGCGACGCGGAGGTGATGCTGAAGATGAGCACGCGCGACGGCCCCCGCACCCTCCGGTTCGGCGACAGCTACCGGGTGCGCCGCTCCGCCGCGCTCGACGCCGAGATCGACGCTCTGCTCGGCACGGGCGCCCAGGCTGCCTAGCGCCCACCAGGCCGCTCCACTCAGAAGCGAAGGGCGAAGCCCCGAAGCGACTTAGAAAGGGCGAAGCCCGGAGCGACTTGATGTGGGGCCGCTGTGGGCGCGGTCGATGGCGAAGCCGTCATCCCGGGCGAAGCCGCGCCCACACACGCGTCCGATCCCTCCGTAGACTTCCGGGCGTGCCCATCTGGCGTGAACAGGAACGGGCTCATTCGGCCGGCGAGTGCCGCCAGTGCCGGGGTTTCTGCGACAAGCTGATCGAGCCAGCCGGGTGCATGGAGATGGGTTGCCCGTACCTCTACACCTACGAGGACGTGGTCACCGGGCAGCGCTTCATCGGTTGCGTCAACAAGGTGTTCAAGGGCGAGATCGACCTCGACATGTTCCTGCTCGCCGAGCGGGCCGGCGGCTTCGGGGGGATCAAGATGAGCGGCGAGCCGCTCCCGCAATGCCAGTTCTCGGTCGAGAAGGCCTACGAGGGAGACGGGCCGGCGTTCGAATGCGTGAACCGGCGCTTCTTCGACTGCACCGACGCGGGCACCGAGAGCATCCGCGCCTTCGATCTTCGCAACGCGATCTCCTAGCGCGCCTTCAGGCCCTCGCGGCGCAGCCGCCTGGCCAGCAGCACCTCGGCGCGATCCGGCCCTTTGCCCGCGAGCCCCGGGGTCTCCGAGACCGCGGGCAGGTCCTGGAAGCGAGGCTCCGAGAGGAAGGCGCGAAAGCCCTTGCGCCCGATCTCGCCCTTGCCGATCGCGGCGTGGCGGTCGCGGTTGGAGCCGCGCGGGTCACGGGAGTCGTTCAGATGCAGGGCCTTGAGCTGCTTCAAGCCGACCTTGACGTCGATCTCGTCGGCGATCTCCGCGACCCCATCGGGGGTGCGGACGTCGTAGCCCGTCGCGTGCAGGTGGCAGCTGTCGATGCAGAGGCCGAGCCGCTTCGGGCCGCCCGTCTTCTCGATCAACTCAGCGGTCTCGTCGAAGTCGCGGCCGAGCAGCTGCGGGGAGCCGGCCGTGTTCTCGTAGATGATCCGGGCCGAGTTCGTCTCGGCGAGCGCTTCCTTGAGCAGCGCGATCGCGCGCCTCTTCGCGTTGGCGCGCGTGTCGTCCTTGAGGGCGCCGGGGTGTACGACGACGCCGATCGCGCCGATCCCCTCCGCGACCCGGAGGGCATGGACGAGCGAGGTGAGCGACTTCCTGCGCACCTCGCGGTCCTTCGTCGCCGGGTTGATCAGGTAGATCATGTGGATCATCACCGCCTCGACCCGCGAGGGCTCGACGGCCTCGCGGAAGGCCTCGAAGTCCTCCTCGGTGTAATTCGTCGGTCGCCACATCCGCGGGCTCTGATTGAAGATCTGGATCGCGTCCGAGCGCGTTTCGTCGGCGCGCTCGAGCACCCTGAGCAGGCCACCCCCTGTGGAAACATGGGCGCCGATCAGCATGCCGAGCTCAGATCCAAGGTCATCCTCTCCCGTCCGGGTCCGCTTTGCCCCGTCGCCGACGGGCGCGCTCCACATCGGCGGAGCGCGGACGGCACTGTACAACTGGCTCCACGCCCGCCACACCGGCGGCGAGCTGGTCCTGCGGATCGAGGACACCGACCGCGAGCGCTCCACGCCCGAGAACGTCGAGCAGATCCTCGATGCGCTGCGCTGGCTCGAGCTCGACTGGGACGAGGGGCCGGTCAGCCAGTTCGAACGTGCCGAGCGCCACCGCGAGCGCCTCCAGGAGCTGCTCGACTCGGGCGCCGTCTACCGCGACGCCGCCACGGGCGCGGACGTGAAGGCGTGGAGGCGGGAGCACGGCAACCGCGGCTACCGCGGCGAGCCGAGCGACGACCCGGACGCGGCCGTCCGGCTGCGAATGCCCGACGGCGGGGACACGGTCGTCGATGACCTGATCCGCGGGGAGGTCAGGTTTCCGAACGCCGTCGCCGACGACTTCGTGATCGCCCGCGCGGACGGTTCGGTCCTCTACAACTTCGCGGTCGCCGTCGACGACGCCGAGACGGGGATCACCGACGTGATCCGCGGCGACGACCACCTCTCGAACACGCCGAAGCAGCTGCTCGTGATGGAGGCGCTCGGCGTCGAGCCGCCCCGCTACGCGCACCTTCCGCTGCTCCACGGACCGGACGGCAGGAAGCTCTCCAAGCGCCACGGCGCCGCCAGCGTCCAGGAGCTCCGCGACGCGGGCTACCTGCCGGCGGCGGTGCGCAACTACCTGGCGCTGCTCGGCTGGGGGACGAGCGACGACACGACGATCATGAGCACTGAGGAGCTGGTCGAGCGATTCGAGATCGAGCGCGTCGGCAGGGGCTCCGCGATCTTCGACGAGCAGAAGCTGCGCTGGCTGAACGGGAGGTTCATGCGCGAGCTGCCGCTCGACGAGTACACGGAGCTCGTCGCCCGTCATCTCGGCCGCGAGCCCGACGAGGCGCTGCGCACGGCATGCGCGATCGCGCAGGAGAAGGCGCAGACGCTCGAGGAGGTTTGGCCCCTGATCCGCTTCCTGATCGAGGAGCCCGAGACCGACGAGAGGGCGTGGCGAAAGGTGATGAAGGACGGGGCGGGGGAGCTGCTCGCGGCCTCGCTGGACGCCCTCCGCGCCGTCGACCCGTTCGAGCCGGAGCCGATCGAGGAGGCGCTGGGCGAGGTCCTGGCCGAGCGCGACGTGAAGCCGGGCAAGCTCTACCAGCCGATCCGGGTCGCGATCTCGGGCGGCTCGGTCTCGCCGGGGATCTTCGAGTCACTCGCGACGCTCGGCAAGGAGCGCTCGCTCGCGCGCATCGAGCAGGCGCTCGGAAGACTCGATTCGGACGCGCACTGATCGCTAAATAATTGCTTGACCGGTGCCGATGGAGACCCCATGGCTACCGTCACGTCCACGCGTGCTGCGCAGTCACCGGCCCGGGGACACGGCCGCGGCCGAGTGCTCGCTGCTGCGTTCGAGGAGGCCGAGCGCCAGCCGTCGCTGTCCCAATCGCGCGATCTCGCCCTCGAGCTGGTCGCCCGCGGTGCGCCGCCCCACGAGGTCGCTTCGGTCGTCGAGACCGATGTCGCCCTCACCTCCGCGATCGTGCGGTCGGCCGGCCAGCTCCAGGGTGGGGGACGGATTCGCAGCGTTCCCGACGCGGTCGAGCGCCTCGGGCCCGGCGCGGCGGAGGCGGTCCTCCGCTCGGTGCCGAGCTACGAGCTCTTCAACGGCAACGGGCAGATGGCGATCGCCCCCGACCGCTTCCGGCTCCACGCTCTCGGTGTCCAGCGCGCCGCCGACCGCGTCGCCGAGGCCGTCGGCCACGGCGACCGCGACGAGCTCGCGCTGGCCGCCGTCCTCCACGACGTCGGCCGCCCGGTGCTCGCTCGTCTCCATCCTGGCTACTCCGAGCGCTTCGACCGTCGCGGCGGCACACCCGACGACCGGATCGCCGCCGAGCGCCGCGAGCTCGGCATCGACCACGCCCTCGTCGGCGGCGTCCTGACCCGACGCTGGGGGGCGCACACGCGGATCGCCGAGACCGTCGAGCGCCATCACGGTCAGCAGGCCGACGGCGCCGCCGCCGTGGTCAGGGTCGCCGACATGATGGTCGCCTACCTCGAGGACTCCCCGGTCAGCTTCGACGCGATGGTCACCGCCGGTGAGCCGATCGGCCTCGACGAGCAGGAGATTCGCCAGATCGCTTACGAGCTTCCCCAGGCCAGCGGGCATCGTCGCCGCGTCAGCGGCCCGTGTCCGCTCTCCGGCCGCGAGCTCGAGGTGCTCCGCCGCCTCGCCGAGGGCAAGGTTTACAAGCAGATCGCCCAGGAGCTCGATCTCTCCGCCAGCACCGTGCGCAGCCATCTGCACAACGTTTACGGCAAGCTCGGCGCCCTCGACCGCGCCCAGGCCGTGCTGATGGCGACCGAGCAGGGCTGGATCTAGGCCGTAGCCTCGGTTCGCCGCCCTCGCCGACCGATCGCCACCGAGGCGAGCGCGATCCCGGCCGAGTCGATCAGCACGTCGGTGACCGTCCCGGCGCGGCCGTCGACGAAGGTCTGGTGGTACTCGTCGCTGCACGCGTAGAGGAATGAGATCGCCGCGGCCCAGGCGATCGGCCTGGCGACCAGGCCGCGCAGTGCCCACCCCCAGGCGGTGGTCAGGAGGGCGTAGCCGCCGACGTGGCCGAGCTTGCGGGCGACCACCTCGTACCAGGCGAGATCGGGTCCCTCGAACGGCTGTGCCGAGAGGTAGAAGATCGCAGCCATCACCAGCAGCGGCGGCAGCAGGCGGAGCAGCGGATTCGGGTCGGAGAGGCTCACGGGGCGGCCGACCGACCTGTTAGAAGGGTGTCGTGATCTCGGTCACCTCGAAGTCACGTTACGCGGTGGTGGCGCTGGCCGAGCTGGCCGGGACCGGTTCCGAGCCCGTCCCAATCGGCCAGATCGCGGAACGGCGGCGGATCCCCGTCCAGTTCCTCGAGCAGCTCTTTTCGACCCTGCGCAGGGCGGGGATCCTGACCAGCCATCGCGGCGCGAAGGGCGGCTACACGCTCGCGCGCCCCGCCGAGGAGATCAGCGTCCTCGCGGTGGTCCAGGCGCTCGACGGCGTGCTCGGCGAGGAGGGCAAGGAGGCCGGCGGGATCTGGGCCGAGGGCGTCGAGGCCCTTCGCGGCACGTTCCGCGAGACGACCATCGCCGACATCGCCGAGCGCGAGCGCTCGGGCGCGGGGATGTACTACATCTAGCTTCCCGGCCAATTCTTGGCTCTATAAGCGGGTTGAGCGACCCCGTGCAGTGCCGGTTGTCGCACCCACACTCTCTAGACGAACCTCCTGATCGGGAGCCTCCTGATCGGGAGTGAGGATGATCTAGTCATATGAGCTCATCCGGCGAGCCGTGCGTCCTGATCACGATTCCGATCAGCCACTACTGCGAAAAGGCTCGCTGGGCGCTGGATCGCGTGGGCGTCAGGTACCGAGAGCAGGCGCACCTGCAACTCATCCACTGGCTTGCTGCGCGGCGAGCGGCAGGTG
>DATADX010000048.1:0-22459 GCA_036258315.1 Solirubrobacterales bacterium
ACGGCGCTCGCGCCGGTCCGGGTCGGGAAGGGATTCCGGTTCACGCTCGGCTACACGGTCGACGACCTCCAGACCCTGGTGGCGCTGTGAGCACCGCCGCGGCGAGCGAATCCGCGGCCGAGGTCGCCGGGGTCACCGTCAACACCGACCACTACATCGGCGGCGAGCGGGTCGCCTCGGCCGAGCGGTTCGAGGACCTGAGCCCGATCGACCGCCGCGTCCTCGCTCGGGTCTCGGCCGGTGGCGAGGAGGAGGCGGCCGCGGCGATCGCCGCCGCCCAGGATGCGTTCGAGGCGTGGGCGGCGCTCGGCCCCGACGGCCGGCTCCCGTTCCTGCGCCGGCTCGCCGATCTGATCGACGAGAACGTCGACCGGATCGCCGCGGTCGAGTGCGAGGACATGGCGATGCTGCTCGAGTCGCTGCGCGCCCGGGTGATCTCGCGCGGAGCCCGCAACTTCCGCGCCTACGCCGAGCTCGCCGCGGCGTACAGAGAGCGGGTCTGGAGCTCGAACGGGACCTTCAACCGCGTGATCCGGATGCCTGCCGGCCCCGCGGTCGTGATCACCCCGTGGAACGCGCCGTTCATGCTCTCGACCTGGAAGACGGCGCCCGCGCTCGCGGCCGGCTGCACCGTGGTCCTGAAGCCGGCGGAGTGGTCGCCGCTCTCCTGCTCGCTGCTCGCCGACCTCACCGCCGGGGCCGGGATCCCGCCCGGCGTCTTCAACCTCGTCCAGGGGACCGGGGAGCGCGCCGGCGCAGCCCTCACGTCGAATCCGGGGGTAAGCCGGATCTCGTTCACGGGCTCCCCGGAGACGGCGCGCGCGATCGGCCGAGCCGCCGCCGCCAACCTGGTCCCGTTCACGGGCGAGCTCGGCGGCAAGGGGCCGCTGATCGTGTTCGCCGACGCCGACCTCGACGACGCCGCGGCGAAGGCTGCTCGAATGTACGACGACGCGGGCCAGGTCTGCCTCGCCGGCACCCGGCTGCTCGTCGACCGGGAGGTCCGCGACGAGTTCATGGCGCGCTTCCGGGCGCTGGTCGACGCACAGGTCCTCGGGGACCCGCGCGATCCCGCCACCACGATCTCGCCACTGATCCACCCCGACCACCTCGCGCGGGTGGAGGGCTTCGTCGAGCGCGCCCGGGCCGCCGGCGATCGAATCGTGTTCGGCGGGCACCGCGCCGAGGTCGGTGGCCCGTCCGGGCTCTGGTACGAGCCGACCCTGATCGAGCCCGCGTCGAACGACTCCGAGATCGTGCAGCGCGAGGTGTTCGGGCCGGTCCTCACCCTGCAGACGTTCGCCACCGAGGACGAGGCCGTCGCGCTCGCGAACTCGACCGAGTACGGCCTCTCGGCCGTGATCTGCACCGAGTCCGCCTCGCGGGCGGAGCGCGTCGGGCGCGTCGTGCGGGCCGGGACGACCTGGGTCAACGCCTTCCTCGTCCGAGACCTGACGGCCCCGTTCGGCGGGATGGGGATCAGCGGGATCGGCCGGGAGGGCGGCGACTACGCCCTCGACTTCTACTCCGATCTGAAGACCCTGCAGATCGCCGAGCGGAGCACGCGGGACGACTGAGCGGGCCCGCTCAGTCCCTGAACAGCAGCTCCATCGCCCGCTCGAGATGACCGCGGGTAAGGTCTTCGGCGCGCGCGCCGTCCCCCGCCTCGATCGCATCCGCGATCGAGCGGTGTGCGTCCTTGTCGGCGCTCAGCCCGGTGGGATCGAGCCGGTCCTCGTACAGCGTCGCCCCGATCCGCCCGATCCAGACGTGCTCCATGAACTGGACCAGCTGGGGGTTCCCCGTCGCCTCCACGAGGGCGAGGTGGAAGGAGCGGTTCGCCCGGAAATGCTTCGCGGGCGAGCGGCCGGCGCGCTCCTCATCGGCGATCGCCGAGCGCATCGCCTTCATCGGCCCGCTCAGGCTGCGATCGGCCGCCATCCGCGCCGCTCCCGGCTCGACCACGAGCCGGGTCTCGTAGCTCGAACGCAGCTGCTCGTCGGTCGCGTCCGCGACCCGGGCGCCTCGATTGGCGAACAGGTCGACCAGGCCCTCGGCGGCGAGCCGCCGCAGCGCCTCGCGGACCGGCGTCCGCGAGACCCCGAACTCCTTCGCCAGGTCCTCCTGGTGGAGGCGCGACCCGCGCTCGATCTCGCCGCCGGCTATCCGGGCGCGCAGGACCTCGTACACCTGGTCGGCGACGCTTTGGACCTGGAATTCACCCGCTTCCGCGGAATCGGCGGTGGCCATCCGACCAGCCTAACGCGGCGCATGGATTTCGTATCCATTCGAATGTTCTCCCGCATCCCCCCACCTCGCTCGCGCATCCGCCTCGCGCGCGCGCATCCGCCGGCTCGCGCGGACCGGATACATTATTCAGATGGCGGCTCAGGGACGCGCACGGATCGGATTGGTCGCCGATACCCGCGACGCCAGCTTCGGTCCCTGGTCGGATGTGAGCCTGAGCGCCGTCTGGTCCCACTACATCGTGGCGCTCGATCGCGGCGGCGCCGCGCCGGTGTTGTTTCCAGTCGTCGAGGCCTACGCCGAGGATCCCGGGCTGGCGCTCGATCTGGTCGACGGGCTGCTGCTGACCGGCGGACGCGACATCGACGCCCGCTCCTACGGGGCAGATCCGAACCCCGCCAACGATCTCTCCGATCCGCTCCGAGACCGGATCGAGCTCGCCCTCGCGCGGGAGGCGATCGGGCGCGAGATGCCCCTGCTCGGCGTCTGCCGGGGGATGCAGGTGCTCAACATCGCGCTCGGCGGCGGCATCGACCAGCATCTCGCCGACCCCGACGAGGTCCACCGCGGCCCGCCCGGGGCGTTCACGAGCCATCCGATCGAGGTCGTCCCCGGCAGCCGCCTCGAGACGATCCTGGGCGCACGCGAGGCGACGGTGCGCTCACATCACCATCAGGGCGTCGCGCCGCTCGCGGATTCGCTCCGCCCCTCGGCGCACTCGCCCGACGGCCTCGTCGAGGCGGCCGAGATGGACGGCGGGCCCTATTGCGTCGCCGTCCTCTGGCACCCCGAGGAGGACCTGGAAGCCGGCGGGCAGCACCTCTACGACTCGCTGATCGCCGCCGCCCACCGGTCATCCGGGGTCGCCGCATGAGGCGTGTCCGTGTCCGCCACCGCGGCGAGCCCGTTGCGGGGAGCCTGAGCGGCGACCGCGTCGAGCTCGCCGACGGGACCGCGATCGCAGCCGACGAGGCCGCCTGGCTGCCGCCCGTGCAGCCGTCGAAGGTCCTCGCCACCCACCTCAGCTACCGCTCGCGCTGCGAGGAGTACGCGATCGCGGCCCCGCCGCGGTGGCCGTCCTACTTCCTGAAGCCGCCCAGCTCGATCTCCGCGCACGACGCCGAGGTCGCCCGCCCGCGCGGCTGCCGCTTCCTCAACTACGAGGGCGAGATCGCCGTCGTGATCGGGCGGCGCTGCAGCGGCGTCTCGCGCGCCGACGCGCTCTCCTACGTGGACGGCTACACCGTCGCGAACGACTTCGGTGTCCACGACTTCCGCCACATCGACCGCGGCTCGATGCTCAGGGTGAAGGGGCAGGACGGGTTCTGCCCCCTCGGTCCGGCCCTCGTCGACGCGGCCGACGTCGACCCCGACGCCCTCACGATCCGCACGTATGTGAACGGCGAGCAGGTCCAGGCGGGCGACACCGCCGGCGACCTGCTGTTCGGGTTCGACTACCAGGTCGCGGACGTGTCGAGGCTGATCACGCTCGAGCCCGGGGACGTCCTGCTCACGGGCACGCCGGCCAATTCTCGCCCCGTCGAGCCCGGCGACGTGGTCGAGGTCGAGGTGGAGGGGATCGGCAGGCTCCGCAACCGGATCGTCGAGCTCGACCGCGACCTCGAGGACGTCGGCGCGTCGCCCGAGGTAAGCGCCCAGACGCTCCATGTCGCCCTCGCGATGCCGGAGGACGAGGCTGAGCGCGAGGCCGCGAGCGGCAAATAACGTACGCCGGACCGATGATCCTTCGCGCCCACCACGCCGCCCTCCGCGTCGCCGACGTCCAGGAGGCCGCCGGCCGCTGGTCGCGCCTCTACGGCCTCACCCGCTCCGACGCCGCCGGGACGACGCTGCTCCGCTGCGCCTACGAGGACTTCTGCCTCGAGCTGCGCCCCTCCGACGACCGGGGCCGGGTCGAGCACGTCGCCTATGAGCTCCGCGAGGGCTTCGCGCTCGGCGACGCCGCCGCACGGCTGCGCGCCGCCGGCTCCGCACCAGAGGAGGTCGAGGTACCCGTCCGCGGGAGCGGCCTGCGCGTCACCGATCCCGACGGCAATGCGATCGTGCTCGTCGAGCGCGTGATTCCAGACAACCGGCTCCCCCCCGTCGCCAGGTTCACCGACGAGCTCCCCGCCTTCCACCCCCGCCGGCTCCAGCACTTCAACTACCTCACCGCCGACACGCCGCGGATCGCGGCCTGGTACGAGAGTGCGCTCGGTCTCCAGATCAGCGACTGGATCGGGGACGGCGCGGTCTGGATGCACGCCGATCGCGACCACCACGTCGTCGCGTTCCTCGACAAGGGCTACTCCCACATCCACCACCTCGCGTTCGAGCTCGTCGACTGGGGCGAGATACGGGTCGCGCTGGACCACCTCGCCCAGCACCGGCGCCCGATCGCCTGGGGGCCGGGGCGGCACACGATGGCCCAGAACCTTTTCGCCTACTGCCGGATGGTCGAGGAGGAGGTGTTCGTGGAGCTGTTCTGCGACATGGAGCGGCTCGAGCCCGACCACGAGCCGCGCTTCTTCGCCGACGACCCGCACGGCTCGAACGCGTGGGGAATCCTGCCGCCCCGCTCGTACTTCCGCTTCGACCGCGAGGCGGTCGAGGCGGAGCTCCTCCAGCTCGAGGCGCAGCAGGGCCTGCGGGACTGAACGGCCGGCGCCTCGCCCGGAGCTTCGGCCATGGTCACCGACCTCTCCTGGGAGCTCAGGGCGCGGCTCGCCTGAGTACGGTGCGGAGGTGCTGATGGACGCTCGCGCGGAACGACGCGGTGGCTACTCGGCGCTCGCCGACCGCGACGCCGTGCTCGCCGCGCTCACCCGGCTGATCGCCGAGGCCTGGCACTCGTTCGAGCGCCCCCGTTCCGAGGAGCCCGCGATCGACGCCGAGGTGCTCGAGCGCCTCGCCGCGCCGCTCCCCGAGGAGCCCAACGACCCGGCGACCGTGCTCGCCGACGCGGCCCGGGTGCTCGACGAGTCGAACTCTCCGTCGCGGCCTCTCTACCTCGGCTATGTCGGCTCCACCGGGCTCGAGGTCGGCGTGTTGGCCGACGCCCTCGCGGCGACCTACGACGTCAATCTCGCCGTCACCGCCCGGGCCGCCGACCTGGTCGAGCGCCAGGCGGTCGAGTGGGTCTCCGACTTCGTCGGCTTCCCCTGCGCGGAGGGCGCCTTCACGAGCGGCGGGATGACGTCGAACCTGACCGGGATCCTGGTCGCTCGTGAGCGCGCCCTGCCGGGCTGTCGCGTCGACGGCTTCGCCGGCCGCGAGGGAGCCGTCTACTGCTCGGCCGAGTCCCACCACTCGGTGGTCCGCGCCGCGGAGGCGGCGGGGATCGGCTCGGCCGCGGTACGGCAGCTGGAGATCGATTCCGCTCGCCGCCTGCGCGCCGAGGTGCTCGCCCGCGCGATCGACGAAGACCTCGAACGGGGCGTCGTCCCGATCGCGGTAGTCGCCAACGGCGGCACGACGCTGACCGGAGCGATCGACCCGATCGGGGAGCTCGCGGAGGTGGCGGAGGAACGCGGCGTCTGGCTGCACGTCGACGGGGCCTACGGGCTACCCGCTGCGGCGACCGAGACCGCCGGCCCGCTGTTCGCCGGGCTCGAGCGCGCCGACTCGGTCACCCTGGACGCACACAAGTGGCTCGGCCTGCAGAAGAGCTGCAGCCTGATCCTCGTCCGCCACGCTGGCGAGCTCGAGCGCACATTCGGCCACGAGGAGGCATACATCCTGCGCGACTCGGTCCCGAACGCCGTCGAGCGCACGCTCGAGTACTCGCGCCCGCTGCGCTCGCTGAAGCTGTGGCTGGCCTTCCGCACTCACGGCGCCGCCGCTTTTCGCGCCTGGATCGAGCAGACCCTGTTCCTGGCGCGGATGCTCGCCGATGCCGTCCGCGAGGACCCAGCCTTCGAGCTCGTCTGCGAGCCAATCCTGTCGACGGTCTGCTTCCGCCATCTCCCCCACTCCGGCTCGCGGAACGATCCCGACCTCGACCGCCACAATGCGGACCTGGCCGCCAAGGTGCAGGAGGACGGGCGGATCTATCTCGCCTCGGCGATGGTCGACGGCCGCGCCTGCCTGCGGGTCTGCTTCGTCAACTTCCGGACCCGCCCCGAGGACGTCGAGTTCGCGCTCGAGACCCTCCGGGAGCTCGGCGCCACCACGGCCTGAAGCCCGCCGAGCCGGTCAGGCCGGGGTGAGGCGGAGCGGCATCCGCTTGATCCCGTTGAAGAAGTTCGACTGCAGCCGCTGCGGCTGCCCGGTGAGCTCGAACTTCGCGACCCTGTCGACCATCTCGGTGAACACGATCTCGATCTCGAGCCGGGCGAGGTGGGCGCCGATACAGAAATGCGGCCCGCCGGGGCCGAACGTCATCTCGGGGTTCGGGTCGCGGCCGACGTCGAACTGATAGGGGCGATCGAAGACCTCCTCGTCGAAGTTGCCCGAGATGTACCAGAGCGCGAGCTTGTCGTTCTCCTTGATCTGCTTGCCGCCGAACTCGACGTCGCGGGTGGCGGTGCGGCGGAAGTGGTGCACCGGAGTCGCCCAGCGCAGCACCTCGCCGGCGGCCAGGGGGAGCAGCGCCGGATCCTCGCGCAGCCGCTCGAGCTGGTCGGGGTTCTCGATCAGGGCGAGCACGCCCTGCGAGATCGAGTGGCGGGTCGTCTCGTTGCCGGCGACGGCGAGGAGCAGGAAGTAGACGTCGAACTCGTGGCCGCTCAGCGGGCGCCCGTCGACCTCTGCCTCGACCAGCTTGGTGACGATGTCGTCGCGGGGGTTCTCGCGGCGCTCCTCGGCGAGCTTGCGGCCGTACTCGAACATCTCCAGAGCCGCCGGGTTCGAGAACGGCAGGTGGCGGTTCGCCTTCGCGACCTCGGGGTCGATCGCGTACTCGGGGTCGTCCTGCCCGAGGAGCCGGTCGCCGAGCTCGACCAGGTAGCGGTGGTCGGACTGCGGCGCCCCGAGCATCTCCGCGAACACGCGCATCGGCAGCTCCGCCGCGACCTCGGCGACGAACTCGACCTCTCCCTTCTCCAGCGCATCGTCGAGCACGCCGTCGAACAGCTCGCGAATCCGATCGGCGAACACCGCTACGGCCCGAGGGGTGAAGTCCCTGTTGACGATCGCGCGCAGCTTGTTGTGCGGCGGGGGATCCATGTCGAGCATCGACTTGCGGGCCTCGAGCTCGTCGGGCTCGAGGTCCTGGAGGGAGGTCCCCCCGCGCTCCGACGAGAAGCTGCGCCAACCCTTCGACGCCGCGGTGATGTCGGCGTGCCTGGTGATCGCCCAGAACCCGCGGCCGTCCCGCTCCTCCTGCCAGTGCACGGG
This sequence comes from Solirubrobacterales bacterium, assembly GCA_036258315.1. GTDB lineage: Bacteria > Actinomycetota > Thermoleophilia > Solirubrobacterales > 70-9 > DASSYK01. The sequence continues at coordinate 7,585 of DATADX010000048.1, forward strand.
GTCCTCGCGGCGCAGGACCTCGAACATCTCGTGCGGGGCGCGCTCCGCGAACCGGGCGTGATCGGTGAGATCGACGTCCTCGAGCTGCATCTCCGCGACCTTCATCAGAGATCAGAGGTGTCGCATGTACTCGGTCAGGTCCCAGTCCGAGACGTGCTGCCGGTAGCGGTCGAGCTCGAACCGCTTCACCGCGAGGAACGTGTCGGTGATCTCCTGGCCGACCGCGTCGCGGATCGCGGTGTCGGCCTCGAGCGCGTCGAGCGCCTCGCCGAGCGACATCGGCAGCGGCGCGCCCTGTTCCTCCTCCGGCAGCGTGTAGGTGTCGCCGCTCAGCGGCTCGCCCGGGTCGAGCTCCCGCCGCAGGCCGTCAACTCCCGCGAACAGCGTCGCCGCGATCACGAGGTGGGCGTTGGCCGCCCCGTCGCCGACCCGGGTCTCGATCCGGCAGGCATCGCCACCCTCGGGCGGCACCCGCACGAACGTGGTCCGGTTGTCGATCCCCCAGTTGCCGTGGGTGGGCGCGAGGCTGTCCGGGAGGATCCTCCGGTACGCGTTGACGGTCGGGTTCAGGAACGCCATCAGGGCCGGGGCGTGGTCGAGGACGCCGGCGACGAACCGGCGCATCTCCGCCGACAGTCCCGTCGCATGCTCGGCGTCCTCCGAGCAGTTCGTGCCGTCGCGCTGGAGCGAGATGTGGAGGTGATAGCCCGAGCCGCCCTGGTCGTTGAACGGCTTGCCCATGAAGGTCGCCAGCAGGCCTCGCTGCGCGGCGTAGTCCTTGACCGCGGCCTTGAAGCGGAAGGCGCGGTCCGCCGCGTCGAGCGGGTCGCCCTCGCGGAGGTTGATCTCGTACTGGCTGTTCATGAACTCGTGATTGGAGGCGAACGCGTCGAGGCCGAGCGTCGCGCATCCTTCGAGCAGCGCCTTGACCACCCCCTGCGGGTCGGCCTGCGGACCGACGGTGTAGACCATGCTCAGCGTGTCGACGTGGCGGCGCCAGCCGCCCTCCCCGTCCGGCTCGAGGAGGAAGAACTCGAGCTCGGGCCCGATCTTCGCGGCAAGCCCGAGCGCATCGAGCTCGGCCTCCGCGCGGCGAACGAGAGCGCGCATGTCGGTCGGCTCCGGCGCGCCGTCGCGCTCGAGGTCGGCCAGGCAGGTGGCGACGTCGGGCTCCCAAGGCAGCTCGCGGAGCGTGGAGAGGTCCGGACGGGCGACCATGTCGGGATACCCCTGCTCGCCGCCGACGACCGGGGTGTGGCTGAGGTCGGTGCCCATCACGGCCTGGCAGAACCCAAGCCCACCGGTCGCCGCCTGCTTCAACTGCGAAACGGGGACGTCCTTGCCGCGCTGGATCCCGTGAAGGTCGGGGTAGGTGATCCTGACCGTGCCGACGGCGGGCGAGAGGGCCTCGCGGGCGGTCGCGGCCTCGCTCTCGGTGGTCGCGGCTTGCGGGCTCACGTGCTCCTCCTCGGGTCCGACGGGCTGCTCAGCTCAGCCTCAGCAATCTTGGATAATGTACCCATTCCGTCACGCCGGTAAAAGCCGACGCGCTCCCACCAGGCGTCGAAGAGCCGGATCGCGGCGTCGCGCGCGCCGGGCGCGCCGTCCTCGAGCCGAGCCGGGTCGATCCCGAGCCGCTCGAGCCGGGCAGCATCGTCCATCCGCGCCCACGCGGCGGCGATCTCGGGGGTCGACTCGGGATGGAACTCCAGCCCGAGCGAGGGACCGAGCACGAAGGCTGCCGGGCCGGCGGGCGACCAGGCGAGCACCTCGGAGTCGGCCGGCGGGCGGAGCATGTCGTAGTGATAGTGCAGCCACGGCCCCGCCGGGACGAGCTCGGGATCGCTCGTCTCGATCCCGATCCAGCCGATCTCCGGCGGCTCGGAGGGCGCAACCGACCCACCCGCCGCGACCGCGAGCGTCTGGCCGCCGAAGCAGAGGCCGAGGACTGGCACGCCGAGCTCGAGAGCGCTGCGGAGGAATTCGATCTCGGCCTCGACCCAGGCGAGAGCGCCGTTCGCCCCGGGCGTGTGCTCGGAACCGAGCGATGCGACCCACCCGTAGTCCGCCGCGGCGCCGGGCAACGGCTCCCGCCACGTCTCGTGGACCTCGTGTTCGATCCCCCGCCCGACGAGCCAATCGCCGAGGATCGCCGGCGGGCCCGACTCACCATGTTGAAGGACCAGCCCCGGTCGGGCATCTCGCTCCATCCTTTCGAGCGTAGCGCTGGGCACCGGCCGGCGCGGGGCCGCGGGCTCTCATGCCTTGGGCCGTGCTCAGGTCGCCGTCTCGTGCTTGGGCCGATCGCGAGGCTCTTCCTTGAGCCGATCGCGAGGCTCTTCCTTGGGCCGATCGCGAGGCTCGTTGGGCCGATCGCGAGGCTCGACCTGGAGGTCCTCCTCGGCTCTTGGCACCCCCTCCTCGATCTGGGCGCTTCGCTCGCGCTCAGCGTTGAGCTGATGCCCGAACAGGATCGCCTGGTTCGTGATCCAGAACCAGACCAGGACCACCACCACGGTCGCCAGGGAGCCGTAGGTCTTGTTGTAGGAGCCGAACTGTGCGACGTAGAAGGCGAAGGCCGCCGAGGCGACGATCCAGACGACGAGGGCGACCGCGCTCCCCGGAGTGACCCATTTGAAGCCTCGCAGCTTCGCGTTCGGCGAGGCGTAGTAGAGGACGTCGATCATCAGCACGAACGCGGCTGCGAGAAAGGGCCATTTGGCGATCTCCCAGATCGACACCGCCGTGCTCGAGATCCCGAGCGGTTCCGCGACCGCTTCGACGATCGGCCCCGTCATCACGAGTCCGAGCGCGATCAGCGCGAGGAGCAGGACCATCGCCAGCGTGACCAGCATCTGCAGAGGGCGGAGCTTCCAGAACGGCCGGCCCTCGGGGGTCTCGTAGATCACGTTGGACGCCCGGATGAAGGCACCAACGTAGCCCGATGCCGACCACAGCGCCACGACGAGGCCGGCCACGAGCGCGATCCCGGCGCTGCTTTGGCTCTCCGTCACCTCCCTGATCGGGCCGGCGAAGGTGTCAGCCGCCGATTCGGGTCCGATCTTGGTGACGATCTCGGTGATCGTGTCCGTGGTGGACTTCGGGTCGCCGACGAGGCCGACGATCGAGACGAGCGCGATCAGCGCCGGGAACAGCGCGAGCAGGCCGTAGTAGGTCAGGGCGGCGGCCCAGTCGGGCAGGTTGTCCTCCCGGAATTCGGTCGCGGTCCGCTTCACCGTCGCGAGGAGGCCGGACTTCGCCATCGTCAGGACTCCGGAGCTTCCTCGCCCGGCCACGTGCCGGTTACCCGCGCGAACCCGCGGCGCGCGCCGTGGTCGACGAGCCCGCGGACCAGGCGGAAGATCGCGCCCTCGATCAGCAGCGCGACGGCGAGCTTGACGAGCCGGATGTCGCGGTGCTGCGCGTCGGGCGGCTCCTCCTCGTCGAACAGCGCCCAGATCCTCTCGAAGGCCTTCTTGCCGACCGCGGCAGCGAGGAATCCGGCCCCGATGCTGATCGGCATGAACGCGAGCTTCATCGTCCCCGCTCCTCAGCGCCTGAGGATCCAGCCGACCAGCACGCCCGCCGCGAAGCTCCCGGCGATCGCCGTCGGCACGGGATTCTGCTGCGCCGTGCCGACCAGCTGCTGCGCGCCGGCGCCGAGGCTTTCGGGAGCCGCCTGCTTCGCCTTCGCAGCGAGATCCTCGGCCTTCCTCTGCGCGCTCTGCTTCGTCGCCTCGGCTTTCGCCTTCGCCTGACCCTTGACGTCCGCCTTGCCGGCGAGTGCCTCGGCGGTATCGCCCAGCTCCTCGCGGGACTCCTCGATCTCGCCGCGGATCTCCTCGGGGCTCTTCGTGCCGGGATTCCGCACGGGGGGACTCTGTCTGGGGCTCATCGGCTCGCCTCCTGCACGCGCTGCTGCGTCTCCTGGACGTCAGCCTTGGTGCTCTCGATTGCTTGCTCGGGGACCGGCGGTGTGCCTTCGTCGACCTTCTTCCGCCCGACTGCGGCGAGGGCGCCCGCGAGCGCGCCGTACCCGGCGGCGACGATCAGCGCGGCGATCCAGCCCTCGAGCGCGGTCGCCAGCAGCAGGATGAGCGCCGCGGTCAACGCACCGAAGGCGAACAGGCCGAGCAGCCCGGCGGCGCCGAAGGCTCCGGCGCCCAGCCCGAGCCGTCTGGCCTTGAGACTCATCTCGGCCTTCGCCAGCTCGACCTCCTTGCGGGCGAGCTCCGCGCTGCGCTCCGAGAGCTGCTTGACGAGCTCCGCGAACGAGCGCTCGTCGTTCTCAGGGGCCGTCCGCTTCCTGAAATCCCTCATCGCTGAATCGCTTTGCCCCGAGGGGATGTCGGAAAACTTCGCGCCGGCCCGAACGGCGTAAAACGGGACGGTTACATGACACACTCTGTTCCACTTCGCGTAGATCCACCACCCCACCGTCATCGCCACCCGCAAACGCAAACGCCCAGGCCGCTCCGACGCTCAGAGGAACGAGGAGCGAATCCTCGAGGCCGCCGCTCATCTCCTCGAGCGCGCACCGGACACGAGCCTTGCGGAGATCGCGGCGGCTGCGGGCGTCTCCCGCTCGACCGTCCACAGGCGCTTCCCCAGCCGGGACGACCTGCTCGCCGCGGTTCGCGGCCGCCCTCAGAGCGAGGCCGAGCGCCCTTCGGACGGCCTCCTCCCGCCGGGCCGCCTCGGCCGCGGGCAGGCTCTCTCCCTGGACGCGATCCAGGTCTTCGACGCCGTATCCCCGCCCGTCCTCCCGCAACAGCTGGTCGCGGAGGCGGAGCGGATCGCGGGTGTTCCCGTCGCCCTCTATGTCGCCGACATCGATGGGTCGCACCTGCTCCGCGTCGCCGGCGCCGAGCACTTTCCGGACAGCCTCAAGGCGCCACTCGCGATCGGTCCCGAGCTCGATGCCGACGGGCTGTCCGAGCTGCGAGCGCAGTTCAGCGGACAACCCGGAACGGAGATCGTTCCCCTCTGGCTGCGCGGGAGGGCGACGGGGGTTCTGATCACCTCAGGCAAACCGATCCAGCCCCTCGCGGAGATGGCCCGGCAAGCATCGGCCGCCACGACACTCGCGGATCGCTACACCGACACCCTCGCCAGGGCCCAGCGGCGAAAGCAGCCGACGGCGGCGGCCGAGATCCAGCAGAGCCTGCTCCCGCCGCGAATCGCCCGCATCAGCGGCGGCGAGCTGGCTGGCAACGTGTTGCCCAGTTACGAGGTCGCCGGGGACTGGTTCGATCTGGTCGAGAACGCAGACGGCGTCTGGGTGACGCTGGCGGACGGACTGGGCGGGAACGCGACCGGTGCGACCGCCAGTTCCGCGGTGGCGCTGGGAGCGCTGCGGGCCAGCCGGCGGAGCGACGCGAGCATCGGCGAGGCGCTCGTCGTGATGCACCAGACACTCAAGGAGATGCCGGGCCCGCGCGCCGAGATGACCGCGGTGATCACGCGATGGGATCCGGCGACCCACGAGCTCACGATCGCCAACTGCGGACACGTGCCGCCGATCGTGATCAGGGCGAACCAGGAGATCGAGCGAATCGAGGCTCCGATGGCACACGGTCTCGGAGGCCGAGCCAGCCCGAAGCCGTCCGAGCGCACAATTCCCCTCCAGCCGGGAGACCGGCTGCTGATGGTCTCCGACGGCGTGGTCGACAGCGGTCAGGGGCAGGCGGGCCTCGGCATGGACGGCGTCATCGAGGCGGCGCTTCGTTCGGAGGACGCGACCGCGGCGGACACTGTCCGGAAGGTCCACACCGCGGTCCTCGAGGCGACCGGCGGGCATCTCGAGGACGACGCCACGGCGGTCTGCCTGTCGGTCAGCTGACCGGCTCGAATCCGGGTTCCCGCAGCGCCCGGTCCCCGTTCGGCGACGGTTCGACGATGGTCCGGTTTCGGCCGCCGAGCTTTGCGGCGTAGAGCGCCGAGTCGGCCGTCTGCAGGAGGGGCTCGACGTCAACGGGGGTGACGCCGGCGGTGACGCCGGCGCTGATCGTCGCGCGCGGCACGTCGGGGCTGGCGGGGACGGAGAAGGCGGTGCGGACGCGCTCGGCGTAGGCGCGCGCCGCGCCGACCTCGACGAGGGGCAGGACGGCGACGAACTCCTCGCCGCCCATCCGTGCGATCACGTCTGTGGCGCGCGACTGCTCGCGGAAGACCTCACCGAGATGGGAAAGCACCCGGTCGCCCGCCTCGTGGCCCCACTCGTCGTTGACCCGCTTGAAGTGGTCGATGTCGAATGAGACCACCCCGACCGGGGCGCCCTCGCGGCGCGCGTGGGACAGCTCGGTCGCCACCCGCTCCTCGAACCCGCGCCGGTTGAGGAGGCCGGTCAGCTTGTCGACGCGGGCCTCCTCTGAAAGTCGCGTGAGCAGCTCGAGGTTCCGGCTCGAGAGCGTCTCGACCACCGCGGAGACGACGCCCACCGTGACCATCACGTCGAGCCAGCGATCGATGGAGCCGACGCCGTCGGGCATCGCGATCAACGCCAGCGTGTGGACGACGCCGATCCAGATCACGATCAGGGCGGCGCCGAGCCGCCCGAAGAAGCACGCGGCCCAGAGGACCGGCCAGATGTAGAGGATCGCGGCGTCGCCGGGGCCATCCGTGGTGGCTAAGGAGAGCGCGATCAGCGCCGCGCCAACCGGGCCGAGAGCCGCCAGCACCCGGTAGGGCAGGCGCGGGCCGAAGCTGACCAGGAGCACGACGCCGGCGAGGAAGGCGATCCCCGGCGCGATCGAGAACTCCGGGCCCCCCGGGATCGCGCTCTCGATCAGGCTCAGGAAAGTGGCCCCGCCGAACATCGCGGCGGCGCTGTAGGCCATCAGCGTTCGCTTCGAGCGTGGGGACTCGTCCCAGAGGCGCCTCACATGGGCTTGATCGGCCGCCGCCCAGGGCGGCTTTACCTATTTCCGCCCGAAGCACGCAAGGCGGAAGGCGGAATTTGGAGCATCTCGAGCGCGCTTGAGAAGGTGAACCCAGGCATCGGCCCGCCGTCAATCGCGAATACGCGCCGGCCCCTGGCGACGACGCCGAGCCCGTGGCGGGAGCGGATCATCGGCGGCAGCTTGCGGATCCGCTGGCGGGCGGGCTCATAGAGCTCGACCTGGGGAATCGTGCTGCCGCCAGGCGCCAGGCTCTCGCCGCCGACGACGACGATCCGGCCCCGGACCGTGGCGGCTCCGAAGCCGCTGCGGGCGTGGCGGAGCGGCTTCAACCGCAGCCAGCGGCCCGAGCGGGTGTCGAGCGCCTCGACCGTGCGCAGGTTGAGCCCGTTGACGCGACCGGCGAGCGCGTAGATCCGGTCCCTGACGCGAGCACCCGCGAGATGCTCGCGCGCCGTCGGCATCGGCGGTCCCGGTCGCCACCGGTCCGATCCGGCGTCGTAGATCTCCACCGTTCGTGACGGAGCGCCCTCGCTGACGCCCCCGACCGCGTGGAGGAGGCGGCCGCGCGGGACGAGCGTGTGGGCAGCGCGGCTGGGACCGGAGGGCGAGCGCAGCGTCCAGGTCCCGGTCGCAGGGTCGTAGACCTGAAGTGCGTCGGTCGGCGCGTCGAAGCCCTCGCCGCTGTAGCCGCCGTGCACGTAGAGCTTGCCCCGAGTCGAGGCGACGCCGGGGTGGTTGACCGCAGTCGGAAGCGGCGCGACCACGCTCCACTTGCCAGTCGCGATCTCATAGCGGCTGACGGTGCCGGTGGTGGACCCGGTCGGGGCTGCGTAGCCGCCGACGGCGTAGATCGAGCCGCTGATCCGGGCGGCGCCGATCTCCGAGCGCGCGACCGGGCTGGCGGGGAGCTCGGTCCAGCCCGCGGCCGCTGTGTCGCCGCCGGCGCCCGACCCGCCGTTGGCGTCGTCGCCGTCGCCGAGCTCGATCAGGGCGGCGGCCGCCGCCGCGGCGATCAGGACGGCGGTCCAGACCCGGACCGATCCGAGCGCTGCCCTCATTGAGGATCGGAGGTGCCCGCGGGGCGGGGTGTGTAGCCGGCGCAGCGCTCGACCGGGAGGCGCGGATAGCGCGGGAAGCTCGGGTCGGTCTTCGAGAGCTCGCAGAGCGAGAAGGTCGAGCCGCGGGTGTTATGGATCAGCCGCTGCTGTCGGCAGCTGTCGCAGAGGCCTGCCGGCGGGCGGCGGCTCACGGGCCTATTCCGCGGTCGGCGGCTGGTTCGGGAACGCGCGTGTCGAACCTGGCCCGGCGGGATCGGCGTCGGCGTCGGCGCGCTCGAGCCTCTTCTCTGCCTCGACCGCGCGCTCGACCATCTTCTCGTCCTCGACGGAGGGCTCGAGCTTTTTCTCATCCTCGACGACGCGCTCGAGGTCCCTCTCCTCGTCGATGGCGCGCTCGAGCCGCTGCTCCTCCTCGCCGAAGATCACGCGCCGCGCGATCTCGGCGGCGTACTCGCCGCCGCGCTGGGCCTTCTCGAGCGGCTCGGTGAGCCGCACGACGCGGCCGAGGAGCTCGTTCATGCGCTCGGCCTGGTCGAGCGCGTCGTCGGTCTGGCGCTGCATCTGCTCGACCTGGCGCCGCGATATCTTCATCAGCTGGTTCGCCTCCTCGAGGCTGCGTCGCATCGTCAGCGGCAGCTCGACCAGTGCCGCGGCCGCGGAGATGGGGCGCGTGATCAGCTCCCTCAGCACGTTGCCCAGCGTAGAACATCCCTCCGCGCCGACCGCCAGGGCGCGTGCGCGTAAGTCCATTACTTCACTTTGTACAGTGAGGGTGTGCGCACATTTCGACGACTGCTGGGATTTCTCCGTCCTTTCAGGCGACAGCTGCTGATCTCGCTCGGCCTCGCCTGGCTGGCGATGGGGATGACGGTCCTGATCCCGCTGCTGGTCGGCAATGCCGTGGACGCGATCAAGGAAGGGAATCGGGACTACATCCTGCCGCTCACGCTTGCGCTGCTCGGCGCAGGGCTGCTGCGGCTCGCGCTCACCGTCGGTCGACGCCTGATCGCCGGCAAGGTCTCGCTCGCCGTCGAGTACGACCTCCGCCAGCGCTTCTACGAGCATCTCCAGCGCCTCGAGCTCGGGTTCTTCGACTCCCAGCAGACCGGCCAGCTGATGTCGCGGGCGACGGTCGACCTTCAGTCGATCCGCTTCTTCCTCGGCTACGGGCTGATCTGGGTCAGCCAGAGCGCGCTCACGATCCTGTTCGTCGCTGTGGTCCTGTTCGTCCTCGACCCCGTTCTGGCGCTGCTCGCGCTCGCGCCCGTTCCCTTCCTCGTCGCCACCGCGACGCGCTACAGCCGCCGCAACCGACCCGCCGAGCAGGAGGTCCAGCAGAGGGTCGGTGAGCTCACCGCCGGGGCCGAGGAGAGTATCTCGGGCATCCGGATCGTGAAGGCGTTCGCGCGCGAGAGGCACATGCTGACCCGGTTCCGCCGTGCCGTCGACCGCGTGTTCGACCAGAGCATGGTCTCGACCCGGCTCCAGGCGTTCTACACCCCGCTGATGGGGTTCCTGCCGAACATCGGGGTGGCGATCGTGCTGCTGGTCGGCGGCAACCAGGTGATCAACGGCGATCTCAGCGTCGGTGACTTCACCGCCTTCTACGTCTACCTGCTGCTGCTCTCGGGCCCGGTTCGCTGGCTGGGGATGTCGCTGAGCATGGCCCAGCGCGCGGTGGCCTCGGGCAACCGCATGTTCGAGATCCTCGACCGCGAGCCCGAGATGACGAGCCCGCCCGGAGCGCCGCCGCTGCCGCCCGGCGGCGGCAGGGTCTCGATCGAGGGCGTGACGCTCCGCTACGACGGCGCCGAGCCCGCCCTGACTGACATCGACCTCGAGGTGGAGCCGGGGCGGACGGTGGCGCTGGTCGGCCCCACCGCGGCGGGCAAGACCAGCCTGGTCGGGCTGCTGGCGCGGCTCTATGACCCGAGCGAGGGGCGGGTGGTGATCGACGGCGCGGACATCCGCGAGGTCGATCTCGCGTCGCTGCGCCACGAGATCGCGTTCGTCGCCGACGACAGCTTCCTGTTCTCGGACACCGTGGCGGGGAACATCGCCTACGCGAACCCGGGCGCGACGCGAGAGCAGATCGAGGCGGCCGCGCGACGCGCGCAGGCGCACGACTTCATCACCGAGCTTCCCGACGGCTACGACACGCTGGTCGGCGAACGCGGGCTGACCCTGTCAGGCGGGCAGCGGCAACGGGTCGCGATCGCGCGGGCGCTGCTCGCCGAGCCGCGGATCCTGATCCTCGACGACGCGACCTCGTCGGTCGACGCGCGGACGGAAGCGGCGATCAAGGCGGGGCTCCGCGAGGCGATGGCGGGCCGGACGACATTCGTCGTCGCGCACCGGCTGTCGACGATCTCGCTCGCCGACGAGATAGTGGTGATCGACCGCGGGCGGATCGTCGACCGCGGAACGGACGAGGAGCTGCTCGAGCGCTGCCCGCTCTACGAGGAGATCGCGGAGAAGGGGCTCGAGGACTCGGTCTACCTGCAGCGCGACCTCGAGGAGCGCGAGGAGCTGGCGCGGCTATGAGCCCGCGCCGCGACAGGCCCGAGACGGAGGCGGAGCGCCGCGACGCGGAGCGGCGTGAGGAGGAGCGCGCGCTCGAGGTGGCCGCGCGGGAGGAGAACACCTACGAGCACGAGGACAACCGGCTGCGCGGGACGCTCCTGATGCTCGGCTCGCTGTGGCGGTTGATCCGCGGCGAGGACCAGCGCGGGCGGAAGGTGCGCTGGCTGCTCACGCTGCTGCGCCCGTACCGCAAGCAGGTGGTGCTGATGTTCGTGGCGCTGATCGTGTCGACCGGCGCCGCGCTCGCGCCGCCGTGGCTGGTCGGGCGGGCGACCGCGGAGATCGCCTCGGACAGCCCCTCGCTGGGACAGCTGGAGCTGCTGGTCGCGGGGTTCGTCGTCACGGGGCTGCTGCTGTGGGGAGCCAGCTACGTGCAGACCTACCTCGTCGGCTGGGTCGGCCAGCGGGCCCTCCAGGACCTGAGGACGCGGATCTTCACCCACCTCCAGCAGATGTCGATCGGCTTCTTCACGCGGAACCGGCCCGGGGTCCTGATCTCGCGGATCACCAACGACGTCGACGCGCTCGACCAGCTGATCAGCACCGGGATCGTGACGCTGTTCCAGAGCACGCTCACTCTGCTCGGTGTCGTGATCATCCTGCTCTTCCTCGACGTCGGGCTCGCGCTGGTGGTGTTCCTGACCTTCCCGCTGCTCGCGATCGCGAGCATCGTGTTCCGGATCGTCGCCGCGAGCGCGTATCGGATCACGCGCGAGCGGATCGCGGAGGTGACGGCCTACCTGCAGGAGAGCCTGAGCGGGATCCGCGTCGTGCGGACCTTCTCCCAGGAGGAGCGCCATGTCGCGCGGATGGGCGAGCTGAACGAGCTGAACCGCGAGGCGAACATGAAGACGGTCTACCTGAACGCGTCCTACTTCCCCGCGGTCGAGCTTCTCTCCGCTGTCGGGACGGCGGTGATCCTGCTCTACGGCGGCTACCAGGCGCTCGACCTTGCCGGCGACGCCCGGGCGGCGCAGATCGGTGTCGTCGTCGCGTTCGTCGGGTACCTGGCGACCTTCTTCGACCCGATCCAGCAGCTGTCGAACCTCTACACGACCTACCAGCAGGGGATGGCGGCGCTGGACAAGATCTTCGACCTGCTCGACACCGAGCCGGACCTGACCGACGCCCCGGGCGCGATCGATCCCCGGCCGCTCCGCGGCGAGGTCGAGCTCGATCATGTGTGGTTCTCATACGGGCGGGACAACGCGGCCGGCGTGAAGCGCTCGGGGGGCGGGCGGACCGCCGACCCGGCCGCGGCGGGCGCCGAGGACTGGGCATTGCGCGACGTCTCGGTGCACATCCCGGCTGGTGAGACGCTCGCGCTCGTCGGTGAGACGGGCGCCGGCAAGAGCACGTTCGCGAAGCTGGTGTCCCGCTTCTACGACCCGCAGCGGGGGCGGGTGCTCGTCGACGGTCACGACCTGCGCGACCTGCGCGCGCAGTGCCTGCGCAGCCAGCTCGGGATCGTGCCCCAGGAGGGGTTCCTGTTCTCGGGCACGGCGCGGGAGAACATCGCCTTCGGGCGCCCGAGCGCCTCGGCGGAGGAAGTCGAGGCGGCGGCCGAGGCGATCGGCGCCGGCGAGTTCATCGAGCGCCTGCCAGGTGGATACGAGGCAGAGGTCGGTGAGCGCGGGGTCGCGCTGTCGGCGGGCCAGCGGCAGCTGATCGCGTTCGGGCGGGCACTGCTGGCGGAGCCGCGGATCCTGATCCTCGACGAGGCGACCTCGAACGTCGACGTGCGGACGGAGCGGGCGATCGAGACGGGCCTGGAGCGGCTGCTCAAGGACCGCACGGCGATCGTGATCGCGCACCGGCTCTCGACGATCCGCAATGCGGACCGGATCGCAGTCCTCGAGAACGGGACGATCGCCGAGATCGGCAGCCACGACGAGCTGATCGCGGCCGGCGGCCGCTACGCCGCCCTTTACGGGACCTGGGCCGAGCTCGCCGCCGCCTGATCCGGAGGCGGGGCCTCCGCCTGATCCGGAGGCGGGGCCTCAGCATCCCCCGGTTGGCGTCGCAACCCCTTGTCCCCGCAGGGCAAAGCCCTAGGAGATGGGGGTCTACGGTGAGATACCGCCGCCGCCGGGGCTGACGCCGCCGCCCGTGCCGCCGCCCGTGTCGCCGCCGGTATCGCCGGTCCCGCCCGTGTCGCCGCCCGTCCCACCGGAGGGCGCGGGCTCGACCGGGGTGACGGGGGCGCTCGGAGCGACGGTGCCGCTGCTGCCGGTGCTGTCTGTGCTCGTGCCCGCGGCGGAGCCGGGGGTGGCGGTGGGAGCGGTACCGCACTCCTCGAAGCCGTACTCGGCCGCCGCCGTCTCGGCCTCGGTGCGGGCATTGTCGAGGTCGGTCTCGAACTCGGCGGTGTCGCTGCCGCGCTGGTTGGCGAGATCGATCTTCCGCCCCGCTTCGACCTGCCCCTCGAGCGCGGTCAGGTAGGCGTCGAGCGTCTGACGATCCTCGGCAGGCGGGCCCAGGTCGCGGAGGTCGTCGAGTAGGCCCTGGCGCAGGTCGGCGATCTCGCCCGCCGCGGTGAAGCCTTCGCCGGCCGCGACGAACTGGCCGATCGCGGCGTTCGTCTCCTCGCAGAGTGGGTCGGCCTCCGAGATGTACTCGTCCTTGGTCAACGACCCCGTCGTCGACGTCTCCGTCGGGAGGATGATCGGCGTCTCCGGCGAGTCATCACCCCCGCAGGCCGAAAGGACGAGCGCCGCGCCAGCCACAAGCACGAGCGCATACATGAAGCGCACCTGCCTCATCGGCCGCGCAAGGTAGCAGGGTTCATTTCGTGGGTTTTACACGCCCGATCGGCGGGGTCGGCCCTCCTCAGGCTCATCCTCCGGGGGCAGAACCAGCCTCAGATGCCCCCTCGCCGCACGGTGACCGTTTCTACCGCCATACGTACCGGTCTGGCTGTGGCAATTGGCGCAGAGGAACTGGATGTTCTCGAAGCGGTTGTCCTTGCCGTCCCCGTTGATGTGATGCAGCTGCATGCTCAGCGGCCCTCCCAACCAGGACGTGAGCCCGCATCTCTCGCAGCGGTTGTCCTTCAAGCCCTCCTTGACCAGCCGTTGCTTGAGGTGAGTTCGACTCGTCTGCGGCCTGTCTGCGACCAGGAGCTCCTCGATCGGCATCGCTGTCGGCCTCGGAACGATCTCGCCGCGTTTGGCGGCCTTGTGCCAGGCGTCGGCCGAAAAGCCGAACCGCGTCATGCACTCACGCATGGAGAGACCCGACTCGTAGGCCGCGCGAATCGCTGGCCAGTCGAAGCGCCTGGCGAATCGAGGGTCCGGCGGCACGTCGAGGTTGCGGACATGGAACGCGACGGTCGACTTCCCGACACCGAGGATGGCCGCGATCTCTCGCTGTGACTTGCCGGCCTCGAACAGCCGGCGCACCCGTTCGCGCATCACCCCGGGTGCCAGCTTCGGCCCGCTTCTTCCCCTGTTTCCCATACGAACATATGTTCGTATCTGGCCCGGACGGAACGGACCGGGAGAAGACGCCCGGAGAATCGAACCCTCGTCGCGATAGGACTTGGCAGGAGGGCTACTGGGGCTCCAGGGATCGAACCTGGGCTTCCAGAACCAGAATCTGGCGTGCTTCCTCTACACCAAGCCCCATGGCTCAGGGTTCGAATCGAGACGTGAGTCCGATCGACCCCTCCGGGGCGTAAGCCTAGCTAGACATGACCTCGGCGAGGTCCGCTTCGGGATCGGCGAGAACGTTCTTGCTCCCAGACACGTCGACCCCCTTCGCGAGCAGCTCGCGGGCGTAGCCGAGGTCCTCGGAGCGGCCGACGCTGAGCGCCGCGGCGACCTTGCCGCCGGCGAGGTAGAAGACGATGAAGTCTCCCGCGTCGCGGTCGCCGCGCCAGACGAGCTCGTCCCACTCGTCCGCCGGGCCGACGTATTCCATGCTCGCCCAGTCGGCGAGATCGCTGAAGAAGTACGGCACCACCTCGTAGGGCGCGCTCTCCCCCATCATCCCCCGCGCCGCGTGGGCTCCCTGCTGCATCGACACGTCCCAGTGCTCGACGCGGAGCCGCCTCCCGTGCACCTTGCTCTGGTACGAGCAGACGTCGCCAGCCGCGTAGATCCCTTCGACCGACGTCTGCAGCGTCTCGTCGCAGACGATCCCGTCCCCGACCTCGAGCCCGGCCCGCTGCGCCAGCATCACGTCCGGCTTCACCCCGGCCCCGATCACGACGCAGTCCCCTTCGACGACCTTCCCGCTTTCGGTCACCACGGCCTTCACGTTCCCCTCACCCTCGAACGCGGCCAGCCTCTCCCCGCCGTGGATCTCGATTCCCTTCGACTCGAGCAGCTG
>DATADX010000049.1:0-16844 GCA_036258315.1 Solirubrobacterales bacterium
GCCACGCTGGAGACGGCCGGGGTGGCGTATGAGGTCCCCGGGATGCTGACCACCGCCCACCCCCACCTCGATCGTGCCAGCGGCGGGATGCTCAACTACGCGGCCAAGGTCGGCCCTCGAAACAGCTACCGCTTCTTCCACCTCGCCCCCGGCTCCGAGGAGCCCGAGGTGGTGGCGCAGATGCCGGTCAAGCACCCGGCCTACCAGCACTCCTTCGGCCTCACCGAGCGCCACTTCGTGCTCGCCGAGTTCCCCTACGTCGTCAACCCGATCTCGATCCCGCTCAGCGGGCGCCCATATATCGAGAACTACCGCTGGAAGCCCGAGCTCGGGACTCGTTTCTGGCTATTGCCCCGCAGGGGCGGCGAGGCGCTCGGCCCGTTCGAGGCGGAGGCCTGCTTCGGGTTCCACCACGTCAACTCCTACGAGGACGGCGAGGACGTGGTCGTCGACATCAGCGTCTTCGCCGACGCCCAGATCGTGGAGGACCTCTACCTCGAGCGCCTGCGCGCCGGCAAGCCCGTCGCGAAGCCCGAGCTGCGCCGCTTCCGCATCACTTCTCGAAGCGGAAACGTCGAGAGCGAGCGCCTCGTGGAGGAGCCGATGGACCTGCCGCGGATCAACTACGGCCGCTGCAGCGAGCGCCCCTACCGCTACGCCTGGGGCGTCGGCTTCGGCGCCTCGGGCTGGCTCGACAAGATTGTCAAGGCCGACCTCGACAGGCGCACCAGCTCGGTCTGGTCAGAGCCTGGCCGCTACCCGGGAGAGCCGGTGTTCGTCGCCGCCCCCGATGCAACCGACGAGGACGCCGGCGTCCTGCTCTCGGTCGTCTTCGACGGTGAGGCGGGTAGCTCGTTCCTACTCGTGCTCGACGCCTCGGACCTGAGGGAGATCGCGCGTGCGGAAGCGCCGCACCACATTCCGTTCGGCTTCCACGGCCAGTTCGCGCCGGCGTAGATCCGCTAGACCGCGCGGGCGAGGCTGAGGGCGTAGTGGCCCTCGGGATCGGTCCACCAGTCGGTGATCTCGAGGCCGGCCTCGGCATAGATGCCCTCGAGGCCCTCGCGCGCGAACTTGGTCGAGATCTCCGTGCGCATCTCCTCGCCGGCGGCGAAGGCGACCTGGAGGCCGAGGCTGCGGATCTCGATCACCTGGTGCCTCAGCGAGCGAAGCCTGATGTCCATCCACAGGTTCTCGGCGTCCCAACGCGCGACGTGCTCGAAGGCGTCGAGGTCGAAGTTCGCGTCGAGCCGCTCGTTGAGGACGGCGAGCACGTTCTTGTTGAAGGCCGCGGTCACCCCCTCGGAGTCGTCGTAAGCGGCCTCCAGCGTCGCCCGGTCCTTGACGAGGTCGGTCCCGAGCAGGAACCGGTCGTCGCCGTCGAGCAGGTTGGCGATCCGGCGCAGGAAGCTCGACCGCTGGGCGGGCTGGAAGTTGCCGATCGTGCCGCCGAGGAATGCGATCACGCGCGGCCCGCGGACGGGCACGCGTTCGAGGTCGAGCTCGTAGTCGCAGACGTGGCCGAGCACCTCGACGCCCTCGTACTCGCGGGCGATCGCCGCGGCGGTGGCGTAGGTGATCTGCTCGGAGATGTCGACGGGCGCGTACGCCTCGAGGCAGCCGGCCTCCCCCATCGCGTCGAGCAGGACCCGCGTCTTCACGGCCGATCCCGAGCCGAGCTCGATCAGCGCGCGGGGCATCGCCGCCGCGACGATCTCGTCCGAGCGCCGCTCGAGGATCGCGCGCTCGCAGCGGGTCGGGTAGTACTCGGGCAGGGTCGTGATCCGCTCGAACAGGGCCGAGCCGCGCTCGTCGTAGAAGTAGCGGGGTGAGAGCTCCTTGAACGGCTTGGTGAGCCCGGCGCGGACGTCGGCTGCCATCCCCGACAGGGGGCCGCCCGGCGGCAGGTGGACGGCGACGGTGACGCGGTCGGCTGTCGAGGCGGAGTCGATGGCGGCTCGGTTGCTCTAACGGTCTCGGATCGCGATCGGATCAGGTCGGGGCTTCATCGCGGACCGATTGTCTCGGCCTTCGCGGTCAGCTCCTGTCCTCGATGTCCATCGCGCAGCGGATGCCGGCGAAGATCTGGCGACGCTCGGGGTGGTCCCAGTTGCGGAAGCACGTCCGCACGACCTCGCGGCGGGTCGCCCAGGCGCCCCCGCGAAGCACCTTGTAGGCGTCGCCGAAGAAGACCTCGGAGTACTCCGGGTACGGGAATGCCCCGAAGCCCGGATATGCGGTGAAGTCGCTCGCGGTCCACTCCCAGACGTCTCCGAGCATCTGCACCGCGCCGAACTTCGACGCTGCGTCGGCATAGGCGCCCGCGGCAGCGCACCCGAACGAGAGCTGGTCGAGGTTCACTCTGTCGCGGTCCGTCCCCGCGGCAGCGGCCTCCCACTCGGCCTCGGTCGGGAGGCGCTTGCCCGCCCAGCGCGCGAACGCGTCGGCCTCGTCCCAGGAGACGTGGATCACCGGCTCATCGGGGTCGACGGGCTGCGTCGTCCCCATCGCGCTCCGCACCCATCCTCCGTCGCCGTCGCGGCCCCAGTACATCGGCGGCTCGCTGCCGGTCTCCTCCATGTATGCGATGTAGGCCGCGTTCGTGACGGGCGTCCTGTCGATCAGGAAGGGAGCGAGCTCGACGGCGTGGCGGGGGCGCTCGTTGTCGTAGGCGAACCCCTCCGAGGGCGGGCCGGCGCCGATCCGGTGCTCGCCGCCTGGGACCTCGACCATCTCGGGACCGTCGGCGACCGGCTCCGCGGCCGGGCCCTCGTCGACCTCGACCGGCTCGTAGGACTCGATCATCTGCAGGAGCTGCAGCATCGTCTCGTTGTGCTGGTACTCGTGGGCGAGCAGCATCTCGTAGACGAACCCCTCGGCCAGCAGCGGGTCGCCGCCGCCCAGGTCCACCTCGTCGAGCACCTCGAGGGTGCGCTCGCGGACCTCGTACATGTACGGGCGCACCTCGTCGGCGCGGAGGATCGGCAGCTCGCCGCGGATCTTCCGGGGCTGCTCGATCGCGTCGTAGAGCTCGCCGAGGTCGCCGCGCAGCGGCTCGCGGCCGCCGATCTCGCGGACGAGCCACTGCTCCTCGAAGTTCGCGATATGGCCCAGGTCCCAGATCAGCGGGCTGAGGATCGGCGCGTAGACGCGGTTCAGCTGCTCGTGGCTGAGCGGCTCGATCAGCTTCAGGGTGTGGCGGCGAGCCTCCGCGAGGCGGTCGGCGATCCGGTCCTTCGTCTGCGTCGCGGTGGCGCCGGGGACGATGCGTCAAACATACAGAGCCGCGGGAACGCGCTGTCAAGGGCGCGTGAAATAGGGTGCCGCGGCTGTGCGGATCGAGGGAGCAAGCGCGCTGGTCGCCGGTGGAGCCTCCGGCCTCGGAGCCGCGACCGCGCGCGTCCTCCACGGCCGCGGCGCCTCCGTCGTGATCGCCGACCTCAACGCCGAGAAGGGCGAGGCGCTCGCCGCCGAGCTCGGCGAGCGGGCCCGGTTGGTCGAGGCGAACGTGATGGAGGTCGAGCCCGTCCAGGCCGCGGTCGACGCGGCGGCCGAGCCCGAGGGCGGGCTGCGGATCTCGGTCTGCTGCGCCGGGATCGGCTGGGCCCAGCGGACCGCCGGCAAGCAGGGGCCGCACGATCTCGAGATCTTCCACAACGTGATCAAGGTGAACCTGGTCGGGACCTTCAACGTGCTCCGCCTCGCCTGCACCGCGATGAACGACAACGACCCCGACGAGGGCGGCGAGCGGGGCGTCTGCGTCAACACCGCCTCGATCGCGGCCTTCGACGGCCAGATCGGCCAGGTCGCCTACTCCGCGTCGAAGGGCGGCATCGTCGGGCTCACCCTCCCGGCCGCCCGCGACATGTCGAGCCGCGGAATCCGCGTCAACACGATCGCCCCCGGCCTGTTCGACACCCCGCTGCTGGCGGCGCTCCCCCAGGAGGCGCGCGACGCCCTCGGCGCCACGACACCGTTTCCCTCGCGGCTCGGCAGGCCCGAGGAGTATGCGCTGCTCGCCGCCCACATCGCCGAGAACCAGATGCTGAACGGGGAGACGATCCGGCTCGACGGCGCCCTGCGGATGGCGCCCAGGTAGCGGCGCCCGCCTAGTCAGTCCCCGTGTACTCGGGGTCGAAGAAGACGCGCTTCCGCCATGGCGGCGTGATTGCGAACGAGGGCGCTTCGCCCAGCGCTACCCGGCTGAGCGGGATCAGCACCAGCCGCCCGTCTTTGGTGGTCCGGGTCACGATCCGGCCGGTGCGGGCGTTCCCGGCGTGGCTGCCGCCGGAGATATAAAGGGTGTCCCGCTCGGGGCCCCAGCCGTTCACGACCTCGCGAACGCGCTTCAGGGCCAGGGTCCCGTCGGCGCGCCGGACGACGCGGTGCCCGGGGATCGGGCCGGCGCCCTCGGACTCGTAGCTGTACCGGTGGTGGGAGCTCGCGCGGGCGAAGCTCCCGCCCGGCGCGATCCGCACCTGGTAGCTCTCCCAGTCATCCCGGTGATGGGTGGGGTGGCCGAGCTCGGCGCTCGCCTTGCGGATCACGCCCTTGAGCGGCGTGCTCCCCTCGGCGGTCGCGCTCCCTGGGTAGTAGAACCAGTATTGGAGGTAGAGGTTGCCGGCGCGCTCGCCCGAGCAGTCCGCCCCCCGCTTCCTGCTCGCGGCCGCGCCCTCGGAACGGCAGTCGATCACGTGGGTGAAGGCGACGATGCGCTCGCCGGAGTCCGAGCGGACCACGGCGCCGTCGGGCCTCCCGGCGGCGCAGCCGTCGGCCCGGCAGCGGCGGTAGTCGACCGGGAGCGCCGTCATCCCCTCCTCGTAGAGCAGAGCCGGGGCGTGGGCGCGAACCGCGGCGGCGAGCTCGGCTCCATAGGACGCCCTCAGGTCGGGCTCGTCGCGGCAGTCCTCCGAGAGGCGCGCGGCGCAGACGAACCGCTCGAGGATGCTGCCGGGGAGCGCCAGCCCGACCCGCAGCAGCCCGGTCACCCAGAGCATCGATCCGACCAGCAGCGAGACGAGCAGGACCAGGCCGAGCCATTCGACCGTCGCCTGCCCGGCCTCCGATCCGCGGGGCCGTGTCGATCCGCGATCGGCACACTGCGCCGACGCTGAGGAACGAGGCGTGACCTGGGGCCCAAGACCGTGACGATCGCGTCACGAGAGCGGCCCGAATCCCGTGCTAGGGTCGCGCGCGTGGAAGGAGCGCCGACCCGAGCGGGCCCGAGGTGGCGGACCTGGGCGCTGGTCGCCGCGGTCGTCCTCGGGGCGATCTTCATCCTCCAGAACTCTCAGAAGGTCGAGGTCAAGTTCTTCTTCTCCGAGACCCAGACCCCGCTGATCTTCGCGCTCCTGTTCGTGGCCCTGCTGGGGTTCGTGATCGGGCTCGCGCTGCCGCGCTTCCGCCGCCGCGACTAGCGCCGGATCACAGCGTCTCGATCTCCGCCGCGATCTCCTGGGCCGCGCCCTTCGCGTCGGAGAACAGCATCGAGGTGTTTTCCTCGTAGAAGAGGTCGTTGTCGATCCCGGCGAAGCCCGGGCTGAGCGAGCGCTTGATCACGATCACCTGATGGGCCTGGTCGACCTCGATGATCGGCATCCCCGCGATCGGGGAGTCGGGGTCGTTCTTGGCGGCGGGGTTGGTGACGTCGTTGGCGCCGATCACGACCGCGACGTCGGTGCGCGGCATCTCCGGGTTGATCTCGTCCATCTCCCTGAGCTTGTCGTAGGGGACGTCGGCCTCGGCGAGCAGCACGTTCATGTGGCCCGGCATCCGTCCCGCGACGGGGTGGATCGCGTAGTTGACGCTGACGCCGCGGTCCTCGAGCTCGTCGGCCATCTCCTTGACGGCGTGCTGCGCCTGCGCGACCGCCATCCCGTAGCCCGGCACGATCACGACGGAGTCGGCGTAGGCGAGGGCGATCGCGGCGTCCTGGGGGCCGATCGACCTGTGCGGACGCTCCTCCCCGGGCCCGCCGCCGCCGGCCGGGGCGCCGCCGAAGCCGGCGAACAGGATGTTGGGGACCGACCGGTTCATCGCGGTCGCCATCTCGAGGGTGAGGATCGTTCCCGAGGAGCCGACGAGCGTGCCGGCGACGATCAGGGCGACGTTGTCGAGGGCGAACCCCGAGGCCGCGGCGGCGAGGCCGGTGAAGGCGTTCAGAAGCGAGATCACCACCGGCATGTCGGCGCCGCCGATCGGGAGCACGACGAGGTTGCCGAGCACCCCCGCCGCGATCAGGACCGCGATGAAGACCGCCTGCGAGGGATCGTCGTTGTTGATCGCGAGGTTGACGCAGGCGGCGACGATCCCGATCAGCAGCAGCGCGTTCAGGACCTGCTGCCCGGGGACCTTCAGCGGCTGGCTGGGGATCAGGCCCTGGAGCTTGCCGAAGGCGATGAGCGAGCCCCAGAAGGAGATCGAACCGATCACCATCGAGAACACGATCGGGATCAGCTCGTCGAGCGGGATCTCCTCCCCGCTCCCGAGCAGGTGGCGGAACTCGGCCCACGCGATCAGCGCCACCGCGCCGCCGCCGACGCCGTTGTAGAGCGCGACCATCTGCGGCATCGCCGTCATCTGCACGCGGATCGAGGCGACCACCCCGACCGCGGTCCCGACCGTGATCCCGACGACGATCAGGCCCCAGTTCCCGATCCCGTCGAGAAGCAGCGTCGTGACGACCGCGATTGCCATCCCGACGGCCGCGACCATGTTGCCGCGCTTGGCGGTGGTCGGGTGGGTGCCCTGGCGGATGCCGAGAATGAACAGGACGACGGCGAGGAGATAGAGATACTGGACGCCGTCGGAGCCGGGCTCGAGCACGGCGAGCGGGGCGAGGCTCACTGGCCGCCCCGATCGCCGGGTTCGGTGGGTGACCCCGCAGGCGAAGCTGAGGAGTCGCCTTCTGATGTCCGTTTCGGCTTGCGGGCGAACATCCCGAGCATCCGGTCGGTGACGAGAAAGCCGCCGACGATGTTGATCGATCCGAACGCGATCGCGATCGTTGCGATCACGTTGTCGAGCACCTCGTCGGACAGGCCGATCACGATCAGGCCGCCGAGCACCACGATCCCGTGGATCGCGTTCGTCTGCGACATCAGGGGGGTGTGCAGCGTGGTCGGCACCTTCGAGATCACCTCGAAGCCGACGAACGCCGCGAGCACGAAGATGATGATCTCCGTCGACAGGTCCATCAGCCCTCCTTGGCCTCCTTGGCGCGCTCGTTGACGATCTCGCCCTCGTTCGTGAGGCAGGCGCCGGCGACGATCTCGTCCTCGAAGTTCAGGTTCAGCTTCCCCTCCTCGACGATCAGCTCGAGCAGGTTGGCGAGGTTCTTCGCGTACAGCGCCGAGGCGTCGGCGGCCATCTCGCTCGGCAGGTTGACGGGGCCGATGATCTTGACGCCGTTGTCGGTGACGACGGTCTCCCCGGCCCTGGTCCCGGCGGCGTTGCCGCCGCTCTCGGCGGCGAGGTCGACGATCACCGAGCCGGGCTGCATTCCCTTCACCGCCTCCTCGGTGATCAGCAAGGGCGCATCGCGCCCCGGGATCTGCGCGGTCGTGATGATCACGTCCTGCCGCCCCGCGGCCACCGCCAGCTCACCGCGGAGCTTCTCGTTCTCCTCGTCGGTCAGGGGTCGCGCGTAGCCCCCCTCGCCCTCCGCGTCCTTGACCGCCTCGACCTCGAGGAAGCGGCCGCCGAGCGACTCGACCTGCTCCTTGACGACCGAGCGGACGTCGAAGCCGGTGACGACGCCCCCGAGCCGCTTCGCCGTCGCGATCGCCTGCAGGCCGGCGACGCCGGCGCCGAGCACGAGCACCTTGGCGGGCGCGATCGTGCCGGCGGCGGTGGTCATCATCGGGAACAGCTGCCCGGACTCGCGCGCGGCGATCAGGACCGACATGTAGCCGCCCAGGTTCGCCTGCGAGGAGAGGGCGTCCATCGACTGAGCGCGCGTGATCCGCGGGATCGCCTCCATCGCGAAGCTCGTCACCCCACCCTCAGCCAGCGACCTCGCGAGCGCGGCGTTGGTGAGCGGCTGCAGAAAGCCGATCAGGACCTGGCCCTGCTTCAACCGCCCCACCTCCTCGTCGGTGGGCGGGGCGACCTTGAGGACGACGTCCGCGTCCCAGGCCCCGCCGTCGACCTCGGCACCGGCCTCGCTGTACTCGGCGTCGGGGTGGGACGCGCCCTCGCCGGCGCCGGGTTCCACGGTCACGTCCAGCTCCTTCGCCTTGAGCTGCACAACCACATCCGGAGTCAGGGCGACGCGCCGCTCCCGCTCGGCCGTCTCTTTCGGAACGCCGATCCTCATCAGGCTCAGGCGGGGCAGCCTACGCGATCATCGGTCGCTGACGGCGTCCGGCCGGGCGGCGTCGCGGCCCCGCTGCTCGTCCTCGGTGAGGTCGACCGCCGTTCCCTCCTGCCAGGCGCGAATCGTCTCCCGGTCCGCCCAGGTTGGTCCTCGCCTCTCCACCTCGTCGGCGTAGGCGGCCATCGCCCGCTTCGAGGGCTCGGTGCCGGCCGCCGTCATGAACCACTTTCGCTCCACCGCGAGGCCCCGTGCCAGCTGGGAGGTCGCGCCGTCGTAGACGGCGCGCTTCAGCGAGCGGATCGACTGCGGCGAGCGCCGCGCCAGCCGCCGCCCCGTCTCGGTCGCCTCGTCCCGGAGCCGATCGGGAGCAACCACCCTGTGGACGAGGCCGGCGTCGGCCGCCTCGCTCGGGGAAAGGGTCCGGCCCTCGAGCATCATCTCGAGTGCCCGCCCGATGCCGAGTGCCCGGGAGAGCCTCTGCGTCCCCCCGGCGCCGGGATTGAAGCCGACCGTCATCTCCGGGAGGCCGATCGGGATCGCGGCGTCGGCGATGTAGCGGACGTCGCAGGCGAGGGCCAGCTCGCAGCCGCCGCCCGTCGCGGGCCCGTTGATCGCGGCGATGAACACCTTGTCCATCCGGTTCATCCGCTGGAAAACGTCGTGGAGCCTGTAGAGCTCGAACATGCCGCGCAGCGGAGAGCGCTCCGCGAGGGTGCGCAGGCCGGGGGTCCGGCGGATCGGCGCGGCGATGCGCAGCATCGCACCGGTCATCCATGGCGGGGCGGAGATCCCGACCCGCTCGATGCTGGCGAGGATCTCGCCGACGTCGTAGTGGCTGACGAACAGCTCGGGCGGTCGGCCGGTGAAGATCACCGAGCCGATCCGTCGGTCACGCCGGAGCGAGCGGGTGAGCCGGTCGAGCTCGCGGACCATCTCCGCGGTCATGAAGTTGTGCGGCGGGTGGTCGATCAGGACCGTCAGCACCCGTCCGTCGCGCTCGGTGGCGAGCATCTCCATCGTGACCGCGCCTATGTCGCGGCGGCAGCCAAGCCGGTGGCGCTAGGACGCGACGCCGGCGCCGGTCATCGCAGACAGGCGCTCGATCGTGTTCAGGCGCTCCTCGGGGGTGCCCTGCACGGGCGAGACGATCAGGCGGTCCACGCCCTGCCCCTCGAACGCCTTGACGCGCCTTGCGACCTCGTCCTCGCTGCCGATCATCGCGGTGGCGTCGACGAGCTCGTCGGGGATGGCCGCGAACGCCTCCTCGCGCTTGCCGTCGAGGTAGAGCGACTGGACCTCGTCGGCGACCTCGCCGAACCCGAACCGGTGGGTGAGGTCGACGTAGAAGTTGGTCTTCCTCGACCCCATCCCGCCGAGGTAGAGGAGCAGGCCCGTCTTGACGACGTTGCGAGCGGTGTCGAGGTCGCCGTCGATCGCCACCTGGACCGAGGGCGAGACGGCGAAATCCTCGCGAGAGCGGCCGCCCTTCGCGAGGCCGGCCTCGATGTGCTCACCCCAGGCCTCCTCCCACTTGTCGACCGAGAAGAAGATCGGGATCCAGCCGTCGCCGATCTCGGCGGCGAGCTCGACCGATTTCCGGCCGATCGCGCCGACGTAGATCGGGATGTGGCTGCGGAGCGGGTGGACGTTCAGCTTCAGGGCCTTGCCCTGGCCGGTAACGCCCTCGGCGTCGCCCTCCTTCAGGGGCAGCTTGAAGTGCTCGCCGTCGTACTCGAGCCGGCCCTCGCGGGCGACGATCTGCTTGACGATCTCGATGTACTCACGCGTCCGCCCCCACGGCTTCGCGTAGGGCACGCCGTACCAGCCCTCGGACACCTGCGGCCCCGACGGCCCGAACCCGAACATGAACCGCCCGCCCGACAGGGAGTCGATCGTGACGCCCGCCATCGCGGCGGCGGCAGGCTGGCGCGCGGGCACCTGGAAGATCGCGGCGCCGAGCTGGATCGTCTCGGTCTTCGCCACGAGATAGGCGAGCACGCTGACGGCGTCCGAGCCGTAAGACTCGGCCGCCCAGGCCGAGTCGAAGCCCGCCTTCTCCGCAGCCTGGACGATCTCGACCGCCTCGTCGCCCTGGGGGCCGATCCCCCAGTAGCCGAGGTTGAGTCCGAGCTTCAGAGCCATCCGGGGGAGCCTATTGCTCCGAAACGGGTGCCGCCCGCCCGCTAGCTTGCGCTTTGCTTGCGCTTGCGAATACCTTGCGCTAGGGTTGTGAAAACGATGACGCCGGCGACCCTGACACGGACCCTGCTCGACCCGATCGCGGAGACGCTCGGGCTGACCGAGACTGAGCTCGGCCGGTTGTTCGGCGTCAGGCGCCAGGCGATCGCCCAGTGGCGGGACCGCGGGCTCCCCTCGGCCCGACAGGAGAAGGCCGCGACGGTCGCGGCGATCTGCGACCTGCTCCGGCACCAGCTGAAGCCCGAGCGGGTACCGGGGATCGCCCGCCGGGCCGCCAACGCCTACGGCGGCCTGACGATGCTCGAGATGGTCGAGGCCGACCGGCAGGACGAGCTGTACGGCAAGATCGAGCGGTCGTTCGACTGGTCGGTCGGCCCCTGACGTGCGGACGGTCGGGCGCGGCGGCGGCTACCTGCGCGTCGCCGATCCCTCCTGGAAGGACCCCCTCGACGGCCGCCACGCCGGCCGCCGCGGCGGCCGTTGGAACCCGCCCGAGTCGTTCCCGGTCGTCTACCTGTGCCGGACGGTCGAGGTCGCGCGCGCGATCGTCCGGGCCCGGCTGCGGTCCCAGCCATACGGGCCCGAGGACCTGCGGCCCGAGACGGCTCCGACGCTCGTCCGCGTCACGGTTCGCGAGGACCGCTACCTGAACGTCGTCACCGACGCGGGCTGCACCGCGGTCGGGCTGCCGCGCAGCTACCCGCGCGATGGCCGCGGGCGGATCGTTCCCCACCGGCGCTGCCAGCCGATCGGCGAGCGCGCGCACGAGCGGGGGCTCCCCGGCGTCGCCGCCCGGAGCGCGGCGATCCCGGCGTCACAGCGCGGCGAGGAGCTCGCGTTCTTCGGGCGCCTCGGCCTGAGGCGGGGCGCCGTGACCGGGTTCGAGGCCTGGTTCTGGGAGATGCCGGCGGCGGGCGCCTAGGCGCGCGGCGATTCACATGCAGCGCCTCCGCTATCAATGAGCAGATGAGCCAGCCGAGGCATCCGAAGGGCCTCTCCAGCAGGGAGGCGGAGGCGCGACTGCGCAAGCTCGGGCCCGTCGAGGACCGCACGAGCCGATCGGTCGCGAGCATCGTCGCGGGCAACGTCTTAACGCTCTTCAACGCGATCATCGGCGCCTTCTTCATCGTCATCCTCTCCCTGCAGCTGTGGGCGGACGCGGCGTTCGGGTTCATCGCGATCCTGAACAGCTACATCGGGATCCGCCAGGAGCTGAAGGCGAAGGAGACGCTCGAGAGCCTTGCGCTGCTCGTCGCCCCGAGGGCGAAGACGATTCGCGACGGGGCGCCCGTCGAGGTCCGCGCTGAGGAGGTCGTCCCGGGGGACGTGGTCCGGCTCGAGCCGGGCGACCAACTCGTCGCCGACGGTGAGCTGGTCGAGAGCCGCGGCCTCACCCTCGACGAGTCGATGCTGACCGGGGAGGCCGAGGGGGTCCGCAAGCGGCGCGGCGAGCGTGTCCTGTCGGGCTCGTTCGTGCTCTCGGGCTCCGGCTACTACGAGGTCGACGCCGTCCGCGAGGACTCTCACGCCGAGCAGATCGCGGGCGAGGCGCGCACCTTCCGCCATCCCCCTTCGCCGCTCCAGCAGGAGGTGAACCAGGTGATCGTCGCCAGCACGTGGGTGATGGTGCCGCTGGCGATCGTCCTGATCTTCTCGCTCAGCGCCCGCAACGAGCCGTTCCAGGAGGCGGCTCAGACCGCGACCGCGGGCCTGATCACGCTGATCCCGGAGGGCCTGGTCCTGCTGATGAGCGTCACGCTCGCCGTCGCCGCGGTGCGGCTGGCGAAGCTCGACACGCTCGTGCAGCAGATGGCCGCGACCGAGTCGCTCGCCGCGGTCGACACGATCTGCGTCGACAAGACCGGCACCCTGACGACCGGGGAGCTCGAGTTGGTCGGCGTGGAGGTCGCCGACGAGTCCAACGCCGCGGGCACCCACCAGGCGCTGGCCCGCTTCGCCGCCAGCGCCGGCGAGCGCAACCGCACGCTCGAGGCGATCGCGAGCCGGTACCCGGCGACGGCCGAGCGGGTCGGTGCCGAGGTCCCCTTCTCGTCGGACTGGAAGTGGAGCGGTCTCGAGCTCGGCCGCGGCGAGGCCTACGTGCTCGGCGCCCCGGACGTGCTCGCCGCCCGCGGCGCCCTCGAGTTGCCGGCTCCACTGCAGGCGAAGCTCGACCGGCACACCAGCGCCGGGCGGAGGGTCGTCGCGTTCGGCCGCGCGGGGGACCGGTTCCCTTCCGATCCCCAGTCCGAGCCACCGCCGCCGATCGCGCCGCTCGCCCTGATCGTGCTCGAGGAGACGCTCCGCCCCGACGCCGCCGACACGATCGCGTTCATGCGCGAGCAGGAGGTCGACCTGAAGCTGATCTCCGGCGACGCGCGTCAGACGGTGACCGCGGTCGCGGCCGCCGTCGGGGTCCCGCGGGACGTCGGGGTGATCGAGGGCGACCAGCTGCCCGACGACCGCGGCGGGCTCGCCCAGGCCGCCGAGCGGAACACCGTCTTCTGCCGGATCCGCCCCGAGCAGAAGAAGGCGCTCGTCTCGGCGCTCGCCGATCGCGGCCGGTTCACGGCGATGATCGGCGACGGTGTCAACGACGTCCCGGCCCTGAAGCAGGCCCGGCTCGCGGTCGGGATGGGCTCGGGCAGCCAGATCACGAAGGGGATCGCCGACATCGTCCTGCTCAAGGACCAGTTCTCGCGGCTCCCGCGCGCGATCGCCGAGGGCCGCCGGATCGCCCGCAACATCCACCGCCTCGGCCGCCTCTACGTGACGAAGACGGTCTACGCGGCGGTCCTGATCCTCGTCGCCGCAGTGCCGGGCTTCGCCTTCCCCTTCCTCCCCCGCCATCTCACGCTCGCGGCCTTCCTGACGATCGGGATCCCGTCGTTCGTGCTCGCGCTTGCCCCCAGCGACGGCCCGCTCTACCGCGGCAGGCTGCTGCAGGCCCTGGCGGCGTTCGCCGTCCCCGCCGGCCTCGCGATCGCCGTCGGCTCACTGGCGAGCTTCTTCCTCGTCGACACGGTCTTCGGAGGGAACCTCGAGGAGGGCCGCACCGCTGCGACGACGACCCTCGTGATCCTCGGGCTCTGCTTCGTCCTCCTGCTCGAACGCGGGCCCGGCCGCGAGCACATCGCGATCCAAAGCTACATGCTCGCCCTCGTCGCCGCCCTCGGCGCCCTCTACGCGCTGGCGCTCGCGGTCGAGCCGCTGCGCGACTTCTTCGAGCTCACGCGGCTCGACGGCTGGCAGCTCTTCCTGGCGCTGCTCTCGGCCGCCGGCGGCCTGGTCCTGGCGAGCGTGTTGTGGCGGCTGCCGGTCATCGAGCGCCTCGAGCAGCAGGTCGAGGAGTCCTCGCCGCCCGACGAGGAGGAGACTTCGGCCGGACGGATGCCCGCCACCACGGCGACACCACGATGAGCGCCGCGGTGATCCTCGACATCGACGGCACTCTGGTCGACACCAACTACCAGCACGCGCTCGCCTGGTTCCGCGCCTTCCGCCAGCACGAGGTCTTCCTCCCCGTGTGGCGGATCCACCGGGCGATCGGGATGGGCGGCGACCAGCTCGTCGCGGCGCTCGCCGGCGACCAGGTGGAGCGCGACAAGGGCGACGACATCCGCGCCGCCGAGGGGCCGCTCTACATGTCGATGATCGAGGAGGTTGAGCCGCTCGAGGGCTCGCGCGAGCTGCTAGAGGACCTGCGTGGCGCGGGTCGGACGGCGGTCCTCGCCTCCTCGGCGAAAGAGGGCGAGGTCGACCACTACCTCGACCTCCTCGACGCCCGCGAGCTCGTCGAGGCCTGGACGACGTCGGCGGACGTCGAGCAGACGAAGCCGGAGCCGGACCTGGTCGAGGCGGCGCTGGACAAGGCCGGAACCAGGGAGGCGGTGCTGGTCGGCGACTCGGTCTGGGACGTCGAGGCGGCGAAGCGCGCCGGGGTCGAGACCGTCGCGGTCCTGACCGGCGGCTACTCCGAGGACGAGC
The DNA here is from genome assembly GCA_036258315.1 of Solirubrobacterales bacterium. Classification (GTDB taxonomy): domain Bacteria; phylum Actinomycetota; class Thermoleophilia; order Solirubrobacterales; family 70-9; genus DASSYK01. The sequence continues at coordinate 14,504 of DATADX010000049.1, forward strand.
TCCGCGACGCGGGCGCCCGCGACGTGTTCGAGTCGATCGCCGTCCTGCGCGAGCGGCCCGAGGTGCTCGAGGTGGCGAAGGCGTGACCGCGCAGCGGCGCACGAAGATCGTCGCCACGGTCGGGCCCGCCAGCCGCGCGCCCGAGATGCTGCGGCAGCTGATCGTCGCCGGCGTCGACGTCTTCCGGCTCAACTTCTCGCACGGCACCGCCGAGGATCACGCCGAGAACGTGAGGCGGATCCGCGAGGCATCCGCCGAGCTCTCCCGCGAGGTCGGGATCCTCGGCGACCTGCCTGGCCCGAAGCTGCGGCTCGGCGACCTCGAGGAGGACGTCGCCATCCTCCACTCCGGCTCGACGGCCGTCCTCTACGGCCAGGCGGACGGCGGCCCGCCCGGCAACGCGGAGCGGCTGCCAGTGCAGTGGGCGGGCTTCGCGCGCGCGGTGCACCCCGGCGATCCCGTCTATCTCGCGGACGGGCGCGTCCGCCTCAAGGTCGCCGCCGTGCACGGCGACGAGGTCGTCGTCGAGGTCGAGGCGGGCGGCGCGGTGAGCTCGCACCAGGGGGTGAACCTGCCCGGCGCGGACCAGGAGCTGCCCGACGCCGGCACCCACGACGAGAGCTGGGTCCACTTCGCGTGCGAGCTCGGCGTCGACCTGCTCGCCGTCTCCTTCGTGCGCAGGCCGTCCGACCTCGAGCGCGTCAAGGAGGTGATCGACAGCCAGCAGGCGGGGATCCCGCTCGTCGCGAAGATCGAGAAGCCGCAGGCCGCCGAGCGCGCGGAGGAGATCATCGCCGCGGCCGAGAGCGGGATCATGGTCGCCCGCGGCGACCTCGGCGTCGAGCTGCCGCTCGAGGAGGTCCCCGGCGTGCAGAAGCGGCTGATCGCGCTCGCCGGCCAGGCCTCGAAGCCGGCGATCACCGCGACGCAGATGCTGGCGACGATGGTCCGCGCCTCGCGCCCGACCCGCGCCGAGGTGACCGACGTTGCGAACGCGATCTACGACGGCACCGACGCCGTGATGCTCTCCGAGGAGACCGCGGTCGGGGAGCATCCGGTCGAAGCCGTGCGGGTGATGGATCGGATCGCCCGGGTGACCGAGCAGCACCTCCCCTACGGCGAGTGGGTCTTCACCCGGGTCGAGGAGCACGAGCACGACGTCGCCGAGGCGGTCACCCAGGTCGCCGTCGCGGCCGCCTACCGCCTCGGGCTCGCGGCGATCGTCGTCCCGACGACGTCGGGGCGGACGGCGCGGCTTGTGTCGGCCCACCGGCCGCGGGTGCCCGTACTCGCCGTCTCGGCGCGCGTGGAGACCGTCCGCCGCATGAACCTGTTGTTCGGGGTCGCGGCCGGCCACGCGGAGGAGTGGACCAGCCTGCGACAGCTGCTCGACGACGGGGCGACGATGGCGCGCGAGCGCGGCATCGCCGCCTCCGGCGACCTGATCGCAATCACCGCCGGACTGCCCGCCCAGGAGCTCGGCACGAACCTGTTCGAGGTCCACCGGGTCCCCTAGCTGCCACCGGGCCGCGGCATTCAGGAGCGAAGGGCGAAGCCCGGAGCGACTTATGTGGGCCGGCCGCTCGTGGCCGCGATTGATGGCGAAGCCGTCCCGGCGAAAGCGTACGAATCCACACAAGTGCCGCTGCATCCGGTAGAAAGAGCGGGTGAATCCGGAACGCAGGGACGCGTGAGGGGCCGGCGCATCGCGCTCGTGGTGGCGGTCGCGCTCGGCGCGCTCGCGATCGCGCCGTCGGGAGCGTCTGCGCTGATCCCGAACGAGTGCGTGCAGACGAACGCGCCGGCGCCGGGCCAGCCGAGTGAGTGGTCCTGCTGGTCGTCCGCGGTGACCGTCTCCGGATACGAGGTCAAGCGGGGCACCGTGGGGATCCCCAAGCCCCAGGGCGTGACGGGCCACATCACGAAGATGGAGGTCGACGTCGCCGACGCGAACGGCCCCATTCCGATCGACCGGCTGATGCTCCACCACATCGTCTTCTCAAACACCGCCGCGACCGACGCTGCCTGCGGCGGCCCCGAGCGCTTCTTCGGCGCCGGCGAGGAGCGCAACAAGCTGAGCTTCCCCGACGGGTACGGATACGCCTACGGCCCGGGGAGCTGGGCCGCCACCTACATGTACATGAACCACAGGGGCCAGAGCGACACCGCCTTCATCGAGTACAGGCTCACGATCGACCCGGATCCGACGATTCGCTCGACCCGCTCCTACTGGCTCGACGTCGGCAACTGCACCGCCGACCCGATCTACAACGTCCCCGGGATCGACAGGCCCGAAATCCCGAACTGCGCGAAGGCGAAGAAGGCCGCGAAGCGCACGGGC
>DATADX010000050.1:0-44347 GCA_036258315.1 Solirubrobacterales bacterium
GACCGGATCGTCGTCTTCGACGGCGGGATGGGCGCGACCCTCGAGGAGTTCGACCTCACCCAGGAGGACTACGGCGGGCTGCCCGGGAAGTGCCACGAGGCGCTGGTCCTGAACCGCCCCGACGTGATCGAGGGCGTCCACGCCTCGATGCTGGACGCCGGGGCCGAGGTGCTCGAGACCGACACCTTCCAGGGCAGCCGGCTGAAGCTCGACGAGTGGGGACTCGGCGAGCACGTCGTCGAGATCAACCGCAAGGCCGCGCAGATCGCGCGCAAGGCGGCGGGCCCGGAGCGCTTCGTCGCCGGCTCGATCGGGCCGACGGGGTTCCTGCCCGCGAGCGACGACCCGACGCTCGGCGACATCTCGTTCCGCAGGCTGGTCGAGGTCTTCGACGAGCAGGCCGGAGCCCTGATCGAGGGCGGCGCGGACCTGCTGATCATCGAGACCCAGCAGGACATCCTCGAGACGAAGGCGGCGATCTTCGGGGCGCGCGAGGCGTTCAAGCGGGTCGGGCGCTCGGTCCCGATCCAGGCGAGCCTCTTCATCCTCAAGGAGTCGGGGACGATGCTCCTCGGCACCGACGTGCCGGCGCTGACCGCGACCCTGACCGCCCTCGAAGTTGATGTGTTGGGGCTCAACTGCTCGACCGGGCCCGAAGACATGCGCGACGCGATCCGCTACCTCGGCGAGAACTCGCCGCTGCCGCTCCACTGCATCCCCAACGCCGGGATCCCCCACCAGGGCCCCGACGGCGAGACGATCTTCCCCGAGGAGCCCGCGCCGCTCGCGAACAGCCTCGGCGAGTACGTCGAGCGGTACGGCGTCGGGATCGTCGGCGGCTGCTGCGGGACGACGCCGGAGCACATCCGCGCGCTCGTCGAGCGGGTCGAGGACGCGAAGCCGGCTGGGGAGCGCCCCGCGCCCGGCCCGATCCAGGTCTCCTCGATGATCACTGCGACACCGCTCGCCCAGCAGCCGGCGCCGACGCTGGTCGGCGAGCGCGTCAACTCGCAGGGCTCCCGCAAGGCGAAGGAGCTGCTGCTCGCCGCGGACTACGACGGGCTGCTCCAAGTGGCCGAGGACCAGGTCGCGGGCGGCGCCCACCTGCTCGACGTCTGCGTCGCGCTGACCGAGCGCCAGGACGAGGCCGAGCAGATGAGCGAGGTCGTATCGCGCATCTCGCTCACCCAGCCGGCGCCGATCCAGATCGACTCGACCGAGTCCGACGTGATCGAGGCCGCGCTCGAGCACATCCCGGGCCGCCCGATCGTCAACTCGATCAACCTCGAGGCGGGACGCGACAAGCTCGACCGGGTCGCCCCGCTCGGCAAGGCCCACGGCGCCTGCCTGATCGCGCTCACGATCGACGAGCAGGGGATGGCGAAGAGCGCCGACCGCAAGGTCGAGATCGCGAAGCGGATCCGCCGGATGGTCGTCGACGAGCATGGGCTCGATCCCGAGTCGCTGATCTTCGACGCGCTCACGTTCACCCTGACCACGGGCGACGAGGAGTGGCGGCCCTCGGCGGTGGAGACGATCGAGGGGATCCGGCGGATCAAGGCCGAGGTCCCCGGGGTGAAGACCTCGCTCGGCGTCTCCAACGTCTCGTTCGGGATCTCGCCCGCCGCTCGCGCCGTCCTCAACTCGGTCTTCCTGCACCACTGCGTCGAGGCCGGGCTCGACCTGGCGATGGTCAACCCGAACCACATCACCCCGTACGCCGAGATCCCGGCGAATGAGCGCGAGCTCACCGACGACCTGGTCTTCAACCGCTCCCCCGACGCCCTCGAGAAGTTCATCGAGCACTTCGAGTCGAAGGGCGACGAGGCCGAGGAGCAGCAGGGCGACCCGACCGAGGGCATGGAGCCCGAGGAGGCGCTGCACTGGCAGATCCTGCACCGCAAGAAGGACGGCGTCGAGGACTGGATCGACCGCTCGGTGGAGAAGATCGGCGCCGTCCCGACGCTCAACACCGTCCTCTTGCCGGCGATGAAGGAGGTCGGCGACAAGTTCGGCGCCGGCGAGCTGATCCTCCCGTTCGTGCTCCAGTCGGCCGAGGTGATGAAGCGCGCCGTCGCCCAGCTCGAGAACTACCTCGAGCGGATCGAGGGCCACTCCAAGGGCAAGGTCGTGATCGCAACGGTGTTCGGCGACGTCCACGACATCGGCAAGTCGCTGGTCAACACGATCCTCACCAACAACGGCTACACGGTCGTCGACCTCGGCAAGCAGGTCCCGATCGACACGATCGTCAACTCCGCGATCGAGGAGGAGGCCGATGCGATCGGGCTCTCGGCGCTGCTCGTCTCGACCTCGAAGCAGATGCCCGCCGCCGTCCAGGAGCTGCACTCGAAGAAGCTCGAGTTCCCGGTCCTGATCGGCGGCGCCGCGATCAACCGCGACTTCGGCCGCCGCATCCTCTACCCGGGCGGCAAGGACTCGGACGAGATCTACGAGCCGGGCGTCTTCTACTGCAAGGACGCGTTCGTCGGCCTCGACACGATGGATGAGCTGATCGACCCGGAGCGCCGCGACGCGCTCGTCGCAAGGATCCGGGAGGAGGCGCAGGCGCTTCGTGAGAAGCCCGTGACCGAGGACGACGCGCCCCCGACGAGCGACGACAGCGTCCGCTCGGCGGCCCGCACCGACTTCCCGGTCCCCGAGCCGCCCTTCTGGGGCGTGCGAGAGATCCCGGTCGATCTCGACGACGTCTACCCCTACCTCGATCGCCACGTCCTCTTCAAGCTCCACTGGGGCGGGCGCGGCAAGAAGGGCGAGGAGTGGCGCCGGATCGTCGAGGGCCACAGCGGCGACGAGGGGTTCGCGCCGAAGCTCGAGCGGATGTGGAACGAGGCCGGGGGCGCGCAGGGCTACCTGCACCCGCGGGCCAAGCTCGGCTACTTCCCGGTCGCCGCCGACGGCAACGAGCTCGTCGTCTTTGACCCCGAGGATCCAGAGCGCGAGCTCGAGCGGCTCGTGTTCCCGCGCCAGCCCAAGCACGATCGGATCTGCCTGGCCGACTTCTACCGCCCCTTGCGGAGCGGAGCGAAGCAAGGTTCGAGGGGTGGTGACTCCGGCGAGCGCGACGTGGTCGCGATCCAGGGCGTCACCGTCGGCCCCGAGGTGACCGAGGTGATGGCTCGCCTCGAGAAGGATGGCGAGTTCTCCGAGCAGCTCTTCACACACGGGATCGGCGTCCAGGCCGCGGAGGGACTCGCCGAGTGGCTGCACGCCGAGGTCCGCCGCGACCTCGGCATCGACGCCGACCAGGGCCGCCGCTACTCGTGGGGCTACCCCGCCTGCCCGGACCAGTCCGAGCACGAGAAGGTCTGGCGGCTGCTCGACCTCGAGGAGATCGGGATGACCCTGTCAGGCGGCCACGCCGTGCTGCCCGAGCAGTCGACCGTCGCGATCATCGCCCACCATCCCCAGGCGGTCTACTTCGGGATGAAGTCCGGGTTCATCCCCGACGAGAAGGCGCCCGACGAGCTGATCGCCGGCACCGAGCGGGGCGGCGAGCTGCCCCCCGAGGACGACCCCGGCGAAAGCGTGGTCGAGGAGGAGGCCGGCCGGGCCTCCGACGGAGCCGTCGAACCGGAGGGCGAGGGGCGGACGCCGGACGAGGTCAGCGCCTAGGCGAGCGGTCCGGTCCCGGGCTCGTCGCGGGCGGCGGCGGCGGAACCGGGCAGGTCGCCTGGCTCCCGAGTAGCTTGCGGCGACATGGAGCCGATCCTGGAGCACACCCTGCGCCTGGGAGGTGTGCGGACGCGAGCGCTCGAGCTCGAGGGCGCCGGACCGCCCCTGATCCTGCTGCATGGGTTCGCCGACTCCGCCGACACCTGGCGGCTGCTGCTCGACCGGGTCCGTAAGCAGGGCCGCGCCGCCGTCGCCCTCGACATGCCCGGGTTCGGCGCCGCCGACCGGCTCGACGGCGAGGCGGCGATCATCCCCCAGCTCGACTCGTTCGCCGACGCCGCGATCGAGCGCTGGGCGGCCGAGAGCTCGTCCGGAAAGGTCGTGATCGCGGGCAACTCCCTCGGTGGCACGGTGGCGCTGCGGGCCGCCGAGCGCGAGGTGGGGTCGCGGCTCGCGGGCGTCGTCCCGGTAGCCCCCACGGGACTGGAGATGCCGACCTGGTTCGCGGCGATCCAGGGAGCCCCGCTGGTGCGGGCGATGCTGCGCTCGCCGGTCCCGGTCCCGGAGGCCGCGGTGCGGCGCGCGGTCGGGAGCACCTACCGCGTCCTCGCCTTCGCAAGTCCCCGAAAGGCCGACGACGGTGTGGTCGGGGCCTTCACCACCCACTTCCGATCGCAGGGCGACGTCGCCCGTCTGCTCGCCACCGGGAGCAGGCTGCTGCCGGAGATCAAGGCGCCGTTCGACCTCGCCCGCGTCCGCTGTCCGGTGCTCGTCGTCTGGGGGGAGCGCGACCGGATGGTGGCAAGCGAAGGGGCGGATCGGATCGTCGCGGCGCTTCCGCGGACCCGCGTCGAGCTGTTGCCGCGCTGCGGGCACTGTCCGCAGATCGAGGAGCCGGACCGGCTCGCCGAGCTGCTCGCCACCTTCCCGCAGGCTCCGGGCGACTAGCTGACGGTGGCGCGGCCCCCCGCCTCGCGGCGGCGGGGCTGAGGCTGGAGGCGCGCGGGTGCCGCCGACAGAGCGCGGAGGCGCATGTCCTTCCAGGTGACGCCCTCGCGCACGAGGGACGGGACGCCGAGGGCGACGGCGGTCGCGATCTCGACCGCCTGGAGGATGACGCCGTAGGCGAGCGCGTCGGCGGCGCCGACGTGGAAGCCGGCGGTCAGCACGCTCACCGTGGCGAGCTGGAAGATCCCGATGTTCGACGGGGTCGCGGGCACGACCGCGGTGACGTTGACCGCGAACAGGACCGCGGCGGCGGCGCCGATCGCAACCTGGTGGTCGAGCCCGAGCGCGGCGAACAGGGCCCAGCACGAGAGCAGCTGCAGGAACCAGGCGCCGAGCTGGGCGACCGTCGCGATCGTTCCCCGCCGCGGGTCCTTGAAGACGACGAGGCCGGAGCGGACCTGCTTCAGCGCCCGCCGGATGGTCGCGGCGACCCGGGCGATCCGGCCCGCGCCGTTCGCACGGACGAGCGACGGCGCCAGCAGCACGGCGATCAGGAGGAGCACCGGCGCGAGCGAGAAGAGGAAGATCTTCTCTGTGCTCTTCTGGAACAGGTCGGTGGTCCCGACGATGATCCCGCCGAGCATCAGCAGTGCGAGGATGTTCAGCGCCGTCTGGGAGACGAGGGTCCCGACCAGCACGGCGAAGGTCTCGCGCATCCGCCCGACCCGGCGCGCCAGCACCATCGCCCTCGCCGGCTCGCCGAGGCGCGCCGGCAGGGTGGCGGACATCAGCACCCCGATCATCGTCGCCGAGGTGACGTCACGGCGACGCACGGGCCGGCCGGGGAGTGCGGCGCGAACGATCGCGGTCCACGAGACCGCGCGGGCGAACAGCGAGGCGACCATCAGCGCGAAGGCGATCATCACCCAGCCGAAGTCGGAGGTGGCGACGCTGTGGGCGACGCTGTCGATCCCGATGCGGCGCGCGGCCAGCAGGGTCAGCCCGACCCCGAGGACCGCGGCGGCCCCGACCCCGATCCGGCGAGCGGCGCGGCGCCCACCGCCGCGTCCGCCCTCGGGGACGGGATCGAGCGTGGGAAGCCTCTGCGCGGGACGGCGCGGGCCGCCGTCGAGGCGGACCAAGCCCGTGCGCCGGGCGATCGCCTCGGTCCTCGTCGCCGGTTCCGGCGCCGGCTCCATCGCGCGGTCGTAGACCTCGGTCACCTCGCGGGCGACCCGCGGCCAGGCATAGCGCTGGGCGCTGGCGCGGCCGGCGGCGCCCATCGCGACGCGGCGCTCGGGCTCGTGCCAGAGCAGCTGCAGCTCCTCGGCGAGGGCCTGCGGGTCGGCGGCCCGGACGAGCACTCCGTCGACGCCGTCGGTGACGACGTCGCTGTAGCCGGCGATCCGCGAGGCAACCACCGGGGTGTGGGCAGCCATCGCCTCGATCAGGACCATCCCGAAGCTCTCGCCCGCCAGCGAGGGGGCGACGAGCACGTCGGCCGCGCCCAGCTCCCGCCACAGGACCCCCTCGGAGACCTTGCCGAGCACGTCGATGCGTGCCGCGATGTCCGGATCGGCGATCCGGCTGTGGACCTCGTCGGGGTCGGCGCCCACGACCGTGAGCCGGGTGGGGACGTGCTCGATCAGCGCCTCGAACGCGGACAGCAGGATCGGCAGCCCCTTGCGCTCCTCGGCGCGGCCGACGAACAGGAGCCGCAGATGATCGGCGGCCCCCTTCGGGCCGGGCGGGGCCGCATCGACATCCACCCCGTTCGGGACGATCGTGTACTCGCCGCCGAACCAGCGGCGGCCGGTCCACGCCGCAGCCTCGGAGACGGCGATCCTGGCGGAGAGCTGGTTGAAGATCCGGCGCGCTCCGAGCAGCGTCGCGATCTGGTTCGGGACCGGTCTCGTGGAGTAGGCGTGGAAGGTGCCCACCACGGGGGCGCCTCGGAAGGTGCTCGCGTCCCACGAGACCATCGGCGCCGGCGGCTCGTGGACGTGGACCACGTCGTAGCGGCCCGCCCGCAGCTCGCGCCGCATCCGGGCGAGCCCATCCGGGAAGCCGACCAGGTTCGAGACCGCCCCGTTGGCGCCGAAGCCGACCGTCCGTCCCAGCGGGACCAGGTAGTCCGGTGCGGTGCGGACCTCGGGCGCAGAGGAGCGGTGCAGGCGTCGTGAGAGGGCGTCCGGCGGGTCCCAAGGGGCGAGCACGCGAACGTGGTCGCCACGGGCGAGAAACTGTTCCGCCAGTGCCTCGACGTGCCTGTTCACACCCCCCTGGTAGGTCCAGGAATAGGGCGAAACAAGGGCGATGCGCATCGACTCAGGGTACCGATCGGTGCGGCTCGCAGTCCGTGCGATCGCGCACGATCGCCGCCGCGCCGGGAGAACGCGGGCAGGGCGAGAGTCACGCCCTTTACCCTCTTTCCCGTGCCCCAGCGGAGCTTCGTCAAGTTCACGTTCTTCAAGGTCGATCCCGCCTGGCGGCGGCGGGATGCTGAGGAGCGTGCCCGCGACAAGGCCGAGTTTCAGGCGGCCTGTGAGGACTTCGCGGAGGGCCGCCGGCCGCTGCGAGCCTATTCGACGGTCGGAACCCGGGGCGACACGGACCTGCTGGTGCTGAGCCAGTCGCCCAACCTCGAGGACCTCCACACCTTCCACGTCGTGCTCGGCCAGAGCGGGCTCGCGAAGTGGTCGTCGATCCCATACTCCTACCTCGCTATGACGAAGCCTTCGCCGTACTCCGAGGAGTCGACGCGCCAGGAGATCGCCGTCTCCGGGCGCAGGTACCTGTTCGTCTACCCGTTCGAGAAGAAGCGGGAGTGGTACGCGCTGCCGCTCGAGGAGCGGCGCCGGATCATGGCCGATCACATCGAGGTCGGCCGGCGCTATCCCGAGATCTCGATCAACACCACCTACTCGTTCGGGCTCGACGACCAGGAGTTCGTCGTCTCCTTCGAGGCCGACGAGCCGGGCGAGTTCCTCGACCTCGTCCAGGAGCTGCGTACGACCGAGTCGAGCTCGTACACCCTCCGCGACACCCCGATCTTCACGTGCGTGGCGATGTCGCTGGGCCGCGCCCTCGACGCCCTCGACGGGACCGCGGCGACCGCGATCGCGCCGGCCGGCGTCTAGCTGCTGCGAGGATTCCCGTGGTGCTCGGAACAGATCAAGACCCCCTGCGCGTCGCGATCGTCGGCTCCGGGCCGGCGGGTTTCTACGCGGCCGAGGCGCTGATGAAGCCCGACGACCGCGCCGTCGAGGTCGACATGTTCGAACGTCTCCCGACCCCGTTCGGGCTCGTCCGCGCCGGCGTCGCCCCCGACCATCCGAAGATCAAGTCGGTGATCCGCGTCTACCAGAAGACCGCCGCGCGGCCCGGGTTCCGGTTCTTCGGGAACGTCGACGTGGGCACCAACCTCGCGGTCGACGAGCTCCGCGAGCGCTACCACGCGGTGATCTTCGCCCACGGCACCTCGACCGACCGCCACCTCGGGATCCCCGGCGAGGCCCTGCCCGGCTCGCACTCGGCCACCGAGTTCGTCAACTGGTACAACGCCCATCCCGACTTCGCCGACCGCGAGTTCGACCTCTCCCACGAGCGGGTGGTGGTGATCGGGAACGGCAACGTCGCCGCAGACGTCGCCCGGATGCTGGCGTTGCCGCGCGAGGAGCTCGAGGGCACCGACACGGCCGACCACGCGATCGAGGCGCTCTCGCAAAGCGGCGTCAAGGAGATCGTCGTGCTCGGGCGCCGCGGACCCGCCCAGGCCGCGTTCACGAACCCCGAGGTCCGCGAGCTGGGCGAGATGAGCCGAGCGGATGTCGTCGTCGATCCCGCCGACATCGAGCTCGACCCGGCCAGCCGGGCCTACGTCGACTCCGAGGGGTGCGAGCCGACCCACCGCCGCAACGTCGAGATCTTCACCGAGTTCTCCGAGCGCGAGCCCGAGGGGAAGCCACAGCGGATCGTGCTCCGCTTCTGCTGCTCGCCGGTCGAGATCCACGGCGAGGGAAAGGTCGAGCGCGTCGTCGTCGCCCGCAACGAGCTAGTCGAGTCGGACGGGCGGATCTCAGCGCGCGACAGCGGCGAGCGCGAGGAGATCGAGGCCGGCCTGGTGCTGCGTTCGATCGGCTACAAGGGGGTCCCGGTCGAGGGGGTCCCGTTCGACGAGCGCCGCGGCGTGATCCCGAATCAGGCCGGGCGGGTGGTCGAGGCATCGGGCGAGCCCGTTTCCGGCCTCTACGCCGTCGGCTGGATCAAGCGCGGCCCCTCCGGGGTGATCGGGACTAACAAGAAGGACGCCGCCGAGACGGTCGCGACCCTGTTCGCCGACCTCGACGCCGGCGCCGTCCCGGACGCGCCGCTCGCCGCGGAGCGCGACTCGATCGAGGCGCTGCTCGCCGAGCGTCGCCCCGACCACGTCACATACGCAGGCTGGGAGGCGATCGACGCTGCCGAGGTCGCCCGCGGCGAGCCGCTCGGCCGTCCTCGGGTGAAGTTCTGCACCGTCGCGGAGATGGTCGAAGCCGCGCGGTCGGGGGCCCCGGCCTGATGGCGATCGCGCCGGCGGAGGTGAGGTTGCTGATCGAGGCGGCGCTGCCCGGCGCCAAGGTCGAGGTCGTGGACGAGACGGGAACGCAGGACCATCTCCGCGCGATGGTGACGGCGCCGCAATTCGAGGGGCTGTCGCGGATCGACCAGCACCGGCTCGTCAAGAAGGCCGTCCAGGCCCGGTTCGACGACGGCTCGATCCACGCTCTCTCGGTCGAGACCAGCGTCCCGGGCTGAGCCGGCGAGCTGGTCTCGCTACGATCGGTGAACCGATGGCTGAGCCGGAGCTCAAGGACAAGGTCGAGGAGCTGATCAACGACCACGAGGTGCTCCTGTTCATGAAGGGCACCCCCGAGCAGCCGCGTTGCGGCTTCTCGATGCGAGTGGTCGGCGTCCTCGACTCGATGGGCGTTGAATATGCGGCGCTCGACGTGCTTCCGGCGCTCGAGCCACTCCGCGATGCGACCGGGCAGATCGCCGACTGGCGCACGTTCCCGCAGCTCTACGTGAAGGGCGAGCTCGTCGGTGGCTGCGACATCGTCGAGGAGATGGCGGAGTCAGGCGAGCTGGCCGAGCTGCTCGGGGCGGAGCAACCGGCCCCGGACGAGCTCTCGGCGAAGCAGGAACCGCAGGCGGATCCTCAGCAGAGCCCGCCGATGCGGATCGAGAACTCCCAGCGAACGCGCTAGACGGTCGCGGTCTGCTCGGCTTGGTCCTCGCGGACCTGGAATGAGGAGCCGCAGCCGCAGGCCGCGACGACGTTCGGGTTGTTGACCGAGAACCCGGCGCCCTGGAGCCCGTCCACCCAGTCGACCTCGGAGCCGAACACGAACTGCATGCTCGTCTTGTCGACGACGACCGCGACGCCGTCGGCCTCGAAGCGGTGATCGTCCTCCTTCGGCGCGTCGAAGGCGAGCGCGTACTGGAAGCCGGAGCAGCCGCCGCCGCGGACGGCGACGCGCAGGGCCTGCTCGGCGCCGTTCTCCTGGTCGGCAAGCAGCTCCTTGACCTTGGCTGCAGCGCCCTCGGTGAGGGTGATCGGATCGGGTGTGTCAGTCATCGCCACGCATTGTATAAGCCCACTCGACGTATTCCAGGATTCGGCGCGAGTCGTGGATCACCTCGTCCCCGTCCACGAGCACGGGCACGCGCTCCTGCCGGGTGAGCTCGACGATCTCGGGCCGGTCCTTGCCCCTCAGGGCGACCCGCTCCGTGCGGTATTCGAGTCCTCGCTTCTTCAGCCGCCTCGCGACCGTTCCGCACGGGCACAGGAAGTTCGTCGGCGTGCGGCAGCGGTAGAGGACACGGCGCGAGCCCGCCATCAGCTCCGCCCGAAGCCGAGCAGGCGGAGCGGCAGCCGCAGCGCCGCGCCGGCCCCGCTCAGCGCGGCATCGGCGACCGTGTGGCCCGACAGCCTGTCGCCCAGCTCCTCCACCTGCCAGCGCACGGTCTCCTCCAGCGTCTCCTCGTGCGGGCGCGGCTTGAAGCCGAGCTCGCGGACCGCCTTGTCGTTGCGGTAGGTCCACCATTGCATCCCCGACCGCACCTCGTCGGACGAGGTCGGCGACGGGAGCCCGGCCTGCTCCAGCGCCTCGACCACCGCCAGCATCACGGGCCCGGGTACCTGGAGCGGCGGCGGTGGGACGCCGGCGATCCGGCTCAGATCGGCGAACAGCCGTCTCAGGCTGAAGTTCCGCCCGGCGAGCAGGTAGCGCTCCCCCTCGTCGCCCCGCTCCTCGGCGAGCAGATGCCCGCGCGCGACGTCGCGGACGTCGACGATGTTGAGGCCGCCGTCGAGATAGGCCGGGATGCGGCGAAGCAGCAGCCTGCGGACGAGCCCGTTGGACGTCCCCGACGGATCGGGGTCCTCCGGGCCGAGCACGAACGTCGGGTTGACGATCACGACCGGCAGCCCCTTGGCGGCGACGCTCATCGCCACGCTCTCGGCCTCGTGCTTGGAGTTGATGTAAGCGATCCCGAGGTGCGCGGCCCTGAACAGCTGCGACTCGTCCGCCGTCCCGTGGGGCTGAGCGGGCCCGAGCGCACCGGCGGTCGAGGTGTGCACGACCCGGACGACCCCGGCGCGCAGCGCCTCCTCCATCACGTTGCGAGTGCCGCCGACGTTGACGTCGAAGACGCGCTCGCGGTCGGAGCGGCGCATCGAGGTCTTCCCCGCGACGTGGAAGACGCGCTCGATCCCCGCCATCGCCGCGCGCACCGAGTCGCGGTCGCAGACGTCGCCCTCGGCCAGCTCACAGCCGATCCCGGCGAGCAGGCCTGGGTCCCGTCCGGGCCGCACCAGCACGCGCAACTCGTCGCCGCGCCGGGCGAGCTCGTTGACAAGATGCGAGCCGATGAAGCCCGTCCCGCCCGTGACGAGCGTCGTTGCCATCGGCGCGCATGGTAGAACGCCCCGGTGAGCGCCTCGAGAGAGACGGCGATCGTCGCCGACACGACGTCCACCCTGCCGCCCGAGGTGCTCTCGGAATACGACGTGAACCTCGTCAGCCTGTACGTCGGCCTGGAGGGCGAGCAGCAGCGCGAGTCCGAGATCACCGACCTCGACGAGTTCTACCAGCGCCTCCGAGTCTCCGAGGAGACCGTGACGACGTCGCAGCCGTCCGTCGGGGACTTCATCGAGGTCTACGAGCCGCTGCTGGCCGACGACCGCGAGATCGTCTCGGTTCATCTCTCCGCCGGGATCTCGGGGACCTACGAGTCGGCCGTGCAGGCCCGCGAGCGGCTGTCGGCCGAGGGCGAGGCCGGCGACCGGATCCAGATCGTCGACTCGAGCACGGCCGCCGGCGGGATGGGATTGGTCCTGCTCGGGGCGGCGCGCGCGGTCGCCCGCGGCGCCTCGGCCGAGGAGGCCGCGGCGGCGGCGAAGCAGACACGGGCGGATCTGAAGATCTGGTTCGCCGTCGACACCCTCGAGTACCTGCGGCGCGGGGGGCGGATCGGCACCGCCGGGGCGTGGCTGGGGACGACGCTGAAGATCAAGCCGATCCTCACGTTCGGGCGCGAGGTCGAGCCGGTCGAGCGGGTCCGGACCCGATCGCGCTCGCTCGAGCGCCTGCTCGGCTACGCGCGGCAGCGCCACGAGGACGGCGCCGATGCCTGGGTCGTCCAGCACATCCAGGACCCCGAGGCGGCCGAGCGGATGGTCGCGGAGTGCCGCAAGATCTTCGGCTGCGAGCCGGTGTTCGTCTCGGAGATCGGCCCGGTGCTCGGCGCCCACGCCGGGCCCGGGCTGGTCGGCGTCGGCTCGACCACCCGAGCCGCGCTCGGCTTGGACTGAGCTAGCGCCGACGCCGGCGCAGCGCGAACACGCCGCCGACGATGCAGCCGACCACCGCCGCTCCGACGAGCAGCTCGGTCCTGTGCTTCCCGATCTGAGCCTTGATGTCGGTCGCCTCGCTCCAGCGCTCGCGCAGGACGTCGACCGAGCGCGCGAGCTCCGTGCGCTGCTTGACGACGTCGGCGCGGATCTGAGCGGCCGAGCGCGTGCCCGGAGGCGGCGGGACGTAGCGGCCGTTGCCGGACGCCGGCGTCGTGGTCGTGGCAGTGCTTGCATCCATCAGCTCGACTCCTCGGTTTCGAATGTCGCCTTGATCTCCTTCGCCTCCTCAATCGCCATGTCGGGCGTCGGCGGCGCGGCCTTCTGGAAGGCCCGGTAAGCGATCAGCCCGCCGATCGCGGCGAGCAGCAGGAAGAACACCGCCTCGACCAGGAAGCCGGCCCAGACGTCGTTCTCGAAGAACAGGTCGTTGAGCCCCCAGGCGATCGCGTGCATCAGCATCGCGAGCGCGGCGAGCACGAACACGCCCGCGACGAGGGCGGTCACGGATCCCTGCAGGAGCCGGTTGAGCTTCTCGGTGACTTCGGTCTTGGCGAGCTCGATCTCCTCGCGGACCAGCACGCTGGCGCGATCGGAGACCTCGAAGACGAGCTCGCCGACGCTCATCTCCTCCGGCGGCCTCTCGCCGTTCACGGGAGGCGGGCTGTTCGGGGAGGTCGCTGCTGGCGGCGGCTGCTCGGGCCCCGGCTCAGGCCTGCCCTCACCGTCGCTCATTCCGGCGGCTCCTCGTTGAAGACCCGCCGGTAGATCACCTCGGAGATCCGATGCGCGGCAACCGTCGCGAGCGCCCCGGTCGCCGCCAGCATCCCGGCCCAGATCAGTCTTCGCAGGATCTCGCTGTCCACTCTCGTCTCCTTCTCGCGCGCTACCCGGTGTTCGAAGCGGAGTAAACCACCTCGGCGGCCTCGCCATCGGCCCGCACCCCGCCACGCTCGGCGTAACGCCCCCAGCGCTCGAAGAAACCGCGGTAGACGTTGTAGGTGAACTTGGAGTCGATCACCTCGAGGATCCCGTGCGCGCCCGCCGGAACGATCCAGACGCGAACCAGGTCGTTACCGCGTGCCGCCTCCTCCAGCATCCGCGCGTGCTCGACCTTGACGATCTGATCGTCCTCGGGGTGGAGGACCAGCAGCGGCACTTTCGCCTCGGCGACGTGATCGACGCCGGTCGCGTTGCGCCAGATCTGCTCGCCGCTGAGCCCGTAGTAGGGACCCGCGACGATCTCCATCACCCGCGCCATGTCCTCCGCCTCCGGGGGCCAGCGCCCTGAGCGCACCCGGGAGATGAACGCGGCCTCGAAGGCTCGGTGGATCGGGTAGCGAGGATGGCTGCGGGGGACCGGCTCGGCCAGGCGCAGCCAGGCCCGCTTCGGGTCGGCGGGCGGCGAGACGGCGATCAGCCCGCCGTCCAGCGCCTCCTCGGCGCCGTCCGCGTAGGAGGCGTTCAGGACCGACCCGCCGCCGAGCGAGATCCCGAGTGCGCCGACGCTGGTCGAGCCGAGCTCCTTCATGTAGCGCGCCAGCCCGAGTACGTCGAGGCTCTCCTTCCAACCCGCCGTCGAGGGCGCCGGTGAGGTCAGCTCGGTGAGCCCGAAGCTGCGCAAATCGAGCGCGGCGACGTTGAACCCCCACTCGTAGAAGGCCTTGACCGCGATCTGGCGGACGTAGTCGAACCGGCTCGAGGTGAACAGCCCATGGACGACGATCAGCCCCGGACGCGCAGCCTCCTGGAGGCCGATCGAGGCGGCGATCCGCTCGCCGTCGGCGCCCTCGACGATGTGGTCCTTGAACTGGGCCGGATAGCGGTAGCCGAGCACGGCTCCCTCGCGGTGCTGGGCGATCACGAAGTTGGAGATGTCCGCGAGCCCGCGGCGCGCCTCCGAGACCGGCAGGGAGCGCAGCTGGTGCTCGAGCGTCCCGAGCTCGGCCATCAGCGCCGGCATCGAGCGCTCGCGCTCGGGCGGCACGGGTAACGGCTGCCTCGTGCGCGCCTCGAGCCTCGTCAGCCAGTCGCGCACCCGCCCGCCGGCGGCCTGCCCGAGGAGGTAGAGCGGCAGCGCGATCAGGCCGAAGAAGACGTTGACGAGCTTCGCGACGCCGTGCAGGACCCGGTCCTGCCGCTGCGTCCGCGCCAGCCCCTCCCACATCGCGGCGCTACCCCGCCACTCGCTCGGCCGCGCGCGGCTCCAGCCCGCCGCAGATCGTCTCCACCACCAGCCCCTTCGCACGCTCGTAGTCCTCGTCGCCCCCGGGCACGACCTCGAAGATCCAGCCGGTCAGGAGCTGCTCGATCGCGCCGTAGAAGAGCATCGCCGCGAACTCGGCGCTGACGTCGCTCCGGAATTCGCCGGCGGCCTGGGCGTCGGCGACGATCTTGGCGATCGCGTCGTATGCCTCGCGGATCTCGGGGAGATGGGTGCGCCCGAAGCTGTTGGCCGCGCGGGTCACCTCGACGATGATCACCTTCATCAGCTCGGGGTCGTGGCGGTAGGACTCGATGATGAACCCGGCGGCGGCCTCGAGCTTGTCCCGGGGCGAGTCGAGCTCCGTGTCGGCCCGGCGGATCGCGTCGAGCAGCAGCGCCCACCGCTCGGTGAAGAGCTCGTTGAGCATCTGGTCCTTCGAGTCGAAGTAGTGGTAGACGAGCCCATAGGCCACTCCCGCCTCCTCGGTGATGTCGGAGACGCGGGCGGCATGGAATCCCTGCCGCGCGAACACCCGGATCGCCGCGTCGAGGATCGCGCGCCGCTTCTCGGTCGGGCTGCCGATGGCCATCAGGACGCCCCCGCGGTGCTCGCCCGCTGTTCGCCCCGCGAGGCCTCCGAACCGCCCAGCCCGGGCCAGCGGTAGGCGGAGGGGCGGCGGTTGGCCAGCGAGGGCAGGCTCTGGCGGATCTCGTTCTGGGCGGTGACCTCGAGTTCGGCCGCGATGAAGCACTCCGTGTCCGGAGCCTGGGCGAGGACCACGCCCCAGGGGTCGACGATCATCGAGCGCCCGAAGCTCTTGTAGCGGGGGGGCGCGGCGCCGACCTGGTCCGCGGCGATAACGAACACCTGGTTCTCGATCGCCCTGGCCCGCAGCAATACCTCCCAGTGGTCGCGACCCGTCCGCTCCGTGAAGGCCGAGGGCACGGTGATGATCCGCGCCTCCCTGAGGGCGAGGATCCGGTAGAGCTCGGGGAAGCGGAGGTCGTAGCAGACGGTCAGCCCGACCGGGATGCCGCCGCCGTCGGCGACGACGATCTCGTCGCCGGGCTGCTCGGCCTCCGACTCGCGGTAGGAGACGTCGTCGACCTCGACGTCGAACATGTGGATCTTCCGGTAGACGCCGCGGGGCGCCCCGTCCGGCCCGATCAGGACCGAGGTGTTGAAGAGCTTCTCCTCCCCCGCGACCCGCTCGGGGAAGCTGCCGGCGACGAGATGGATGCCGAGCGCGCGCGCCCATTCGGCCGCGGCGCCGAGGGCGGGGCCGTCGAGCGGCTCCGCGGCCGCCCGGAGGCTCTCGGGCGGGCCGAGCAGGGTCCACTTCTCGGGCAGCACGACGAGCTCGGCGTCGTCGGCCGCGGCGTCTCGGACGAGCGCCTCGGCGACCCTCAGATTTCGCTCGTAGTCGTCGGTGGAATTGAGCTGTACGGCGGCGACTCGCATCTCTCTCCGGTCGCTGGCTGACTGACCAGTCAATCTAGCGCCGTTGCCCGCCCGGCGCGGGCGGGCGCGCCCTGGCCGCTAACGTGACGAACGTACGGTGTAGGCGCGTCGCAACCTGGAAAGGCGAAACGGAATGGTCCGCCGTCTGCTCTCAGGGACTCGGGGCCGGTTCGAGTCCCGCACCGAGGTCTGGCGGGAGGTCGGCCTCGGCTCCGAGATCGATCGCCGCGAAGCGCATCGCGCCCGCCGCCTGGCGCTCGCGTGCGTGCTCGGCATCGCAGCGGTGATCTTCCTGTACTCGGAGCGCAAGGACCTGTTCCCCGGCTACGGCCTCCACGTCCGGATCGCCACGGTGGCGCTGCTGATCCTGCTCGGGCTCGGGTTCGCGCGATCGCTGGGCCGCAGCATCGGCCCGGCCCTCTACCGCCGCCTCGAGCCTGGAGCCGCCGGGACGATCGGTTTCCTGCTGCGGCTGCTGGCGATGGTCGTAGTGGTCGTGGTCGCGCTGCGGATCGCTGGGCTGAACCCGGCCGCGATCGCCGTCGGCGGCGCCTTCACCGCCGTCGTGGTCGGCCTCGCCGCGCAGCAGACGCTCAGCAACCTGATCGCGGGGACGGTCCTGATCACCACCCGGCCATTCCGGGTCGGCGAACGCGTCCGCCTCCAGGGCGGATTCCTGGCCGGGAGCGTCGAGGGGGTGGTCGGCAACCTGGGGCTCTTCTACACGACCCTCGTCAGCGGGGCGGACCGGATCATGATCCCGAACTCGGGCCTGTTGCTTACCGCGATCTCGCCGCTCCGCGAGCCCGATCGGGTCGAGCTGCGCGCCCGGTTCGGCGCCGACACGACGCCGCGGCAGGTCCAGGAAGTGCTCGAGGACGCGGTCAGCATCCCGCTCCGCTACCCGCCCCACATCGCCGTCGAGGAGCTCGATGGAGACGAGGTGATCGTCCGCGTCGTCAGCACCCCGGTCAACCCGGCCGACGGAGCGAAGCTCGCGGAGGAGGTGTTGGCGGGAGTGCGGAGGGCGAACGACCTGGCGGCTCGCAACGGCGATCGCGCCGCATCCCACGATCGGACCACCGCCAGCCATCCGGTGCACGCCGACGAGGGCTTCGGCGGCGACTCCGGCTAGAGCCGCCCGACGCCCGGGATGAAGCGGCCGACCCGGGAGGCCCAGGCGCGGTAGGGCTGACCCTGGGTGCGGAGCAGGTGCGGCTCCTCGACGAACCGGACCTGGAGCTCGAGACCGGTGATCAGGAGGAGCCCGGCGGCCAACGCGAGCCAGGTCGGGACGAGCAGCGCGAAGCCCAGCCAGGCGACGACCATGAACGTGTAGATCGGGTTGCGCGAGAACCGGAAGACGCCCCCGGTGACCAGCTCGGTCCGCTCCGAGGGATCGACGCCGATCCGCCACGAGGCGCCCATCTCAAGCTGCGCCGCGAAGGTGCCGAAGATGCCGGCGAGGCAGAGCGCGAAGCCGGCGACGTGAGCCGTGGTCGTGTCCAGGGCATCCCACGGCTCGACCACGTCGAGCACGGCGAGCAGCGGATTGACGCCGCCGAGCAGGACCGCGGTGGCGAACACCGCGCCGCCGACGATCTCGATCCGGGGCGCCCCCGCGGGACTGGCGATCCCGGTCGAGCCGGTCGTCCGAAGCGCGATCGCGACGCGGACGCCGAACGCGAGCGCCAGGTACAGGGCCATCAGGCCCAGCGCCCAGCCCTCCAACGCTCAGCCCTCGCCGCCGGACTTGCTTTCCGCGGCGCCGCCGCGGCGGCGCTCGAGCTCGGCGACGAGCTGCTTCGTCCGCAGCGCCGACATCAGGTCGTTGAGCGGCTCCGTACCCGACTCGATCAGCTCGATGGCGCGGTCCGCGTCCATCTCGCCGGCGAGCCGGTCCATCAGCACGTCGACCTCTTCCTTCGCGAGCTCGCCCATCGCCTTCTTGTAGCGGAGCGTGTCGTAGACCGTGAAGCCGATCCGCTCGTCGTAGCCGCCGGCTCGGAACCGGGAGATCGCGGCGATGATCCTGACGTCGGTCGGCGAATAGCCGTCGTCGTTCGGCGTCAGCACCTCGAGCTCGGCGAGACGCTCAAGCGCCTCCTGCGGGACGCCGTAGCGATGGCGCACCTCGGCCGCGCTGATCCTCTGCTCCTCCCCCGCGCGGGCGTGCGCCAGCAGGCGGTCGCCCAGCTCGATCAGGGTCCGGGCCCGATCGGGATCCTCCTCGAGCAGGTCCTTGATCACCTTGAGCGGCATGTAGCGCTCCTCCTGGAGCTGCTTGATCAGGCGGATCCGCTCCACGAAGTCGGCCGGGTAGTAAGCCATGTTGCGCGACGTCCGGACCGGCTCGGGCAGGAGGCCCTCGCGCAGGTAGTGCTTGATCGTCGCCGCCGACACGCCCGACGCCTCGGCCAGCTCCCCCATCCGCAGCATTTGCTCGTCGCTCGTCTTCGCCCTGGCGCTCATGCGATGGACGAGCGCTCGACGGCCGCGGACTCGCTCGGCCCGGCGACGGCGCCCTCCTCCTTCAGCTTCGAGATCTCCCCCGGCGCGTACCCGGCGGCCTCCAGGACCGCGTCGGTGTGCTCGCCGAGCGCCGGGCCGGGGCCCTGGGGGCCACCGGGCGTGCGGCTCAGCTTGACCGGGAAGCCGAGCAGCCTGACGGGCTCGCTCGCCCCCGGCTGGTCGAGCTCGATGACCATCTCCCGCTCGCGCACCAGCTCCGACTCGAGCGCCTCGTCGAGGTCGAGGACCGGCTCGAGGCAGCAGTCGTGCTCGGAGGCGAACCGGCGCCACTCCTCCCGCGTCCGCGCCGCGAAAACGGCCACCACCTCGCGATGGGCGTCCGAGCCGGGCGGGTCGAATTGGCGCTCGATCAGGTCCTCACGGCCGACGCCCTCGCACCAGGCCCGCCAGAACTTCGGCTCGAGCGCGCCGCAGCTGACGTAGCCGTCCTTGCAGGCGTAGGGGCGGTAACAGATCAGGCCCCCCGAGAGGTTGAGCTTGCCGCGCTCGGGAACCACACCCGAGGCGAAGAACTCCGCCGCGACCAGCGCCAGCCAGGAAAGGGAACCGTCCGTCATCGAGACGTCGACGAACTGGCCCTCGCCGGAGCGATCGCGCTCGCGAAGCGCGGCGAGGATCGTGAACGCGGCCATCAGCCCCCCGCCGCCGAGATCGGCGATCTGGCCGGCTGATTGGACGGGCGGGCCGCCGACCTCGCCGGTCAGGCCGAGCAGGCCGTTGAGCCCGAGATAGTTCATGTCGTGACCGGAGCGGTCGCGGTTCGGCCCGTTCTGGCCGTAGCCGGAGATCGCGCAGTAGACGAGCCCGGGGTTCTCGGCGCGGAGGCGCTCGTAACCGACGCCGAGCCGGTCGAGCACCCCGGGGCGAAAGCTCTCGAGGAGGACGTCGTAGTGACGAGCGAGGCGGAGCAGCACCTCGCGGCCGGAACCCGTCTTCAGGTCGATCCGGATCGAGCGCTTGCCGCGATTGAGCGACAGGTACACCGCCGACTTGGCCGAGTCCTCCGCTCCCTCGTAGTAGGGCGGCGACCACCGCACGTAGTCGCCCATCCCGGTGTCCTCGACCTTGAGGACGTCCGCCCCGAGGTCCGCCAGCAGCAGGGTGCAGAACCCTCCGGGAAGCAGCCGCGAGAGATCGAGGATCCGGACGTCTGAGAGGGCCCCGGCGCCGGTCGCGCTCACGAGATCACGCCCTCGCCGGCTCGCGTTTGGGGATCTCGAGCAGCTGGCGCGCCTCCGCGACCGTGGCGGCGCGGCGCCCCACGTCCTCGGCCATCTGCCGCGCCTTCGCGATCAGCTCGCCGTTCGACTTCGCCATCTCCCGGTTCGGGAGATAGAGGTTGTCCTCGAGCCCGGCGCGGACGTTGCCGCCGAGTGTGAGCGAGGCAGCGAGCAGCTTCCACTGGTCGCGCGAGACCCCGATCACCTGCCAGTTGTTCGGCCCCTCGGGGCCGCCGGGGATCTGCTCGGACATGAAGGCGACGTTCCTGGGAACCGGGCGGATGCCGCCGGTCACGCCCATCACCAGCGAGATCTGCAGCGGTGGCTCGAGCAGCCCCATGTCCAGGAGCGGGTCGAGGTTGGCGACGTGGCCGGCGTCGAAGCACTCGTGCTCGGGCTGGATCCCGAGCTCGTTCATCGCCGTGATGAACTCGACGATCGTGTCGAAGCTGTTCTCGAATACCGCCTTGAAGACGAAGTCCTTGCGGCGCCGCGAGTACTTGGCGTAGTTCATGCTGCTCATGTTCAGCGCCGCGACGTCCGGCCTGAGCTCGCGCAGGTACGCGATCCGCTTCTCGATCGGGATCCCGATCGCCCCCGTCGAGTAGTTGACGATCACGTCGTCGACCGCGGCCCGGATCGCCTCGGTGATCGCGCGGAAATCCTCGACCTCGTAGGACGGGGTTCCGTCGGGGGTGCGGGCGTGGATGTGGATCTGCGAGGCGCCCTCGTCGACGGCGCGCCGAGCCTCCGCGCCGTACTCCTCGGGCGTGTACGGGATCGCCGGGCACTGGTCGCGGTTCGCGATCGCGCCCGAGATCGAGCAGCTGATGATCACCGGGTCCTCGAAGCGGCTCATGCCCGCTCCAGCCTCGCGGCGGGCTCGCTCATACGGGCATCACCCCATGCTTCTTCCAGGGCCGCTGGACGCGCTTGTCCTTCGCCATCCGCAGTCCGCGGATGATCGTGGGCCTCGTCTCGCGCGGGTCGATGATGTCGTCGATCAGTGCGTTGTGGGCGGCGATGTAGGGATCGATCAGCTTGCGGATCTCCTCCAGCATCTGCTCCCGGGTCGCGTTGGGATCGTCGGAGGCCTCGATCGCCGAGCGGCCGATGATGTTGACCGCGCCCTCGGCGCCCATCACCGAGATCTCGGAGCTGGGCCAGCCGACGATCAGGTCGGGCTCGTAGGCCTTGCCGTTCATCACGTAGTAGCCGGCGCCGTAGGCCTTGCGGACCACGACGGTGATCTTCGGGACGGTCGCGCGCGAGACGGCGTAGAGCATCTTCGCCCCGTGGCGGATGATCCCCGCGTGCTCGACCTTTGAGCCGACCATGAAGCCCGGGACGTCCTGGAGGAACAGCAGCGGGACGTTGAAGGCATCGCAGAGGTTGACGAAGCGCGCCGCCTTGTCGGCCGAGTCGTTCTCGAGGATCCCGCCGAGCTGCTTCGGCTGGTTGGCGACGATCCCGCAGGGCTGGCCACCGAACCGCGCCAGACAGGTGATGATCGTGCGCGCGAACTTCGGCTTGATGTCGAAGTAGACGCCGTCGTCGACGATCTCCGAGATCACGTCGTACATGTCGTAGGGTTGCCGCGCCGACTCGGGGACGATGTCGAGCAGCTTCTCCGACATCCGGTCCTCGGGGTCATCGGTGTCGCGGACCGGGGCGCGCTCCTCGCAGTTCGCGGGAAAGTAGGAGAGGTAGTCCTTGACCGCTTGGATGCACTCGGCATCGTCCTTGACCTCGAGATCGCCGACGCCCGACTTGCGGCAGTGGACCTTCGCGCCGCCGAGCTCCTCCATCGAGATCTCCTCGCCCGTCACCGCCTTGGTCAGGTGGGGGCCCGCGAGGGCCATCGCGCCCTGGCCGACGACCATCGGCACGAAGTCCGAGAGGCCCGGGATGTAGGCGGTGCCGGCGGCGCAGGGACCGAGCATCGCGGCGACCATCGGAATCACACCCGACATCACCACCTCTTCCTGGAACAGCTGTCCCGAGCCCGCGAACAGGGAGCCGGCGGCCTCCTGAATCCGCGCCCCGGCTGAGTCGAGCAGCCAGATGAACGGCATCCGCTTGCCGAGCGCCATCTCCCGCAGCCGCCCGACCTTGATCTCGCCGGTCATTCCCATCGAGCCCGCCATCACGGTGAAGTCGTAGGCGGCGATGCAGCAGGCGCGGCCGTCGACGTCGCCCCAGCCGGTGATGACGCCGTCCGCGGGAGCCTCCACCCCCTCCATCTTCTTCTGGGCGAAGTGCGGCCCCGCGTGGATGCCAAGCTCGACGAACGTGCCCTCGTCGCAGAGCAAGTCGATCCGCTCGCGCGCGGTCAGCTTTCCGCGCTCGTGCTGGACAGCGATCTTCTCCTCGCCGCCTCCGAGCTTCGCCTTCTCGCGGCGGGCGTGGAGGTCGTCCACAAGCCCCTTCATCCCGGCATCAGCCGCCGGCGCCTCCTGCATCGAGCCGGCATCTGCTCCGCCTTCGGCGTCCGCGCTGCCGGGCTGAGGCGCCTTTGGTGCGGGCTGCTTTGTCGACTCTTCTGTCATCGTCCCTTCCAGTTCGGCTCGCGCTTGTCGAAGAACGCCTTGACGCCCTCCTGGATGTCATCTGTCGAGAAGGTGAGCGAGAGCTGTGCGCGCAGGTACTCGAGCGCGTCGTCCTGCGCCATGTCCTGTTGGCGGTACATCGCGTCGTGGCCGAGGCGCATCAGGACCGGGCTCTTGGAGGCGAGCTTCGCCGCCCACTCGTCGACCGCGGCCTCGAACTCCTCCGCGGGAACGGCCTTGTTCGCGAGCCCGTAGGCGACCGCGTCCGCCGCCGACATCTGCTCCCCCAGCAGCATCATCTCGTTGACCTTCTTGCGGGGGACGTTGCGGCAGATGATCGACATGATCATGTACGGGAACGCGCCGACGTTGATCTCGGGGGTACCGAACCGCGCCCCCTCCTTCGCGATCACGAGGTCGCAGGAAAGCGCCAGGCCCATCCCGCCGGCGAGCACATGCCCGTTCGCAGCGCAGAGCGAGGGCTTGCCCAGTCGCGGCATCAGCCGGAAGAACTCGAGAAAGAGATCCGAGGCGAAGTGCTTCTCGACAAGCGGGGCATCGGCCGCGAAGCCGCCGAGATCCGCCCCGGCACAGAACACCTTGTCGCCGGCGCCGGTCAGGACGACCGCCCTGACCGCCTCGTCGTCGCGGGCGGTCTTCAGCGCCGCGACCAGCTGGCCGAGGAGCGCGGAGTTGAGGGCGTTGCGCTGCTCCGGCCGGTTCAGGGTGAGCCGCGCGACCCCGTCCTTGACCTCGTAGAGGAGCTCCTTCTCGGCCATCGGAGGCGCACCTTAGTGGATCTAGCGGCTTTTTGGAAGTGATACGTCCTACTCCCCACCGCAATCCCCGTTGCTGCGCTGTTTCCGGCTGCGGGGCCGTCCATTGCGACCATATGATCGCGTGCGGTGGAGCGATTCGGGCACTACGCCTACAAGTGGCGGGGACGCGTGGTGCTCGTCGCCGTTGCGATCGCGGTGGCGGCCGCGATCGGCGGATCATCCGTCTTCGACGCGGTGAAGCCGTTCGGGTTCCAGGACCCGGACTCGGAGAGCGCCCGCGCCACCGAGGCGCTCGAGGACGCGACGGGCGAGCGGCCCCTCCCGGACGTCGTCCTCGTCGTCCAGCCGGGAGGCGGCTCCGCGGGCGGCGTCGACGCCGCGACAGAGCGGGTCGGCGAGGAGCTGGGCCGGGTTCCGGAGGTGACCCGGGTCGTCACCGCGGGGGAGGATTCCGAGCTGATCTCCGAGGACGGGCGCGCGGGACTCGTTCTCGGCTACCTCGACGCCGACGTCGACGACATCGCGGCCGTCGGGCGGAACGTCGAGGACGAGCTCGGCGACCTGCCGGGGGTGACTGCCGGCGGCGCCGCGGTCACCGCACGGCAGCTCAACGAGACGACCGAGGACGACCTGCGGCGGATCGAGCTCTTCGCCGCGCCCGTTCTCTTCCTGCTGCTGTTGTTCGTGTTCCGCGGCCTGGTCGCGGCGATGCTGCCACTGGTCGTCGGAGTGCTCTCGATAGTCACGACCCTGGCCCTGCTCCGAGTCCTCACCGAGCTGCTCGAGATCGACGTGTTCGTGATCAACATCGTCACCGGTCTCGGCCTCGGGCTGGCGATCGACTACAGCCTGTTCGTGATTACCGGCTTCCGCGACCGGCTCGCAGACGGCGCCCCGACCGGCGCCGCGGTGCGGAAGACAGTCGGCACGCTTGGGCGAATGATCGCCTTCAGCGGCCTCACCGTGGCCGCCGCGCTCGCGTCGCTCTGCGTGTTCCCCCAGCGCTTCCTGTACTCGATCGGGATCGGGGGCGCGATCGTGGCGCTCACCTCGGCCCTCGTCTGCCTGACGGTGCTGCCGGCGCTGCTCGCGATGCTCGGACCGCGCGTCAACGCGCTCGCTCCCAGGAGGCTGCAGCGAACGCCGAGCACGGCGCGGTGGGCCGGCTTCGCGCGGTTCGGCCTCCGCCACCCCGCGTCGATCGCGATCGTGGTGGTCGCCGTGATGGTGACGGCGGGGCTGCCGTTCCTGCGCGTCGAGCTGACCCGCGCCGACGCCTCGGTCCTGCCCAGCGACAGCAGCGCCCATCGCGTCGACGCGATGCTGAAGAAGCGCTTCGCCACGGACCCCTCAGCGCGGATCATTGTCGTCATCGAGGCTTCCGCGGAGGACCTCGGTCCTGCGTTCACGGGGGCCCCGGCCGAGTCCGACGCGACGCCGGGGGTCGAATCCGTCACCCACGCAATGCCGGCGGGCAGCCTCAGCCGGGTCGACGTGCAGCTCGGCGTCGATCCGTTCTCCGACCGCGCGCTGGACGCCGTCGACGTGGCGCGGGACCTGCGGTGGGGGGCGCCGGCCCTCGTCGGCGGTCCTCCAGCCGAGCTTCGCGACCAGCGCGACAGCCTTGCCGATCACCTCCCGGCGGCGCTCGCGATCATCGTCATCTCGACCGTGCTGCTGATCTTCGCGATGACCCGGTCGCTGATCCTCCCGGGCCTTGCCCTGCTGATGAACGCGCTCACGGTCAGCGTCGCGTTCGGCGTGCTCGTCTTCGTGTTCCAGGACGGCCGGCTCGAGGGCGGGCTCGACTACGTGAGCCAGCACGCGCTCGACACGTCGATGCCGATCCTGCTGTTCGCGGTCGCATTCGGCCTCTCGACCGACTACGGCCTCTTCCTGCTGCAGCGAATCTCCGAGGAGCGGAGCCGGACCTCGAACGAGAAACAGGCGATCGCGGCCGGGGTCGCCCGCAGCGGCAGGCCGATCACGGCCGCCGCGCTGCTGTTCGCTGTCGCAATGGGCGCGTTCGCGTTCTCGAACCTGATCTTCATCAAGGAGGTCGCCGTCGGTACGGCCGTCGCTGTCCTCGTCGACGCGACGCTCGTCCGGGCGCTGCTGTTCCCGGCCGTGCTCGGCCTGCTGGGATCGGCCGCGTGGTGGCCGGCTCGCCGGCCCTCGCGGGCGCGCCCCTAGAGAACCGGAGCTCCCTCGCGCTCGAGCGCCTCGATCAGCGCCTCGACGACCATCGGGTCGAACTGGCTGCCGGCGCAGCGGCGGACCTCTTCGCGCGCCGCCTGCTGGCCGATCGCGGGACGGTAGATCCGGTCGGTGGTCATCGCCTCGAAGGCGTCGCCGACCGCGAGGATCGCCGCCTCCAGCGGGATCTCGTCGGCGGTGAGCCCGCGCGGATAGCCCTTGCCGTCGGGCCGCTCGTGGTGCATCAGGATCCACTCGCGCACGTCGTCGAGCTCTTGGCTCGAGAGGATCCGCGCCCCGATCTCGGGATGGCGGCGCATCTGGTCGCGCTCCTCGTTGGTCAGCGGCCCGGGCTTGCGAAGGATCGAGTCGGGGACGCCGATCTTGCCGATGTCGTGGAGGATCCCGGCGAGCCGGACGCGGTGCACCCGGTCGTCGTCCAGCTCGAGCTGCCGCGCCATCATCTCGCAGAGGCGGCCCACCGTCTGGCTGTGCCGCGCGGTGCTCGAGTCGCGCTGGTCGAGCGCCTCAGCGAGGCTGAGCACCGTCGCGACGTGCGCCTGGCTCTCGACGCTGCGGCGGCCGGCGATGCTGCTGAGCACGTTGGTCACCTCGGGGCTGTAGATCACGGCGCGGTCGCGGCCGAGGGCCTTGGCGGCTCCGAGCGCCTGATCCGCGGCGGCGAGCAGGCCGGCCGGGTTCTCGGCGTGAGACGGAGTGCTCGCGATCCCGATCGAAGCCGTGATCTCGACCTGCGGCGGTGAGAACGTCGAGCGCACCCGCTCGAGCAGCTCGTCGGCGAACAGATACGCGTGGTTCTGGTCGGCCTCGGGGAGGACGATCGCGAACTCCTCTCCTCCGGAGCGGCCGACGAAGTCGATCAGCCGAGTCTTCTCCTCGAGCGCGCTGCCGAACCGCCTCACGATCTCGTCGCCGACGCCGATCCCGTAGCGCTCGTTGACCCGCTTGAAGCGGTCGATGTCGATCACCAGGAGGCTGACGGGGCGCCGCTCGGGCTTCGCGCGCTCCAGCTCGCGCTCGAGGATCTCGTGCAGCGCGACGCGGTTCGGGAGGCCGGTCAGCGCATCCGTGCGAGCGGCGTCGGTGAGCCGCGCCAGCAGCTTCTCGACGCGCCCGCGCAGATAGGTGAGCAGGGTCGCCGCGGTGACCAGAGTCCCGGCCGTGATCACGAAGTGGCTCACCGTCGAGTCCTCGGCTCCCGCCGCCGGGCTCGGCGTGATCGCGATCGCGACGGCGTAGTTGCCGAACGCCCAAAGCACGTTGAGCGCGGCGTCGACCCTCGAGAGCGGGAAGTAGAAGACGTAAAGGCCGACCCAGAGGTAGAGCAGCGAGTAGCCGCTGGTGGCGTCGCCGCTGAAGTAGACCGCGATCGTGGTCATCACGGTCGCCAGCGCCGGGCCCAGGCGCATCACCCAGAACGGGATCCGGCCCGCGCCGACGAACATGAACAGAGCCCAGAGCGCCGCGGCGGCCTGGACGAGCAGGAGGCCGGTGACGTCGAAGTAGTCGGGGTGCGGGAGGAGCGCCGCGGCGGTCCCGGTGACGGCTGCACCCGCAGCGAGGTAGGCCTGCGAGAGCGCGACCGGCCGCGCCGCAGCGGGACCGGAGAGGAGCTGGCTCGGGTCGGCCGCGCGCAGTCTGCGATCAGCCGTACGCGGGCGCGCACGACTGTCCAGAGCTGGGATCTTGCCTCCTAATGCGATCAATCCCATTGGCTTAAAAGTATCGGCGGAAGATGGACGTTCTTTCTTCCAAGTTTTCGGGTTAGTCGGGATTGGACGTATGTTCCACGTGCACGCTCGACGCCTGGGCGGTGGGTTGCAGGAACGAAGCTGCCCGAAGCTGCCCGAAAGCTCAGTCTGGTGCGGATTCGTGCGCCGCGACACCGGTCGTGGCGCGGAACCGGCCCGATCCCGCCGGCGAGGTGACGCCGGGCGAGACCGCCTCCACGAACACGGCCCCCTCCTTGCCGGGCGAGAAGGTGAACCGGCGCCTGGCGACGGGCTCTGGTTCCTCGGAGAGCACCCGCAGGGTGGACTCCTCGAGCACGGTGCGGATCACGACCGCCATCTCGTACTGCGCCAGGGCGGCGCCGAGGCAGCGGCGGATGCCGCCCCCGAACGGGATCCAGGAGCCGCCCTCGGACCCCTTCGGCTCACCATCGAGGAAGCGCTCGGGCCGGAACTCCTTCGGCTCGGGATAGACCTCCGGGTCGCCGTGGATCAGATAGATCGACACCATCAGCACCGAGCCCTCCGGGATCGCGTAGCCCAGCAGCTCGATCGGGGCAAGCGCCTTCCGAGCGGCGAGAGGGATCACCGGCCTGCGGCGAAGCGTCTCCTTGACGACCGCCGCGAGATAGGTCTCGTCGCCGCGCTCGAGCTCCGCGGTGAGTCGCCGGAGCTTGTCGGGAGAGCGCAGCAGGCGCTCGAACGCCCAGGTGAGCCCCGCGGTGGTGGTCTCGTAGCCCGCCATCAGCATCGTCAGCAGCTCGTCGCGGACGACGGCGTCGCCGAGCGGCGCACCGTCGTCGTGGGTGGCGCGGATCAGCAGCGAGAGCGCGTCGTCGCGGACCTGGACCAGGGGATCGGCGCGGCGCTCCTCGATCAGGTCATAGAGGATCTCGTTGATCCCGTCGATGAAGCGCATCAGGCTGGCGTACGGGGTGATCCCGCCGAGCTCGTGCCGGAACCACGGGATCAGGGTGAACGGCGACTCGCACTTGTCCATCATCTCCGGGATCAGCGTCCGCAGCTGGGTCTCCCGCGCGGTGCTGCCGTCGGTGCCGAGCGCGATCCGCATCATCACCTCGAACGAGATCGCCTCCATCTCGGGCAGCAGGCGCAGCTCGTGGCCGGGCCGCCAGGTGGCGATCCGCGCGCGGGCGATCTCGGCGATCATCTCGCGGTAACGGTGCGCGTGCCGGCCGACGGCGGGCAGGAGGATGCGGCGGTGATGCATGTGCTCCGGCCCGTCCATGACGAGGATCGAGTGGTTGCCGACGACGTCGCGGAAGATCCCGTTGGTGTCGCCGGCGCGGAAGTACTCGGGGTCGGCCGTCAAGACCTGCTTCGCCGCACCGGGATCGGCGATCACGAACACGTGGCCCGCCGGGCCGAGGCGGATCTCGAAGATCCGGCCGTAGCGGTCTCGGCACCGCTCGAGGAACGGAATCGGCCGGTACATCCACTCGAGGGTCTGCATCGCCCCGGGCGTCTTCGGGCCCGGGGGCAGGGACCAGCCGTGGTCCAGTCCAGCGACCGCTCCGTCGATCGTCTCAGACATTCGTCGACGCGATCGTAGGGATCGCCTCGGCCGATCACAAACGCAGAGCCCCGAGATCCCGCACAGCAGCTTGCATCCCGACACAGTAGGAAGTAGGAAGTGCTACTGTCTGCTATGCCCGATCGAGCCCCGGCAAGCGACGAAGGAGCAACAGTGGCGAGCGCGACCGAGTCCGTCATCAAGCCCGACCACGGCGCAACCCGCAAGCACTTCATCTTCACCGACGAGCACGAGGAGCTCCGCGAGTCGATGAAGTCGTGGGTGGTTAAGGAGTGCACCCCGCATCGGATGGAGTGGGAGGAGAACCTGTGGCCGAGCTCGATCCTGAAGCGAGCCGGTGACCTGGGCTACCTCGGCCTCTGCTATCCGGAGGAGTACGGCGGGCAGGGCGGCGACTACTTCTACTCGCTGGTCCGCGCCGACGCGATGAGCTACTCGGGTTGCGGCGGTCTCAACATGGGCTTCGCCGTCCACACGGACATGACCACCCCGCCGATTCACCTGCTCGGGAGCGAGGACCTGAAGCAACGCTACCTACCCCCCTCGATCGCGGGCGACCTGATCGGCTGCCTCGGGATCACCGAGTCCGGCGCGGGCTCGGACGTCGCCGCGATCCGGACCACCGCGAAGCGCGACGGCGACGAGTACGTGATCAACGGCTCGAAGACGTTCATCACGAACGGGGCTCGCGCCAACTACATCGTGCTCGTCACCAAGACCGACCCCGACGCCGGCCACGACGGGATCACGCTGTTCGTCGTCGACATCCGCGACCGCGACGGGAACGAGGTCGAGGGCTTCGGCGTCTCGCGCAAGCTCGAGAAGATGGGCATGCACGCCTCCGACACCGGCGAGCTCTCCTTCCAGGACGTTCGCGTCCCGGCGGAGAACATGCTCGGCCAGGAGGGCAAGGGCTTCTACCACATCAGCTGGGAGCTGCAGGGCGAGCGGCTCGTCGGCGCGATCGGCTGCGTCTCCGGCGCCGAGCGGGTCTTTGAGCGGACGCTCGCGTACGCGAAGGAGCGCGAGGCGTTCGGCCGCCCGATCGGCCGCTTCCAGGCGATCCGCCACAAGTTCGCCGAGATGTCGACCAAGATCGAGGCGGCGAAGCAGTTCGTCTACACGACGGCGTGGCGGTTCGCGAACGGCGAGTATCCGGTCCGCGAGATCTCGCAGTCGAAGCTGTTCGCCTCGCGCGTGATCTGCGAGGTCGCCGATGAGTGCATCCAGATCCACGGCGGCTACGGCTATATGAAGGAGTACGAGGTCGAGCGCGCCTACCGCGACGCCCGCCTCAACCGGATCGGCGCCGGCACCGACGAGATCATGCTCGAGGTGATCGGGCGCTCGTACGGGCTGTAGGGCCGAAGGGGCCACCAGCCGCCCACCGCCTCGGAGCGACGCTCCCATCAGGGCGGCTGGGCGCTTCTTCGCCCGCGGCCGCGAGCAGCCGACCGTCCCCCGGCTCGACGCTCATCCGGAGAGCTCGTCGATCCGCTTCTCGAGGAAGGCTCGCTGGACCGGGTTCGTGCTCAGCTCGAGCCCGGCGCGGTAGGCGGCGACGGCCTCGGCGTCGCGGCCGAGGCGCTGCAGCAGGTCCGCGCGGCTGACGTGGAAGGGCGCGTAGCGGTTCAGGCCCTGGATCTCGTCGATCAGCCTCAGGCCCGCCTCCGGACCCTCGTGCATCGCGACGGCGATCGCTCGGTTCAGGTCGATTACGGGCGAAGGCTGAATCCGGGTGAGCTGGCCGTAGAGGAGGCCGATCCGGCGCCAATCGGTGTCCTCGGCGTACGCCGCGCGGGCGTGCTCCGCGGCGATCCGGGCCTGGATCGAATAGGGGCCGACGACTCCGGCGAGGGCCTCGACCCCGGCCAGGCCCTCCTCGATCTGGGCGCGGTCCCACAGAGTGCGGTCCTGGTCGCCGAGCAAGACCATCTCCCCCTGCTCGTCGAGCCGCGCCCGGCGTCGCGAGTGCTGGAGCAGCATCAGCGCCAGCAATGCCCTCGACTCGGCGTCGTCGGGAAGCGTCGCGACGAGTACCCGCGTCAGCCGGATCGCCTCATCGGCGAGCTCCGTGCGGATCAGCGCGTCCGAGCTCGACGCGAAGTAGCCCTCGTTGAAGATCAGGTACAGCGTCGCCAGCACGGAGGTGAGCCGCTCGGGGAGCTGCTCAGCCGAGGGGACCTCGTAGGGAATGCGGGCGTCGCGGATCTTGCCCTTGGCGCGGACCAGGCGCTGGGCCATCGTTGCCTCGGAGGCGAGGAAGGCGCTCGCGATCTCGGCGGTGGTGAGCCCGCCGAGCGTGCGGAGGGTGAGGGCCACCCGGGCCTGCGGGCGCAGGGCGGGGTGGCAGCATGTGAAGATCAGCCGCAGGCGGTCGTCCGACAGGTCCGGCTCCGCCTTCTCCTCGATCTCCTCCGAGGTCGGGGCGAGGCGCTCGAGGCCCTCGAGGACCTCCCTCTTGACGTCCAGCGTGCGCTCGCGGCGCAGGCGATCGATCGCCTTGTTGCGCGCAACCCTGGTGATCCACGCGCCGGGGTTGTCCGGAATGCCGTCTCGGGCCCAGCGCTCGAGTGCGACGACGAACGCCTCCTGCACCGCCTCCTCGGCCAGGTCGAAGTCGCCCAACACCCTGATCAGAGACGCGACCGCCCGCCCCGACTCGTGCCGGAACAGGCGGTCGACGATCTCGTGAGAGGCATCTATGGCGTGTCGAACACCATCACAGGCCGCACCTCGATGGCGCCTGCCCGCAACGGGATCCTCTTCGCCCACTCCAGCGCTTCGTCGAGGTCCTTGCACTCGAGCAGGTAGAAGCCGCCCAGCTGCTCCTTCGACTCGGCGAACGGGCCGTCCGTGACCGAGCGCTCGCCGCCGTCCCCCGGGATTCGCACGGTCGTCGCGGTGGAGCTCGGCTGCAGTCCCTCGCCGGCGACGAACGCGCCCTTGTCGACCGTCTCCTGGCTGAAGGCGGCCCAGCCGTCCATCTCGGCCTTCATCTCCTCCGGACTGGCGTCCTCCATCCCGCCCTCGGGTCCGAACAGCGTGAGCATGTACTTCATCGGCGTTCCTCCATCTCGCTCGCAGGGTCAGGCCGCGGCCGGGGTCAGGGTGGCGCTCTCGTAGCCGTACTGCGACAGGTCCAGGACGGCCCGGAGCTCGATCCAGGCGTTCAGCTGGATCGGAATCTTGCTCGCCCACTCCAAGGCGTCCTCGTCGCTCTTGCAGTCGAGCAGGCAGAACCCGGCGAGCTGCTCCTTGGACTCGGCGAACGGGCCGTCGGTCGTCGTGCGGACGCCATTCGCATCCCGGTGGATCGTGGTTGCCGTCCCGCTCGGCTGCAGCGGCTCGCACGCGATCATCACTCCGGCATCCGTCGCCTCTCGGTCGAAGGCGCTCCAGCGAGCCAGCGCGTCGCTCATCTGCTCCTCGCTGCCGCTCTCCATCACTCTCTCCTCGGCATAGAACGTGTACAGGTACTTCATCGCGTCCTCCTTCGTTTGGCGGCGCCTCCTCTGCTATTCGCGTCCGGGGGTGCCTGGCGCGGCGCCACTCGCCGCTTCACCCTAACGACGAACGGCAGACACCCGAATCGACAAAGCCGAGTAAGAATCGTGCGATGACAGTGATCAAGGACCAGGGCGTACGGGCGATCCCACCCCCGTTCGCCGAGGAGCACGAGGAGCTGCGGGCGACGATCGCGCGCTTCGTCGAGCGGGAGATCGCCCCCCATGTCGACGAGTGGGAGGAGGCGCGCGAGTTCCCGCGCGCGCTCTACCAGCGCTGCGGTGAGCTCGGTTTCCTCGGGCTCAAGTACCCGGCCGAGCTCGGCGGCCAGGGCGG
This sequence comes from Solirubrobacterales bacterium, assembly GCA_036258315.1. GTDB lineage: Bacteria > Actinomycetota > Thermoleophilia > Solirubrobacterales > 70-9 > DASSYK01. Next base: position 32,574 of record DATADX010000050.1, read on the forward strand.
CGACTACGTCCACGACGCGGTCTGGACCGAGGCGCTCGCCTACTCGGGGGCCGGCGGGGGCGTCGCCGCCGGCCTCGGCGCCCACACCGGGATCGCGACGCCGCCGATCTTCAAGTTCGGCACCCCGGACCAGCACCAGCGCTTCCTCGTCCCGGCGATCCGCGGCGAGAGGATCTGCGCCCTCGGGATCACGGAGCCGGGCGCGGGCTCCGACGTCGCGGGGATCCGCACCTTCGCGCGCAAGGTCGACGGAGGCTACGTCGTGAACGGGGCCAAGACCTTCATCACCAACGGCGTCCGCGCCGACTTCCTCGTCTGCGCCGCGAAGACGACCGAGGCAGGCGGCCACCACGGAATCTCGTTCCTCGTCCTCGAGCGCGAGACGCCCGGGTACGAGGTCGTCTCGAAGCTGGAGAAGATGGGCTGGCACGCCTCCGATACGGGCGAGCTCTCGTTCACCGACGTCGAGGTGCCTGCCGAGAACCTGCTCGGGGAGGAGAACGGGGGCTTCTACCTGATCATGGCCAACTTCCAGTGGGAGCGGCTGCTGATGGCGCTCGGCGCGGTCGGCGGGATGAAGCGGCTGCTCGAGGTGGCGATCGAATACGCCACCGAGCGGGAGGCGTTCGGTCGCCCGATCGGCCGCTTCCAGGCGATCCGCCATGCGATCGCCGAGATCTCGATCAAGGCGAAGGCGGCCGAGGCGATCACCTACAACGCGCTGCGGCTCTTCCACGAGGGCCACGACGCGATCAAGGAGGTCACCGAGGCGAAGCTGTACAGCCAGCGCGCCGCCGTCGAGGTCGCCGACGACGTGCTCCAGATCCACGGCGGGTACGGCTACATGCGCGAGTACGGCGTCGAGCGCGCCTACCGCGACGCCCGCCTCGGCCCGATCGGCGGCGGCACCGACGAGGTGATGAAGGAGATCCTCTCGAAGCAGCTCGGGCTCTAGGGGCGGCCCTCGGCGCCGGCGACGCGCTCGACGTCGAGGCGTGGCAGGATCCGCTCGAGCCAGTCGGGGATCCACCAGTTGTACTTGCCGAGCAGCTGCATCACCGCGGGCACCAGCACCAGCCGGATCACCGTCGCGTCGAGGAAGATCGCGGCGGCGAGCCCGACCCCGAACAGCTTCAGGAACGCGTCCGGTGCCGCGAGAAAGGCGAGGAAGACTACGATCATGATCGCCGCCGCCGCCGTGATCACCCGCGCCGTCTTCGCGAGGCCGTCGGCGACCGCCCGACGGGTGTCCCCGTCCTTGAGGTACTCCTCGCGGATCCGCGAGATCAGGAAGACCTCGTAGTCCATCGAGAGCCCGAACAGGATCGCGAACATCATCACCGGCAGGAACGGCGCGATCGGCACCTCGCGATCGAGCCCGATCAGTTCGCCGAGCGTCCCGCCCTGCGCGAACAGCGTCATCACGCCGTACCCGGCGCCGACCGACAGCAGGTTCATCACCCCGGCCTTGAGCGAGATCAGCGGCGAGTGGAAGGCGACGAGCAGGAGCAGGAATGAGAGCCCGACGACCCCGGCGATGAACAGCGGCATGCGGTCGGTGATGTAGGCGCTCTGGTCCTCGAGCGCCGCAGTGACGCCGCCGACGTAGGTCGTGATCCCGCCTTCCCCGAGCTCCGCGGGGAGGACATCGTCGCGGAGGCGGTGGACGAGATCCGTCACCTCCTCGTCCTGAGGAGAGTTCGTCGGGATCACGGTGACGAGCGCCGCGTCGCCCGCGTCGTTGAACACCGGCTCGGGGACGAACTCGACTCCGGGCTCGCTGCGAAGCGTCTGAGCGAAGGAGTTGATCTCGGCCCGGCCCTGCGGGTCGTCCGGCGGCAGCTCGGAGACGATCTGGATCGGCCCGTTGGTGCCCGGCCCGAACCCCTCGGTGTTCAGGTCGTACGCCTGGCGGGTCATCGTGTCCGTCGGGTCGTTGCCGGCGTCCGGGAAGCCGAGGCGCATGTCGAGGGCAGGAGCCGCGAGCGCCAGCAGGATCACGGTGGCGGCGATCGCGAAGAACCAGGGATGGCGCTGGACGGTGTGGCTCCAGCGCCCCGCCAGCGACTTGGAGCTGCCCTCGATCCTCAGCGTCCGGCCGAGGAACGGGATCTTGAGGCGGTCGACCCTCGGGCCAAGATAAGACAGCAGCGCCGGGAGCAGGGTGACCGCGGCGAGCATCACCACCAGAACGGCGAGGGAGGCCGAGATCGCGACCCCGTACATATAGGGCAGACCGGTGAGCAGCAGGCCGAGGACCGCGATAACCACGGTGAAGCCGGCGATGATCACGCTGCGGCCCGCGGTTGTCACCGCCTCGACTACGGCGTCGTGGCGGTCCTTGCCCCTGTGTAACGCGGCGCGGAACCGGGTGAGGACGAGCAGCGAGTAGTCGATCCCGACCCCGATCCCGATCAGCCCGGATACCGCGGTGGTCCAGTCGGGGACCTCGATGACGTTGGCGAGGAGGACGATCAGGCCACCGGATGAGATCCCGAGGCCGATCAGGGCAATCGCGAGTGGAAGCCCGGCGGCGACCACCGAGCCGAACGCGATCAGCAGCACGATCGCAGCGCCGAGGAAGCCGATCCCCTCCGGGCTGGACTGCTCCTGGGCGACGTAGATCGGGTCGCCCCCCAGCCTGATCTTCAGCCCGTCGCCGCTGTTGTCCTCGGCGGCGGCGATCAGCTTCTCGCCGTCGGACTTCTCGACCTCCCAGCCGGGGATCGTGAGCGGGAGCGTCGTCGACCCGATCGTGCCGTCCTCGGAGATCCGAACCGGTGTGTGCGGGTCGACGTGGTTGACCTGCTCCGCCTCGGCGAAGAAGCTGTTGATCCGCTCCGTCGCCGCCGGGCTGTCGGCGCCCGCCTCGTCCTTCCAGACGACGTAGATCTCCTGGCCCGAGTAGCCGTCGAAGCGCTCCTCGGCGAGCGTGCCGGCCGCCTCCGAATCGGATCCCGGCGTGTCGTAGTCGGCCTCGTACTCGCCCGCCAGCGAGGAGCCGACGCCGATGATCAGGATCGCGAAGACGATCCAGGCGAGGACCATGCGGCCGGGGTGGCGATAGGAGAGGTCGGCGAGACGAGTGAGGAACCGCGTCATCGGGGAGAGCCCGATCGTATCGACCGTCTAGGTCAGGCGGCGGCCGCGATCCGCGAGACTGGTCACAGATGGGCGCTCGGCCGGAGATCAGGCAGGCCTCTCAGCTCGCGCTCGGGGTCGCGGCGGGGCTCGCGCTCGCTGACGCCTCGATCGTCACCCTCGGCCTGCCCTCGATCCTGGTCGAGCTCGACTCGAGCGTCGAGGGCGTGGCGCTCGTGCTCGGCGTCTACACCGCGGTGCTCGCGCTGGCGCTGCCGGCGGCCGCCGCGCTCTCGCGGCGGATTGGCGCAGCGCACCTCGCCGCGGCGGGGATCGCTCTGTTCGGGCTCGCCTCGCTCGGCTGCGGGCTCGTCGACGCGCTCGGACCGCTGCTCGTCCTCCGCGCGGTGCAGGCGGTCGGCGCCGCCGGCACGCTGATCGGCTCCTTCGCGCTCCTCGACGGCGGCTCCCCTGGCCCGGGCCGCCGGATCTGGTTCGCGGCGTCGATCTTCGGAGCGGCGATCGGACCGGCGCTGGGCGGCACCCTCACCGAGGCGTTCGACTGGCGGGCGATCTTCCTCGCCCAGGTGCCGCTGATCGCGCCGGCCGCGCTCGTCGCGGTCAACGCCGCCCGCGCCGAGCGCCGCCCCGACGCCCGCGAGGCGAGCGAGGAGCCGGCGGACTCCCCGCTGCCGCTGCGCCCGGCGCTCGCCCTCGCGCTGCTCTCCGCGGCGCTGACGGCAGTGATCTTCCTCGTCGTGCTGATGCTCGTCGCCGGCTGGAGCATCGATCCGCTCGCCGCCGCGCTCGCGGTCACCGTCCTCCCGGTCGCAGCGATCGCCGCGTCGCGGATCCCGGGCGACTCCGAGACCCGCGCGAGCGCCGGCTGCGTGCTGGTCGCGGGCGGAATCGCCTGCCTGGCGCTGATCCCCGCCGCGTCCGCGTGGTGGACCGTGGTCCCGCAGATCCTCGCCGGCGCCGGGATGGGGCTGGCGCTGCCGGCGCTGGCGGGAGAGCTGCTGCCGGAGCGGACGCAGCGCGACGTCGCCCGCGTGCTCTCGATCCGCCACGCGGGGATCGCGCTGGCGCTGGCCCTGCTGGCGCCGATCGTCTCGTCCAGCCTCGACTCGACGATCGCCGATGCGCGCGAGGAGGGCACGGCTGCCCTGCTCGACGCCCGGCTCGCCCCGGAGACGAAGATCGAGCTGGCGCCGCTGATCTTCGCCGACGTCAACACCGACGACCCGCGGGGGCAGCTCGACGCCTCGCTCGATGGTGCCGGCGAGCAGGTCGACGACGACGAGGCCTCAGAGCTCGACACGCTCGGCGACCGGCTCGACGATGTCGTCACCGGCGCGGTCCGCTCGGCCTTCCGGATCGCCTTCATCGTCACCGCCGCGCTCGCGCTGGCCGCCGCGCTGGTCCTGGCGTGGGGAGCGCTGGCCCCCGGCGTCTGGGTTGCCCGCACCGCGGTCGCGGCATCCGCGCTGGTCGCGGCCGCCGCCACCGGGGCGTACGCGATCGCCTACGACGACTCCGAGCGTGAGCGGATTGTGATCGCCGATCCATGCACCGCCGACCGCGACCTGCCCGGCACCGGCGGGATAGGGGGAATCCTCCAGGACGTCTCGCTCGAGGCGCTCGATCGCGCCGCCTGCGAGTTCGGCTCCAGCCGGGAGGAGCTGCTGCTCGCCCTCTTCGACGACGATCTCCGGGACGAGTTCGAGGAGGAGCACGGCGAGGACCCCCGCTCGATCACCAGCCTCGGACCGGCGCTGCTCGGCCTCTAGGGTCCCGGTTGATGAGCGACAACACGCAGACCCGGATGGAGCTGGTCGAGGCGTTCATCCCCCATTCGCCCCACGCGGCCGCGCTCGGAATCTCGATCGAGGAGATCGAGGCCGACCGGGCGGTCCTCGCGATGCCCTTCAAGGAGGAGCTGGTGACGATGGGCGACGTCGTCCACGGCGGTGCGATCAGCACCCTGATCGACACGGCGGCCACCGTCGCGGCCTGGGCGACCGATGAGGTCCCCGAGTCCCCGGCCGGCGCCACCGTGGCCCTGTCGGTCAATTTCGTCGCCGCCGCGCGTAGCGCCGACCTCCGCGCGGAGGCGCGGGTGATCCGCCGCGGCCGCCAGCTCAGCTTCTGCGAGGTGCGGGCTCTCGACTCCGAGGGGAGGCTGATCGCCCACGGGATCGCGACCTACCGGATGGGCTGACCGACCCCCACCGACTGGCCCGTCAGCCAGGAAAAACGGTAAGAATCACGCCCCCGGGGGGGAACCGCACCCCCGACCCCCACCCGCTAGACAGGAGGCGACGCCTTGGGACTGCTGGATGGAAAGAGCGCGATCATCACCGGCTCGGCGCGCGGTATCGGCCGCGCGACTGCCGAGCTGTTCGCCAGCGAGGGAGCGAAGGTGCTGATCAACGACCTCGACGGCGACATCGCCGAGCAGGCCGCGAACGAGATCGACGGCGAGACGGCCGTCTTCGCCGGCGACCTGACCCAGCCCGGCGCCTGCGACGACCTCGTCGCGGCGGCGATCGACTCCTTCGGACAGGTCGACGCCGTCGTCAACAACGCCGGCTACACGTGGGACGGCGTCGTCCACAAGATGAGCGACGAGCAGTTCCAGGCGATGCTCGACATCCACACGATCGTCCCCTTCCGCGTGATCCGCGCCCTCGCCCCGAGCTGGCGCGAGGCCGCCAAGGCCGAGCAGGCCGAGGGCAAGGAGGTCTTCCGCAAGATCGTCAACGTCACCTCGGTCTCGGGCACGATGGGGAACGCGGGCCAGGCCAACTACTCGGCCGCGAAGGCCGGGGTCACCGGCCTGACCAAGACGGTCGCGAAGGAGTGGGGCCAGTTCAAGATCAACTGCAACGCCGTCGCGTTCGGGTTCGTCGAGACCCGACTGACCCAACCGAAGGAGAAGGGCGAGACGATGACCGCGGCCGGCGAGTCGGGCGAGCAGGTCGAGCTCGGCATCCCCGAGCAGATGCGCCAGATGGCGTCGATGATGATCCCGCTCGGGCGCCCGGCCCAGCCGTCAGAGGCGGCAGGTCCGGTGCTGTTCCTGTGCTCGGGCCTGGCGAACTACGTCCACGGCCAGGTCATCAACGTGACCGGCGGTCAGTTCACCGGCATGTACACGTAGCGCGCGGTCAGACCGGCGGCCGGCAACTCGACCTGATCAGGGCTCGCGCCTGCCGCAGCTTTCGCCTGGCCGCGGTCCGGCCCTTCTTTCTCCTGATCCGCCGCGTGAGCCGCTCGCGGGCGAGCTTGCCCTTCGCGCAGCGCTCGCTGCTCGCGTAGAGGTCGAGGGCCGTGTATCCGGTGTCGGGAGGCGCAGAGCCGAACATCTGCGTGCCTGTGCCGCCGCCGATCGCCTCGCCGGGGATGCCGAAGGCGACCCCCATCCCCGCGGCGCGGTAGTCCCCGGTCAGCATGTTCTCGTTGTGGCCCGGGCTTGCGACCCACTGCTGGAACAGCGACAGGGCGGTGCCGCTGCCGTTGGCGGCGATGTTCTCTCCCACCCCGCCCGGATAGCCCGCCTGGGCGGCGAGGTCGCTCGGGTCCAGGCCCTCAGGGGTGACGTGGCCGAAGTAACCGCGGGCGACCATCTCGGCGCTGTGGGTCCGCGCGGCGGCGGTCAGTCTGCGGTCGAGCCGGAGCGGCCCCCGGCCGCTCCGAAGCCGGTGGACGTTCGTGAGGCAGAGCAGCGAGCGCTCGACCGTGCCTTGGTTGCCGGTCGCGACCGGAGCGCCCTGGTGCAGGCAGCGCTCCGTGGCGCCGGCGCCCGCGGGCGTCAGCGCCGTTGCGGCGATCGTCGCGGCCAGCGCGACGAGGATGCGTCTCATTCCGTCCCACCTCCTGCTGGATCCCGTCGCGCAGGTTATGGCCTCTCGCGGCGCTCCTCGGCGAGAGGCTCGCCGCCCTCGCCCGCGGCGCCGCCCGGCGGCCACGAGCCGAACCAGTTGTCGCGCGCTCCGTCGATGGTCAGCACGCAGCCGGAGAAGAAGTCGCCCGCCGGCGACGCGAGGTAGGCGACCAGCCACGCCATCTCGTCCTCGGTGCCGAGGCGTCCGAGCGGAACCGTCTTGGCGACGTTGTCGACGATCGCCTGCGGGTACTTGGTCCGCAGCGTCTCGGTGTCGAACTGGCCGATCGCGAGCGCGACGGTGGTGATCCCGAACCGCGCCCACTCGACGGACAGGGTGCGCATCATGTTCTCGACGGCGGCACGGGCCGCGCCCGTGTGGACCATCCCGGGAAACCCCATGTGCGGCGAGACGGTGACGCTCAGCACCTTGCCGCGCTGCTGGGGAATGAAGGCCTTGGTCGCGGCGGCGTGGGTCATCTGCCAGGTGCCCTGGACGTTGAGCTCGGTAACCGTCCGGAACCCCTTCGGGGTGATCGCCTCGGCGGGGCTCAGGAACTGGCCCCCGGCGTTGTTGACCAGCAGGTCCAGCCGGCCGTGGCGCTCCAACACCCCGTCGACGAGCGCGTCGACCGCCTCCTCGTCGCGGATGTCGACCGCCTCGGCCTCGGCGCTGCCGCCGGCGGCCGTAACCTCCTCGACCATCTCGGCGAGCGGCTCCGGACGGCGCCCGCAACCGACGACCGTCGCGCCGAGCCGGGTCAGCTCGTTCGCCGTGGCGCGGCCGAGCCCCGTCCCCGCGCCCGAGACCACGCAGATCTTCCCCTCGAGCAGTCCGGGCGCAAAGATGCGCGAGCTTGGTGCCTCCGCCATGCCTGGGTCAGCATATGAGCACGAAGCCGCCCACCGTGGTCCGGGCGCGCCTCTAGGCTGCGTGCTGATGAAGGTGCGGGCTGACGCGATCCCGCTCGAAGAGCCGCTCGCCGGAGGACTGGCCGATGTTTCGGTCGTGGTCGAGCCCATCGAGGCCGGGACGATGACCGCTCCCGACGAGTTCTTGGAGCACGAGGGCGGCGGCTTCCTCGGGCGCCTCGGAGGCGGGGGCCGGCGCGCCACCGATCAGCGCGTGCCCGTCTCCTCGTTCCTGATCCGCCACCCGAGCGTCGGCCCGGTCCTCGTCGACACCGGACTGCACCCCTCGGTCGCCTCGGATCCCCGCCATAACATGGGCCGCGGCCCGGCCGGCTATTTCCAGCTCGATGAGGGGCGCGACGTCACGAACCAGCTCCGCAACAAGGGCATCGGCCCCGGCGACGTCGTAGCCGTGATCCTCACCCACCTCCACCTCGACAACGCGTCCGCGATCTCGGAGTTCCCGGAGTCGATCTTCGTGGTCAGCGCCGACGAGTGGCGGGAGGCTACGGAGCACCCGAAGCTCCGGCGCGGCTATCGCCCCCAGCACTACGACCATGCCTTCGACTACTGCACCGTCGATTTCGACGGCGACCCGATCGAGTCGTACGGCCCGTTCGGCCGCACCTTCGACCTGTTCGGGGACGGCTCGGTCCGACTCGCCTTTACCCCGGGCCACAGCGCCGGCCACATGTCGGTGATCTGCCGGCTCCCGCGGCGTGACTTCGTGATCTGCGGCGACGCCTCCTACGACTGGACCGAGCTCGACGGCGATACCGAGCCCGACCACGTCCAGGACCGCCATAACTGGCAGCGGTCCCTGAAGGAGATGCAGGCCTACCGGCAGGGGTACCCCTATGCCCTGCTGGTCCCGGGCCACGACGCTGCCTATTGGGCGAAGCTCGACGCGCGCTACGAGCAATAGCCGGCCGAACGTCCTCTCACGCGCCGGGTGCGGCTACGAGCGGGTCCGGGCGGGGGCGCCGGGCTCGGGGGAGCCCGCCGGGAGGCCCTCGCGGACGCGCTTGAGGACGTCTCGGCGGCCGTTCTCCTCGAGGTCTACGTACATCGCGCGTACGTGGTCGAAGACCTTGTTCGCGACGACCTGCTGCTCCTCGCGCGTCGGGTGCGCCTTGGCCGGGAAGGAGAGTGGCTCGCCGTACTGGATGGTGACCTTCGGGAAATGGAGCCGCTTCCAGCCGCGCACGTGGGCGGAGCCATGGATCGCGACCGGGACGACGGGGGCGCCGGACTCGAGCGCGATCTTGCCGACGCCGCGCTTCGGCTCGCCGAGGTCGCCGGTGCGAGAGCGGCCGCCCTCCGCGTACATCAGCAGGGCGCCCCCCTTGTCGAGCACCGTGTGCGCGGTCTTGAACGCCTCCTCGTCGTTGTGACCGCGGCGGACGGGGAAGACGCCGCCGTGAAGGAAGATGAAGTTGAGGAGCGAGTTGCCGAACAGCTGGGACTTCGCCATGAACTGGACCTTGCGGTGCAGGTAGACCGCGACGAGGAAGTGATCCATCTGGCTGAAGTGGTTCGGAGTGACGATCACCTTCCCGTGCGCGGGCACGTTCTCGACGCCGATCGCCCTGGTTCGGAACATGAGGATCGTGGGGAGGGTGAGGATCACCCTCCCGAGGTCGTAGATGAAGCCGATCCCCTTGCGCGCGCTGTCGTGAAAGCGCGTGAAGTATGAAGCGGGGCGCGGGTCCTTATAGACCTGCGGCTTCATGTCCTTGGGATTGACCTTGGCCATTCTCTCCGAACCAGAACCGCCTCCACGCGAGGCGGCACGTGTTGGTTTCTACCCGTTCCTGCGTCGGCGGTTACGTCTCGGACCAGCTGCGCGAGCGCTCCACTGCCTGGTGCCAGCGCCCGATCAGCTCCTCCCTCTGAGCCGCTCCCATCCGCGGCTCGCAGCGCTGCTCCTCCCGCCACATCTCGCGGACCTGCTGGCGGTCCCAGAGCCCGGTTGCGATCCCGGCGAGGTACGCGGCGCCGAGCGCCGTCGTCTCGGCGACCTCCGGAACGACCACCGGGGCCCCGAGGACGTCCGCCTGAAACTGCATCAACCACCCGTTGACGACCGCGCCGCCGTCGGCCTTGAGCTCGGGGATGGTCTGACCGGAGACCGCCTCCTGCGCGCGCACCGCGTCCACCGTCTGATAGGCGATCGCCTCGAGCGCGGCCCGGGCTAGGTGCGCCCGGCCGTTCCCGCGGGTGAGCCCGACGATCGTCCCGCGGGCGTACGGATCCCAGTAGGGCGAGCCCAGGCCGGTCAGCGCCGGGACGAAATAGACGTCGTGGTTCGAGTCCAGCGAAGCCGCGAGTCCCTCGCTTTCGCCTGCCTCAGCGATGATCCCGAGGCCGTCGCGAAGCCACTGCACCGCCGCGCCTGTGACGAAGATCGCGGCCTCGAGCGCGTAGTCGGTCTCCCCCTCCAGCCCCCATGCGACCGTCGTCAGCAGGCCATCTTCAGGCGGCGGGACCGCGGGGCCGGTGTTCAGGAGCACGAAGCTGCCCGTGCCGTAGGTGTTCTTGGCCTCGCCCGGCGAGTGGCAGGCCTGGCCGAACAGCGCCGCCTGCTGGTCGCCGGCGATGCCCGCGACCGGGACCTCGCCGCCGAACACCGATGTCGTTCCGTTCACGTGGGCGGACGGCACGGGCTCGGGCAGCCGCGCGGGGTCGACGCCGAGCAGCTCGCACAGATCCGGGTCCCAGGCGAGCCGCCGGATGTCGAACAGGAGCGTCCGCGAGGCATTCGTGTAGTCCGTGATGTGCCTGCCGGTGAGCTTGAAGGCGAGCCAGGAGTCGATCGTGCCGAACACGGCGCCCTCGACGGCGGCGTTGCGGATCAGCCACTCGATCTTGGTGCCCGAGAAGTAGGGGTCGATGACGAGGCCGGTGCGCTCCCGGACCAGCTCCAGCACCCCGTCGGTCTCGCGTAGCTCGTCGCAGCGAAGGGCGGTGCGGCGGTCCTGCCAGACGAGCGCGTGATGCATCGGCTCGCCGCTCTCGGGGTCCCACGCGACGACCGTTTCGCGCTGGTTCGTGATCCCGATCCCGTCCAGGTCCGCCCCCTGGACGCCCGCATCGGCGAGCGCGGCGATCGCGACCTTCCGGGTCACTTCCCAGATCTCGGCCGCGTCGTGCTCGACCCAGCCCGGCTGCGGGAAGTGCTGGCGGAACTCGCTGTAGCCGCGGCCGCATGGCCGCCCCTCCCGATCGAAGACGATGCAGGTCGTCCCGGTCGTGCCCTGGTCGATCGCGAGGATCACGCGGGCAGGCTATCCGGGTGACCGCCGCTCGCGCCGGAGCGTCGGCTTCCGGCACGGCGGGATATTGTGCCGCGCCATGGCGGACATCGAGGCCCACATAACCGGCACCGTCTGGAAGGTCGAGGTGGAGGTCGGCGACGAGGTCTCCGACGGCGACACGGTCGTCATCCTCGAGTCGATGAAGATGGAGATGCCGGTCGAGGCCGAGGATGACGGCACCGTGGCGCAGATCCGTTGTGAGGAGGGTCAGTCGGTATCCGAAGGCGACGTCCTCGTCGTACTCGAGTAGACGCACGTGTCCTCAGCATCCCTCCGGCCCGTCCTGTGACCCGGCACCGCCGGACGCGAAGCGGAGGAGGTACCCGCTGATGGCGACGCCAGAAGCACTGGCTGAAGGAAAGCTGAAGCTCGATCGGCCCGCCGAGGCCGTCGCCCGGCTGACGATCTCCCGGCCCGACGCGCGGAACGCGCTCGATCACGACGTCCTCGGCGCGATCGCGGAGGCGATGCCGCGCCTCGACGACGGGATCGAGACGCGCTGCGTCATCCTCACCGGCGAGGGCGGGGCGTTCTCGGCCGGCTACGACATCGCCCAGATCCCCGAGGAGAGCTTCGAG